>CAYRYU010000018.1:66279-81519 GCA_964428355.1 uncultured bacterium
CGGGGCCTCAGACCCCTAGCCTGCGGGTTCCGCAGGCGAGTGTTCCGGGACCCCCTAGCCTGCGGGTTCCGCAGGCGAGTGTTCCGGGACCCCCTAGCCTGCGGGTTCCGCAGGCGAGTGTTCCGGGACACCCCCTCGCCTCGTGGTTCCCGCTGGGGATTGCCATTGTCCTGTGTTATCTTCCGCTGATTCTCCTTGCCATGGGGTTCCTCAATTTCCGTGAGCGGGCCTCACTTTTCCGGCGCATCGAAACTGAAGAGAAAGCTGCGCAGGTCCTCGATTCAATGACTCTCCAATGGAATCTCCGGGACCAGATCATCCGGCTCTCCGCGCTCATCAAGGCTGATCTTGGTCGAATTTTCCAGGAAAAGTCCTGGGGAGGGAGTGGCCCCTCATACGGGGCTTCCACCTTTGCCGCGCATGCTTCGATTGAGTCAGTGGCCTGCCATCACCTGGAAAAACCGTTTCCGGGGAACGTCTTTTTCGGCTTCCGTTTCGGTGGAAAGGAAGGGATGACTGCATCCGGGGCCCTGGTCCCCCCCGCTCTCGTATTTTCCTCGAAACCGCTCAGGGGCAGCAGGCGTTCACTCGAATTCGGTTTCCAGTACCTGGTTTCGCGGGCATTGAAGATTCCTCTGGCTTCTCTTGACAGCCGGCGGGGAAAGAAAACACTCCAAGTGATCTTTGGTGATTCCTTTCCCGCCGAGGTTCAGGGGGACTTTCAGCGGGGTTTGCCCACCCGGGTGGTCTACCGCCGGAAGATCCACATCCTTCTTTGGGACGTCATCATGAGCCGTGGAAAGATCTACGGTGGTTTCATGGTCCTCATTCCCGAATCCCGGTCGTCTGTGAAGGCAGGGTTCCAGCTGGCAATGGATTCCGCCGTCGATAACCGGGTTTCTTCCCTTGGCGTTTCCGACCGCGGCCCTGAAAAGGTTATCCCGGCATTTCTCAGAGTCCACCCCTCCCAGGTTGGAAGCGTTCTTCCGACTGTGCTTCGGAAATCCCGTGCGTTCAAGAGGTGGCTTTCGGGGTTCTGGTTGGAACTCAGGTCGGCTCCTGTTGAGTTCGTCGGATTCCCCAATGGGGTCGAAATCGGAAAGTGGTCTCTCTTTTCGAGAATTGCCATAAACTCGACCCATTGCGCTGTGGTTTTGGTGAAGACCCCGTCGGCGATTCCATTTCCGCTCTGGATAACCTCCCTTTTCGTCCTGGTTTCCTGCGGGTGGATAGTCATCCTTGCCCGGGGTTTTCTTCTAGGACGGTGGCCCGCGATGAAGCTGAGGTCGAGGTTCATGGCCCAGTTTCTGCTCGCAGCCTCGGTTCCCATTTCCATGCTGGTCATATCTGCGGTCTCCTTCAACCAGGAGAAAGAGGAAAGCATTCTCCGCGACCTACGGGGAACCTTGAAAGCCAGGCTCGAAAAGATCGACATGGTCAAGGAGGAAACCAAGACCCGCTATCAGGCGGTGTTTTTCAAGCTCACCCGGGATCCGTTTCTTCTTTCCCTTCTCGGAGACGCAAAACCCGATCCGGAAAAGACCCTGGACTACTGTCGGAAAGCCTTCGACAAGGCTTCGCTTCCGCTTTCCCTGATCGCATTTTTCGACATTCGGGGTAGAAACTACTGTCGATTCGAAGAGGAGGGGTCCAACGACGTCCGGGGACTGGTGGACTTCCTGCGGATAATGTTCGTGACCTTCATGAGGGAGCGATTGGGGAAAGGTCAGAACCGTTTTCTAACGGGGCCCGACCCCTTGTCGGTCGAAGACCACGCCGTCTACTCCACTTATGATCAGACGACCCACGGGAGCATTCTCGAGACCGCTGAACATCGCCGAACGCTTGCCGAGATGGTCCATTCGGGGCGGACCAATTTCTACAAGATCCACGAGTTCCTCGCTCCACGTGGCGTGGAGGATGTCGTGATGCTGGTCGGATGGGTTTTGTCCGCTCTCGATGCGGAGACGATCAGGCAGTCCGCCTCCGATTTTCTCTCCGATCAACCCCGGGGTGAGATCGCGGCTTTCAAGATCAAGGATTCCCGTCTGACAAGGGTTTTCCCCGAAGGGGAAACCGGGGAAGCGTATCCACTTCTCCGGTCGGTTGCGGTCCATGCCTCCAAGAGAGGAGGTTTGTCGTGGGAAAAGGTCACCTTCTCCGGTCAGGAATGGCTTGGGGCCGCCCGACCCATGGACTCGATGAGCGATACGGTGATTGCGGTTGGCCTTCCCCTTGCCGTCCGGTCCATGGGTTTCTGGCGGGCGCGGCGTACCATCACCCTCGGCTTGATTCTCGCTCTTCTGATAATCCTGGGCCTTGCCGCCTTCACACGCAACCGGCTGGTACCCGCTGTCGAGAAGATCAAACTCGGCCTCGACACGATCGCTTCGGGGGAGTTCGAAACCAAGTTGGCCCTTCGTAGGGAAGACGAGCTTGGAATGCTTTCCACCGCTTTTGACGAGATGGCTGAAGGGGTTGCTCACCGCTTGCGGCTTCTGAAGCTCGTTTCAGGGAAAGCCCGGGAGCTCCTCGACCAGGGGGGTATGGCCTCCACAGGTTCTACGGTCACCCGGGTTCGTGCTGTGGTGCTGGTTTCCGACATAAGGGGGTTTACCACCAAATGTGAGCAGGAGAAACCAGGGACGATAACGTCCCTCCTCAACAACCACTTCGACCGGATGGTCCCTATCGTTCTCGAACACGGCGGGAAGATAGAGAAGTTCGTTGGAGATGCCTTGTTTGGGGTCTTCGAATCATCCGGGGAAGAAGACCCCTCCCCTGCGGCTCCCGCAGGCGAGTGTTTCGGGAACCCCTCCCCTGCGGCTCCCGCAGGCGAGTGTTTCGGGAACCCCACTCACCCCCCGCATGGGAACGGACACCCTCCGGGAGATTCTGCCGAGATCCGGGCATTTCGTTGCGGCCTCGCGATCCTCGAGACGGTAGGGGAGATCTCCCGAGAGAGGGTTGCCCGGGGAGTGTTCCCTTACGACGTCGGTGTCGGGTTATCGTGCGGAGAGCTCCTTCTGGGAAATGTCGGGGATCCCCGGTTCCGTTTCGAACCTGCCTACCTGGGGCTTCCCATGAAGGAAGCGGCGAACCTCGAATCACTCAGCAAGAATGTCCCCTGGTTGCCGATGGTCATTCAGCCCGGAATGAAAGATGCGCTCGGAAAGCCCGGCGAAGGACTCGTTCCTCTCGAAGGTCACGAAGTTGCCGCCATGGTTTTCCCCAGGGATTTCGTAAAGGGGAACCGGGGTGGAATTTCCTGAGATGCAGCTGAGGGGTAAGACGATGGCAGACTTTTCCAGGAGGTTTCTCCCCCTTCTTACGGGCTTGGTCGTTCTGGCGATTCCGCTGCTCATGTTCCTGAATGGTCTTTCGGAATCCCGGTCCCGGGTCGAGGAAAAAAACCGGACTCAGGCGGTGGAGACCGGAGAAAAGATAATCGAGCTTCTCGGGAAGAACAATCTCGACCGTTTCCTGATGGATGAACGGCTGGAGCAGCTTAGCCAGGATATCGCCGGGGAGGTGAGCGGGAAGTCTCTTGAAAACTGCCTTCCGAACCTGAAGAGCGCGGCGGAAAACGCCCTGCAGTCCCTCGAGGCATCCGGAACCGTCCCCCGGGCCTTCTACCTGCTGGGGCTTCCCCGGGATTTTCGAAAGGTCGCCTCCCTCGATGGATCCGAGTTCGTTGAGGTGATGAAAAGAGGTCCGGACCTCGACGCGGAGGGCAGGGCCTTTCTCGAAAGTTTCCTGCGTCGGATGGTCAGCGATGTTGTTGGGATCAAGAATGCCAGTGACTTCCGCGAGGAGAATGCCTCACTTTCCAAATATCTTGGAATCGCGCACGATGTCGGGTTGATGACAACAGAAGCGAGGGCGAGGATTATCAACGTGACCTGGATGGGCAAACCCTGCGAGTTTTTCTGGCAGACCATCAACGATTTCCGCGAGGTGGACCGGTTTGTCAAGGCTGAACCCAGAGGGCTCCGGTTCCCCGCTGGAAAATCCTTCTTCCATCCGAGGTTCCGGCCGGAATTCACGATCGGGGCTTTCGTCATCATCATCGAGGATCCAACCAAAGCCGCCGAAGTCCGGGGAACTCCCTACCGGGGTTCGCGGACCAGGAGAAGCTCCAGAATCGACTCGCTCGTCAGGAATCTGCGGGGCTCGAATTCGGAAGTGGCCTTCAAATCCGATGATTCTGAAGAGTGGGCGAGGAACCCCGAGTTCCCCCTCGCCGATCCGGGTTTGGCCTTCCCGGGAGGTCAACGGCCGTTTCGATTTATCCCCCCCGATGGGTGGAGCATCGGAACAGGAACAGTACTGATCGACCGGCCTTATAAAGTCGCCTGTGCGGTCAGAATTCCTGAGCTCCCCGCGGCCGATGTTCGGAAAGATCTTATGATCAGGGCTTTCGCCGCAGTGGTTTTCGCGGTCGGGGCATTCTGGTGGATTCTGGCGGTTTTTCGGGGCCGGGGGTTCTTCTCCTCCCTGGGCCGCCAACTGCTTGGGGGCTTCCTCGTTGCCGCCGCGCTTCCCCTGGGGACAACGTTCTTCATCAACGACCCTCTCGCCGAGGAGTTCCTCGAGAACCGTTGCAATCAGGAACGGCAGGCGCTCCTGAAAGAGATCGATCTGGTCGAGCGGAAGATGGTTCTCCACCGGCCCATGCTCTGGACTGCCATCAGGAAGCTCTTTCTGGATCCGGTGATACGGGATTGCTGGTCCCGACTTTCAAACCGGATGGAAGTCTCCCTTCTCCCGGCTTCTTCGACCAGTCTTACATCGGATGCAAATGCCCTTGCTGAAAGGCTCTTCAAGGACATCTTCGATCCCCCCCTGGATTTGTCGGTCCGAAAGGTGATCCTGACAGATCCGAACGGAATCACGGGGGAGCATCCCCCCGAAGTCCGCGGAGAACCGGGACGCCTCGGTCTTCTCGCCGAAACGGTCCGGGATCTGACGAAACCGACATTTGGCGATCTCGGGCATCCCCGATCGATTGACCGGGCTCCTGACGATCTTGCCCCCGTGGGAGGGAGAAACTCCCTTTCTGAAGCCCGGCGTGAGCTTTTCCTCGATTCCCAGAAAAAGGTGTTCCTTGCCACCCTCGGGCCCGACACCTTCCTCGATTTCCTCTTCAACCGGACCGAGCCTGTCCTGATCCATGCCGGGATCGGAATCATGGCGGTTCTTCAGGTTTTCGTTCCCTGCCTGAATCGGCCGGAGTTCCAGGCAACCGTATTCTTCAAAACCGAATACAACGAGAGGAACAAGCTCTCCTTTCTTTTCTCCGGGGGTCGAGACGATACCAGGGTTTTCGGTTTCAAACGAAACCTGATCGGGGGAAGCCCGATTCCCGAAACGGGCGAGCGATTTCCCTTTCTCAGGCTGGTCGCACATCAGGTCAATGCGGTTGGAGGACCGTTGAGCCTGAAAGTCCCGTTTGGAACGGAAACTTTTCTCGTGGAGGGTTCTCCGTCGAAGAATTCGAACCTGTTCATATTCGTGGGGATGGTTCCCCTCTCTCCGTTGGTTGAAGAAGCGGATGCCCTTCGAACGCGCAATCTCCAGCAGTATGCGCTGGCATTGTTCCTCATTTTCCTTCTCGCGCTATCCACCTCCAGGGATTTCCTTCGCCCGATCTCGGACCTTCAGGCCGGAATCCGGGAAGTCCGCGACAATATTCTCTCGGGCCGGCTTTCGGCAGATCGTTCGGATGAACTTGGCGACCTTTGTCGGGCTTTCAACAGGATGGTGGGTGGACT
Source organism: uncultured bacterium (assembly GCA_964428355.1). Taxonomy (GTDB): domain Bacteria; phylum Muiribacteriota; class Ozemobacteria; order Ozemobacterales; family Ozemobacteraceae; genus CAYRYU01. Next base: position 72,054 of record CAYRYU010000018.1, read on the forward strand.
CGAACAGAGAAACCTCCTGCAACGGATGGTATCCTCATCGGCAGGGCGTGCAACCCAGACTTCGGATGACGAAGCCCTCGCCAGGGAAGGCCGGAGGGAGGAGATGACCGTCCTGTACTTCGGAATCCCCGGTTTCGAAGGTCTTCTCGAAACCACGGATCCGGGTCTGCTTTTCGGGAACGTGAATTCGTTCCTGAGCACGGTATGCGCGGAAGTACAGGCATTCGGGGGGGATGTGGACAAGATCATCGGCGAAAAGATCCTCGTCACTTTTTCCCACAGGATGCACGGCGCAAGGGAAGCGGCTGGGAAGGCTTTCGCCCTCCTGGAGAAGCTGAAAACCTGCCACGAACAGGGCGTTTTCCCATTGCCGTTTTCCGTTGGAGTCAACAGCGGTCCCCTGATCTCAGGTATCCTCGGTTCCGGGGAACAACGCGACTTTACCGTTATCGGAGATACGGTCAATGTTGCCGCCCGCGCTCAGAGTATATCCGAAACGGTCGATTCGCCCCATGCGGTTTTCAGCGAGGCAAGCGTCCGGCTTCTTCCGGTGGGAGTCCCTATGCGTTCGCTGGGGGAAACGAACGTCAAGGGAAAACTCATCCCCGTCCGCCTTTTCGCTTTCACCGAGGAGTCCTTCTCCCGGGCTCCCGCAGCAACCCCAAAGACTGATTCCGGAGGTGAACCATGACCCCGCCACGAACCGAAAGGACCCTCGATTCCGAACCAGATCTCCCCGGCCTCGTGCGCTCCGAGTTCCGGGCGATCCCGCCCCGGGCCCTGTTCGACCGCCTTTCGGAGCTGGGATACAAAGGCCAGCCCGAAGCCAGGAAAGCCCTTTGCCTGACCGCCTACCGGCATATGCGCAGGGTGGAGCGGATCCTTTTCCACAAGGTTCCCCCCGAGCAACTTCCTCCCAAGACAAATGTCCTTCTCATGGGTCCGACAGGGTGCGGGAAGACCTTCCTCGTGGAGACCCTTTTCGGGAAACTGATGCCGCTGCCGGTCGTCGTGATCGATATCACCGGCTTTTCGGAAACCGGTTACGTCGGGGATTCGGTCAAAACCATCATCACCCGCCTCGTCCGGGCCGGCCAGAACAGGACCCCACTGATCCCGCATGGGGTGGTCTGCATCGACGAGTTCGACAAGCTTGCGGGGGCGAGTTCGAACCTCAGGTTCGATGGGGCGGGAACGACGAAGGACGTATCGGGATACGGAGTCCAGAAGGAGCTTCTGAAGATGATCGAGGGGTTCCAGATGGATGTTCCTCTCGACTTCTGCGACTCGATTTATAGCGAGCGGGCGGGAATCCGGACCCACGAGATCCTCTTCATCGCCTCAGGGGCATTTTCCGGGTTCAAGGGAACCGCGCGCGTCAACACCAATCGCGAAACCATTGGGTTCAACCGCGAGAAGAACCCTCGCGAACCGATCGCCTATTCCCTCGGGGAGGATGAAGCAGACAACATCGCCGCCTTCCAGCAGTATGGTTTCCTTCCCGAGCTCATTGGTCGGTTCGGCCGGATCATCGCCATGGCACCGCTTTCCCGGGAAACCCTGCACCGGATTCTGGCCGACAACTACCTTCCGAGGTTCGTCGCCGAGTTCGAAGCGGAGGGGATCAGGCTCGAAATCGCCGAAAACGTCCTCGACTCGGTCGTCGACGAAGCCCTGAAAAAGCAGATTGGAGCCCGTGGTCTGGGAAGCAGGATTTCGAAGATCCTCGAGGAAACAGCTTTCGATTCCTTCGGACAACGGAAAGGGACGATCTCCGTTTCCCTCAGGAACGGGAAACCCATGGCGGATTGGTCCTGAGGGCGGGGGGCTTCGACCGACTCAACCGGTCTTCTTCATGTGTTCCAGTAGTTTTTCCGAGGCGGGCTTCGGATGAGTGAATGGGAGCCCATGCCCTCCATCCTCGATCAGGAACTTCTCCGAACCCGGGATACCCGTGCAGATTTTCTCCGCCTGGGTTTCCTGGTTGCAGATGACGTCCTTGACCCCGCCGATCGTCAGAACCGGGCATTTGATCTCGGGAAGCTTCTGATAGACCTCCGAAGCGATCTGGAGCATCGCATTCTTGTCAGACATGGTCGCCAGAAGATACTCGAAGTTGGTGAACCGGTGGAGATCTTCTTCGAGAGCAGATTGTGGGATGGTCGCCGGCTGGTAGACATCCTGAAGGTGCTTCCTCATCTTTCCCGATGCCAGTGAGGGCAGAAGCATTCCCATTGCCGTTCGAAGAAAGGCGCTGTTGGCATATCCGGGAACGGAGGAGGGCTTCTCGTTAGGGTCTTTTGGAACTACGTATGGGGCGATCATCCCGATTCCTTGGACCATCGCGGGAAACTTGATTGCAAGCTTCAGGGCCAGAAAAGCCCCGAGGGAATACCCGACGATGTACGCCTTTCCATCGAAAAGCTTGGAAATGATCTTGGAAAACGCCTCGGCGTCAAGCCATGGATTGGGCTCGTTGGGCAAAAGCTCTTCGCTGTTCCCGTGGCCCGGACGATCGACCGAGATGCAACGGCAGCCGTTCTTCCCAAGGTGATCTGCGATGGCCTTGAAATCGTTTTTCGTTCCCGGATTCCCGTGCAGCATGAAAACCGATTTCCCCGACCCGGTCTCGAAATAGGAGATCCTGGATTCAAGGACGGTAATGGAAGAGGTTTTCGCGGCGGCAGGCATTTCGACTCCCTCCTTTTTTGGGTGCGAGGGCAGGATTTGGGGTTTCCGGGGCACACCGTGAACATTGTAGCATGACCCAGAGGACTTGTCCCGGTTTTTGCTCTGTAAGCGCTCAATTAACCCCATCTTCCAGGGAGGGAGACTTCCTGGCATGATGAGCATCACTTCATTTTCAAGGAGATGCCCATCATGGATTTTTCGCAAGATCTCGCCAAGCGCCGCGTTGCTTGGGGCCACCATCTGTCTGCTTGGCGTCAGAGTGGCCTAACCATCGCGGAATACTCCCGTCGAAACAACATTTCCCAAAAGTCCCTGTCTTACTGGTCACGTTAGGGGAAAGTTATTTCCGTTGAGGCACCTTCCAAATCGTTGGAGACTGGGAAATTCCCCGAGAAGAAATCAGGATGCAATGATGCGCCCACTCCGGTGAAGTTCGTTGGAATTGCTGAACGGATCCATTCGGCTGCAAGAGGGGAAGGTCCCCGGCCAGGAGATCTTACCCTTCAAATTGGTTTTCGATTTCGTCTGACGATTCCCGCTGACTTTTCCCGTCAGGCGTTGAGACAGGTCGTTCAAGTTTTGAAAGGCTTTTCGTGATTTCCTTGGGGGCTGGAACCAAGGTCTACCTCGCCCTTGGGAGTGTCGACATGAGAAGGGGAATTGACGGACTTTCCATTCTTGTCGCTCAGCATTTGGACCGGGATCCATTTTCTGGACATCTGTTTGCGTTCTGCAATCGGAAACGGACTGTCGTCAAAATGCTCTTGTGGGATGTTAACGGGTTCTGGATTTTCCACAAGCGCCTGGAGCGGCAACGTTTCAAATGGCCCGTAAGCGAGGCGGATGTGCTTGAATGGACACCTCGGGAGCTGAACTGGCTGCTGGATGGGCTGGACCCCCTTCGGGTGAAAGGACACGCTAAGCTGGAATATTCAACGATTTTCTGAATTTGCTTCTTGTACAAAATCAAGGAATATGGTATAATGCCCCGGTAATGAGCCGGACGAAAAACCGCGATAACCATCCCTCTCCAACGATCCCAGAACTTGTTCAGCGGATCGAGGGACTCGAGCAGTATGTCGCCCAGCTCGAGGAACAGAATCGACTCCTCAAGAGTTACCTCTTCGGACGATCTTCCGAAAAGGAGAAGATCTCTCCCTGTGGTCACCCCATGAAGCGGATTGGAGAGGAAGTCACCGAACGCCTCTGCATCAAGCCCGCTGAGATCTTTGTCAGACAAATCGTCCGGGCCAAGTATGCTCCCGATTGTCAGTGCGCGAGAGAGATCGGAGCGCCCGGGGAAGTAAAGATCGCTCCCATGCCTCCCCAGATTATTCCCCGCGGAATCGCCACCCCAGAGCTGGTTGCACATGTGGTCACCGCAAAATTCGTCGCTGGCATCCCGTTGTTTCGCCAAGAGACCCAGTTCAAGCGTCTCCGACTCGAGATAACCCGGGGAACAATGGTCAGTCACAATATGGCTTCCATTGAGCGCTTACCGTTGTAGAGCTTGGCCGACATTGGTTGGAATGGCGCGAACATCCTGCCAATGGCAATCCTTGGGGATCTGGAAACGGTAGTTCGTGGAGAATTGGGCGTATTCCTCATCCCCGCTAGACTCTTCGAGAGCGGCGGCGTATTCCTCGTCGTAGACATCGGAAATGCGTTTGAAGAAAAGGAGAGGGAACACGTAGGTCTTGAAGTCGGCGGCATCTACGGGGCCGCGAAGGATGTTGGCGGCTTCCCAAAGGTGGGACGTTAAATGCTTCAGCGGATCGTGGTTGTCGTTCACGGGGGTATCCTTCAAGATTTGCTCTCTTCGTGGAATGCCACCAGGAACTCACCTGGGGACATGATTGGAACCTGGAAGGAAGCCCGCACCTTCGGCAAGAGGATGTGGTCCTTATCCAGGGAAATGAGGGCGTCGGCCTTCGATTTGAAGGCCCCGGCCAGGACGTGACAATCCTTCGGAGGGACAAGGAAAACCCAACGCAACAGTTCGGTTTCCTTGAAATGCGGCAGTACAAGAGGCTTCCGATTGGACAGGATGGTGCCAAGCCTTGCACCATGCGGGATCTTCTTTACCTCAATGTTCCGCCGAACCTCTATCAGAACCTGTTCTGAGGTAATGACTTCGATTTCCCCCGATTCCGCGAGGAAGAGGACCCAACCAGCAGCCCCGAGGGGGGAACCCAGACCGGCCAACCAAACGGAAGAATCCAGGAACAACCGGGCCTTTGGGGTCATCGCTTGTAGTGTTTCTCAAGCCAGGAACGGGTTTTGGCCGGGATCTTGTCTTCGGCCTCGAACGTTGCCATTTCCGCGTCAGAGTAGACCCTCGGCTCGTAAAAAGCCGACATATCCAACCTGGTTTTGGCCAGGGAGATCAGGTAGCGGATGGCATCCGCCCTCGTGGCATTCAGGCCGGGGGTCTCCTGGCGAAGCCGGTTGACCTCCTGGTCGAGAACGTCGATCAGGGGCAGAGGAAGACGGACGGTAATGGTAGCAGTCGGTTCCGTTGCTCTACGTGGCATAGTGGCCTCCAAAAACTTGAATACCTACGAGTATATTGTAATACAGAAAAAACCGGTTGGCAATCTCTTTTTTCACGGGGAATGAGGATTACCCGTCAGACGTTATACCGGCATGTTGGGCCAGATGGAGAACTTCGGAGTGATGGTAAAAAGCTGCTGGAAATGAAAAGAGCCGGGTATGATTCAAATGGCGGCTGGTGACACGACGGTTGGGTTTAGGTGGAAAAATCCACTTCTTTCCTCGGTGCCTCAGCGCCTCGGTGGCTCTTCTCCCAGCAACTTTGTTTCAGTTTCGATTGTTTTGGAAAATGAGCGGATCTCCGATAGAATAGACAGGGACGTTGGAATCTCAGGGGAGGATCAGGAAATTGGCGAACGCCCGAGATCGGATGTTTCTGGGAGGAATTGCGGCTGTGTTCCTTTTCCTCGCGTGGGGCTATCTACCCTCCAGGTTCCCCGATCTCTTCCGGGATGTCAGGAAGAATGCCTCCCGGCCGGAAATCGGGAATGCCGTCGAAAGGATCACAAGATCTCTTGCCGGAAGCCTGGAGATCCTGAAACCGTTCCCCGGCTCCTCCCTTTCGACACTGGTTGTAAAAGACGGCCAGGGGCGGTCTCGAATCCTTTATCTGGACAAGGATCCCGGAGGTTCAGCCCCCTCTTCAGCCACCCCGACGATGACCTTGTATTCCTATTCCGAGCCGGCTTCGGGAGGATTCGACATCCGGAACCGCGAAGAGGTCTGCCGCGACTTCCACGAGATCACCTTTACGGCCCTTACACCAAAAGTTGTTCTGGTCCAGATGACAATTCGGGATGGAAGCGGGACGGAGCTGGGATATGCCGCCGAAATCCCCCTTCACCCGCGCTGATAAGGTGGCTCCGGGAGTGGGCGGTTCAGGGTTGTTCCCCGATTCGGCAGGTTGGTGGAAAGACCTCCTGGCATGTCCTTCCTGCCGAATTGTACTCGATCGCGCAGCGAACGGAGGGGCTTCCTGCCCCGGATGCGGAAAGCGAGCGGTCCTCACCCCCGATTTCCGCGGAATCGACTTTTCGGCATTCCTTTCAAAAACCGCTACCGGAATGACCGGAAAGGTCAATTGGGCCTATTCTCTGTACTCCATCGCCTACGCTCCGTTGGCGCTTCTGAACATGCTCACCGTCTGGCGGGGAAGTCTCGGGAGGCTTGTCGGCCATTATCGGAACGCACTCTCATCGGCCCCGTTCCCCATCCTTGACCTGGCGATCGGAGACGGCTCCCTGACAAGACTTGCCCTGAGAAGGATCGCGCCCCCCGTCGCCCTTCTCGGTCTGGATATCTCCCGACCGATGCTCGTGAAAGCCGAGGGAAACCTGAGGGGTGATGGTTTCCCGAAAGGTTCTCCTGCGGGAGCCGCAGGGGAGGGCTTCAGGAGCATTCTTGCGGATGCGCGGGCACTCCCCGTTCCCGATCGCACTTTCAATCGGGTGTGCTGCTACGGCGGATTGCACGTGATTCCCGATCCCGAACTCGTTCTCGCTGAAGCCTTCCGGGTGTTGCTTCCGGGGGGCACTTTTCATGCCTCCATTCTTCTCCGGCCGGGAGGTCATTTCCCCAAAATCCTTGCCCGGCGCTACGTCGAGCTGGGTTTCCTTTCGAACGATTTCACCGAAAAGGGGATTCTCGAACTGGTGGGAAGGATCGGGTTCAGGAACCTTGCCCCGCTCCGGAACGGATACATGCTCCTCCTCGATGCCCGAAAACCGGGAGAATGAGTCGGCCCACTCGAGTGCCCGGAGCATTCCGGGGGTTATCGAAACGGGTATCTTGAACTCGAAGATTCCCGGATCCGCGACTAGTCGGCGTCCTCATAGGGAATCGGGGTTTCGACGGTTCCCTTTTCTTCCCAGGCCGAGCCGTTCCAGACGAAGAGGACTTCCCGCTTTTTTGCCGATTTGGGATCCTCCTGGCTTTCGACGGTCCTGACAAGGATTTCGTCGGGTTTGACCTTTTCCTCCCCAGGAAGAACGAAGCCGGACGAAACATGAAACACTCCCGCCTCGGATACCCCGATGGCTTGAGGGCCGGAGAAAAGGTGTTTCCCGTCCCAGAAAAACATCTGCTTCCCGCGCGCATATCCGCACGCGTCATAGGTGCATTCGATCTGGAACACCTTCTTGAAAACGGGCGCCCCCTTCCAGGGTATCTCCTCGATGGAGACATTGTAGCCGTAGGATTTCTCGTCGCCCATCTTGGTACAGATCCATGAAAAGGATGTCGTGGCGACGATCTGGCCGAACTCAAGCACCCGGGCTTCACCCGCGAAATCATTCGGATTGCCCTTCACGATTCCGAGCGAGAGGCCGAGGAAGCGCCCGTCTTCGTTCCAGTGGGTTGAACAGAGCGAAAGGAGCCCTCCCCAGACGAACCCCTCCGCGGGTTCCTTGGAGTTCATCACCGATGCCTTGTACCAGCCGCTTTCGAATCCGTTGTTCTGGAACGTCCCGTTCGGGTCGCCTTCGATCATGAGAGGGGTTCCGATGGAGAGATTTTTCACCACCGGGGCTTTCGTGTCGGGTTGGGCTCTCATGTTGACCCTGTCCCCAAAAAGCATGACCTGAGAACCCGGTTTGAAGGTCCCCATCTGGTAGACCGATATCGGTTCCCCGGCCACGGGGCTTCCCCAAAAGAACAGGGCGGCTGTCAAGGCTAACAGGGAAAAGAGTTCCCGCGAGACCGAAAAGTGTTTCCCGATCATTCAAATCCTCCGGATTGGAAAATGAGATCCGCTTCGCAAAGGACTACGGCATCCGCCGGACAAAACCCCAAAAGGACCCCCTTGGCCGCAATTGCGCCACAGGAGTACAGGCCCTTTTCACACGGGGGAGGTTCCGAGCCTGTGAGGTCTGCAACCTCTCTCTTCCATCCTACCATGATCGGCTACACCGATGTCTCACGATTCCGGGTTTTTCGTGGGGCGGTCCCAGATTCCCCGGAAACGGTAGGATTGGCTGGTGAATTCCCGAAAAGGCGAACCACCTTCTTCCCGGTATTCGGCATCATGGGAGAGGACGGGGACGGATGACTTCGCTCAACTTCTTTTGGTGAGGAAGTTCCGAAGGACTTTTCCGAGGAGTTTCAGAAGGTCGGCCCAGATCGATGTCTGGTCTTCGGAGCGGGAGGAACCGGGATCGAAACTTCCGGTTCCGGGGTCCCCGACCGGGATGGAGCCTGTGGCGGCCGTTCCGGTGGCCGTCCCAGGTGAGGGTGCAACCGCGTCGTTGCCGGAGGCCGATGCGGGGGCCTGCGGCTCGGGAAGGAAAATCTCCTCTTCCTCCGAGGGAAGAATCGTTTCCTGAGCGAAAAGTGAGGGGACAACGATCGAAGCCAGCAATACCAGCAACAAACAAAAGGGGTATCGCGAACTACGACGGGTGCCAAAATTGTGTGGCGGCACCAGGCTCGTGGGGAAAGGCTGGTCGCACGCTTCCAATGGCACCTCGTCAATCGCAATCGATTTCATTTTTCCATTCCTCACATGAAATACGAACGAGCCGGCTTCGTCGTTACCCGAATTCTCTGATTTCGGGGGTGGATCATGGTCCGGAAATCCTGGTCTGCCAGTTAGGGTTGAAGTTTCGGCGGTCGATCATCAACCGGTAAAACTCGGAGTTCACAACCTCGAAGAAATCGGCAATCGTTCCATCAGCGGGACGTTGGAGTCCCGCCCCGCCGGGAATCGTCCTGGATATCTGCCCAGGCCGTGATGAATCGATCAACTGGAGTGTCACCCGGAAGACGAGAAGGGAATGTCCGCCCGACTCGATCAGCTCGGGCTTGATATCGAACAGGTTCAGCCGGTCGGTCAGGACGCTCTCCATTTTCCCAAGCGGATACCTCCGGGCAAGGGGGTGCTTCGGATGGAAGACTTCGGTCCGGACGAGGCGGCGGAGCGTCGGCCGGTCGGGGTTGGGTTCCACCCGGTAACCAACCCTGCTTGCGAAGCGTTCGGCCGTTCCCACCGCCAGACGGGAAAGACAATCCTCGATTTCCCCATGGCCGGGAAATCTCAGGAACCCGAATGAGACATCCGGAAAACTCCCCTGGATCGAAAGAAGGGTTTTCCAGTTCACCTGGACCCGGTTTCCGTCGATTGGAAAACAGGCCGCCTGAAGGTCGCTCTCGACGAGTCTGAGGATCCTCCTTGCCTCCATCGTCGTTTCGATGGCGAGCATTTCCTTGAGGGTCGATCGGGTCCCCT
>CAYRYU010000019.1:0-1808 GCA_964428355.1 uncultured bacterium
ATAATGGATTGCCGGAGCCATCGACCTTCACGGAAACCAGCCGGGCCTTTCCTTTCGTGCGGGAAAAACCGCGGGCACCCGCCTCCTCGAGTGCAAGGAGGAGGAATGGAAGCCCGTCCACGGCCGGCCCAAGAAGCGTGACGCCGAAAGAGAACCCTCTGCCGGGCCCAAACCCGGATGGGCCTGGGAAACGCGCATCGAAAACGAGGGGATGGGGAATGTCGCGCCGGGAGGCGAGCCCGGGTTGGTCTCCCAGTGGGAATGCCGATTCCCAGCAGGTGGCGAAATAGCATGCCTGTTCGGCCAGACAACCGCGGCAGGAGGATCGTGTTCGATTGCGATGAAGGCAGACGAGGTCCTTCAGACGAAACCCGACGGCGCCTCGGAGAGTGTTGACGGGGTTGTCCGGAAATGCGATCGGTTCCCTTGCTTCGAAATCCGCTACGAGTTGAAGATATCTCATCGTTCCTCTCGGAGAATCCTCCAACGAGGCAATACTAGTCCTATTCGAAACCGGTGTCCAGCTTTCATCATCGGAAAGGCCATCCGGGTGCTCAACCTTGCCGTTCAAAATGGTCTCCTGCGCATATCGAAACCTGGGGTTTCTCTTCGGGAATGAAAGGCTGTGGTTTTCCGGCGGTTCAAAAATTCTTCGGACGATCAATCTGACCCGCGCAATCATTGAGCCGTTTGCGGACCAGGAGCACGGATTTCTCGGGGCGGCCCCCGGAGGGCTGGAAGGGGACGTGCCTGATTCTTCTCCAGGTCGACCCTAACGACCCGGAGACAACCGCCGGTGGCGGAAGAGCAGGAGGTCGTGGTTGGTGGAATATGTCACGCCCTCGGCCAGTTCGAAGTTAGTCCGGAACCAGTCGGTCCGCGAAAGCCCGTAGAAAAAGACATTGGCCCCCAATAGCGGCATCAGGACATCCATGTCCTTCTTTCCGATGGCGTCCCGGACACGTTTTGCTTCCGAGGCGGAGTGATCGATATTGATGATGATCAGGTCGGGATCGCGGCTCTGGAGATAAGCCCTTGCGCGGTCTTCCATTTCGAGAATTCCTTTCCGCTTCCCTTCGTCATTCCATTGGAGATACCGGATATAGGGAGTGTACCCGCGTTCATATAGCAATCGCGAGATGACCCCGTCGGTCAGCCCGATCGAATCCACGAACCGGACGGACCTGGCCCGGAAAGGGATCAATCCCATGTCCTGGGCCACCGCGGTAAGTTTCCGGCCCGAATCCTCCGTTGCGATCTTCTCGACGAGATCCCCAAGTTTTCCGTGGGCTCCTTCGAGCGAGGAAAGGACTCCCTGGAACTCTTTATGGCTGACACTCGTCCGGACCGAATCAAAGGCAGACCAGATCACGAGACCGGCAAGGAACATCCCCGCAAACGCGCGGAATCTTCCCTGCCTTTCCGCCTGCGGAGAAAGCAGGATCCCATCAATCGAGCAGCCGGTCCAAAGGGCGAGAAAAGGAAGAAGGGGTATGTACAGCCGGAAGAATGGCAGAATCTCCCCCCCGACTCGCACGAGGTAATACGTGTAGCCCAGAAGGAAGACCAGGGAAAATGCCCTTCCATTCCCTTCGGGACTCTCGAACCACCTGGGGGAACTGCGATCCAGAACGGCTAGGAGCAACGATGGAATCGAGATCGCAACCAGAACGAAGATCCAGTTGAAGCCAAGAAATTCGCGAAGGTTCTGGATTCCCTGGACGTGACTTTCCCAGTTTGAAACCCCCTTGACGAAAAAAGTGTTTGGAACGAGGGATCCGAAATACCACATCCGGAAACAGAGGAAA
>CAYRYU010000019.1:1908-8600 GCA_964428355.1 uncultured bacterium
AAGAGAACCGCCGCGGATAGTGTCCAGGAGAAGTTGGTGAACCCCTCCACGAACTCCCCCTCGTTGAAAACGAGACCTTTACCCTCTGCAAGATTCGATGCGAATCTCAGGCTGATGAAAGCATCGTCTTGGACGAAGCCCCGAAACCAGTACATTGCCCAGGAAAGGGCCACAAGCCCGGCAAGAACCGGTATCAGCCTCGAGGCCGCCAGCCCCCGGGATACGAGTGCCCAGGCAGTCCCGGGCGGATGTTCGTCAAGCCCCGTCATTTCCTGCCAGACCGGGGCGCAGCCGATGGATGATTCCCAGAAGCTTTTGGTGAAGAACGGGAGAGGATGAGCCGAGGAGGCCAAAGCGATGGTAGGGGTCGGCCGGGTCATATCGGAAGGCCTTTCCCCGCAGGTCCGTCACGACCCCTCCCGCCTCTTCGAGAAGAACCTGTGGACCGGCGACGTCCCAGGCTTTCGTGGAGTTGGACTCGTTGATGTAGAAATGCGCTCTTCCACGCACCATTTCCATGAACTTCAGTCCAACCCCTCCCATCTGGATCTGGTCGTGATCTCCCCATTCCTGAGCCACTTCCCGACAAAGGCCGCTCGGGTGGGAACGGCTCATAGCCATTATCAGCGGAGAAGGCCGGATCCCAGGGTCTGGAATCTTCAACCTCTGCCATTCCCCGGAAACCAGGCAGCCGAAACAACCCTCACCTCGGATGGCGATGAAAGCTTCACCGGTGGTGGGTCGAAACACGAGACCGAAATCCATTATTCCACGGGTTACCCTGCCGATCTGGATCGCGAACTCACCATTCTTCTTGATGAACTCCTTGGTCCCGTCGATGGGGTCGAGAAACCAGCATCGCGCCGGATCTCTGCCGGGATCGCCGGTGATGCCGTTCTCCTCGCTGAGAACCAGATCCTCGGGAAATTTGGCGCGAAGAGCGTCAACGATCAGACGGTCCGCGATCTGGTCCGCCACGGTCACCGGTTCGACACCGCCCTTGAAACGGACCTCGAATTCACCCTGGTAGATCTCGAGGATTTCCCGGGCAGCGTCTTCCGCCACCCCGAGGACGAAGGCCGCCTCGAGGCGCGAAGAATCCGAAAAGGGTGGCGGCTTTTTCAGGCCGATGCCGACTTTTCCTTGCTTCCGAGGCGGTGGATCCAGTTGAAGCGGTCCTCCAGGTCTCCATACTGGATCCCAAGGAGGGTGTCGTACATCTTTCTGCTGATGGGTCCCACCTCGCGTTTTCCGACCACGTAATCGTGATCCTTGTATCTGAGGTTTCCGACGGGGGAGATCGCCGCCGCAGTCCCCGCCCCGAAGATCTCGGTGACGGACCCGGTGGTGATACCGCCGATCACTTCATCGATGGAGACGAGACGCTCCTCGATCTTGAGCCCCATATCGCGACCCAGGGTCAAAACACTGTCCCGGGTCACGCCCGCGAGGATGCTTCCCGTAAGTTTGGGGGTGACCAGCCGGTCTCCGAAGACGAAGAAGATGTTCATGGCACCCACTTCCTCGACGAAGCGATGTTCAGCCGCATCCAGCCAAAGCACCTGGGCGCAGCCCTTTTCCCGGGCAACCCTTCCCGCGAGAAGGCTGGCGGCATAGTTGCCGCCTGTCTTCGCTTCCCCGGTTCCACCGCGGGCCGACCGGATGTATTCGTCCGAGACGAAGAGGCTGATAGGGTTGAAGCCCTCCTGGTAATACGGGCCGACAGGGCTCAGGATGATGGAGAAAATGTAGTTCGAAGAGGCCCTTACACCAAGGGTTTCATCGCTCGCGAACATGAACGGGCGGATGTAAAGGGAAGCTCCCTTGGTGGAAGGGACCCAGCGTTCCTCGATCGAGACGAGTTTCTCGATAGAGTCGATGAAATCGAACTCCGGAAGAGTGGGCATGCACAGCCGCGTGGCCGAGCGGTTGAAACGCTTGGCGTTCATGTCCGGCCTGAACAGGTTGATCTTCCCGGATTTGGTCTTGTAGGCCTTGAGACCCTCGAAAATCTCCTGGGCATAATGCAGGACGATACAGGAAGGCGCGAGCCGGAAGGGCTCCAGTTTCCTGATCTCGGGATTGTGCCAGCCATCGACTTCCGTGTATTCCATTACGAACATGCGGTCAGAGAAAATCTTGCAGAACCCCAACTTCTTCGGATCGGTTTCGACCGGTTTCAGTTCTTTTTCGTTCAGGGGCTGAATGCCGATTTTCATGGGAGCTTCCTTTCCTGCTTCTCCAGCCTTTCGGCCTGTTTTGTGCGTGACGGAACAAGGGATCATCCCGATTATACCCCCGTCAGAAAAGCGGGGCAAGGGATTTCGGGCCGGTTTTCCATCGATCGGTGAAGTCCGGATCGGGAAGGAACCGGTTCCTGACCCACCGAACCCGAGGGCAGGATCCACTCATTCCCCGGGCCTTGAATGCCGATGTAGAAACCGGATACCGTGAAATTTCTCATCGGGGGCAAAGAATATGATGGGCGTAACTCCAGTCGGAATCCTGACAAATGATCCAGCGGGCAGCAGGGATTTCTATTCCCGTGTTCTTGGAATCGAACGGGTTCTGACCCTGAGAGAGGTCGTTTCCGACGACTTCGAGGGCGTCCTGATGCGGATCGAAAGTCCCCAGGTCGAGGTTCTTTCCACCGAGGTCCGCCTTCTCGATCGTGCGGTGAACCAGACCGTTCGCCATGACCACAGGATCATCTTCCGACCGAACGATTTCGGGGGACTGGTGGCAAGGCTCTCGGCGGCAGGAATTCCCCTTCGCTATTCGGGAACGGGGGTCCTGAACTTCAAGGACATAAACGGCATCTCCTGGGACGTGAAAACCCCGCGCCTTTCGATCCTCCCCGACACCTTCAACTGAAAGGCCCGGTTCGCCACGGAGACTCGGAGCCACCGAGCCAGGGCCATCCAAAAGCGGACCTTCCACCCTCGGTGCCTCTGTGTCTCCGCGGCTAGCCTGTGTTCAGCCCCAGAGCATGCGGCAACCGACCGCCACCATCAATGCTCCGAAGGCTCTTCGCAGCGTAATCTCCGAGATCCTGCTCGCGATCCCGGCGCCGAAATAGCCTCCCACAAAGAATCCGATCGCTCCGAAGACCGCGATCGGGATCACGACGTTGCCGTCCTGCCAGTATCTGTAGGCGGCCATCAACCCGATGGGGGGCACCATCATCGCCACCGATGTTCCCTGGGCCTGGTGCTGGGTCAGCCCGAACAGGAAGATCAGGGTCGGAATGATGAAAATCCCTCCGCCCAGGCCGAGAATTCCGCTCAGAACGCCGATAACCAAACCCCATACCAGGTAGGCGACATAACCCATGTGCAAACTCCTTTTCACCTCAGGTGGTGATGGGAACAAACGGGGCGATGAGGTCGAGAGTGCGGCCAATAGCCCCGCTATTCGCTTCCAGAATCCCATCCGCTGAATAGATCTGATTGCGGGAAAAATCCCGGTCTTCAAGAAGCCTCCGGATCGCGGCTTCGATTCCGGCCGAATGGCTCTCCACCAGGACTCCTCCTTTCGTCCGCAGCTGGTCCACGAGATCCTGGAAGTTCCGGGAATGTGGGCCGATAAGAAGAGGGACTTTCCGGGCGAGGACCTCGATCGGGTTGTGCCCCCCCACCGCCGGATCCAGGGTTCCTCCGACGAAACCTACTCCGGCGAGCCCATAGACGGATGCGAGTTCCCCGAAGGAATCTAGCAAGAGAAGGTTTGAGCCAAGTCCTCCGGTGGGGAGACCGGAACGAAGCGCTGCACCAATACCCGTTTTCTCGAGCGCGGCTTTCCAGGATCGCGCCAGAGCAACATTCCGCGGGGCAAGGATGACTTTCACCCCCCCCTCCCGTGCCAGTGTCCTGAAAACCGGCAACAGCATCTCGAACTCGGAGGGATGAATGGAGCCGAAAGCCACGAGGGGGGAATCCCCTTTCCAGACAACGATTTCACGTGGAGGAGGCTTGCCTTCTCCCATTGCGAGGTCGACCTTGAGGTTTCCCGTGACGTGGATCCGGTGGTGGGCGACTCCCAGTTCTCGGAGCTTCCGGGCGTCATACTCGGTCTGGACGCACATTGCGCTGAACCCGCCGAAAACGCACTCGGCCATCGCCCGGAAACAGGAATAGAAGTCCAGGATCTTGTCGCTGATCCGGCCATTGACCAGGACGAGAGGTATTTCACGCTGCCGGCACAGGAAGGAAAAAGCCGGCCAGAAATCCGTCTCGGTCAGAAGGATGATCCGGGGATTCCATCGGTTGAACGCGGTCTCGAGGCAGGGAAGGAAATCGAGGGGAAAGAACGCACGGGAATCCCCCACCACACGGCGGGAAAGAACCTTCATCACATCGGGATGGGTTGTCGTGGTTCCAATCACCAGGCCCGGGAATCTAGCCCTGAGGGCTTCGATCAAACCGCAGGCAACGAGGGTCTCCCCCATCGACACCCCGTGAACCCAGGCCAGCGGTCCTGACGGGGGCATGGGAAGCCGGCCCAGGTAATGATGGAAACCTTCCCGAACCCTTCGGCTGGCGCTGGAAAGCCAGGGAACCAATCCGGCCCCGGCCATCAAGGCGCACCCGAAAAGAAGCTGGTAGCCGGCCAGTCCTGCCAACCCGCGCGGAGAAATCATTTCCGGGAAGCTATCACCGGGGCTGGCCTTTTCCATGTCACCTCTCCCCCTCGCCAAGGGGATAGAATGCCTCACCATGGACCATTTCCGCCCCATCCCGCTCGAGCTTCCCGAGGTATGCCTGGTGGCGGGGCTTGAACCGGTCATAGAACCAGAGATACTGGTGGGGATTCCGCAGGATCAGCTCTTCCATCCATCGCATCACCCCGAGAGTCCTCGCGACGACCTGTTCCCGGTGAGAACTCCCTGCTTCCGGTTGCCGCTCGGGAAGAAAACGTGCCGTGTATCTCGCGCTCCATCCGTTCCGGAGGGAATACAGCGGAACCAGGGCAGCCCCTGTCTTCAAACTCCAGTTGGCGGGACCGGCAGGGTTGCTGACCCAGTGCCCGAGAAAATCGGCGTAAACCCCGTTGTTCCCGCCATCCTGGTCGGAGATCATCCCTAAAACCGCTCCGCGTTTCAGTGCCTTGAGCGCGCTCATTCCCGCACGGTCACGGTCGTGGAGGATGATCCTCGAAAACTCCCGGAAGTGGTCGAGAACGGACCCGATATCGTTTTCCTTCTGGGCCAGGAAAAATGAGTGCAGCGGGTAACCCCGGTGGGCGATCGCGGCCCCGAGAAGTTCCCAGTTCCCGAGGTGGGGAACGACGAGGATTACCCCCCGCCCTCTGGAAAAAGCGCGCTCGAAGTTCCCGAGCCCATCGAAGGCGAACTTCCTCTCGAGGTCTGATGCGGACAGCAGAGGGAACCTCAGTAACTCGAAAACGTTCATCGAGAAATGCAGGAAGACCCCGTCGACGATCCGCTCGAGAGGCAGGGGAAGCGGCCGGTCCAGGCGGTGATAAACCCGGTCGATCACGTCCGTCAACCGGCGCCGTTCCGACCTCCATCCTCTCGCGAGGGCCATCCCGATGCCTCCTGCGATGGTCCGCCCGATTGCTTCGGGAAAGCTCAGGGCGATTCGAGAGAGAATCCCGGCGATTCGGGTCCAGGAAAGACCCAAGCCGGGTTGGTATGAAGGTGCCGTCATCTCTGCGGAAACCCGGTTTCCCCGTCATGAAATCCTGCCACCGGGGGAAAAAGGGATCGGGAACTCATGTCACCTTCCCAGGAGCTCGAGCGCCATGCTCGCAACTCTCTGATGCGCTCCGGGTTGGCCCAGGTGGACGACCACATCCGCGAGGTCCTGACGTTGCTTCGCCATCTTCTCTGGAGAATGGAGCAGATCGAGAGCATGGGCGGCAAGGTTCTCGGGAGTAAGGTCGTGCTGGATGAGCTCGGGAACCGCGAGACGCTTGCTGATGATGTTTGGAAGACCGATGAACCTCGGGATCTTGTTGAACAGCTTCGCAACGATCTCGGTAACCAGCGAAACACGGTAGACGATGATCATCGGGGTCCCGATGTGGCTCGCTTCGAGGGTTGCGGTGCCCGAGCTTATCAGTAGCAGTGTCGAGACGGCCATGACGTCGTAGATCTTGCCTTCCACGAGGCGGACCGGGAGTTTTGATTCGTCCAGCTGCCGCCTGAGGTCATCCTTCGGGATTCCGTAGACCTGAGGCCCTTCCGTGGAAATGACCGGAACGAGGAACTGGAGCCCCGGCTCTCTCGCAGAGAGGATCTTCGCGGCCTCAAGCATGATGGGAAGAAGCTGAACGAGCTCGCTTTCCCGGCTTCCCGGGCAAAGGCCGATGACGGGGCGGGCGGGATCCAGGCCGAATTCCCGGAAGGCCATCTCGCGGGAGAAAGTGGGCCTGGCAAGGTCGAGAAGGGGATGCCCGACGAACTGGACGTTTGCCCCCGCGGCCTTGTAGACCTCGTGGGTGAAGGTGAAGTTGGCGGCAACGGAAGTGATCGTCCGGGCTGCATCAGAAACATCCTCCGGATTCACCGCGAACTTGCTCGGGGGAAAATAATAGAGGGTTGGAATACCGAGCGATTTTGCGGTCCGGGCAAGGCGCATGTTGAACCCGGGGTAATCCACGAGGAGAAGCAGGTCGGGCCGCTCCTCCCGGAGGAAACGTTTCAGGTCCCGGAGGACGAGGAGCAGCCG
>CAYRYU010000019.1:8700-22469 GCA_964428355.1 uncultured bacterium
ACGAGGGCGACCCTGGACCAGGGAAACGGGATCTCGAACTGGTCCCAGTTCTTCAACCGCCTGACCCGGGAATAGGCGATTCCAACGGGAAGGACGGCTGCGGCAGATTTCTGGGCAAGCAGAACCGCCCCGGGTTTCGCCACCCGGTATGGCCCACGGGGCCCGTCCACCGCAATGGCAGCCCTGGCTCCGGGTTCCCTCAAGCCGCGGAGAAGACCCATCAATGCCCTGGCCCCACCCCGGGAGGAAGAACCCCTGATCGTCCGGTAACCCAGGCAGGACATCACCTGGGTCTGGATATCTCCGTCCCGGGAGAGGGAGGTGAGAATCCAAATTCCTCGGCCACGGTAGACCCCCAGCGGAATCAGCTGAGACCCATGCCAGAAGACGTAGATGACCGGCCGTCCACCCGATCCGGCTTTCCGGTCGTTTTCGCGGCCGAAGTGCTCGAGCCTGACAGAGTGCCCGAAAAGCTTCACGAACAAGGCAGCGGCCCTTCCCTTGATTCTGACCTTCTGCCGGTAACCTGGTTCCTGCCAGCGTTCCTCGTTTTGGGGACCCGGCTCGGGAAGGACGGCGGCACTCCCGGTTTCCGGTTTCCGGGCACCCCGGGGGGTCTGTTCGTATGGTTCCACGTCCGTTTCTTTCCTTCTTCAGTTCGCACTCTGGGCGGAAAACTGGGAATGATAAAGATGCGCATACAGACCGTTCTTTTCCAGGAGGTTGGGGTGCGTACCCCATTCTACGATGTTTCCGTTCTGCAACACCACGATCTTATTCGAATTCACCACCGTCGACAACCTGTGGGCGATGATGAAGGTGGTGCGGTTGACCATGAGGCGGGCGAGGGACTCCTTGATGAGGTTTTCCGTCTCGCTGTCCAGGGCCGAGGTGGCTTCGTCGAGAATGAGGATCCTGGGGTCCTTGAGGAAAGCGCGTGCCAGGGCGAGACGCTGTGCCTGCCCCCCCGAAACGTTGACACCCCGCTCCCCGAGAAGGGTCTTATACCCCTCGGCCTGGGCCATGATGAACTGGTGGGCATTCGCAAGCTTCGCCGCGGTCTCGATCTCCTCGAAGGTGGCATCGAGGCGTCCGAGACGGATGTTGTCCTCGATCGTCCCGCTGAAGAGGATCGTCTCCTGCGGGACGAGCCCGATGAACCGACGGAGGGAGGCGAAGGAGACATCCCGGATGTCGATGCCGTCGACCCGGATCTCCCCGGCAAGAACTTCGTAGAACCGCGGAATGAGATTCACGAAGGTCGTCTTTCCCGCCCCCGAAGGGCCGACCAGAGCCACCACCTCGCCGGGCTGGACCTTGAGGCCAATGTCGGTGAGTACCATCTCGTTCGAGTTGTAGGAGAAGGAGACCTTGCAGAACTCCACCTCGCCACGGCATGATCCCAGGATGACCGCGTTCTCCCTCTCGCGGATGTCGATGGGGGCATCGAGAAGCTCGAACACGCGCTCAGCGGCACCGACCGATTGGGAGATCACGTTGCTCACCTTGGAGAGGTTCTTGATGGGGGTGAACAGCCCGACCAGGGCGGTGAGGAAGCTGATCAACTGGCCAGCGTCGAGTCTTCCCTGAATGACCTCGTAACCACCGTACCAGAAAATGATGGAGAGTCCGACCGTGTTGATGAACTCGATGATGGGTGAGGTGGCTGAATTGATCTTGTTCCCCCGCATCGTTTCCTTGAAATTGTCCTGGTTCGCCTTCTCGAAGTTCCCGGCGGCATAGTTTTCGAGAGTGAAGGATTTGATCACCTTGATTCCCGTAATGTACTCCTGGAGGACGGTCGCGATGTCACCGATCCGGTTCTGCATGCGGGTCCCGATCTTCTTCATCTTCCTCGAGAATTTGTTTATCAGGGCTCCGATGAAAGGGATGATGATTATCGAAATGAAGGCCAGCTTCCAGTGAAGGAAGAAGATGTATCCGCAGAATCCGAAGAAGGCGATCAGGTCGCCCAACAGTCCGGTAGTGCTCGAGAGCAGGTTCTGGAGAACCAGGACGTCGCTGGTGATCCTCGTGATGATCTGGCCGGTCCGTTGCTTCTCGAAGAACGAGAGGGATAGCCGCATCAGGCGGTCGAAACTCTGCGACCGGATGGTCTTGAGGATGTTCTGGGCGACCCAGGTCATCAGATAGCTTTGGATGAAGTTGGCGATGCCCTTGATACCCATCACGATGACGAGGGAGATCGCAATGAGGTGAAGTGCCTCGAGATCGCGCTTCAGCAGCACATCGTTAACCACGCTCTTGATGATCCAGGCGGGATAGATCGTGCAGACAGCCATTATCAGGCTGAAGAAGAGGGAAACGAAGAAATGGGGATAATATCCACGGAAGTACTCCCAGAGGCGTGAAACCGTCTTCATCGTCCTCCGATCACCTCCAACCTCTTCAGCAGGTGCTCCGCCACCCGGCGACTGGCACCCTTCTCACCGAGAATGGACCGCACCTCGCCGAGGTCCTCGCGGATCTTCCGCCGCCTGGAGGGATCCTCGAGGATCGAGAGGGCTTCCCGGGCGACAGCCTCGGGATGGAACTGCCACCTGATGAACTCGGGGACGACCTGGCGGCCAGCAACCACATTGGGAAGTCCGATGTGGGGGGCCTGGATGAGGAACTTGGAAAGGATCGAGGTGAACCAGTTCGTCTGGTACACTATGATCATCGGAGTTCCGATGATGGCGGTCTCGAGAGTTGCGGTCCCCGATGCGACGAGGGCGAGGTCGGAGATGTCCATCGCCTCGTAGGTTTTTCCACGGAGCACGGTCAGAGGAAGCTTGCAACTCTCCAGGTAGGGACGAAGAAGGGAATCCGGGATGGTACCTGCGACGGGGAGAAGGAAACGGGTCCCCGGCTCTTTCCGCAGGATGATCTCGGCGGTGGCCAGCAGTGGGGGAAGAATGTAGTAGATCTCCTGTTCACGGCTTCCCGGAAGGAGGCTCACAACGGGGCCGGCCCCGACTCCCAGGTCGCGACGGAAGTCGGCAGGCGGAGTCCGGCTTTCCGAGACCCCGATGAGGGGGTGCCCGAACCAGTTGACCTCGGCTCCCGCCTTTCGCCAGATGTCGACCTCGAAGGGGAATACGACCACGGCTTCGTTGATAACCTTGGTGATCTTCTTCACGCGGCTGGCATGCCAGGCCCAGACCTGGGGACAGATGTAGTAGACGACGTGGATCCCGTGCCCGCGGGCCACCTCGGCAAGACGGACGTTGAACCCGGGATAGTCGATGAGAACGAGCATGTCAGGCGGATTGGCGATGATATGGTTCTTGACGTCGTTGAAGATCGACCAGAGGTGCCGGAGGTTCTTCAGAACCTCGACGAAACCGATCACGGCCAGCTCGTCGATGCTGTGGAGGCATTCGAGGCCCGCCTTTTTCATGAGAGGACCGCCGATCCCCTCGGCTTTCAGGTCGGGGCGGAGCTGTTTCAGGTGGGAGAGTACCAACGACCCCTGCAAGTCGCCACTGTGTTCACCCGCAACGAAAAAGATCCGTCGCGGAATGGCCTGCGTCGTTCCCCGGTTCATGCCACCCGCCCTTCGGTAGCCGATCCCCGGCCCCATTGGAGGAGGCTGAGAAACCCGAGTATTGCCCCGGTGGAAGAGAAAGTCTTGAACTCCGACCGAACCGCTTCTGCCCAGGAAAAAGCGGGAGCCTCCCACAAACCGTGACCGATGCTCCTTGGTATGAAGGGGGCCACTTCCGCGGAATAGGAAGCGAACCCGTCAGGGAACTTCCGGGCGAGGAATTCCTCCTCGTAGGTGATGATCGCGGCAAACTCGAGGGCGTAGAAAAGCATGCCCAGCACTGCGAAGATGGAGTTACCTCCAATGATCAGGATTCCAGCGACCTTGAGGGTGTTGGCGAGGTAGAGCGGATTCCTGCAGAGGGCGTAGGGGCCGGTCGTGATGAGACGGTCCGCGCAGATTTCCCTTGTACGTGTGGTGGGACCTATGTGGGTCAGCGCCCAGAGCCGGAACAGCTCACCAGCGAGAATGAGGGGAAGCCCCAAAATCCATCCGATGAAGCGGGGTCGGGCGAGCCAG
Organism: uncultured bacterium; assembly: GCA_964428355.1. GTDB lineage: Bacteria > Muiribacteriota > Ozemobacteria > Ozemobacterales > Ozemobacteraceae > CAYRYU01. The sequence goes on from CAYRYU010000019.1 coordinate 12,770, forward strand.
CCGAGAAGCAGGACCAGGGGAACCGGCAGGAGATCCCTCCGCCGGAACATGAAAGCACCCAGGGAATGAAACGTTTTCACATGCTGCAGTTGCAAGAGTGCGTCCCCGGAAAAAGCCTCACGCTTTTGCCCAGCCGGAGTTGATGCTCGCGAGTATCTCGAGGGCGACTTCAAGGGCATTCTTCCCGTCCTCGATCGTTACAAGGGGCTTCTTGTGCTCGCGGAGGCATTGTATGAAGTGTTCCAGCTCGAGCCGGAGGGGCTCGACCTTGTGTACCTCGAGTTCCTTCTTCTCGATGGTCTGTTCCTTCGATTTCTTCCTGAGAGTTATCGCCTGGTTGGCGTAATCGAGGGAACAGTACTTGTCGAATTCGAATATCCTCAGCTTCCGGATCACCTCGTCGCTGATGCGTGAAGCGGTCAGGTTGGCAATGCACCCGTTCTCGAAGACGATGTGGGCATTCGCGATGTCCTCGTTTTCAGTCAGAACTGGGATCCCAACGGCGTCGATCCGCGAGATTTTCGACCGTACCAGAGAAAGCACGATATCGATATCGTGGATCATGAGGTCCTGGACGACTCCGACATCGGAAATCCGCTTCGAGAAGGGCCCCATCCGCTGGCACTCGATGAACCGGGGGGCTTCGCAAAGAGACTGCAGCTTTATTATCGCCGCGTTGAACCGCTCCACATGTCCGACCTGGAGGGTGAGCTTTTTCTCCGTGGCTATGCGGAGAAGGTCGCTCGCCTCGTCCAGTGTCTTGGTGATGGGCTTCTCCACGAAGGTGTGGACGCCCCGTTCAAGGAAGAATTTCGCGACCTTGTGGTGAAGGAACGTGGGAACGACGATCGTGACCGCGTCAACCATCCCGTCAAGGGCCTGGAAATCCTGGTGGAAGGGAACGTTGAATTTCGCCGCGATCTCCTTCCCAACCGTCTCGTTAACATCCACTATCCCGACGAGGTGCGCACCGGCCATCTCCGCAAGGATCCGGGCATGGTGTTTTCCGAGGTGACCTACCCCAACGACTCCGACCTTCACTTTTCCTTCAGACATTTTCAACTCCAGCGATTTCTCCCGCGAGGGGTGGATCTTCGCGATTACCCGCTCCGGGCCGACGGCCGACACCCGGATCAGACGGCACCAGGGTCACAGAACGACGATTGCCAGATCGGCACCGTCAGCCATGGCGATCAGTTCGGCCCGGTCGAGAAGGAGGGTTTTCTTCTCCTCGAAAGCCAGGCAACGGGCGTTGACCTGCAGGAGGGTCCTGATGGTGTCCAGCCCGACGACGGGAAGATCGAAACGCATGTCCTGTTGGGGTCGGGCGACCTTGACCACCGTCACCTGACCGTTCCCGAGCCGACCCCCCCTGAGGATCGTCTCGTCGGTCCCCTCGATGGCCTCCACGGCGAGGATGGCCCTGTTCTTCACCACGACGGTCTGACCGATGTCCATTCCCGCGATGCTCTTCGCGATATCATGTCCATACTGGATGTCGAGCCACTCCTCCTTCGAAGGTTCGCGCCGGGTAAGCGTCCCTTTCTGGGGAAGCAGGGAAGACAGGAAGGTGGTCGAATCGCAGACGTGGATCCCTTCGGAAATGAATTCGTCGGCGAGAGCCTTCAAAAGAGCATCATCGTTTCGAATTGGGGTCTTTTCGAAAACCCGCTTCAGCCTGGCATCAGGTTTGAGGTGGTTGAACATCCTGGTCTTGGTGATCTTACCGGCCATGACGATCCTGTCGATCCGCAGGTTCAGGAAGGTGTCGATCATGGACTGCAGCTCGCCCACGTGAAACCAATGGAGTTCCTCGACAAGTTTCTCCAGGTCCGGGGAGGTTTCTTCCCGGATCGCGACCGCAACAACCTGATTCCCGCCCTGCCTTGCCGACTCGGCGAAGTACAGGGGGAACCGCCCATTTCCGGCGATCAATCCAATACGTGACACGATTCTTCCTCGCTTCTCCCGGGCCGAACGAAAGGCACGGGAATGTTAGACCGGGCAAAGATTATAACACGTTTCATTCCTGTTGGGGTACGGAAGGTTCTCCGGGATCCTCCGGTGGGGTTCCGGTATCCTCCACAGGGGTTTCTGCAGGCGGATTGGAGGGAAGCTCCTGGGTGGTGTCCCCAGGGGTTTCACCGGAAACCGGGGTTTCCTCATCATCGGTTTCTTCGGGTGGAACGGGCGCGGCAACAGGGGACCGGGGAACCTTCGGGGAAACCGCCTGGGGAGACGCTTGGGGAGCCGGAGAGGGACCCGGCCCTTTTCGTTTCTCCTGGTTCTTGCCCCCGACCTGCCCCTGGTTATGTGGAATCGTCAGGACGCTGAGGTCTGGTTCCGCCTGCCCGGGTTCCTGGATCCACCAGAGGTTCTTCCCGGTGACGGGATCTTTGCGACCCTTGATGAACTCGAGCTTCTGGACGAGCTTCCGTCGATCGAAAAAACCGATCAGGATCTTCTGCGTGATGTAATTCAGGTCGAATACCTTCGCCTTTTCCCCGGCCACGCAGATATCCGCGCCGATCTTGGGGAACTTCCCGTGGAAGGATGCGTAATAGGAGTATTCGTGCCCGAGGCAGCAGAGCAGCCGGTTGCAGATCCCGGACAGTTTGGTGGGGTTGAGGCTCAGGTTCTGGTCCTTGGCCATCTTGGTGGAAACCTGTGCGAACCCGACCATGAACTGGGCGCAGCAGACTTCCTTCCCGCAGCAGCCGATCCCTCCGAGGAGTTTGGCTTCATCCCGGACCCCGATCTGGCGAAGCTCGATACGCGTCTTGAAGGCGGTAGCGAGGCTCTTGAGTAGGTCACGGAAATCGACCTTGGTATCGGACTTGTAATAGAAAATGATACGGCTCTGGTCGAAGAGAAGCTCCGCCTTCAGCATCTTCATCTTGAGCTTGTGTTCGGTGACGATCGCTTTCGATTTGGCGAACGCCTCCCGCTCACGGATCTTCAGGTCGGCGACCTTCTTTCGGTCATCCTCGTGGAGGGGGCGGAGGACCTCCCGGACGAAGGGTTCCTCGGGAGCCTGGGGCTGGAAGGACTCGGGCATCACCCTCAGAAGCCTGGCAAGCTCCGTCCCGTGCTGGGTACGCACCAGGAACTCGGACCCGCCGTCGATCATGGAATCGGGGAGCGGGACATAATGGATGACGGGGAGCTTCCTCAGACGGAGGGCGACGATCTGGTTCAAGGGTTGGAACCTCCGATGTTCATCAAGACGCTTTCGAGAACCAGGGTGGGCTGGACATTCCTGCGAAGGAGCTCCATGCCCCGAACGACGGTCTCGATCATGTTCCGTATACGGGCAAGGCCTCTGACCCCGGTGATCGTCATGATATCCTCTTTGCGGTCGGCGTTCAACAGCAAAGTTTCGTTTCCCGAAACCCCAAAGGCCAGGGAATCGTGGAACCAGTTGAGAAGGGAATCCAGAAACTCCTGGATCTCGGCCAGGCCGATCTTTCCGATGGCCGCAAGAAGCTGCTTTTCGAGGTCCTTCACGAGGGAGCCCTCGTAAGCCTGCTTCTGTTGCTTGACCAGCCCTTCGACGTGCCCCTTCAGGATGGCTTGCAGGGACTTTGTCGAGGAGATCATGAGGTCCGAGAACATGAGGGGGAATGACTGGGGAAGTCCTGCGCTCATCAAGAGCCCGCGCGCGCAGCATTTTCTGGATACCAGAAGGGGGATGTGAAAAAACGAGTCGGGCTCTTCCAGCTTCCGCAGAGCTTCTTCGAGAGACTCGCTTTCGGGAATGAGTGACTGGATGTGGAGCCCAAGTCCGACGATCGCCTGGAGGTAGTCCTGGTGAGACTGAACGAGCGGAAGGGGCATTGGCGGGAATCCCCCTTCCCGGGCCAATCGCAAAGCCCGGCCGAAGTATCCTTCCGAAAGGGAATACGATTGCATCGCAGCTTCGGAAGAAAGGCCGAAAGCCCGTGAAAGGTGGTCGCGCGCAGCCTGGTGGGAAGGGGTGCAGCACCGGAGAATCTCGCTCCGACTCGAAATGGTCGGAAGCACACCTTCCGGGTTTTCGGCAAGGAGCAGGAAGACCACCCTTTCGGGAGCCTCCTCGAGAATCTTCAGAAGGCAGTTCGAGGAATACTCGTTCAACCGGTCCGCAGGGTCGATCAGGAATATCCGCCATTTTCCCATGAAGGGATGGAGGACCGCCAGTTCCTGGAGTTTCCGGACCTGGTCGATCTTGATATCCTGTCCGAGCGGGGAGATGGTCGAAACGTCGGGATGGTTCCCGTTCGCGATCCGTTTGCATGACAGGCACCTTCCGCAAGCCTCGGGGAAACCCGGAACGGCCATCTCGGGTTGGAGGCACTGAAGGGCGGCGGCGAAGGCCCCCGCAAGCATGTTCTTCCCCACCGACCGTTTCCCGCAAAGGAGGTAGGTCTGGCGGATCCTGCCGCGCCCCAGGGACCCGGAAAGATGGCGCGCCACATCCTCCTGGAGAAGGATGTCGGAAAACCTAACGCTTGTCGCCCGCATTTGCCCGGGTCATGAAGAAAACGACGCAGGTCAGGACCATCATGATGAAAAGCAGGGTTACCGCGGATTGCAGCCCTCGGTGGTTGATATCCGAGGTCAGGATGGCCAGGAGTCCGAAGCAGGTGGAGACCATCCACAGGAAACGGGTGGTGTCGGCCTGGGAAAACCCGCGTTTCAGGAGCCGGTGGTGTAGGTGCTCCTTGTCCGCCTGGAAGATCGGGACCTTCTTGAAAAACCGTCTAAGGATCGTCAGGAAAACGTCAAGCACCGGAAGCCCGAAAGCGATCAGGGGAACCACCAGCGGGAACAGGACCGATCCCTTCGTTGCACCGGCAACCGAAAGCGCGGAAGTCATGAAACCGAGGAAATACGCCCCGGAATCGCCCATGAAGATCGAGGCGGGATAGACGTTGTACCGGAGAAAAGCGAGAAGCCCCCCCATGATCGCCGAGGTGAGGACCAGCACGTTGCCGATCGCGACCGCATCCTGCGTATAAGGGGTGATCAACCGCACCGCAACCAGGGTGGCCAGCGCGATGAATACGATCCCACCAGCCAGGCCGTCCACGCCATCAACAAGGTTGACCGTGTTCGTCAGCCCGATCACCCAGAGAAGCGTAAGGGGATACGTGAAAAGCCCTAGAGCAACCAGACCCTGGCCCGAAATGAAGTCCGTCACGAATTCGATCCGGACCTGGAAGGCGAAAAGGATCGTGCACGCGACCACCTGCCCGGCCAGCTTCACGTTTGCCGGAAGGTCGAGAATGTCATCCAGGAGCCCGATCAGGAAGATGAATGTTCCCGCCAGCATGACTCCCAGGGTTTTCGTATCCTCGTTGAGAAAAGGAAGGGAGCCCAGGAATCCGGAAAGAAACAAAGCCACCCCTCCGATGCGCGGAACGGGGGAAACGTGGATCTTCCGGCGATCCGGACGGTCGACCAACCCGATGCGCAGCGCTGCGCGCCGGATGAGGGGAACCAGGATCAACCCCGAGATCCAGGCGATCAGGAACGGCATGAAAACCTGTCTCACAGCCGGGGATTATACCAGAATCCCCAGGTGGACGAAAGTATCGGCAGACCCAATTCCTGAGATTATCTGTGGTAGAATCATCCAACAGGCACGAATTGGGGAAGACCGGACAATTAATGTAACCCTTAGAGGAAAATGGGCATAAAGTATGTCGGGGAATGGAAATTGAACCCGCAATCGAAATCAGCTACTGTTCTCCCGCCTCGAAACGTGGGGGTCCCATTCGCATGACCGACGTTCAAGCCGCGGAAGCCGAGGCGGTCCTGATGGTCCGAAAGGGCCGCCGGAACGCCTTCCGCCTTCTGGTCGAAAACCATTGGGAACGGATTCACAATCTTCTCAGGAGGTTCATCGGAAACGTGGAGACAGCCGAGGAACTCTGCCAGGAGTCCTTTCTTCAGGCCTATTCCTGCCTCAGCCAGTTCGACGAAACGCGCCCTTTCGGTCCCTGGATGAGCCGGGTGGCCATCAATATTGCTCTTCAATACCGGCGACGGGAGGGAAGGCGGGTGTCTCTGGTACCCGTCGAAGATCTCGAGGTCCGGGGGGCCCTTCCAAACCCCGATTCCCAGGTTCTGGGCCGGATGATGGTCGATGAGTTCCTCGGAAAACTTCCGGAAGGATACCGTCTCCTTTTCCTGATGAAATACTCGCTCGACCTGAGTTGCGAGGAAATGGCGGAGTTTCTTTCCGAGCCGGTTGGAACGATAAAGGGGAATCTCTACAGAGCGCGGGAAATCCTCAAGCAGGCCGTTGAATCCTCCGGACAGGGAGCCGAAGGAAAACCCAGGGAGGCGATGGAATCGTAATGAAATCACCCGAGAATTGCTTCCAGAACGATGATCTCCAGGCCTTCGTCGATGGGGAACTCCCTCCCCTCAGGAAGTCCGCGGTCGAAAACCATATCGGCTCGTGCTCCGCATGCAGAGCCCGTGTCGATGCGTTCCGCAAGGTGGATTCCCTTTTCCGCGAGGCATGCAAGCCCGGGGCCGAAGACCGGGTCAATGTTTCGAAAGTCGACAGGGTCATGCGAAGTCTTCCCGCCGTTACCGAACAACCGGGAAGCTCCTGGAGGGATCTGTTCCTGTCTTTGAAACCAGTGTTTGCATTCGGGGCGGCGCTCGTTCTCCTCATCGGTGTCGGTCTTTTCAACCGCACCCCGGCCCCTCCCGGGACCGGCCTGACCTTCTTCCTGGCCGCCGACCAGGGAAAGCCTTTTCTTGTCACCGGAAACGGTCTCCCCTGGCCAGGAGAGGAATCCGGAAAACTCGAGAGGGGAAGTTCTTATCGCCTTCCCGCCCAGAAAACCGCACGTCTTTCCTGCGGACCCCGCACCGGGATGGATATCGAGATCTCCGGTCCAGCGATCTTCGTTCCGGAGACGGATGGCTTGAAAATTGAGCTTGGCTCGGTGGTCTGCTCGCTCGATGAACCTCATCCCCCATTCAGGGTGTCGACTCCCTTCGGGGATGTCCAAAGCGTCGGCACCAGGTTTTCGGTCGTAGTGAAACCCGAGGAGATGACCGTGGATCTCCAGAAAGGGAAGGTGAAGGTGGTGTCGAAAAAGGGCGAGCGGTTGCTCAACACCGGCGAGCAGATCCGGATCGGATCGACGGGAGACATCGAGGCTTTCGCTCCCCCGCCGAAAACCGGTTCTGAGACGAGTTCACCGGTCCCCTTCCGCCCCGTACCCACCCCGCGCCCCACGACTGGGACGGGGGAAGACGCGGCCGGGTCGCTGAACCAGTCCTACTGAGGTTCATTTCAGCAGCTCGCCCACCCGGTCGACGCTCTTGTTCGCGACTTCGAAGATAGGCTTCAAAAGGGCAAACTGGGGGACGAAATCGTCGGGAAGCTTGAGCCGGTATTTCAGTTTGTATCCCCCCCAGGGGTTTTCCCGCATGTTCATCTGAACAGGGCCTTCCATTATCTTCCTTGCATCGACATACCCGTCGATCGCGGCAAGAAGGGCGTTTTTCAGGTCCCCGTCCTCCAGCTTCGCCACGGCTTCGGCGGTGGATTTCTGGGCCTTCTCGATCAAGGGGTTGATTTCCTTCGGGGGAACGGCAACCTTGGCGATGGCCTGGATCTTCTTCAGATCCTGGAAGGCATCCTTGGCGGATTTGAGCTTCCCCGTGATCTGCTCGCATCCAACGGAAAACGCCATTGAAAGAGCCAAAAGGAGAAACCCTGCACGAAGGGTCAGTTTCATCATCTCTCATTTCCTCCCGAGCCGGAGGGCTCAAGGCAGCTACCTCCTCCAAAATATACCTCAATCGCCCCTGCCCTTCAAGATCAGATCCTACCCCACCCGGGGGTGGACAAGGGGGCGGTTTCGGAATAAAATACGTCCCGTGACGGCAACCATCGATGCATCTCGCGCCACCCGCCTCCGGGAAGTCCGCCTTCTTCTCTTCGATTGTGACGGCGTCCTCACGGACGGCCGGATAATCCTGGGAAGCCAGGGAGAGGAACTGAAGTTCTTCTCCACCAAGGATGGAATGGGAATCGCCCTTTGGAGAAAAGCGGGGTTTCCCTGCGGATGCCTGACCGGCCGTACATCCGAGTCTCTTGCGAGGCGCGCCCGGGAGTTGGAGTTCGACGAGCTCCACCAGGGGGTTCGTGACAAAAGGCAGGTGATAACCGGAATCCTGGCTCGCCGAGGCCTGACCCATGAACAGACTGCCTACGTTGGGGATGACATCAACGATCTTCCCGTCAAGTCCCAGGTCGGATTTTTCTTCGCCCCTTCCGACGCCCATTCCTCGGTCCGCGCCCGCGCCGACCTGGTCCTCAATTCTCCGGGTGGGTCAGGGGCGGTCAGGGAAGCCATCGACCTGATACTGGAGGCGAAGGATCTCCTCGGGCCCCTGATCGAGAAATACTGTGATGAACCGACTTTCACCCCAAAAAGCTCCTGAGCCGAACCCGCTCTCCCCAACCGGACCATCATTGGAAAGGCAGGAGAAAGTTTCCTCCCTTCGGGAAAGGGCGAGGAAATGGTACAAGACCTGCGTCCGTCAGGTGCGGGTTGTCCTGGTTTCGCGGCTGGCGTCATTGATCGAGAGGCAACCCGTCTCCCGGATCCCCCGAATTCGCGCCCTGATCTGCAATCTGCTCCCCCTTTTCTTCCGCCACGAGGAAGACCGCGCCCGGAAGTTGCTTCCGCAGGAGTTCCGAAGCCGGGCCGAAGAGATCATCCGGGGAATGAAACATAACCAGGTCATGAACCTCCTTGAGATCATCCTTTACGAGAAACTCCACGCGGCTTACCCCGACTACCTCAGGATGGATGGCGAAAAGATCCTCCGAGACGCCTATTCCCGGGGGCGCGGAATGATAATGCTTTCGGGCCACTTCGGAAACTGGGAACTGATCGGATACCACCTTGCAGCAATCGGGCTGCCGATGAACGTCATCGCGCGGCCCCAGGCGGTCGACGGAATGACGCGCCTGATGAACGAATTCAGGGAACGAAGGAACTGCACGGTCCTGATGGACAACAATCTCTCATCCGCATTCCGGCTCCTCAAGAATGGAAAGGTCATCGGAATCGTCTCGGACCTCAACGCCCGGGAGAGAGGTTTCCAAGTCCCCTTCTTCGGCCGGACCGCCTCATTCTACCCAACCCCCGTCATTCTTTCGGTCAGGTCCGGGGCCCCACTGATCCCGATTTTCATCGAGAGGCAACCGGATGGAAGACATATCATCCGGGTTGAACCTGAAATCGTCTGGGAGGCCGGGGAATCGATGGTCCACAGGATCGGGAAGTATGTCTCCCGGTTCGAGGCGGCTTTCCGTCGGAGGCCCGATCAATGGGTGTGGTTCCACGAGCGGTACGCACACGCAGAGCTGGGAAGGGCGTCATGAAGTGAAGAATTTCTTCCTGAGTCTCTGGTTCTGGGCTTTGGTACTTGGCCTTTTCCTCTGGATAATCCTCGGAGAAAGCGAGTTCGAAAAGGAAGCCCAGAGCAAGTATGTGAAGCAGAAGATGAAGCTCACGGACGTGCATTTCAGCGAGATCGACAAGGGGTTCGAACACGCCCGGATGTTCGCCGATTCGATCGACATGGATGACTCCCAGACGAACATGTATGCCTCCCGGGTTAGGAGCCTGTTCTTCGACCGCGAGGTCGCCACCCGGACCGGGGAGCTTGTCGCCTC
>CAYRYU010000019.1:22569-80127 GCA_964428355.1 uncultured bacterium
GGAGCCTGTTCTTCGACCGCGAGGTCGCCACCCGGACCGGGGAGCTTGTCGCCTCCTGGGGGATCAAGAACCCCTTCGAGGCGCGGTTCTGGGGTGACGTGAAGATCCGGACTTCCGATGGGGAAAGGCTCCGCAGCGATGAGCTTCGTTACATCCTTTCCGCCAAGGATCTGGTCACCACGATGCCGGTGACGATCTGGAAGGACGACATGGTGATTACCGGGCGCGACCTTCGTTACAACACCCAGAGAAAGGAGGGGCTTCTCCAATCCGACGTCCTGATAAGGATCTGGAGTTCGGCTTCCGAAACCGCAAAAGCCTCAGGAACCCGGAAGGTTCGGGAGGCCGGAAGAGCATCTGGAACCGGCTCCATCGGTGGGTCATCGCCGTTCCCCGGTTCCGACGGCATCCATCCGCAACCCTCGAGGCCTTTGGCCAGTGGTGGAACCATGCCCCCCCCGACAGGGCCATCCACCGCAAGCCGGCCCCTGATCCGCCCAACACCCCCAAGGTTGATCATGCCACCCGGAGTGGCGACGGCTCCCAGGCTCGCGTCTTCCACCCCTTCAGGTGCCGGACGCATGCAAAGGCCGGGTGAACCGTCGTCTCTTCCAACCGCAACCTCGACCGCGACCGCACCGGAAGTCACCCAACGGATTCCCCCATCCCCCCGCCCGAAAGATCTTCCCCCCAACGGTTCATTCCCGGACATCCGGCCTCCGGAAGAAAAAAAATCCGGAATTTCCTCGGGAACGGTTGCCCCACGAAGGCGATTTGTTGCATCATCAACGCAATCCGAATCGAAAAAGCAAGCGAATGATTTCTGAAAGAACGAACCGAATACTCCGAATAACCTTTGTCGTGGCGCTTTCCATCATTTGGCAGGCTGGACCGGCTCTCGCCCTCACCTCGATCACAGCCGGGGACATGGAGATCACGAGCCGCCTGATGACTTTCGAGAACAACATCTACGTTGCCCGGGGAGGGTTGAAGGCGGTCCAGAAGGAATCCACCCTCATCGCCGACCGTGGCATCTATGACCGTTCCCTGGAGCTGGTCAAGGCGATCGACAACGTCGAGGTGACACAACCTGGATCCGTCCTCACTTCGGACTATCTCGAAGCCTACGTGAAGGAGGACCGGATCCTGGCCAAGGGGAATCCAAAACTGGTCCGAATCGTCGAACGGGAATCCAAGAGCGAAAACGGGGAGGTTTCCCGCAAGAAGACCCGGGTGGTGCTCACATGCAACGAGGTCGAGGGATTCAACAAGGAAAACCGGTTTCTCGCCAAGGGTGACGTTCACGTCATCGAACTCCCTTTTCGCGACGGGGAAAGCGAATCCGAAGCCAAGGAGAACGAGAAGACGCCCATATCGGATCTGGTTTGCGAAACCCTCGAACTGTTCTCCGCCGAAGACAAGGCCATCGCCCGGAACGACGTGGTCATCGTCACCAAGACCCTTCGGGCAACGGGTGACAAGGCCATCTACCTTGACAAGGAAAACCGGATGATCATCGTCGGACATGCCCATGCCTACCAGACGAGCCAGGAATCCCCGGGAGCACAGGAGCAGGTTTCGGAGCTGTTCGCGAACAAGATCATCTACTACCCCAACGAGGACAGGACAATCGCGGTCGGAGAGGTCCACGCCACGGTCTACCCGAAGGGATCGAAGGGCGGCGAGGGAAAAGACAAGAAGGAAAAGAAGAAGAAGAAAAAAGAGGAGGGGAAGGGTACCGCGTCAGGAACCGCGACGGTTTCCAGGCCCGAAACCTCCGCCCGGGCGGGTTCGAAAACCGGAGAAGGGGCTCCGAACACCGCCGAGGCAACCGTTGAGCCCCCGCCCACCGCCGAGAATACGCCACCCGAAGGACTTCCCGAAGGAGAATACACTCCCGTCGGGGACGACCAGGGGATCCAGGCGGGAACCGACGAGGGGGGCACTCAATGACGGACCGCAATCCCACCCCCCCGCCGCCCGACCTTCCCCCGTTTCCTCCACCCCCTGAGCCGGCACCCGGAGCGGTTCCAATCCCTGAGCCCACCGGGGATTCGAAAGACGAGATCCAGGTCGAGGGCGTTTCAAAGACCTATTCCGGCCGAAGGGTCGTCGACAACGTCTCCCTATCAATCCGTAAGGGGGAGGTCGTGGGACTGCTGGGCCCGAACGGAGCCGGGAAGACGACCACATTCTACATGGTCGTGGGGCTCATCAAGCCCGACTCCGGAATCATCCGCTACAACCACCGGGATATCTCCCAGATGCCGATGTACCGGCGGGCTCGCAGGGGGATAGGGTATCTTCCCCAGGAGGCCTCCGTTTTCCGGAAGCTGACGGTTAGGGAAAACATCGAACTGATCCTGGAGAACATCCGCATCCCCCCGGAGGTCGCCCGGGAGCGCCTCGAACGCCTCATGTCGGAGTTGGGGATCGACAGGATCGCCGACAGCATGGGCTATGCCCTTTCCGGTGGAGAACGCCGCCGGGTCGAGATCGCGCGCGCCCTCGCCGCGGAACCCAATTTCATCCTCCTCGACGAACCTTTCGCCGGGGTCGATCCGATAGCGGTGCAGGACATCCAATCCATCATCCTCCAGCTCCAGCGCAAGGGTCTGGGCCTGCTCATCACCGATCACAACGTCCGTGAAACCCTTGCCATAGTTGATCGGGCCTACATCATGAACCTCGGGCAGATCCTGGTTTCGGGAACCGCCGAGTTCGTAGCGCACAACGAGACCGCCAGGAAGTTCTATCTGGGCGACCGTTTCCAACTCGACCAGATAGAAAAAGACCTTCCGTGATCCCGATCCTGGTATTGATGGTTGTCAGCGCCATCATTGCGTATCTGGGGGATATACTCGGAACCTACGTCGGAAAGCGCCGCCTCTCGGTGTTCGGCCTTCGCCCCCGGGTTTCAGCCCTCTTGATTGCGATCTCGACCGGTATCCTGATCACGCTGCTGACCCTGACCGTCGCGGCCATGCTTTCGGACAACGTGAAGATCGCCCTTTTTTCCGTCCAGCAACTGAAAAAGGACGTTTCCGACCTGACGACGGAGCGGGCGCGCCTCCAGGGCGAGATCGAAACCCTGAGCAACCGGGTCCGGATCAAGGAACAGGAGAACGTCGTTTTCCGCAAGGATGAAATGATCACCACGCGGGTCATTCCTGCCGGAAAGCCTTCGGCGGATGTGACCGCGGAACTCGAGAATCTTTTCGGGACCCTTTTCCAGATCGCGAGCGACAGCCGGCTGACGGTCAGCGACAAAGCGGCCTTTTTCGAGGAAAACCGGGCACAGATCAAGGCGATGGCGGAACACATCGCCACATCCACGATCGAGACGATCGTCGCGGCCATCGCCGGAGAGAACATCCACGTCGGGGAAAGTCTCGGCAAGGTGAGGTTCCAGATCCGCCCCAACGTCCTCATCTTCCATTCCGACCAGGAGATCGCCTCTCTCGAGGTCGATGGGACCTCCGAACGCACCGAGATCGCCCGCACACTCCGGGATTTCATGGACGAGATCAATCACGAGGTCTTCCGCCTTGGAATGATAGGGAACCCTTTGACCGAGAGGTTCGGGGACCTCACCTCGGAATCCGCGCTTTCTCTTTACGACATGGTCAACCAGATCAAGAAGCTCGGACGAACGTTGACCCTGGTCGCCGTCGTGCGTGAGGACACCTACGCCAAGGGTCCGTTGAACGTTTCGTTCAGGATCGAGGAGAATCCTTCAGGTGAGTAGTCGGCTTTTTTTCATCGGATCTCGGAGGCTCCCAATCCATTCCGATGCGCCGAAAGAGGCTGGGGGGCCCGAATGAGCACCGAAAATCCGGACATTTCTGTACACATCATCGAGAGCGGGACCATGGAGGTCGACGGGGGGGCCGTCTTCGGGATCATCCCCAAGGTCATCTGGGAAAAACGCATGAAACCGGATTCCAGAAACCGGGTAAGGCTTGGCATAAGACAAGTCCTCGTCAAGGGCCCCGACTTCCGGCTCCTGATCGACACCGGGGCTGGAACGAAACTTCCGCCAGACGCGCGCGGGGGATTCCGCCTTTCGGAATCGCGATCCTGGAGCGACAGGCTTTCCCCGTTCGGAGTCGGCCCGGATGAGATCACGCACGTCGTCCTGACGCATCTCCATTTCGACCACGTGGGAGGTGCCTCGGAGTTCGACGCGGAAAGGAATTCCATCCTTCCGGCATTTCCGAACGCCGAGTTGTTCGTCGACAGGAACGAGTGGGCTTTCGGGCTTCAGTGTGACGAACGAAGCCGCGGCTCCTATCTCCTGAGGGACCTCCTCCCGCTTCAAGCGGCTGGGAAGGTTCGTTTTACCACCGGTGACCAGGAGATCATCGGAGGAGTCTCCACGGTGAGAACCGGCGGACATACCGCAGACCACCGGATGGTAGTGCTCCGGCACCGCGGGCTCAGGATATTCTTCCCAGGAGACATCTGCCCGACCCGGCATCATCTCAATCCCGCCTGGCGTTCCGCCATCGATCTTTTCCCGCTCGAGTCCGAAAGGGCGCAAAGGAAGATGATCGAACAGGCATTGAAAGAGGATCACAGGATCGTGTTCTCCCACGATCCCGATGGCGGCTGGTACCGAATCACAGGATCCCCGCGTTTTCCCCGGGCGGAGGGCGCCGATGCCCCCTGAACGAATCTCGGTGCTCGTGAATCCGCTCTCGAGAACCCTCGATCGGGCAAGGCTGGATCGTGCGCTGGATCTTTTCAAAGGTTCATTCCCAACCGACCTCATCTGGACGGAGAATCCCGAGCACACACGCCGGCTGTGCGCGGAATTGGGGAAGCTGCCCCGGAGGCTCGTCGTGGTCTGCGGAGGGGATGGAAGCATCCTTGCCGCGGTCAATGGCCTTCCACCCGAAGGCCTCCTCGGGATCCTCCCCTCCGGAACCGCGAACGTCGTCGCCCGTGAGTTCGGGATTCCGCTCGACCTGGTCGAAGCGGCCAAGGTCTGCATCTGCGGAGCGATCAGGAGTTTCGATACCGGCGTCTTGGGCGACACACGTTTCATCATGTCCGCGGGAATCGGGTTCGACGCTCATGTGGCGGGTTCGGTTCCGAAACCGCTCAAGCGCATCCTCGGGCAGTTCGCGTACCATATAGAGACGATGCGCAAGTTGCCGACCTATCGCCCGCCACGGATAAGCGTCCGGATGAAGGACGGCAGAACCCTATACGGCGCTTTCGCCCTGTTCGCCAACCTCAGGCGGTACGGGGGCGGGATCTTCTTCGCTCCAGGAGCCAGGCCGGATGACGGCCTTCTCGACCTGGTCCTTTTCCGGGATCTCTCCTTCCGAAGTTTCTTGAAAGGCATCCATGGCGCATTCCTCAGGCGCGGGGTCCCCGCCGAGGTTGCGGAAACAATCAAAGGAACCGATTTCTCAGTTTTCTGCGACATGCCCACTCCCATCCAGCTCGACGGGGAGGTCTTCCCACCGATCACGAACGTCGGTGTCGGGGTCCGGCCTGGCGGGGTCCGGATCGTGGTCCCGTGAAGGGTCAGGAATGAAAAACCGATGAGCACCCTCTGGTATTTGATGAAAGCCGGATTTCTGGGAGGACTGGGGATCGGGACGATGGCGTTCATCTTCTTCCTGCTCCACCCAATGTGGTTCGAGGCCCGCTTCCGGGGAAGCTTCCGGGGACAGCGTGGCCGCCTTTCCTTCTTCCATTTTTTCGGGCTTCTGGAAATCGCGGGAGAAGGAGGGGTATCCTCGAAACGCCTTCTTATCCGGTTCTGGAGATGGACGTGGCGCTTCCCCAGGCCGACGAAACCTCCTTCCCCCCCTCCAGGCGCACCGAAAGCAGATAAGCCCGTTGAACGGGTCGCCCGGCCTTTCGAAGGAGACTCGAGCCCCACGACGGGGCGAATGTGCCCGAAAAGCCAGGACGAACCGCAGGATGCGGCAGTGTCGGGCCAGGGCCACGGATGGCCCGTCCTTGGCCCGACGGGCGCAGTCCCTGAGGGAACCCCACCACCTTCTCCAAAGGCTTCGAAGACGGACGGGAAGGTGGAGAAAGCTCCGGAAGCCAGGTCACCTGACGAAAAACCCGGGACCGTACCATCCGTTTTTGCCCCCCCTAAGCCACTTCCCAGAGGCCTTCCGGGTGAGATAACCGAGATCCCCCGGTCGGTTCAGAAGAGCGTGACGGGCCCCGTTCCCCCACTCCCGTCCACCAATACTCCGGCCCTTTCCGGTCCCTCCGAACCTTTCGGCGCAAAGCCAGCCTCCGGGCTTCCACCCCAGTCCCCCACTGACGACAAAGTTCCCGGGGCGCCTCAACCGATTCTACCGCCGGCAGGTGAGACTCCGTCGGGCTTTTCATCGGAGACCCGGCCCCCTGCCCCCCCTCCTTCACCGCCGCCGCCTCCACCTCCGCCTCCGCCCGAGGAGCCGGGAAAAACGGGAGGTGAACCAGGCTCATCGGAACCGGGCGGATTCCGTCAGACCCTCCGTCGCATCCGCAAGAAGATCAGCCAATGGTACAAAAAGGGGAAATTCTACTACAAGCAGGGGAAGAACATCTGGGGAAGGGTGTCGCCCATGACGTGGCGCCTTTTCGACCGTATGAAACGTGGCGTATTCCTTTCGGATCCCAGGTTGAGGCTCAGATACGGCTTTTCCGACCCCTTTGTCACGGGAATGGCCCATGGAATGGCTTGCCAGGCGGCTGGAATGCTCCTTCCGCTGGGGGTCACCTTCGAACCGATTCCCTCCTTCCCTCCGGGGACACCTTATGTACGCGGAAGTCTGCGGTTCCGGATCGCCCCCTGGCGGATGGCATGGAGCTTCTTTGCATTCATGGCCGAACCTGAACTCTGGAAGGGCCTCTGGGATCTGGGGAAATGGTGGAGAAACCGGAAGAAGAAGCCGGAGGTGCCGCCCGAACCCCCGAAAAAGTGATTCCCCCGCGGCGGGATGTTTTGAATTTACTTTTCGACGGACTTCATTTAAAGTATCCCATGACGTTCAGGAGGACCTAGTATGGGAATCGACTCTCTAATCAAAACCGTTCTTTCAGAATTGCAGGTTGCGATCAATTCCAAGACCGTGATCGGGGACCCCATTTCCGTCCAGAACTGGACGGTGATTCCGGTCACCAAGGTTTCCTTCGGCTTCGGTGCGGGTGGCGGCCAGGGCAAGAAGGATTCCAACGACTTCGGCGGCGGTTCGGGAGGCGGTGCCACCATCGAGCCCACCGCATTCATCGCGGTCAACCCCAACGAGGTGAAGCTTTTTTCCCTCAAGGGCAAAGAAACCGTCTGGGAAAAGATCCTGAACGTCGAGACTGCGGAGAAGATCTACCAGAAAATCATGGGAATCAAGGAGGAAAACGGCGCGGCCAAGCAAGAAACCACCTCCCCCCAACCCGCTTCACCAGGCGAACCCCAGAAGGGGTGAGCGGGCGAACCTTGTCGGGGCGCAATCTATCGGTCACGGGGAGATTGCCGGGAGGCTTCGTTTCGAACGGCGAGCGGGGAAAATTTCCTGTTGCCCGTTCTGGATCTATGCTATAATGACCGCGCTTTGAAAAGACTATGTCATTGGAGAAGGAAAAGATGGACGTCAGCTTGTTGAAGGGAATTGCCCTGTTCGAGGGGCTCGAGGAGTCCGACCTCAAGAAAATCGCTTCGATCATCAAGGAACGGGACGTCCCGAAGGGTACGATGCTTTTCCAGGAAGGCGATCCGGGAGACGCTTTCTATCTCCTCAAAAAGGGCGGAGTCGAGCTTCTCAAGAAGGAAGGCGGCAAGGAAAAGGTCGTCAACTCCATCGAAGATTCCGACAAGAGCAACTTTTTCGGCGAGATGGCCCTGGTCGAGGGTGTACCGCGGACCGCCTCCATCCGGACCTCCAAAGACTCCAGTCTCATGGTGATCTCGAAAACCGATTTCGACATGATGTTGCGGCTGAACTCGTTCATCGCCCTTCGCATCATGGGCGCCCTTTCCAAGCGCGTCCGGGCGGGGGTCAGTGAGCGGACCGCCGAAGCCAAGGCCGGCAAGGTCGCCTGCGTTTTCAGCCCCAAGAGCGGCGCAGGGAAGAGCGTTTTCGCGGCCAATGTCGCCACCGGGCTGGCGAAACTGGCCGGTGCGAAGGTGCTCCTCGTCGACCTGGATCTCCAGTTCGGTGACCAGGCTTTCCAGCTCGATCTGAAGCCCAAACGGACGATCGCGGACCTGGTCGAGTCACCCACCGACAAGTTCGACGTTCTCCGCGAGTATCTCGTCGAGCACAAGACCGGTTTTTCTGTGCTGCCCGCCCCCATCAAGCCTGAGCAGTCCGAAATGATCAACTCGACGCATCTGCGTCAGATACTCGATCTGACCAGGAAGTATTTCGACTACATCATCCTGGACACCCACTCCCTCTTCCAGGATCTCACCATCAACGCCATGGACATCGCCGATTTCATCATGCTGCTGATGCTTCCCAACATGAACCACATCAAGGCCATGCACATGTGCCTCAAGGTCATGGAAAACCTCAAATACCCGCCCGAAAAGACCAAGATCATCCTCAACCGCGAAGGCTGCCAATTCAGCCGGACACGCGAGGAGATCGAAGGTGCCCTCAAACGCAAGGTGGACTTCAGGCTGGCCGACGACTGGGCCAACGTAAGCAAGCTCGGCGACAGCCAGCAGACCATCTTCGAAGTGGAAAGCGATTCGAGCTACCGCGACGCCCTGACAGGGATTCTCGAGGCGGTTACCGGAAAATCGCTCCAGGCGAAGAAGGGCAAGACCATCATGGGAGCCATCAAGGGGTGGTTCGGCTGAAGATCTCACCCCCCGGGAAATCGAAAACCCGCCCTCCTGGGCGGGTTTTTCATTTCCCGTATCCTTGTCGGTTCCGGCTCAGAACCAGCTGCAGAACTCTTTCCAGCCGTCTTCAAAGGCATTCTTGATGGCGTTTCCGGCCTTGTCGAAGCCCACCCCGATCTGGTTCCCGATGTAGATGAACCCATTGGCGACGTTGATGCCGAACTTCTTCGCCTCGGCCCCGACCGTTTCACCAAGCTTCTCGAAGGTCTTTCCGATCACCACCCCGGTGTCCTTGATCGTTTCGCCGGTCCTCTTGGCGATCTCGGCGGCTTCCCTGGCCCTCGCTTCCGCGAATTTCGCGGTTTCCTTTCCCACGTCCTCGAAGAACTTGCCGATGTTCTTGCCAAAATCGATGATCCGGCTGCCTACCTCGTTCTTCATGAACCCGACGATGGTCTTCCCGATCTCCAAACCCTTCTTCAGGTCGAGCTTCCCGGGCACGGTGAAACCCAGGTCTTTCCCGAGGATGCGACATGCGATGCGGGGCCCGGGGATTTCCCCCATGGCAAGGTCGTCGAGGGTGGGCGTGACCAGGATTTCCTTCATGCTGAAGATGTTTCCCGATATGAACCTGATGACCTGGCCCACCCCGGGAACGTTCCTGACCTCGTCCAGAACGTCCTCCGTGATCTTTCCCACGTAAGGAGCTTCGATGTCCCCCCGCATGAAAGTCTTGGAAGCGGATTTCATGGTGAACGAAACTTTGGGGATGATTCCGAAGCCTTCCATGCCGATTCCCATGATTCCCCCACCTTTCCGGAAAGGCATAGGTAGTAGGATTCCTTTTGCATCTTCATCAGCGCGTCGAACCGGACCCCGGGAATGTTGACCTGGCCGGTGATGAAAGCGTGGGCGGAGAACGTCGGGGGAGCGCCTTCATCCCCGAGGACCTCCATATCGAGATATGGGCAATCATCCTTGGTTCCTGCTTTCCCATCGGGACCAAGCCCGGTCACCTCGAGGGGGCCGAGATGGAACCGCGAGATGAACCCTTTTGCGTAAAAGCCCTTGTCAACGATTCCCGGATATCCACCATTCCCACGTCCGCATCCGCGATGTTCAGCTTCCCTCGGATCGTGACTCCCTCCTTCAGATTCAAGGCGGGATTGGAAGTTTTCGCGATGGTGAACTCGGCATCGTTGACCCTGATGATATCGATGGGGATGTTTGCGGACCCGGGGTCGGGCAGCTTCACGGCCTTGGCCGACTGCCGCATCAGCTCAACCACCGCGTTGATGATGTCCCGGAGGCTGAGCTGGTCAATCGCCCCGCTGAGGGCTGAAACCGCGACGGGAGAAGTGAAGGAGAGCCCGGCTTTCAGCGTCAAGGTTCGGCCGAAGTCGATTACCCCCTTCAGGAAGATCCCGGCATCCAATCCGATCTGACCGGACAATTCAAGCCCCCTTATGGACAGGCCCTTGATGCCAAATGGGTTCCTCCACTCCCCGGGAATGGACGCGGTAACGGTGAAGCCCGTGAACCTTTCTCCGAAGAGGCCAGGGAGATCGATCTGGAGCCCAAGCCCGTCCAGGTGTATGCTCTCGGAGAGCTTGATGTCGATCTTTCCAAGGAAAGCAGGTTTCAGACCGTTCAGTTCGAACTCGACATCCCGGATGGTCAAACCCGGAGGAAGGATTTTCGAGTTGATCCCGCTCTGGAAGCTTGCCCGGATCCTCAGGGATTCGGTCGGAAGCTTCGGTCTCGTTCCCGTCACAATCAGAGTCTCGGCCGAGCCTCCGACGGCCTTGAAGAAATCCCTCAAACCCTTTACATCCTGCGGCCGGCTGCCGAAAACGAACCCGGTTCCCTCTTCGAAGAGGATCCGGCCCGAGTCGATCGCGGTTTTCGCGGCAATCTCGTTCCGGACTCCGGGGGGAAGGTCCTGGAAGGTATAGGAATGAGCCTTGGGAGAATAAACCAGAATGAATTTGTCGGTAACGAGTGTTTTCAGGGGTTCCCTCGAGAAGAGCCCCGTTTTCGTCATTGCCTCCTTGCTCGGGAAGAAGACCACCCCTGGAAACAAGCCTTCCGTCGTGTTCCGGACGAAGGCGAAGAACTTCCCCGGAAAGTTCCCGATGTCCTCGAATCTCGGAAAAGCGATCGAGGCTTCTCCGGAGATGCAGAGCCAGGGATCCGGGGTGGTGCCCCAGGAGAAGGTTGCGTTCGTGATATCAGCTTTTTTGATGCATGTGGCAAGCTCGAATCCGGGGAGAGACGTCACATCGAGCTTGTCAGGAGAAATCTTCCCGAGAGCGATTGCGATCTTCGAAAAATCGTAGGACGATTTTCGCGACACGAGCGATCCCTCCACCGGCTTGGTGGGAACGATGAAGAGGCTTTCGGAAGCCTTGGCACCGACGGGGAAGGCGGGTTCGGAAGCCTTTCCCCAGCCCCCGATCTTTTCTTCGAGTTCCCTGGTCATCGAGGAGGTATCGGTGGGAGGAACGAAGGAAAGGTCGAGCTTGGGCTGGGAAACCGGCTGGGCATACTCGAAAACGAAGTACCCACCCGCATACTTCCTTCCGGACTGGTCGGTAACCAGGATGTTCATTTCATTCATCCGGTTGGCGACGAACTGGATTTCGAAGGTCTCATCGGCCCCGAGGGCGGAAATGCCTCCGTGATACCAGAAGGTCTTCGTCTTGAAGCGCTTTGACAGGAACATTCCGTCAGGAGTCCGAAAACAGACTTCCTCGCGGAGATTTCCCGGCGACACAAGGGGGGTGATGGTAAAGGTTTCGAAAAACCCCGGGTTGTCGCAGGTGGTTTTCTACTCCCACCCGGGATTGTTGACCGAGAAATACTTCCCCGTACTCGAGTTCTTCAGGTGTATGGCCTTACCTCCGGCGAAGGGAGAGAGGTCTTCCCTGAACCGCCAGACAGACTTGTCGGATGAAACCGCCCAGGCGGCGCCATCGGCTCCGACCGAGAGGGCCAGGAATGAACATCCAGGTTCCTGGGGAATGGGCTTCCATCCAAAAAGAGATCGGAAAACCTGACCAGCATTGTCGAGGATGAAACGGGAGGAGCTCCCAATCCCGATGTCCCAGGCGAATCCCCCGAACCCAGTCCATTTCTTCTCCTGGGGATTCCAGAAGTCGGGTTCGTGGGAATCGGTGACGGCAACTGGCTTCCCGCCAGCGTCAACGTCCACACACAATGCCTTGATCCCTGGGTAGGGCTCCCAATCGCCCTTCGGTTGGTTCAATCGGTAGACCTGGTTGTCCTGGCCAACGATGAAAACGGAACCGTCCATCCCCACTCCGATATCGATGGCTTTGGGTCCGTTGCCCCGACCGCGATGCCAGATGGCCCCGTCCTGGCAGATGAACCAGGGGGCTCCATCCGGGCCAAGATCCACCCGGGCAACATGGTTCTCAGGCTTGATTTCCCACCTTCGGGATTGGGGATCCCAGGAGTAGGCCCGGGTATTTTCGCCTACAACCCAAGCGGTGCCTCCAGGTCCGGCACCGACGTCCAGGGCTTTCACCCCCGGGAGCTTTTCCCAACCCCCGGCAGATGCGGACGGTGAATCCCCAAGAAGAAAAAGTTGCAGAAGACCAACGAAAAGCAAAAGGGCCTTGTTCGAACAAGTTTTTGTGAAAGTTTTACCTTTGTTTCCCATGGATTGCGCCACTCCTCCCATGTCCGTCTTTTAGTCTTCGTTCTAACAAATGCAACTCTTCTGCCAATCCCAAGAATTTCGGGCCTGAGAATCAACCCGGATCTCCGTACCGCAACTTTCTTCGGGCGGATCGCCCATGATCTCCGCCCACGATTCGCCGATTACGAGCGGGAATCGTATGCCAAGAACTTCGGCGACCCGGGATGCCTTTTCCAGCTTGGGTGTCTGGGGCCCCGAACCAATGTGGACTGCAATATCCGGCTCCGGAACCAGGGGTACAAACTCTTGCATCAAGGCGGGAGCCGAGTCGACCCTGTCCGAGACCGGGAGCGCACCTACATCTTCCAGCATCCTGCTGAGGGAAATGATAGGAAGATTCCGGACTTCTTCCTAGTGAAGGCCCGTTTGGGAAGGAAAAACACCCTATCCGTCCACTTTCCATTCGAAGCGGAGTTTGACGCGGGCTTCGGGGGGGTAGAATGGAAGAAAAGGGGAATCCTCCGGGATCACCGCAGATTCGATGAATATCGCCCCGATCCTCTCGATGTTCTTTTTCGATGCGAAATTCGAGGGATTGCAGGTGATCCAGACCGCTCCAAACCCCAGGAAGCGGATAAGAGGCCGCAGGAGGAGGCAGCTCCTGGCGGAGAAACGGTGTCCCCGAAAGTCATCCAAAACCGAGAACCCGATGTTTCCACGAAACAGACGAATGTTCTCAGTCATACCCGCCCGGAAGTTTATGTTACCGACCTCTTCCCCGACATCCGTTTTTGCCATCCCGAATCGGAAGGTCGGTACCATCTCATCGGGGGCCGAGGTCGGGCAGATTCCAAGAAAGACCAGCTCAAGGTCTCCGTCCACGAGGTTCATGGAGGAGATGAACTCGAGTTCGGTCACTCTACTTCCCCGACAGGGACTGCTTCCTCAGTGAATCGTACCAGTCCTGGTCATAGGCTTTCATGAATGCCTTCAACCCATCGAGGAGTTCCCCCGCGGTTCCGTCCATGTGACGCCGCAACCAGAAACCGATGGCCATCGGAGGAGTCAGCTTCTCTCCGTCCGCATCGACCCGGAACGTGGAAAGGGCTTCCGGAAACCGGCGCGGAAGGTAATCCAACGCATCGAACTTTGCATTCCGAGCCGCGTTCCGATATTCCTCGGTCTCCTTGGGGATGTCCAGGCCGTTGACGAGAAAGGCGCTTTCCATCATCAACCGGAAAAATCTCCGGAAAACGGTCCTGTAGATCTTCTTGAACTTCACCCCCCCGTATTCCAGCTGAGGGTCGGGAATCAGGTTCTCCCTTGCCCATCGCAGGAAATCGGGATTGTACTTCGAGAACCCGAATCGGGAGAGTGCCTTCTGGAGGCAGACTTTCATGCCCGCCAGCTTTTCCCATGGCATCACATCCTCGAAATCATGGGTTGCCCGGGCGGTTTTCTGGATCTCGGCCACCTTGTCCACGATATTGCTGTAGAAGAGAATTCCACGGACCCCGGCCATGTAGGTCCCGAACTCCTTCTTTTTGATCCGGAGACGGGAATCCTCATCCCTATTCCCCGAAAAGTCCATGAAATCCAGGCTCTCGAAGAGGGAACCGTAGATGGCCTGCAGATTTTCCGTGGACACCGTCCTGGAAGCGGTCTGGGCACCCCCCCCATCCGGCAACCCGCTCACCAACAGGACAACTAGGACGAGCACGGGACTCCAGGAGACACGTGAAGGCATTCCGATTCCTCCTTTTCGACGTCATTTCCACCAATCGATCAACCCCACAATGGTATCAGGGATCGGGTGGGTTGGCATGCAAATGGGTCGCTAAAATTGCGAAGAAGGTCCATGCAATTCATTCTTCCGGAATAGTATAATCCGGATATCCTTGATCCCGGGAGGGTTCCCGATTACACCTTTCGTTCGGAGGATTCCCGATGAGCATCGTCCCCCTTCTCCAGTGCTGGATACTTTTGATTTTCGCCCAGATCGCCCCCCTTGACCAACTTCAGAAGGACAGCCTCTATGCATACACCACAAAGACCCCCAGCGCGGAAATCACCGCTGAGATCCTCGTGACCGCATTCGAGGTCAGGGGAAAATCTCTCTTCGCGGAGCTGAAAGCCTCGCTCACGGGAGGAACCGATGAGGCTGTTTCATCCAAGGCCACCCTCGAACGGAAAGATGGTTCATGGAAGCTGGTTTCCCTGGACCGGGTCGCTGATGAGATTTCCCAGGCATCAAAGGGCATGAAAGCGGGTTATCTTTTAGGTGAGGGCGGTCCCCTCCTGCTGCCTCCCGACTTGAGACTCGAACGTGAAGCAAAGGAGCTTCCCGACCGCAAGGTGGCCCTTCCCTTTGCCAAGTCCCCTATTCCCTTCCGCCAGGTCGTTTTCCGGCAGGGAAAGTCTTCGGTCGAGGTAATCTACACGCCGAAATACTTCCTTGGCGGCTTCCGGATTTCCATCCCCGACATGTCACCCGAGCTTGAAAAAGCTGAGTTCATCCTCTCGCGGGTGAAAAACCAGGGAATCTTCATGAGCGCTTCGGTCGACAACTTCGCACAACTGAAGAAGGATGGATTCATCATCCGTGAGTACTCCGGCGTTATCGGCGTCCGATCGAACCTCCCCAACTCGAGCATAGGCAGGGTTCCAGCAGAGTACACGGTCATAAACAACCAGGATGATTACAAGGCTTTCGTTGCGAGGATCCCGGCCGAACAGGTCTCGATGACCAATCCTCCTCCCCGGAACGAGGATCCGCTTCTCGGGTTGCCCCCCGTCGATTTTTCCCGGGAGGCGTTGCTGGTTCTCGTAGCCAACGGCGGCATGTATCATGATCTGCGCCTGCTGGACTTCGACGAGACCGGGGGAAAAAACACATTCCATCTCGAATTGAAAGCCCCGGACGAAAACTCCCTGAATCTTGCCCAGCCTCAGGGGATGGGGCACTACCGCGCCTATGTGATACCCAAACAGGACAAGGAGAGCGTCTTCACCGTAGCGACGGACTGACTCCGTTCCGAGCGGGGACCCGGGTCAGGAAGGCTTGATCTCGAAGATATCGACCTTGTCAGGAATCTCGAAGACGTCCTTGACGGCCTTGAAGTAGTCCTGCATATGTGGGGTCTTCAGGTGGGTCTCGAGGTGGGAACGCGATTCCCATTTTTCGAAAAGGAAGAATCGCCCCTCGCTTTCGAGATCCTTGTACAGATGGTATTCGATGCACCCAGGTTCCTTGCGGACGAGGGGAGTGATCACCCCGAAAGCCTTCTGGAACTTCCCGATCCCTGCCCCCTTCGGGCGGATTTGAACGGTGCAGATCACCATGAGATTGTTCCTCCTCTTTCCCACTCCCGGATTCGGGAGGGCTTCAAATGACCCCGGAAAGGCTCTTCACTTTACTTTCCGTGAAACCCGGGTTTGTAGAACAACTGGAGCTCCTTTTTCTCGGGGGCGGTCAGCTCCAGGGCGTGCCACCTCCCATCGTGCGCTCCTGAGGGTGACTGGAACGAAATCTTCGTCTGCTCACGGACCTCGCGCAAAACCCCCCGGAAAGCCTGGGGAAGGTCGGCCGCGGAGGGAACCGCCACGAACCGCCCCCCCGTGGCCCTGGCGATAGACTGCATCTCCTTCTCGCCGTCGGAAACGGCGCTCTGGAGTGCGTTTCCGACCCCAAGGCAGTAGATAAGGACGTTCGCTTTCTTGGCGAACTCGATGGTCTCCTGCAACCCCCGTTTGCTGGCGGGACCGGTCCGCTCGTTGTTCTCGTCGCCTCCATCGGCAACCACCACGAGAACCGTGCGGTCGGGGTTTTCCGAACTGCGATCGATTCCCATGAAAACAGCGTCCATCAGAGCACTGCCACGCTCCGCCTTGAGATACTCGAGTTCCTGCTGGACCTTGGTCTTGTCGTTGGTGAATCCCTGGACGACCGTGGGTGAATCGGAGAACTTGAGCAGGAAGGACTTGTCCGCCCCTTGCAGTCCGTCGAGCAGGCTGCCCGCTCCCTCCTTCGCCTTCGCCAGCTTCTTGTCGGCCTTCATGCTCGCGGAGACGTCCAGGATAATGCCGAAGCAAGCTGGAATGCTATCCCCCGGTTGCATGGTAAGGCTTCCCACATTCCGCCCGTCCTCCTTCAACTCCAACTTGACGGATTGGAGATCCTTCGAAGAAAGGGCCTCCCCCTTGGGGTCCTTTGCTGAAACGTATATTCCCACCCGGTTTTTTGGGTTCACCGAGAATGGGATGGAAGCCTGGAACGATTTTTTGTCCGAGCGGAAAGCCTCCACCACCAGTTTTCTTGGCCCGGGAAGGACTTCGCTCACCGGGACCGTAAAGGGGAACGGGGGCTTGGTCTCCTCGTGGAAAGGCTTGTCGTCGATGCTCATCACGACCTTGTCTATCTTGGTTCCGGGGAACTCGTTCACCACCTCGACCGTTCCGGCGGTGTCTTCCTGCAAGACCTGTCCGGAACGGATTCCCTTGATGGCGACCGAGAAGGAGGGCTTGATGGCATTCACCCTGACGACGGCCTCGGAACTCGTTCCCAGTTCGTTTTCCGCTATCGCCCTGAGCTCGTGGGGCCCGAGCTCAACGTCGTTGAGATCCCAGGAATCCTGGAACGGCGGGGTCGCCAGGGACTGGCGGAGGTTCCCGTCGACGTACCAGGTCACCCCCCGCAGGGCCGTTTCCTTGTACCCGCTTTCGGCTTCGATGACCACGTCGAGCGTTCCGAAAACCTCCTGCCCATTCTTGGGTGAGGCGAAACGAACCACCGGGGTCGGAATGAGGCGGCTGAAGGAAACCGAGGATGAGGCGACCCTCTCGTCGGGCAGGGTCGTCCGGACTTCGAACTGGTGCTTTCCGACGGTTAGGGTCGCGATCTGGAAAGGATATTCGAGTTTCCCGGCTTCCTCCGCGGGGTAGGCGCGGATCACGGTGCCGTCCAGGACGAACTCGATGTCGCCGAAATCCGCCCCCTCAACTGTTGCGGAAAAGCGGTCGTCCCGCCAGAAAACCCCACCGTTCGCGGGGGATATGATCGTGATCTCCGGAAGCCGGAAGGGAAACTTCACCAGGATCATCTCCTCCGCGGTCTTGTTGTCAGGGTCGGTAACCCGGACCTTTATCACGTGGCTTCCCGAGGGATACTGGGAACTGGAGACCTTGGCAAGCTCGAATTCCCCGGTTCTCTCTTCCTCGAAGGTCTGGAGAGGAGTGTTGTCCAGGAAGAACTGGACCGACTTGACCTTTCCGCCTGCCCTGGCCTTGACAGGGAAATCACCCTCGATGACCGCTCCGCTCGTCGGAGCGAGGATCTTAATCGTGGCCTGCGATCCCTTGGGCTGGGCCGGAGTCGTCACCACGCGAGTGGGAGTGGGTTTTGGCGGGGTAACCTGAGAGGTTCCCGTTGCTCCGGCAGGGGTTCCGTCCGAAACCGGCTGAGGATCGCCTTCCGGGGCACCCAGGCCCAGACGGCTTGCCCCAAGGGGAACCAGAAGGAGTATCAAGGCGATGCCGGCGGCGGGCCCCGGTCCGGAAAGTTTCCAGAACGCCAGGGAGAGGACGACCGCGGCCCCGGCGGCACCAAGGTAGATGAGGCGAAGAATCGATTCGTCCTGAAGATGGCCGAGCGCGCCGATGAGGTGAAGGAGAAGGAGCAGCCCGAGCAGACACCCGTAGACGATCAATCCGATCTTTTCCTTGAGGGTTCTCCCTGCCAGCGATTTGGCGAGGCTTTCCGTCATCCGGTCGCGGGCCTGTTTCGCCTGGGCCTGGAGGTTCTTCACTGTCTGACCGGCTTTTTTCAGACCGTCTTCCCCCAGGAGCTGCTCACCCAGCTCCTGCCCCGCGGATTTGACATCCTTCTTCGAGGGCCGCTTGGGCGGGGGTGGAGCCCTCATGGCGTTCATCGCAGTATGGAAATCCTGGTCGAACTTCCCTGCGGCCTTCTGCTCCTTCGACATCCTCGCGCTGGCGCGTTCGAAAAGGTCATGGGAGCCGGGAACCTTGCGATTCACGAAGTCCTGGAGAGCGACATACGCCAGACCACGGATCTCCATCTCGCAATCTTCGAGAAGTGTTTCCAAAACCTCGAGGAAGGTGGGACGCTTGAGAAGGTTTATCACATAGAGCGCGCTGCGCCGGAAGGCGGGATCTCCGAATGCGGCCAGATCACGGACCCAGACGAGGGGATCGAAATCGGGCCGGGTCGCGCATACGATTATCGAGTTCGCCCGCACCCGGTTGTTCTTGTCGCTGAGGAAACCTGTGATCCGGTCAGGGGTGGTGACGGGGTCGATCGCGAAAGCCGCCTCGATGGCGTTGGCCTTCACGCGGTCGTCAGGATCCTTGAACTTCTTTATCACCGCGGCATACGCCTGGGGGGCCTTGGTCTTTCCAAGAAGGCTCAAGAGATAGGACGAGATCCGGGGATCGGGTTCCTTTTCGAGACGGGCAAGCAGAAACGAAGCGTGGTCCGGCTTGAGAAGAGGAGCGATCTTCTTGAGTGCCGCCTCGCGAACCGTCGGATCGCCTTTGATCAGATCCCGGACTAGTTTTTGGGGGATTCCCGGAACGGGTATCTCCTCGGGCGGTGGGGGTGGCGGGGGTTCTCCTGTTCCCGGAGTGGTGACTGCCGGAGCAACGGGGGCGACGTAGGAAGGATCCTCCATCTTCGCGGCAAGTTGGGCCGCCGCAAGCTTTTCGAGGGCTTTTTTCGCCGCTTCGTCGCCCTGGGACATCGACTCCAGGGCAACTTTGGCCTTGGCCTGCAATCCCGGATCCGGGTCCACCGCGGCGAGATGCCCGAGGATCGCGGACGCCATGGGGGCTTTGAAACGCTGCAAGGTGAAAATCGCGGCGTCGCGAAAAAGCATGTTCGCGGACAGGGCCATCTTTTTCAGGATCTTGAGCATCTCCTCGCTGCTGAGGGGCTGGATGGCCTTCGAGGCGGCAGCACGGGCATTCTTGTCGGGGTCCTGGAGGAGGGGAATGATGTGCATCAGGGCATCATGGCCCCCGAGCTGGTTGAGGGTCTCGATTGCAATCACCCGCAGCTTGGGATCCTCGGCGGGAAGGAACCGCGCTACATCCTCGATGTCGTTGTGGGACCCCATCCGGCCGATGATCATCAGAAGGGCGGATTGAAGCTGCGGATGCTTCTCCTTGGCAAGGGCCATGCGGATTAGGGGAACCACCGAACCGGGATCCATTTTCGCCCCAAGTTTTATTCCCTCGCCGCGGATCCGGGGATTGTCATCGTTGAGGAACCATTCGAGATCGTCGAGACTTATCCCTATCGGAAGATCCAGCGGAGGCTCCTCCCAGCCGCTCGGAAAAATATCCATGAGGAGGTAATACCCTTTTCGGGCATTACAACGCACCTCGAGGTCGAGTTCGGAGCCGACCGTGCGGGCCAGGACATCGACCGCTCGACGATCCTTCATCCGGATCAGTTCGAAAACGGCTTCCTTGCGTTCCTTATCCCTTGGGGATTGGAGACCTTCAAGTGCTTTTTCGAAAGCATCTTCCGACAATACCCTGACCTCCCGGAAGAAATGGTTCGGGGTGATTATACCACAGCCAGGAAACCGGCACCCGCCCTAAGAAAAACCCTTAGGAAAACCCGAACCCATGGTCGGCTTCGGGAAGGCTTTGTTGCTGGTCAAGGAAGGTCAAGGGCGCGGCAGGAATTCACCTTTCTCCCAAAGGAAAAGGAACTCGGCCCTACATTCCCCGCATTTGAGAACGATTTCAGGCTGGTTCCACCCGATCGAGGCCCCGATACCGAAGCCGCTTTCCGCAGCAAGCGCAAACTTTCCACATTTGGGACACCCCGGGGCGGGGGACCACCTTTGCTGCGACATGGTCTCGAACGGGCCGCAGACCTTTTCGATTTCGGTCGTCCCTTCCAGCCCATAACAGGCCGCCCAACCGCCAAGATCGAGGACCGGCACCGGAATGTGGAATTTGACCCTGTATCCCCAGGTGGGAAGTCCAACCAAAGCTCCGGCAAGATTGTCGATAACGGGGCGGTACGGCTCCACCCCTGCGACACAGTCCCAGGGCAGCTTCACTTGATAGGTCTTCCTTTGGTTCTCGGAAAGACCCATATCCTGTGAAGTCTCGGTTCCAATCCTGATCACGAGGAACTCGTCGGTTCCCCTCACGTTGAACGAGGCGGCAGTCCGATAGATTGGCCCCTCCTGTTTGAACAAAAGCTGGTATCTCCCAACTGGGACGGTCAAGCCGTTGGACAGGGTCTTCAGGTCGGGAACCATACGTGCGATAGCGGTTTCAGCTTCGGCCTTCAGCTTCTCCTCTGTTTCCTTGGCTTCATGGGCGGCCTTCCGCTTCGCCCCCTCTTCCAGGGCCCTGCGCCGTTTCGCGATCGACTCCCCCTCGCCCATCCTTTCCCCGATCCGCTTGCTGATGCCAAGATACAATTCCTTCAGCTCGGGATCTCCCTCCAGCACCTCGTCGCACCAGAGCTCGAAACGAGCCAGGAAACCGACAGGGTCGGCATCGTTTTCCACATGGTCTTCAAGGAGGGAAGCCATTTGGCGGCGGTCTTCTTCGCGAAGTGGACCCAGACTCCTGCCGTACCACCACCACATGACCTTGTAGGGAACCCACGCGACAAGAAATCCGGCGGCTATGGCTACGACGGTGTAGGAACCGGAGTGATACGTTTTCTCGAGAAGTCCCGAGAGGAAACCGACCACCCCGAACCCCAGAAAAACCAGGAGGCACACGGCACAACAACCGTTCGTGGATGCGTTCTCGAAGGCGGGGCCGTAGCCCGATATCCCCCCTGCCTTTGCCCACAGGTATCTGAAAAGGGCGGGATGGTCCTTCCAGCGAGTTTTTCCATTCCCGTCCTTTTCACACCCCGGCAGGGAGGCTCCCGATATTTCGGACTCTCCAGGTTTCAACTCATTCCTTTTTTCGCCGTTTTCCATTTTCGTCCCGATTCCAGTCTCCAAAAACTACCGCGTTAAGGTCCTGACCACCAAGGAGATCCATGAGTCCGATGCCACCCCAGAAAACCCCAGGAACCGATAGCCAGAACCGGAGAAAGGCCTAATGGAAGGGACGGAACGGATATGCCCCCTGGGCTCCGAACTTTTCCTTTGGAGCGGGCGTTTTGATCGTGCCCGGGTGCGTTCCCCCGGACCGTTTCCGGTTGCCACACGTTTGGCACCTTTCCCATCTTCCCGCGCCGCCGGAACGGAAACGGCCGCCATGCTTTCGACAACCCCAGCCACGATTTCCCGGAGCAGGCCAATAGTAGATCCGCATTCCATCATGGAATTCGGGAGAGTTCCGGTTTCCCGACCTTGGGCAGCATCTCCGGCCATGGCAGGAGCATCCCCTGAAAGCGTCAGCATCTCCCTCCTCCGATGTCCCGGAATCGGGAGAATCAGGGAACACGAAACGCGGGATGCTGTACCAGACGGCGCTTACTTGGTCCCCCTCGAGGGAGGAAAGAACTCCGAGAGCACGCTCGTAAGCGGGAGAACCTTCGATGGCGCACTTCATGGCCTTCCTTGCCATGGCCGGATCAGTCACGGGCTCCGCCAGGCAGGAATCGTACATCTTCTCGGCTTCGATCGAAATGAAGTCGGGGCTGGAGATTTCTTTCTTCCGGAGGTTCTCGCGCTCGCGCCTGTTCTCCTCGAGCATGAGGTTCTTCCAGATTCCGAATGCCCTCTCACGCGCCTCGGAACCCCTCGGTGCGATGAAGGCGGCTTTCTTCACGGCGTCCATCGAGCGCGGCTCCGCCATGAGGGATTCATAGGACTTTCGTTCCTCGTCGGAGCCAAAATCCGCGGCCCGGGCAATTTCGACGCCGAAAAAGCAGATGCAGCACAGGGAAAGAAGAATGGCCCAAAGAAGCGTTTTACTCATACACACCGAGAAGTTACCTTTCCCCAACCCAAATGTCAAAATCGTTGTCCGCCAGGCAGGTTGAAGATGGGCAGAGGTTCGGAATAGAATGGCATCAAAAGGGGGGACGGGCGATGGGCAGGAAATCCGTTTTTCTTCTGATCGGGATCCTTTTGATTGCCCTCATCGTCGGGGCGGCTTTCTTCCGTTCCACGACCCTGGAAAGGCGGATCGGCGCTTCCCTGAAAGGTGGACCGGATATCCAGTTCGAGCCGCCCTATACCCCGGAGTTTCTTGAAGGGATCCGCTTCCCATCTGAGATTCTTGCTCTTTCGCAGAATCACAAGAGGGAAGTCTTGACCGGAAAGGATCTCGTCAGGAGGTTCGAGGAACTCGACTACCCGGACACTGAACTGGTCATAAAACGTGCGAGATCGATTCTCGGGAAGGTGGGAAGCTCCACCCCGGCGGCGTGGATCGTCCCGCCCGTCATCGACATCACCGCCCCCCATCCAGATCTGAAGCGTCTTAGGGATTTCTCCAGAATTCAGGCCCTGATCGGAAGATACCTGATCGCGGCGGGACGCCCCGGCGAGGGCGTCGATGTCCTGCTCAGCGCGGCCCATTCCGGTGCGATGGCCTGTTTCGAACACCCTGAACGCGTGACCCTGATCGTTTCGATGATCGCACGGGCCATGATCGGAATCGCCGCAGAGGGGTTCATTCTGGCGGCACGGGACCTGTCCCCTGACCGGGGCCGTGCGAAGGAGATCCGGGAGGCTCTTGTCCACGCCGGCGGGCTCCTTCCCCCCCTTTCGTATTCTTACGGGCTGGAACGGAAGTTCATCGGGAGTCTGTCGGCGGCATACCGGAAACTCGCATCCTCAACCCACTCCGCGGAAGCCCTTGCCCGGGCGGACGCTTATGATGAGGTCGCGATAAAGGCCGAGCCGCACCTCGCAAAGCTCATGGATCCATGGATTCCCTTCGAGGACCTGCCGTGGTCGCAGGGCTGGCCGAAGCTGACAGTGGTACCCCGGAACAACGAGGAATACATGGCGGACCATTTTTCCCTTTCCGGCCCGGGAGGCCTGCTGCGAAAGCTCGTAGACCCCTATGACTCGGTCGCGGGAGTGATGCTGTCCATTTCCGTTCCAATCCCCACGGGAGCTTTCAAGGCCGCCTGGCAGGCGAACCAGAAAATCGAGGGGGCTTCGACGGTTCTTGCGCTGGAAGCATTCAGGAGGGAGAAAGGGGCCCTTCCCCGATCTCTCCAGGAACTGGGAACGTGGTTGGGAAATCCGCTCGGGGAAGACTTTTTCACCGGCAAGGCACTGTCCTACGATCACCGGGGGCCTTCATTGTGGAGCATCGGGCCCGACCTAGCCACTGGGACTGTGGACGATGTCTGGTTGCTGCCTTTGGAGAAACTGGTAAAATGAAAAGCCCCCCGAAGGGGAGTCAGAGGAAAACTGGGAGGTTGAACAATGTTGGCAAGCCTGTTGCTCCTGGTCCTTTTCGTATTCATCAGCGCTGAAACCCTTTTCTTGACCGTCCGTGCGATTAACCCCAATCCGGAAACCAACCCCACGTTTCAGGATGCCTTGTACTATTCGGTCGTCGGGATGGTACTCGGAAGGGTCCCCTTCGGGGGATATCTCCATATCTTCTTCTGGGTCTGGGTTTTCAACCAGAAGTTCTACCTCAACTTCCTTGCCCTCATCCTTTGCACCATCGTCCAGTATGCGGTGCTTTTCGCTTTCTTCTTCGCCCTCGGGATGTTGTCCTGAAACCGCATCTGCCATGTTCCTGCTTTCCCTTACCCATTTGAGGTGGTATTTTGTTTCCGGGGAAGATCCCAAGAATCCCAACAATGTGGAGGTCAGGGTATGTTGAAAAAGGTCCTGTTCGCGCTTTTCTGTCTTCTACTGATTTGCGAAATCAGCTTCGGGATACCGAAAAACTACTTCGAGTTGTTGGCCGATCCGGCTTTTTCGAATAAGACGCCGGAGCAACAACTCGAGTTGATAAGCAAGAAGCTCGAAGCGAAGGAGTGGCAGTATGAAGACATGAACAACTCGATGGTCTTCAGGGTCTTCTGGGAGCTATTCAAGGGTGAGAAGGATTACGGGAAAAAGATCGAGGTTTATTCCGGAATCAAGAAGAAATGCACCGGACTCCCTCAGATGATCGAAATCGATCTTTTTCTGATGACCAGTTTCTTCGCTTCCACCCCGGAAGGCCAGAAGGCCGATTTTCGTGGAATGTTGAAGGTCATGGGAGCATTATGGCAGGATGAAAGGTTGTTCTGGCATGCGCTCGCCAAACTCGAGGACGGGCTCCTTGCCCTGCATATCTCTTCGCACCCCGAATTCTCCAAGATGGACAAGATGGGCCAGCTCGCTTTTCTCAATGACCTGGTCAAGGAAAACCTTGTCAAGGACCTGACTGCGTCCCAGATCGCGGTTCAGATTGCCATGGAGTTCCTTCTGGACACACCCCCCGAAAAGCGGAAGGAACGCATCCAGGAGATCGAGAAGGTCACCGACCCATTCACCGCGATGGCGATCGGGGAACCGGACCTCGACAAAAAGCTCGAATGGTTCGGGAAGAACCGGGGCACCCCGGGGGTTCCTCCCAAAGAGTTCAGAGACCCGTA
Organism: uncultured bacterium; assembly: GCA_964428355.1. Classification (GTDB taxonomy): domain Bacteria; phylum Muiribacteriota; class Ozemobacteria; order Ozemobacterales; family Ozemobacteraceae; genus CAYRYU01. The sequence continues at coordinate 47,605 of CAYRYU010000019.1, forward strand.
TTTCCAGCCTATCCAGCATTTCATGACACTCCCGGAGTTCAAAGGCGGGAACCTGGTGACCATGATGAAAGCGGTCAGGAAGTTCTCCTCCGAAACCGGGCTCGGATTCCCTTATGAAGCCAGGTTCCAGATGGCCCTTCTCGCGGCTTTCATGGCATCCGATGGGGAGTTCCGGAAAGCCGATCCCAAGGGCAGACTGACCATCCTGAAGAAACTGGTCGAGGATGAAGCGATTGGCGAACTCGTCATCGAGGAACACACCTCCAGGTATGTCCAGGAACTTCTTGTGAATACCCCGCCAGATCAGCAGGACAATGTATTCTCCGACCTTTCCCCGGAGATGGATATGTTCACCCGAACGGCGGTTGAAACCTTCCTGAAGAACTCGAGAAGTGCCAAGCCGAAGCAGGGGGAAGGCGATCCTGAGGGGCAGAAAAGCGAGGGGGGGGCGGGTGAAACCACCGACAAGCAGGAGACGGTGAAGGAAGAACCGGGAACCGGAGAACCTCCGGTTGAAAGCCCGAAAAGCGAGGAACCCAAGAAGGAGACCGAAAACGTCGAAAAGGAGCTCCCAAAGATAGTTACCGGAATCTCCTGCGCCGATGGAACCGCCTACATTTTCCTGGGCAACGGCACCTTTTTCCATTACGACCAGAAAGAAAAGAAGGTCGATGAAGGTCATCCGCAGCCGGTTGACAATCAGACCTGGCCCGGACTGGAACCCTACTGGAAAAGAATCGTCTCCTCGTGCATCGGAAGGGATGACAAGTTCCTGTTTCTCCTGTCAGGCGGAGAATATTTAAGCTACGATATGGAAAAGGACCGCGTGGAACCAGGCTTCCCCAAACCCATCGGCGGCAAGACCATGCCCGGCATGGAACCTTATGCAGACCAGATCAGGTTTTCCGTGTCCTGGGCACAGGATACGGTGATGTTCTTCCTCAAGGATGGGACCTCGGTCGAATACGACCTGAAAAAGAAGAAACTCGTTTCCGCGGCTCCGCTTCCGGTCGACGAGAAGAACTGGCCGGGGTTGGGGAAGGATTTCGACAAGGTGTACGCGATCGCAGACTGGTCGGATGAAAAGTTCCTGGCTTTTCTCGATGACGGCACGTTCATCCAATACGATGTGGCAACGAACCATGCCGACGATGGCTACCCCAAACCCATCGATGATGCCAATCTCCCCGGTTTCCCCAATCTGGTCGGGAAATAGGAACCGATCGTCCCGCAACTCCGGAACGACCGCCAGGACTCCGCAGAGAAACGGCCGCCGAATTCAAGAACCCCGTCAGGTTCTGCCCGACGGGGTTCTCGGTCTTCAATAAGGATTTCCGGAAGTCGGGGTCGAACCGACGCGACCCGCAACACCGCTCCGGGGGTGCCCTTTCGGGTGCGGGATTTTGAAACGGACAGGCTTCCGCAAGAGCGATCTTGAGCGGCTTAACGCCGAGTTGAGCCCTTTGAGTTTCCTTTGAGCACAAACTAGCAAAACCCCATTTGCACACCGGATTTCTTGATACCAGATCCGGCACAACATTCCAACCCCTGACCTACAACCCCATCAAGATCCTGAGTCTGTCCTCGACGGCTTCAAGGGTCTGCCGCGCAATCGTGCCCAGCCGCTTTGTAAGCCGCTCTTTCGAGACGAAGCGGACATCCTCGCACTTGATGAAACTGACCTCCCGAAGACCGCTCTCTGCCGGTTCCAGCCGGACATGGAATGGGATGCGCTTCTCCTTTGTGGTGATCGGCAGAACCACCACTAGGTCGGCGGGACAGTCGTTGAACTGGTCGACGGACACGACCAGTCCGGGCCTGACGCCGGACTGCTCGTGTCCCTTCGTGGGGTCGAGGTTCACGGTCCAGATCTCGCCGCGTTGGATCTTCGCCATGACTCAGTGCTTCTTCTGGCCGTCGGTCAGGGTGGCATCCCACAGGTGGCGCTCGTCCTGCTCCGCCTTCCATGCCTTCGGATCGGCTCGGAGTTCCCCGAACGCTTCACTGGCTTCCTGAAGGAACCGTTGACGCCGGTATGCCTCGATGGCGGCATCGAGGACTTCTTGCATGGACTTGCCAGTATGGCGAGCCATTTCTTGAAGGATTCGGTGAGCGGGGGTACTGATTCTTGTCGTCGGCATGATGTTCACCTCACCCTAAGTAGGCATTTTTGTCTACAATTCTGTCAACAGAGGAGTATACGGATCGGCAGTCAAACCCCAACATTGCACCTTCGCCATATACAAAAGGACCGTTTGGCATCAATCCCGTGAACTTGACTATGTTGTTGCCTTTTTCAAACAACCGGGTCATTCTTTGATCACGTGGGAGGTGGGGGACGAATGCCGTCATCGCATATGCCCGCGTCAGTAAGGAAGAGCAGGTGACCCGAGGATTTTCCATCGAGGCTCAAAAGGAGCGCATCCAGCGGAACCCCGGGTGGCACACTAAACTCAAGAACCCCGATGAGAAGAGGCTCATCGGGGCTCAAGAAAACGAAAAATGCCGGAAGTCGGGGTCGAACCGACATGCCCTTGCGGGCGCGGGATTTTGAGTCCCGTGCGTCTGCCTATTCCGCCATTCCGGCGTCGGCCCAAATCCTAGCACAGCCTTCCCGGAAAAACAACGGGTTGGGCCCGGAGATGATCAGGGACAAAAACCGTCAGGAAAACTCCAGATAAGGCGGACCTGGCGAAGCTCTGAGGAAGATCGGGCTCATCATTTGCACCACCTGCCATACATTTTTGGCATTCAACTCATTATCTATCCCTTTTCATTTTATGGTTTTCTGTTTTAATAAGAATCGAACCCTTTTGGAAGAGGGGTCTCCATCAAGGTGAAGCCCCCGGGTGCGACCTCCATACCTGCCGCCCGGAGTGCTTCCACCCTCTCATGCGAGGGCCCCATCGACCGGTTCTCCTTCCTCCACCTTACCGAGGAGTCGCAGCCTCGGCATTCGGGTGAATTCGAACTGGTCTTCATCGAGCATGAACAGATCCCCATGATCCCCTTCCCCTCACTACCCAAGGTCCTTCTCGTCCGTCAAAGCGGATTCAAAAATACCTCACTTCGATTGCCGATGCGACGTGCCTCCATTCAAGGGCCCGCGGAGTCATCTTCCTGAGCCCAAGCTCCGGCCTGTTCCCCGACCAGGTGTCATTCTCGGGAATGGCCTGCCCGCCCGAACCTGAATCCTTGCGGTTGCAGTGGGCGGACTCCACGGGATTCCTGAGGTCAGATCGCGGGAAACTCCCACTCCTTCCGGTAGGAAAACCTCTCCTGGAATTCGACGGCTGATCCCAAAGGCAGGGCTCGACCTCGGTATTGCAACGCTGGGAGCACTTGCAGATCATTGCGGCTGGGTGTCCCCGCCGCAGGCGAAGGAAGCGTTCCCGGGCATTCCTGTCCTGGCAACCCGCACCAAGAACCAATCGCGATTTCAGGGCTACCAAAGCGGAATTGAAAAGTCATCCGATTTGGGGCAGAATCGAGAAATGCACGACATTCGTCAGCCCTTCCAGGGCAACACCCCGAAAGTCGTTTTCACTTCCGGGTTCAGAAATCGATTCCTGCCTTCATGATCGGACGCGGTTCCCCACCGGACAAGGAAACCGGCCAGTCGCCCTGGACAGGATTCCTCGGGGGGATGATCTTCCTTGGTTACGTTTTTGCCTATCTTTCCCTGAAACTCAAATGGGACTTCACCGGCGGCCCGGCCGTGACCGGCTGCTTTGCATATCTTCCTTTCTGGCGGGGAACCAGCGGGCTTCCCCGTGATTATCTCGATGTCCTCTTCTGCGTGGTTTTGTCCTTTCAGGGGATGGTGGCATGGGAGTCCTGCTCGAACCGCCTGGAAAGCTGGGCCACGGGGTTGATCTGCCTTTCAGGGGTTGCCGGGGCGTGGTTTCTGATCGGTGATGTCCAGGGCCTTGGGCCGGGCAGGGGGTTGCCCATCCTTGGCTGGGAGTTTTCACGCTTCGAAGCAGGGGGAGCCATCCAGTTGCTGCTCCTCTCACTTTTCCTTGTCGGCAACCTCGGACGGAACCTGGTGAGGGGAAAGCCCGCACCAGTCATACCCTTCCGGCGCGCCCTGTTCTCGGGCTTTTCACGTTGGGTTTCGGGGGGACTGCTTTTTCTCGTCTTGTTGTGGACTGTCCAGTTCGTTTTCCCGCACACCGACCGGGATCAGGATTTCGTCTCCCCGACATGGGGGTTGCTCTTCCAGGCTTACGTGCTTTTCGGACTTCCGTACTGCGTCCTCACGGTCGCGCTCTTCAAGGGGTTCGGCGAAGACCGGCGGGATCCCGGACTCATGACATCCCTTGCAATCCGGCGTCTTTTCAGGTTCTCGATGGGCAGGCCCCGTTCCTCGCCAGGGCCATTTTTCCGCCACCGCTTCATGACGTTCCTGATGCGCGACTATGCCGTCAAGGTCTTCTTCGGATCGGTGATGACGATGTTCCTTTTCTCAACGTGGCGAAGCCTCGCGAAGAGAGCCCTCCTTCCGTTCTTCAGAGGGGATGTGGACCTCTCCCCGAACGATTTCATCTCGATGGCCATCGGTTCCCTTATCCTGACCGACGTTGCACTGGGCCTGATCGGTTACCTGGGAGCTTCGAGGTGGCTGGGGAACAAGTCCTCCAGCGTCGAGGACACATGGAAGGGGTGGCTTGCCGCATTGATCTGTTACCCGCCCCTTTCGCTCCTTCCGGAACTCCTTTTCCTCAATTGGTTCCACCAGGGAGCGACGGGCTTCCTCGGGATCAGCGCGACCGAAAGCCAGTTCCTGCCAAAAATGGAGCAATACGTCCAGAACTGGGCTTTGATCCAGGGAGTCGTCGAGATCGCCTTCCTTTCCATCTACGTCTGGGCAACTGCCTCATTCGGCCTGCGCTTCAGCAACCTGACAAACCGGGGGATAATCACCGGGGGGCCGTATGCCTTCGTCCGTCACCCGGCCTACATCGCAAAGAGCCTCTCCTGGTGGTTCAGCTGCCTCGGGGGAAGGGCTCTCCTGGGGGAACTGGTGCTGCTGGCTTTCCTGAACGTAGTTTATTACGCCAGGGCGGTAACCGAGGAAGCACATCTATCCCGGGATCCGGAGTACCGGCTCTACTGCGAGAAGGTGAAATTCCGTTTCATCCCCGGAATCTGGTGAACCTGGATCCCGTGGGTCGATGCGCAGGAAAGGCTTGCAAAGGCACCGTCGGAAGAAAGAGCGTCAGGCCTGGCGGCAAGCGGTTCAGGGGGAAACCCGAAAGGGATTCACTCCCTTTGCGGCCAGGATATACCAAGCCGCGGCTCCGATGTGCCCGCGCCTGTACAAGAGCCAACCGCTGAAGCCCGTGGTCACCGCATCCCGCGAGGCGGCAGGAAGTGCCCCATCCTCGGCTTCGATCACCTTTGCGAATTCCGCCTCGAGTGAGGTGACCCGGGCGGTATCATTTTTCTTCTTAAGTGCGAGAAGCATGTGCGCCGTGCCTTCATACCAGATTCCGTCGGGAATCGGTTCCTTCTCGTATTTCGCATTGAAGTCGTAACCCCATTCCACCTTGTTATTGTTCTCCACAAAATCCAGCGCCCCCGAGTATTCGGGATGATCGGACCCGAGCGCAAGGTACGCCCACGCCTGGACATCCTCGGGAACGACCTGGGTGTTGGGGGTCACGTAGTCATCCAGGGTCCCGGTATAGAAATAGCTGCCGGAAGCGTTCCACATCGACTCCACGAACTTCCGGGCGTGGGCCGCCCGAGCCCGCCACGCGGCGTCATTTGTGGCATTGTACAATTTGCTGAAAGCGACATAAACGTCGATGTTGGGCTCTGTCGCCTTGAACCGGAGGATGTTGTTCGTGGCAGAGGCCCCCGTCTCGATACCCCCAAGGTAGCCGCCGTTGGGGGAATCGTGCCTCAGGTTCGTTTCGATCCAGTCCCCGATTCTCCTGGCCGCGGCAACGTAAGCCGGGTTCGGGCTCTTCTCGTTGCACGCCAGGAGGGCGATACAGGCCCACGCCATATTCCCGGGGTGATGCGCTAGCTCCGGCTGGATCTCGGTCCAAAGCGCGGAATCGGAGTTGTACCACCCAGGATATCTTGCCACATCCTTCTTCGAGTTGGCGATCCAGCCCGGGGGAACCTGAAGGTCCCCGCCGGTGTACCAGTCGATCAGCCGGCCGTCGGAAAAGTTTCGGTCATTGTTCTGCACTATCACGATGGCATCGGCGATCAGCCTTGCCTTCTCGTCCTCGCCCAGCGCCAGGAAAGCGAGGCAGAGCAGGGCCTGGTCATAGAGGCTCGCGGCGCTCCGGAACATCCTGTCCATGGCCAGGGCGTCTCCCGGCTTGTACGAAACCGAGAAATGGGGCAGATTGGCCATGGACTTCTCGTACCTCATGTGGTCAAGATAGAAGGTGATTGACTTTCCCCCGTTATCCTTCGCGCTGGCGGACCAGCCGAATCCCCGGAGAACATATGACAGGTCACACGGCGTCAGGTCGATCTCGATCTGTTGCCACCCGGATGCCAAAGTAACCAAACCTGTACTTGTCTTTCCCGAGGAGTCCGGATTCGTACACCCCGGAAGGGGGAGCCCGGTATTCTGGTCTCTTCCAAGCCCGAGGCAGTAGAACTCGACCTTCTCCCCGCCCTTTGCACCCCTGGCCCAGAACGAAAGCTTCGTGGGCTTCGGGCTTCCGCCCAGGTTCACTCCGGCTTCCGGGACTGTCCCCCAGTTGATCTGGCTGCCGCCGGAGGCAGGGAAGATACCGTTCAGCCACTGATATCCCCCCCAATTGTCCCCCGCAACGTTCGAAAGAAGGCCGCACTTGATGCAGGTGAGACCTGCTTTCACGGCCTCCTTCCAGGAAAGGTCCATCGCCGGAACGAGGTCCTCGGTTCCCGATCCGGCAAGCTTGTTCACGACGACGAAATGGTTTCCGGGCTCGTCGAAATCCCTGTACACGAAAAACGCTTCGTGGTATTGGTCGAACATCCCCGATACCCATTTCGAAACGGCGGCGACCGATCCCTCATTTGAATACTGCGTCGGGCCTGTTATGGCGACACCTCCTCCGCTGCCACCCCCTCCACCGCAACCCTGGATTCCAAGCGCGACCACCAGGAAAAGAGCCGCCGTGAACCTTGCACAACCGCTTTTCATTCCTCTTTCCTCCCCGTCAAAAATCCCCATCCGAGATCCGGACCGTTTTCGGCCCGCTTCTTGCCGTCTTCCCGTTCGCATAGCACGCGACCACGGCGAAGGTATAGGATTCACCCCATTCCAGGCCCCCGATCGTCACAGATGTTTCCGTTGTCGGGGTAGTTGTTCGGGCGTCTTCCGCCAGAACCGTTCCTTTCGAATACACCACTTCGTATCCCGGTGCCCAGACCACCTCTTCCCACCGACAGACGACGGTCTGGCCCGCGGGGGAAACCTCGAAGGATGCGAGCTGGGGAGGCGGGGGAGCCTCCGAAAGCCGGAATCGGTAGCGGTATGAGCGGATGATCCGGTCGCTCGAGAGGGCGAAGGACCCGTTATCGTCGTTTGAATCCACACTCACCTCCGCCCGGGCTGTGGCCCGCAGGAGAAGGTTGTCCAGAATCGTGATCTCGACGGTCGGGGCATTCGGTTTCCATTGGTTGAATCCCCCCTCGATCGAGGCCTTCGACGTCAGAACAAAAGTCTCGGTGGGTATGATCCAACCGAACTTCGCAGGGAAAAGGGATTCCCCGACACGGACCCCGGAGAAGTCGAAATCGTTTTCCCCGATCCAGTGCGTGGTTACCTTTACCGCCTCGAACGAGGTGCTTGCTATGCCGGCATCGGTTCCAAGTTCCGGGTTTCCCGAGATTTCAAGCGATACTTCCCCCTCGAGCCCGCTCAGCGAAGGCGGGTGGAGCCTAATCTCGCCAGAGGCTGTCAGGATCGATGCTGTCGTTGCAGCAGAGTATCGGATCACCAGATCGGGAGTCGCGATATGGCACGAAAGGTTTCCGATGGCCATGTAACCGGAAAACGTTCCGCTCGCCAGCCTGAAGCATGGAGCGACGTTTATCGCCGACCCCCAGGCCCCAAGCTCCCGCGAAGGGACCGCGTTCATGTGACAGTCATGCTTGTAGAGCTGGACGCGCTTTCTCCAATCATCGTCCGGAAAGACAAAATAGATTTCGAGGGGCTCCGGACCGGTTTCATTCTTGACCTCCCACTTTCCATCGGAAAAGAGCTTGATCGGAAGGGAAAGGGAGGAGGAAGCGCAGGCACCCCTTGAGTCCCGGACGTTCAAGGTGACCGTCGCGGGCCCCGCTTCCGATGGGCATCGCCAAACCGCTTCGGATGCGTTCGCCAATGAGACCGAACCCCGTGAGACCGACCAATCGAAACTGCACGCGTCCCCGTCAGGATCGGTGACCGACCCCTGGAGATGAACCTCCTGGCCCGCAACCGGAAGGGAGGTATCGGCACGGATCGAGACGAAGGGGGCAAGATCCCAGGCTCCTGAAGCCGGTTTCAGAGAGAGGGGAACGGATTTTCCCAGAACCCTCCCGAGTAAATCAACACGGTCAACCCTTGCCACAATGGTTATCCCCGGGGGGAACGTCGCGACGAAAGGCGGGGCGGGCCAGGAAATGGGGCCCACGTCATCCAGATCGGGAAAGCCGCTCGCTATCCTGACCCGGTATTCCCAGGAATCGGAAGCGGTCTCCCAGGCGAGGCGGAGACTGCCGCCCCCGGTCAGGATCCCCCAGATCTTGAACCCCGCTGATGCCATTCCGGAAGCTTCGGTACCAGTCGGATTCAGATGGTAGAGCCTCTCCTCCCCAGTGACCGGATCCAGGAGAACGACGGTGCCGCTTCCGAGAAAGGAAATGACCGTCGGCCCGGAACCCCAACCTTCGAACGAATCCGCAAGGGCGGCAAGATCACCCGCTCCCGCGTTCCCCTGAGGATCGCTCGAGACATTTCCCGACCACTGGAAAATCCTCGGATCACCACCCCCCTTCAGACTGCAATCGCCGATCCTGAGCGCTCCCCCGGGGATGAAATCGATCTGGTCCAGCCTACGCCCCGAACGGACGAGAAAGGCCTGGACGTTCAGGGAGGATGTTTCGACCCTGGCAATTCCGTAGGCCGAACCCGACGCCGAGAACCCGACAAGCCCCCACCCGCCGGCTCCCTGCTTCAGTATCCTTTCGAACCGCAAACCCGGATGCTGCCCAATGCTGGTATTCTGCAGAATCGATGTCGAGGCTGTCAGGTTGGAGTCCACCCGAATCTTTTCTCCGTCCGAGGCAATCTCGAGTTTTCCGTAAGAGAACCCTTGGGGAATCATGTTTCCCAGAAAGGCATTCAGTGTCTCCAGGTGGGAAAAGCGGGAATACGGTCGCGGTACCGACCGGAGCGCGCAGAGGAAATCATTGGCGAGAAAAGGCCGGAAGGGAATCTCCGGAATCAGACCCTGGGAACTGGCGGCCCCCATCGCCCGGGCCATGATGTCGCTGGGGTGGCCACACCCCTTTGGACTGAGCTCCACCAAGTTGTTTCCCGGGATCAGGTCCGCGACACCGTGGAACTCGGTTTTCCCCCCGATCGATCCGTTTTCGATGGCGAGCTCGGCAATGATTGGAAGAGCGGGAATGGTGTCGAAGGAAAAAGACGCCGCCCCATCCGTAACCTTGGTCTCCTTCCTGAGCGTCGTCACCCTGCCTTCCGCGTTGGAAAAAAGCAGGGACAGTTGGATCTTTACCACCGCCGACGTTCCGCCATCCATCCTGATCGCGGGAACGAGTCGGGTGGAAATGCCTGGTCCTTTTTCCGGAATCACTATTTTCAACTCGATGCGGGCGGTTCCGGTGTTCATGTCCGGGGGCAGCCACCGGGCGGAGTCCCCGGGAAAGCCGGAAAAGAGACACCCGACGATGCCCAGGGTGAAGCATAGCGCAAAGATGAGCATTGGAAAGCGAACCAACCAGTTTCCCGAGCCATGCGGTCGTCCGGTTTCCATTTCTTCCTCCATTCTTCGTTTTTTGTCGTGGTCAATCCCGCCGCCCTTCTTTTGGCGGCCTTTGGGAAAAACGACGCCTGGTCGCCCTCCTCGGGCTGCCTTCCGCCGGTCCCAACCGTGGGAAATGGGGAAACGGACGTTCGACCTTGTCAGGATGACGCGATCAACTCACGGAAGTTTTTCTTGTACTTTCTACCTGGTTAGTGCTATCTGCAAGCCGCATCGGGCTTTGAAAAAACGGTTTGTGGGGCTCCGAAGACCCTTCAGGGCTCCCAGACCTTTTTCTGGTGCGATTCGTCTTCCCACTCGACGCGGTAGGTCTTCACGATGACAACCACGAAATTCGGGTCATCGGGGCTCTTGAAATAACCCTTCAGAGCGTCGGTCCAGAACGCATGACGGATCTTCTCGGAATCGGCCACTTCGGCGCGGCCCTGGATCTGAACATAGGACCCCATGGTCTCGGACTCCATGTCACCCAACGTGATGTGGACCTCGGGATTCTTCTTGATCTGGGCTACCTTGCGGGAGTTGCGGAAGGTGGCGAACCTGATGCAGAGATCCTTGTCGGGGGAACAGGATACGAATCGCGCCCAGGGCTTTCCGTCCTCAGTGATTGTCGCGAAGATGCCGAGAGGGTTTTTCTCGATGAGGTGGAAGATCTTGTCCTTCAGGCTTTGGCTCATTTGGGGGTTCCTCCTTGGATCTAAGACGATTTGGGATCCTATGCTTCAGAACGTGATCACTTCGTACCCGCGGGCAAGGAATGAAGCGAGGCTAGTATGGCCATCAAGTTTGGAAATCAGCGAGATTTTCTTCTCCGCCATCCAGGGGCTGATGTCATCTCCAGCGCCCGCGTCGGAACATCCCTTGCAGGCCGCAGCGCAGGCCCCGGCGATGAGGGATTTCTCGACAGCCGCGGTAAGAAGAGGCCTGAAGGATTCTTCCTCCTCGTACAACTTTCTCGTGGCACGAGTCGCGGCCCCCTCGATAAGGATTTGGATATCCTGCCCAGCCTTCGCTGCCTCAAGCGCGTAATGAAATGCATGCTTCAGCCGACAGTCATCACCAGCGAATATCAAGAAGAGAATTTTCCTTTTCATGCAGGAATGATAACCGTTCCCATGGAGATTTTCAACCAGTCAAAAACGTAAGTAACGTTTTCTCGACGTATTGTACTGGAAGCTTGTGCCCGCTATCGGGAACGATAACGACTTTGGCCCCGAGCAACCGGCCGGCCTCTCTTGCATGCTCGGGATCGCACTGTTCATCAAGAGCCCCGGTGTGGATCTCGAACCTGTCGATACGCGGAAACCGGCCTGCACGTATGCCGGCCCAAAGCCTTCTGGTTCCGGCCGGGATCGCCCACACTCCGCCACCGCTTCCCCTGCCTACGTTTCCTCCCAGCACCGGAGAAAACAGGATGAGTCTCGGAGGAATCCTTGAATCTTCTATCAGAAGCGCTTGCGCAAGAAGAAACCCCCCGAGACTGCGGCCCACCCAACAATCTCCCTCCCCTGCGAAATTCCGGGCCTCGTCCGAAACGATCGCGACCTGCCCGGAAAAGGGAAGGGCAAGGAACCGCTCGTTCAGTTCCCGGCAGAAAAGTTCCCCGGTGAGTCTCCCAAGAATCTCCCCAAGCGAACTCTCCAGGGTTTCCCCCCTGCCTGGAACGAGGTAGACAGCCATCGCCCGTTTTCCCTCCCCCACCCCTTCGGGGATCATCCGTATTTCCCTGCAAGCGCAGGTAGAACGATCCGTTGGAGAATCTGCCCATCTGGATCCTTTGATTGTAACAGAGCATAAGTCATTTTTCCGAGTTCCGGGGCGAGGTGCATGCCCTTCCCCTCGGCCAGGAAGCTCAGTGCGGCACCGAGTTTTCCGGTAATCCGAGCCCTTCCAGGCCAGAACGCCTTCCCCTCGACCGCGACATCGACGATTTCCGCCAGTTCTTTTCCCATCAACTTCGGAAGCGAGTCTTTCGAGAACTCCTGACGGTCGGGGACCGGCTCAGCATCACCTCTTTCTCTGCCGACAGCCCATTCGAAGCAAATCCTTGCTCTCCCCTCCGACGGAAAGAGAATGAACCAGAAGTTTCCCGGGAGCATGACCTTTTCCCGAGCCTGGTTGAAACCCGGCGGGAGAAGAACAAGCTCGTGCCCATCGAGGATCTTCTCGATCGCCATCCGCTTGTCCAGGTCCTTCGCGTTTTCCTCAAAGGCTTTCCAAGACTCCTCCTCCAGGGTGGATTTCCGATTCCCGTCGTCGAGCCCCTCATTGAAAGACATGAAGAACCGGGGCTTTTTGCCGAATTGTCAATGGACATCGCCCCCGGCTTATGATATGCTACTTTCCGCGACTTTAAACAACTACCTTTCTCTAGGAAATCGAATGTCAAAGCTGATTTCAAAAGTGGTCCAGAAGATTCCCCCCGCGCGGTTGGCCCGAAAACCCTCGTTGGTCGCGGCTCACGCCTTTTTCACGGTCGTCCGCTCATTCCGAGCGGGCCTCAGCATGACCCTCACCGACGAGGCAATCTTCAATGGAGGAGTCCACTCTCCCGTCCGCGACATGGGGCACATCGAAGAACACCCGCTGTCAGAGCTGGTCAAATGGAGTGAATCCGCTCAACCCATCGAACGCTCGATCGGGATGGCCGCCATCAACTCATGCATCCCGTACGACGGGCTCAACTTCCGGGAGGGGAATGCGCTTGCGCTGACGGCAAAACTGGGCAGGGGGAAGAACGTGGTCGTGGTCGGGCATTTTCCCCACCTCGAGGTGATCCGCGAGGCGGCGAAATCGTTCCAGATTCTCGAAAAGCGGCCCCAATCCGGCGACCTTCCCGCCGAAGAAGCTCCCAACGTCGTCCCCAAGGCCGACGTGGTAACGATGACCGGAGTTACATGCCTCAACGACACCGTCGAGGGGCTTCTTTCCCTGAAAAAGCCGGGAGCCATCATCATCATCGTTGGGCCGACCGTCCCAATGAGCCCGATTCTGTTCGAGGCCGGCGTGGATATCATCGCCGGTGCCTGGATCGACGACGAGGCAACCGCGATTCCCATGCTCGCCCAGGGGGCGACTGCGCGTGTGCTGCACGGGCTTCGAAACGTCCTTTCGGCGAAGGAACCGACCCTTCTGGAGGGCCTTCCCGAAATCATTCCGCCCCGGGAAAGCTGAAAGAACCCCCACCCCGTTGCCCGAGCCCCTCCCAAAACCGCACATGGGAAGAGGAACCGGCGTCTCGTAAACCGAAAGACAGAACCCGCCTGGTGGTGCGGTAGGTTTGTCTTTGGACCGCGTCTTTCCCGCCGCACTCTGGTGGAAACCATCGCCAGGATTTTCGGGAATACCTGATAATCAGCGCTATCGTGCAGTCCAAACTCCAGATGCTGATTTCAGCAGGACTGGGGCTTTTCGTTGCGTTCTCCGGAACTGTCGGCCCGATTCCGCGTGATGCATCCCGCGTGAAACATCCCCCCTATTTCTTGACCTTCCTAGTCTTCGACTTCGGGGCGGGAACCGGAAGCTCCCTGGCGGTGATCCTGAGAAGGTTCCCGAGCCATTCCCGGTCCTCGATCCCATCGTCCATGAGGAACCACTGCTTCGCCCCGGGATATGGCGGAGCTTCCTGCGGTTCCCCGATGAAATTTCGTCCCGCCTCGGTGGGCTTTACGAAAACCTGGTTGTCGCAGACCAGGGCCACCACCTTCCCATCGAGGTAGAGTGCGTATTCCCCGAACATCTTCCGTGAGGCAACCGGCCCCGCGCTCCTGGCCTGTTCGAGCACATAATCGAGGAAACTCCTGTCGCTCGACATATCGTTTCTCCTTCCCCCCGCCTGACCCTTTCAAAATCGGCCGCAAAACCGCCGATGGGCCAAAGATAGCACCAACCCAACGGATTCGCCAATCCCGCCACCCTCAGTGTTTGCGTCTTTCAGTCTCGCCCTGGTTTCGCAGCCCGAAACGGGGGGGCGTCATCCGAAGTGAAATGGCACGTGAATTGCGAACGAAGTATCGGCCCACCGTGAAGGTATGACCCTTCCCTGTGGCTGGAGGGATTATGAAGTTGACTTCGGAAGTAGAATCGGACGGGAAGGTTTTCCTTCCCCGCTATTCATGGACATCCCACCTTGCACTCTTCCTTCTTGGCGCTTTGGTGCCCGGTTCGGCCGTGATCGGTCACTCGCAAGGCTGGGAAACCTTTGTGATCGTCCTCCTTTCGGGCCTTTTCGGATACTTTTTCCTCACGACAATCATGTCCCATGTGGTGAAGGTCCGGTTCGGAAGAGAGATCTCGTTCTCCCACCTTGTCGGATGGGACACCGAGATCGACTACGACGACCTGGAGGATCTCGCCTGGAACAAACTGGTTCACTCGGAGGGAAAGATCTCCACCAGCGGCTGGGAGAACATGTCCGAGTTCCTGCATATCTTGCGGAGCCAGGCCAAGGCCCATCCCGATCGGAAGGTCGTTCTTCCCGGTATCAGACGTTCCGCGGAGCTCCGAGAAAGGGTGTTGATAACCATCTCCTTTGTTGGGGCAATCTTCGGGGCGATCATCCTTGCGCTTAACTTCCCACAGCTCTCGTCTTCATTAGGGCGAGATGTTTTCGCAGGCATTTTCTGGGTGATGGCAATCACGATTGCCGTGGTCCTCGAAAGGCTGGTCCCGAAACCCAGGCCCGGAAGCGACCCGCATCTTCGCGAGGCATTCCCGGAAGATTTTTCGAAGATTGGTTCCCAGCCTGCAAGACCGGCCGCGGAAATGACCCGGGAGGAACGTTACCGGCTCGCTTTCCCGGACGAGGAAGGAATTCCTGCCCATCTTCTTCCACCTGCCGCCGAGGAAGGGCCGGGCATCGAGGAGCCGAAGTGCATCGAAGAGCCTCAGGACAAGGAAGAGCCGCCCCGCCCCTTCGTGGGAGAATCCATTCCCTGGGAAATCTGACCCTTCCTAGTTCAGCTGGAACTGCATCGTGATCCGAACCCAGGTCTCACGAGGCTCACCGGCCACCAGGACGGGGGTGAAGACCCACCGCCGGAGACTCTGGGAAGCCAGGACCGCCAACTTCGGATCGATCGTCGAGGAGAGGGTGAGAACGTCACCCACGGTCCCCGCCTCCTGGATCAGGACGCGGTAGACCGCCTGGCCGCTGATCCCCTTCCTGCGTGCCCACTCCGGATACTCGGGCAGGACCTTCGAAAGGATTTTGGGCGCTTCGAATCTCTCGAGACCTCCCCCAAGTGATTCGATGCCTTCGATCTGGATTTCCCCCCCCCCGGGTTCGGCGGTGGAATCAGGATTTCCAGAGGGCGGGAGGGATTCGTTTCCCGATCCTTTCGCAATGGGCGAAACATCGTCCAGGGCGGGGAGATCCGGGGCCGCAGGTTCTCCCATGTCGTCCCCGGCGGGCGGTTGGGATAATGTCGAGGAAGGGGCTTCCCCCGCCAGGAAAGGGCTCGCCGCATCGAAGGCCGGTTGATGCAGATACGGCCGGTTTTCGGAGCTGGGTTTCCCATCAGTGAGAACCGGAACCGGTTCGCGTGGTTCGGCAACGGGGGGCTGTAGGTTTGAAGCCCTTTCCCTCTTTCCAACCTCGCGGTTTTTCTGGGGGTTGCGCGACGGATTGGTCACGCGGCGCTGGAAGTGTTTCCCTCTTCCCGCGGGTTTTCCGTTCCCCTTCTCGTTTCCCCTGGAAACCTGGCGGGCTTCCCCGGACCGCTCGGTCGAACCGGGCGAAGGCCGGACCACTTTCCCGGACCCCGCCACGGGCTGCAGATTCGGTCCGATCAACCGGACCTGATGGACCTGGGGAACGACCAGGAGGCTCGCGCCACGGACCGCGAACCACGCGGTCAAAAACAGAAGAAATGCCGCATGGACGAGGATCGAAACCTTGAACTCCTCGGTTCCATCTCCGTCCGGGTCGAGGGCCCGGACAGTCTCAAGGTTTTTCCTGAGCCGGTCGCGTGGAGAGCCCAATGTTCGCTCCTCCCGAAGATCTGATCACGTCCAGAAGTCCGACGATGATGCCGTAATTCGCTTCCTTGTCCGCTTCGACGAGAATCCCGCGGTTCCTGTCCTCCGCGAGCCAGTCGGTCACCTTCCCCG
Organism: uncultured bacterium; assembly: GCA_964428355.1. Classification (GTDB taxonomy): domain Bacteria; phylum Muiribacteriota; class Ozemobacteria; order Ozemobacterales; family Ozemobacteraceae; genus CAYRYU01. The sequence goes on from CAYRYU010000019.1 coordinate 63,726, forward strand.
CAACAGAGCCGAGGTCCAATGTCTCACCGGCGGCGAAGATCTGCCCGTCCCGGGTGACCTGGAAGGCCAGGGTCTCACCTTCGATAACCGCCGAGGACGATGCTTTCGGAAGGTCCAGGGGAAGTTTCCGGGTTTCCTTCGCGAAGGAGCTGGTGATCATGAAGAAGAAGACCAGAAGCAGGATCACGTCGATCAGGTTCGTGACCATGATCTGGGGCTTTTCCCGGGGTCTGTCAGGCAGCAGCCTTTTCACGGACGCCCTCCCTGACCGATGAATGGTTGACCAGATCGAGCGAGTAGTATTCGACCTGATCGGTGAACTCCGTCGTCCTCGATTCGCACCAGTTGTAGGCGACCAGTGAAGGAATCCCGACGAACAGCCCGGCCGCAGTGGTATAGAGGGCCTCCGAGATTCCCCCGGCCAATGCCGTCGGGTCGCCGATTCCGATCGAGGAGATGACGCTGAACGATGTGATCATGCCTGTGATAGTCCCGGTCAATCCAAGAAGCGGGGAGATGGTGGCGATCGTGGAGAGCATTCCCAGGTTCTTCTGGAACATTTTCACCTGCCTGAGGGCTTCCTGCCGCATGACGTCCAGAAGGTCCTCCTTGCCGAAATCCAGGTGGTCGATCGCCTTGGCGATAACCCTCGCGAGCGGGTGCGATTCCTTGCGGCAGAGTTTGAGCGCTTCCAGATAATCCCGGTTGATGAGGGCGGCCTTCACGTGCGTAACGAAATCGTCGGGGTTCCGCCGGTAGTTCGCGTGGAACCGGATCCTCTCCAGCACCACGGCAACGGCGATGATCGAACACAGAAGGAGTGGAACCATCACGGGTCCACCTTTCACGAACAGTTCGACGATGAACAGGTTCTTCAACATGTCTGCCTCCTAGAAGTGGGTCTCCAGCCCGGCAAGCGAAACGCGGCCTTCCTCGGGGGAGTCGTATCTAAGGCTCTTGGCCTCGTCATAGAGATCCTTGATCTTGAAATACGCCTGGAAGTTCTTGCTGACATCGTATCTGAGCACCAGATCGCTCCGGCTGTAGTCCCCGGCATCCACCTGGGCCGTGGGGATATATGCGATGCGATCGAAAAGGGCTTTTCTGGTGAACTCTCCGGAGAGCTTCCCGCCCCGGTATCCGAATTTCACGTCCAGGATCCGCCTTGGTTCGTAGGAAAGGCGTTTCCCGGTTGAATCGTCACGCGGAGTCTGGAATGTCGCGGAGACCCCCAGGGAAAAATGCTGGTCGAGGTTGACGAGCCCTCCCAGGGTTGCTCCCTTTCGTTCGGCTTTCGGAGCGAACCTGAGGCATGATGCAAGCATTCCCTTTGCGGGATCGAACCGGTCACGGAATTCGAGGGCATCCTTTTCGGTTTCTCGGAAGATTTCCCCTCCGAAATACTCGTTTCCATCCCCACGGTAGTTGACCGCGAACCTCGTGGATTTCCAATGTGAAGCCTTGAGCCCGGAGAACTCCACGTATCTTCGGGGAAGGTAGATGTCCCGCATCCTGTCGTTTTTCAGATCCTCCTCATATGTCAGGATCATCTGCCAGGGCTTGGGCCACCGGTAATCGAAACGTAGGTAGGGGGAGACGCGGCTGTCCTCCATCAGGGAAAGGCTTTTCAGGCCGAACTCGATGAACGAGCGTTCCTTGATCTCGAGATCGCCGAGAAAACGGATGGTACGCTTGGTGAATTTCTGCGACACCCCGGCGGGAAGATCGTAGGTGTCCCGTTGCAGGTCTATCGTTGCCTTTCCCGTCAGATTGGGTTTCATCTTCCTGATGTATTCTGCCCCGAGATCGCTGGACAGCATGCTGCCCTCTTCCTCGAAAGCCGTGGCGGCGTTCTTGGTGAGCCGGGTCCCGGAATCGAGGTCCAGGTGGGCCGCAAAGAAACCGCCGTCCTCGAGTGTAGAGTGGCCTTTCGCTTCGAAAGTGCGGTTGTCATCATCGATCCCGGCGAACCGCGTTGGGTTGGTCCGCGTTCCACGCTGGCTGAACTTTTCCGAGCCCAGGGAACCCTTGACCGCGAACTCGAAACTTCCTTCCCCCGAGGAGGTGAGCCCCGCCTTGAAATTGTTCTTTTCATCGCCGATGGAGGATCTGTAGCCATCCCGTGTTTCACGACTGAGTTTCACTTCTCCGACATAGTTGTTGTAGGTCCCCTTCCCGGAAAGCTGGAGTTCCTTCGACCCGCGGGTCCCCACACCCAGAGCCAGCGAAACTTCGTCCCTCGACCGCTTGAGAGTTTCAGTCTGGAACGGCTTCTCGTCGAGGGGTTTTGGCTCTGGAACGGCTTCCGGAAGGATATCGGGAGCGGGATCGTTCTTTTCGCCCATATCCTGCGAAAGCTCTTCCGGATCAGGCTTGAACTGTCCCTCCTGGGCATCCTTGCCAAGGATCTGCACCGCGCCCATGTCGTAGGTATCCTTTGCCTGGGCCGGAGACATCGCCAGCAGGAAAACGGCGAATAGGAAAAGCGTTCGTTTCGACATTTTTCGCCTCCGAAAACCTGGAATTCTTTTCTGCAATCCTTATCGGCATTCCTCCCGCCCTCCTCCAGCCCTTTCGCCGACTCGGCAGCAAAGCCCATCCGGAGGCGGGGAACGCGCGTCAGTTTTTCAGCGCCGCGGCCGCCTCGTCCGCCAGCGGACCTTTTGGCCGGCCCTTCAAGACCTCACCCCACATGGAAGAGGCTTTCGCCGCATTTCCAAGACGCGTGTAGGCACGGGCGGCTTCGGCATAAGCTTCAGCCCCGAATGGGCTCTTGGGGTAGAGGACAGGGACTTTCAGGACTTCGAGAATCCCATCATCGAGCCGGTCGGATGCGATCATACAGCGCCCCAGCCATAACCGGCTTTCCGGGATCGCCACGTCGGTGGGAGGGTAGTCCTTCAAAATGCCCTTGAAAGTTTCAATCGCGGCTGGAAAGTCCTTGAGCTGGAACAGGCAGATGCCGATGGCCCGACGCGCCCTTGACGCCAGCGGGTGAGCGGGTTCTTCGGTGACGATGGCCTTGAACTGCTGGATCGCGAGCGGGAAATTGTCCAGCCCCCGTGCGATCTCCCCGATCTGGAATCGCGCCTCATGGCGGAAGTACCCTTTCGACTCCCGGAGCTGGGAAAAAGCGGCCAGGGCCCTTCCGGTATCCTTCATTTCCAGCTGGCAGAGGCCGATCTTGAACAGCGCGTCCTCCCGGAGGGTGCCGGTGGGGAACCGCGTGGCGTAGTCCTCGAACGCTTTGACCGCGTCGACGTATCTTCCGGCTTTCATCAGGACCTCCCCCCCGCGGAAAGTGGCCTGGGCTGCCAGTTCCCCGCCAGACTGGGCGATGGAGGAGAACGCATCCAGGGCGTCACCGGACCTTCCCGACTGATAGGCGATTTCCCCGAGCTGGAACAGGGCATCCAGGCGACCCACCCCCGAGGGATACTCGCGGATCACTCTCTCGAAGCTTTCCCGGGCCTGGGTCAGGTTTCCGAGGTTGAGGTAGCATTCCCCGGTCCTGTAAAGGGCTTTCTCCCGGACCTGAGGATCCACCGTCTGTCTGTGCAAAGGTTGGAGCTCGTCCATCGCCTCCTTGAACTTTCCCATGGAGATCAGGACAAGGCTCGACTGGTACCGGGCTTCCTCCGCCCGGCGATGTTTGGGGTGTTTCTTGATGAACTCCTTGAACTCCTCGAGGGATTTGGCGAACTCCCCCATGCGGGAAAGGGCCAGGCCCCTGAGATACTCCATGTCGACGGCTTCGTCCCCCTGGAGGATGGAAGCCGCTTTCTTCATGGCTTCGGTCGCCTCCCGGTAAAGGTGCCCATTCATCAGAAGATCGACGAGGTTCCTGGCGGCTTCAGCTCGGACCGGCGAATCCGGCCTTCCCACAATATTCTCGAACAACCGGCGGGCTTCTTCCGCCCTTCCCGTCTTGATGTCGGCCCAGGCGAGGGAATATGCAGCCTTGTCGGCGATGTCCGCGGTCGGGGAAGCCTGAAAAACCGCTTGAAGGGCTTCGCGAGCCTCCTCGAACCGCTTCCATCTGAACAGGGCTTCCCCGATGTAGAACTGGACACCCGCCTTCTGTTCGGGATTGGCCCATGACAACGCGCCCTTGAAGTGTTCGAGGGCCTTCTCGAAAAGACTTTCATTGAACCGCGCGATCCCCACCTGGAGGTGGGCATCATACTTCTGCGCGGTCGAAAGATCCGGCTCCTTGAGAAGCTCTTCGTAGATTTCCGCGGCAACCTTTGGATCCATGCCGTATTTCAGGATCAGGAAACCCATCTTGAGCCGGGATTCGATCCAGACTGCCCTGTCGGCGCGGGAAACACGGGCGAACGCTTCAACCGCGGATTTGGGGTTGTTGTCCTTGGCGTGCGACCAACCCAGTCCGTAGGCGGAGCGGTCACGAAAGGTGCTCGAAGGGAAATCGGAAAGCAGGGTTTCGTAGAAACCAGCGGCCTCGGAATACCTCTTCAGGCGGTACTTGCACTCGCCCATCCAGAAGACCACGCCATCCCGTTGGGAGAAGGGAACCGGGTCCGACATTATCCGGGAAAGGACCTTGGAGGCTTCCTCATAAAGGTGACGCTGGATGAGTCCAAGGGCGAAACGATACTGTTGTGCGTGCTCCGGAGCGTCCTGCTGGACAGCGAACCCGGAATGGGTGACCGTCAGGAACAAGACCAGGGCGGTCAGGACGCTGCGGGAAAACAGTCGGCGGTTTCGGATCATTTGCGATCTCCGTTCCAGGGAAAAAATTCCCGTTCTGGTTAGGAAATCGGCATTTCCCCGCCGAATGGTGAGCCGGGTATTTCCGGGGGAGGTTCCACCTGAGCCCCCGACCTCACGATTGGGGGGACTTGGGGCCCTCCTCCTCGTCGGTGAGGTCTTTCTGGGCGCGCTTGAACTCCCTGATTCCGCGGCCGAGGGCCTTTCCGATCTCGGGCAGCTTGCCAGGCCCGAAAAGGATAAGGATGATGACCAGAATGACAATCAACTCGGTGAATCCAATGCCCATGATGCCTCCTGGCGGGGACCGGAACCTCCGGTCTTGCACCGCTTCGCTCACGATTGTAACATGGGACGTCCCATCCATCAACGCAGGCAGGTGTCCCATGTCGAAGCCGTCACTCCGCTGGTTCCATCCTTTTCGTTTTCTTCCGCCTGGTTTTCTTCCAATCCTATTCCTCCTGAGCCTTCCCCTGACCGGGACCGGGCAGGAGATTTTTACAAGCGGAACCGAAAACATCGTCTCGACTACCCCGGTCTCGATCCCGAACCCGGCTCAGACTTCGGTCGATCCGGAGTTGACGACCTACGAGCTCACGCTGCTTGCCGTCGAGATGCAGACCAACCGCGCCCGCATCCTGCTTTCCAACCTGACGTCGGAAACCCAGCGCCAGGGTGGGATGGAATTCGACCTTACGGCGGAAAAGGCCTCCCTGGACGAAATTCTCAAGGCCCATGATACCGGTGACGACCCCGAACGCCTCCGTTCGAAAGTCGAAAGCCTCAAGCTGGACGGAAAACTCCTCGAATCGAAACGGAACATCCTCCAGTCCCGGGTGAAGGAGGTCGAGATCCAGATTCCGGAAGTCCAGAAGTCCCTGGAACAGACCCGGAACGACCAGGAGGAGAACCGCCGGCTCCTCGAACAGCTCGAGAAAAGGGAGCGCGAGCTGAAGGAGAAATCCGCGACCCTGGCCGAGGCTGATGAGGGGTTGAAGAAAAAGATCGCCGCGATGGGGGACCTGGTCGCCGCACGATCCGCCCGCGAAGGGGTCCTTTCCCAGCTCCAGGCTGCGCTGGGGAAGAACGAGGCGATCCTGAAGGGCCAGCAGGAGCGAGGGAAATCTGGCCTCGAGCTTTACAACAGGTATCTCCATGACCTCGACAAACTGGTCGGAACCCACGAGGAGACCCTAGCCCGACTGAACTTCAAGGCGTTGGAGAACGAGGCAAACCATGGGATCGAGCAGGCGAAAAAGGAGCTGGATTCGCTCCAGCCGAAACTCGAGCAATCGGAGAATGCCCTGTTCAGGGTCCAGAATGCGTCATCAACCACGCAGGAAAGGGCGCTCCTGGTCGCCCAGAGGGATGCCCTCCTGGCTCAGAAAGAGTGTTTCCACGAGGCGATCCGACATTACGAGCTTCTCCTGCGGAAAGGCAACGAGCTTGGCTACCTCGACGAGATCAAGCGCAAGGGGCTGACCAACACCCGGTCATCGAGATCCGCCCTCGGTGCTTCAGGCCAGGAGTGGCTGAAAAAGGTCGAGGAGAATCTGTCCGGCCTCGAGCGGGACCGGGGCCTTATCCTCAAGCGAGGTGAGTTGATCCGCGCCAACCGCAGACTCCACGAACATTCGATACGGGAGGCGGAGACGAGGAAAGGCCGGCAGACTGCGGCTACGCCCCCCGGCAAGGAGGAGATCCAGCTGAGGAAACAGGCGCTCCAGTCGCTCGAGCAGACGGCGGGCTACATCGAGCGCCAGGAAAAGACCCTTTCGGAGATAATCCAGGAGTCCAAAGAGGTCAGGATTCGCATCAGGGAAAACTTCCAAAGGATCCTCGAGCACAACCTCCTCTCGCGCGCCATCTTCCGGCCCAGGTCGGGGTACCGGACCCTGATACTCGAAAGCATCAAGGGCATACCTGGGACTTTCTGGAAAAGGTTCCGGGAAGGTCTCGCCGAACTCGACCTGTCCTCGATCCTTCTTCTTTTCCTTCTTCTCGGTGGTGGCCTGGGTCTCGGGATCGCTCTGAAACGTCTCCCAGCCCTCCCCCCCGGCGGACGCGAAGCGCTTTCCCCCGGGCTTTCGGCGTTCGAACGCTTTCGGACCGCTGGAGTGGCGTGGGCGGGAGGTGAGGCGGTCCCCGTCGCGGCGCTCACCATGGCGCTGGCAGCCGACTGGATTGTTCCCCAGCTGCATTTCTTCCTTCTGGTGATTCTCCTTTTAGGCCTTTCCCGGATCTGTTTCTCTTTCGTCCGAAGTGTCATCCTCCCCGAATTGTCCAATCTGCCCGGGGTTTCCGGAGCACTCGGAACCGCGAACCTCCTGTTCGCATGGTTCATGCCTTTCCTGATCCTTCTCGACAAGATCGGGGAAAGTCCCGAGATAATGTTCATCCTCGGGCTGGCATTCCGGATCAGCCTGGTTTTCCCCGTTTTCCGGCTGGCATTCCTGATGGACGAGGTCAACAACCAGTTGATCGGCATCCTGGGCCTTGGCCAACGGCCCACCTCCAGGAAGTTCGCAGGATACGCGTTCAGATTCGCGGTCTGGGGAACTCTCGTCTTTCTCTTCATCGCCATCCTGGGCTTCCGGAATCTGGCCTACGCATTTTTCGCCAAAGAGTTCGAGCTTCTGGGAATCCTGCTCCTGGTGGCCCTCGGAAGACCGATAGGGGATGCCCTTGCAACTTATCTCTATGACCCGGCCACGGGCCCCAAACTTCTCGTTCGCGATCCCAGCCGCTCACAGTTCCTTCTCTTCGTGACCAGGAAGACCTTCCGCCTCCTCGTCTGGCTCCTCGCGGCAGGCCTGGCGTTCCGCATGATCGGGATGACATCGGAGACCCCGGTGATCAGGAGCGTGGTGTCCTGGTTCCTCGGAAACAGCGACTGGATATACGGCAGGTTCATCCACATCCTGATCATCATCATCGCTGTCGGGATCGCGATCGAATTCATCAGGACGCTGGGGGAAAGCGTCATCAGCTACGTCCACACCGAGGACCGGGCCTCCCTTTCCGAAAACGAGCGCCGGGCCTCCACCCTCGTCCAGATCCTGAACACTACCGCGCGCGTAATCATCCTGGCGATCGCCGGGATCATGATCCTTCGCGAGCTGGGGATGGACATCACCCCTCTCCTGACCGGTGCGGGAATCGTCGGGGTGGCGATCGGTTTCGGCAGCCAGAGCCTGGTGAAGGACTTTTTCGCCGGGTTCTTCATCCTCGTCGAGAACCAGTTCCGGGTAGGCGACGTGATCGAGGTCGACGGGAAATCCGGTCTCGTGGAAAAAATCACCCTCAAGACCACGGTCCTTCGCGGAATTGATGGAAGCGTCAATATCGTCCCCAACGGCTCGATCACGTCCGTTAGAAACATGACCTACGCCTGGTCCAGGGCGGTCATCGACATCGGGATCTCCTACGATGCGGACATCGACCAGGCGCTGGCCACCCTGGCCGAAATCGGCAAGGAGCTGTGCGAGCGCCCGGACCTCAAGAGCGAGATCATGGGCTTCCCCGAAATCCTCGGGGTGGAACAGCTCGCGGAGTCGGAAGTAACGCTCAGGATGCTGGTCAAGACAAAACCCCTCGCCCAGTGGAACATCGCCCGGATCTTCCGGAAACGGATCAAGGAGGAGTTCGAGCGCAGGGGCATCGAGATCCCGTTCAACCAGCTCGTCGTGACGCTCAGAGGAGACGAGATACTTAAAAGGACCCTCGAAGCCTTGAAGAAATGAGCTTGGCGAGGAGGTGAGGAGGAGTTTGAACCCCCGGAGTTTGTCCAACCCGGCCGATCGAGCTATAATCATCTTCACCGTTCCGGGAAAGGAATGAATTCATGAAGAGGATCCCGCTTTTTCTGATCGTGGCCCTTGTGCTCCTCTTTGGAAGAGCTCTCGCCAAAGACCCAACCGAACAGGAGCTCCTCGAAAAAGCGAAGCAGCTCGGGATCGAAGGCCAGCTCGACAAAGCCAACGAGATAATGGGACAGAAGATTCCCCTTCCATCGGGAAAACCCGACGAAGGGGGCTGGGACACGACATCCCTCATGTTGAGCATGATCTGGGGAGCTCTAGGGGCCGGCTATTTCATGTACGGGAAGAAGCAGTCGAAAGCGGTCTTCCTGATTTCGGGGATCGTTCTTTGTGTTTTTCCGCTGCTCGTGTCGAACTTCTACCTGGGCCTGTTCCTCGGCATCGGGTTCACGATCGCTCCATTCAAGATCGACTTCTGAGATTTCCCGCCAGTGTGGCCCCGCAGGGGAGGTGGTGGGAAGAGCTTCCACGAAAGCAGATGGATCGGACTCCCGATGGTTGTCGCGCGGAGGAGCCGGGTCAGCGCCGCGCTTCCCTGACCATGTGGGGCAAGACAGGTATCAGGATGCGATCGAGAGCTAGTTTGACGGCCTTGGTGGACCCTGGAAGACAGACGAGGATCTTCCCCGAGGCCAGGCCCGCGGTCGCCCGGCTGAGCATTGCGGCGGGGCCCATCTGCTGGAAGGAAAGGCTCCGGAAAACCTCTCCGAACCCCTCCAGCTCCTTTTGCATCAACCGGCGGGCGGCTTCGACCGTTCCATCCCTCGAACACAGGCCTGTCCCGCCGTTGGTGATGACGGCGTCGACCTGGAGCTCGAGCCATTCCCGGAGAGTCTCGTAGATCAGCCCGGGATCCTCACGGATCACCGAATACCTGATGACCTGATGACCGGCTTCAGTGAGTGCCGCTTTCAGCACCCCGCCGGAAACATCGTTCTCTGCGGAACGGGTATCGGAAAGGGTGAGAACCGCAACCCTCAGCGAGGAAGGGGCTTCCTTTTCGTGCTCGTGGTGTGACATCAACTTCTCCTCAGCGGCCCTTGCGGGAACCGACCATTTCCAGGGCGAGGATGGAAACGTCATCCTCGAGCCCCTTGGGCCTGCACCAGTTCTGACTCTCCGCAAGGACCTGACCGAGGGCTTCCTTGAGGGGTCGTTTCCTGTGCTCGACGATCAGGTCCCGGAAGCGGGCCTTCCCGAAGGTCTCGCCATGGCGGTTCCGGGCATCACACAACCCATCGGAAAAAATGAACAGCCGGTCTTCGGGGAGAAGGCGGATCGAAAACTCCTCAAACTCGGCATCCGATACGAACCCGACCGGAAATCCACCTCCCGCGACGCTCTCCGGCTTCTTCCCGGTGCGTTGAAGGATGGGGTTGGGATGCCCCGCGGAGGAGTAACGGAGGACACCGCTCGGAATATGGAGGATTCCGTAGAAGATGGTGAAGAACTGCTTGGTTTCGAGGTCGAGAGGGAAGGTCGAGTTCAGGAGTCCCAGGACCTCCCCGGGAGAACGAAGTCTGTAGCCTGGCGGCTCCCGAACAAGCACCTTCAGGAGATCCGATTGCGCGGGGAAGGGGGACAGGGTCCGGCTGAGGGAGACCGAAAGAAGTGCCGCCGCGGTTCCGATACCCGAAACGTCGAGGACGTAGAAGCCAATGTTATGCTCGTCGAGACGAACCACGTTCAGCCCGTCGCCGGCAAGTTCCATCCGGGGAAGGTATTCCCACGCGACGACGATTTCCCGGACTTCGGGAAGGACGGCTGGCAAAAGGGAGGTTTGGATCTTTGCCACCGAGTAGAGGTCGTTCTTCATCTGCTCGTTGGCTTTGATGATCAGCCGGTTCGCCTCCTCGAGGTGCCGGATCCGCCGCCTTAGTTCAAGCTCGAGACGGATGATCCGCTCCCCCGTTCTTATCCGGGCTTCCAGTTCGGCAGAAGTGAACGGGCAGGGGAGGATGTCGTCCGGCCCACCGATCGACCCCAGCCGGACGGGTTCGAGCCCCTTCCGGTCCGTGATCAGGATGACGAAGGCCGGGTTGTCACCCCGGTTCTGCCTCAGCCGTAAAATCAGGCTTCGCCAGCCTGCGGGATCCTGTTTTCGCGGCCCTGCGCCCTTGGAGTCATCGATGACCAGGATTTCCGGCCGCCGCCTCCCAAGCAATTTCAGCGCTGAGGGCATATCATCGGTGTGGATGAGGGTTTCGGTCTTTTTCCGGAATGCCCCCCGAACCAAGGCCAAAAGGGTCGGGTCTGCCGATACGAGTAGGAGTTTCATTCTCTTCCGCTTTCGTCAGATGACCTGGATTCCCGTGGTGGAGATCACTTCCAGAAGGGAAGGATCCTCGATCACCATGAAATCTATCCTGCGCTCCTCCTTCTTCGCGGCCTCGAGCCCCATCGCCCTTTCGAAAAGGCTGGACAATGCATTCCTGTCGGCACCGGGGACAGGCACCACCCCGATGACGAGACTGGATTCTCCGGTCTTGAACATGGTCTCGAAGAGAAACAACCCGGAGGTTGCCGGAGAGGAGCCAAGAATCTCCTGGATTCCAAGAACGAATGCGGGGTCGGGTTCGGGATCGGGGGGGGAAATGATCATCTCGGCACCCTCCGAAATTTCGACATCGGTGAAACCGGAACCCTCCTCTGGAGGACACTTCCGGGGGGCGATGCTCCGCATCTTCTCGAGGCTCCTCGAGTCGAAGCGGATCATCTGTCGGGCCGGAAGGTGGAGCACGAGTGCCGGGCCGGATGAAGGGAGCGCACGGATGAACTCCCCCAGGTTGATGTCAAGATGGGGTGTCCCCTCTGGGAAGAGCTCCTTGAGCGAAGTTCTGGAGGAAAATGCCACGGCTTCATCTTTGTCCAAGCCAGGACCGCCGGCGGGGACGGGGGAACCAGGCGATGGAACAAGGATCTGGCTCTCGACGATCCTGGGGAAAAGGCAGTGTGGAATTTCGGAAAGTCCGGCAACCTCCTGGAGTACTTTCTCCAGTTCGGGATTTTCGAGGTCGCACGCGGAATGAACGCGCTCCATCCAGGCGGGAGTGAAGGGATTCGAAGAAGAGGGCATGGGAACTCCTTTCAGGGTGGACTGGCTTTTCAACATCGGAAGAAGGGTCGCTTCCGCCCAGGTGCGAAGCTCATCGACCGTCTGGTCATTGTCGTGGAAGATGATTCCCTCCCGGGCTTCGGGTTCGGGGTCCTGTGCATCCAGTCGTGCTTTCGCACGGTCGGGAGACATGCCCCGATAGTTGACGATCCGGTCGAGACGTATATCCTTCCTCGCCCGGATGAAGATGACGAGGTCGCACAGCGAATCGAGTTTCATTATCTGGAGCAGTGCGGCATTGATCACGACCACCAGAACCCCACTGGACCGCTCGCGATCGACGATCCTCCTGACCTCGGCAACCATCGGGGGATGCATGATACCGTTCAGGTTCCCGAGCGAGTCGGGTGCTGCGAAGGCTTTCCGGCCAAGCTCCCTGGGGTCGATCGTTCCATCGGGTCTGAAGATCCCCTTCCCGAAGACCCGCCCCAGTTCGTTCTTAACCGCCGGTTCTTTCAGAAACCGGTGACCGATCGCGTCCACCTCGATGTTGACCCCGCCGAAAGACTCGATGATCTTGCCGAGAGTGGACTTCCCCGAACCGATCGGCCCGGTGATGCCCCAGACCGGACATGAGGGGATCTGGTCAGACATGCATGGTCTCCGTTTTCTGGGGGTGGACCAGCGGAAGGAACACGGAAAAGGTCGACCCGGCACCTTCCCTGCTCTCGACGTCGATCCTCCCCCCGTGCTCCTCCACGATCCGAAGTGCGAGGGAAAGCCCGAGCCCGGTCCCATCTTCCTTGGTCGTCATGAAAGGGTCGAAAATCGACCGGATCCTCGATTCGGGAATCCCGGTCCCGGTATCACGGATGGCGACGACCACTCCCTCAGGCTTGTACTCGGTTTTGACCCCTATCACTCCGCCGGAGTGGGATGCCTGGATCGAGTTGGTGAGGATGTTGAGGAACACCTGCTTGAGCTGGTTCGGATCTCCTATCAGGACCGGGGGATCCGAAACCACTTCCTGCTCGAGCCGGATTCCCAGTTTTGCGATCTGGTTCTGGACCAGGAGAAGGCACGCCTTCAGGATCTCGGGAAGGGAAATCGGCACGGCTTGAGGCGGCGAGGGCCTGGCGAAGTCGAGAAGATTGACGATTATCTTCTGGAGACGCTCGATCTCGTTCTGAATGATTCCCAGCGGCTCCCGTTTGGGATCGCCTTCCCCGAACTCACCCGCCAGAAGTTGGACGATCATCTTCATCCCCGTCAGGGGGTTCCGGATCTCGTGCGCGATTCCCGCGGCCAGGACTCCCAACGCGGAGAGTCGGTCGGCCCGCATAAGTTGTTCTTCCAGGCGGGTGATCTGCGTGATGTCCTTGAGGAAGAAGGCCGTCCCGAGGAGGAATCCCTGCTCATCCCGAAACGGGAAGGCATTCACCTCGGTGATGCTGGCCTGGCCGTTTTTCTCCCAACGGACCCGACGGTTCTCGATCGCGCTCTTTGTCTCGAGAACCTCCGTGATGAGCTTTTTCAGCGGCTCAGGGAATGCCTGGTCGGCGTTGATCGCGGAGAGGTTCTCGGGGGCGGGTTGTCCGAGGAGCTTCTTCATTTCAGGATTGACGAAAGTGACGTTCGCATTCTTGTCGAAGATCAGGACGCCGGCGGTCATGCTCTCGAGGATGTGCTGCGTGAAACCCTTGAGTTGTACAAGGTCTTTGAACATCTCGTCGATCGAGGCAAGCTGGGTGGCGATGATCCGGATCCCGATGATGTCCTCGTCGCGATATGCATATGATTTCCGGCTTCCTATGGTCACGATTCCGATCAGCTTTTCGGAGACGATTATTGGAAGGATCAGGACGGAGTTGAACTTGGCGGTATAGGTCAGATAAGGTTTCCGGTCCAGGGCCGCCTTCCCCAAGGGGCTTTCCCCGAGGCTCACCTTGTTGGGGAAGGGCCCGTTCGGATTCCCCGCCTTGGCTTCCAGGGTCTGCCCGTCAGGCGAAAGGAGATAGAGCAGATAGGCGTCGAAATCGATGAAACTCTTGAGGATCTTCTCGAGGGCGTCGAAAACGTCGCTGAGGCTGACGAGGGACTCGGTTCTCTGGGAAATCTCATAGAGAGCCGAGAGCCGGGAATTCTTGTGCAGCATCTCGTTCGTGAGCCGGAAATTCTCGATGACCGCCCCCATGAAAGGGGACAGGATCTCCAGGAAGGTCCTGCTTTCGGGGGTGAACTCCACCCGACCGGGAGGAAGGAAGATGAAGATCAGCGCGACAGGCCTTCCGGAAAGATTCACCGGGATCGCCAGGGCGGGCCCGACTTCTCCCGCGCGGCCAAAACCGAGGCCCGGGAGCTCCGAGGGCTGGAAACCTGTCTCCCGGGCCTCGGAGAATGCGTGGAACATCTTTCCCGAAAAACCGGCATCCCGGGCAATCGGTGCCTTTTCCGGGAGAAGCTCAACCAGCGGAACCATTTCCCGGAGCTTCTCATGGGGTATCATCAGGATCGCCCCGCCCGCCTCGGTAACCGAAACGGCGTTCTCCACGAGCACCTGCATCGCCCGTTCGGGGTTGAGCTGGGAAATCGCCCGGGCGGTTTCCTGAAGAAGGGAAACCTCGACCACGGGCTTTTCGAACGAACGGCCTTCCCCACCCTGATTCCCGGAACTGGTCGGACTCAACCTTGATACCTCCGTTTTCGGCTTGCTCAGGCTAGCACAAAACCTCCTCCCCTGCCAAACCCCTGAACCCCCTGAACGCCCGGTGAGGTCCCCGGCAATCTTGACACGGAGGAGAATTTCCGTTAGGTTTCCGCGTTATGATCGAAGATTGACGGGTCTTCGCGGGAAGGATCTTTTGAACAGAGATGAGAATTGGACGGGGAAACCCTGGGCTCGCGTTCCGGCACCTTCTCCCGTTGCTCTTCTTCTTTGTTCTTTTCGGGACGTCCCTCTGGTCCGCAGAGGAATTGGGGCGATTCTCCAGCATTTCCAAGCGGGTCGAGGTCTTCCCCGATTCCGATCCCGATTCGGTCATGTCTGCAACCCCTCAGACCGTTCTGACAAATGACGATCACGTCCTCACCGGAAAGGATTCCAGCGCAGTGATAGCCTTCAAGGATTTCTCCACGATCATGATGAAGGCTGAAAGTGAAGTCATCGTCAAGGCACCCCCCGCGAAGCCTTCTACGGTGGAACTTGTAGGTGGGAAGCTCTGGTTGAACCTCAAGCAGGTCGTTTCCGGGGATGTCGTGGAAGTGAAATCGGTTCTGGTCCAGACTGGAATCGAGGGAACCATCATCACCTGCAGGTCGGAACCCGACGGCTCGGAGGACGTCGTTCAGGTCCTTCGGGGAACCGCCAGGGTCCAGGTGGACAAGACCAACGAGACTTTCCTCCTCGAAGAGGGGCAGGAACTCCAGGTCAGGCCCGGAGAGCCGGCAGCCAAAAGGGAGATCGACGTCGACTCGGAGATGGGTTCCTGGAAGGCAGAGATGTCCGGAATGGGAAGCGCGATCGAACTCCAGGATATTCCCGACCACGTCAGGCAGATGATCGAGCGTCAGGGTCCGCGTTTCAAATCCCTGAAAGATTCCTTCCAGGCACTCACCGGCACCGACTCACCCGAGACCGCGGAGGTCAGGAAGGAAGCGGGCAGGTTCTTGGGGGTCCTCATCGAGGACGACCTAGTGCTTTCCAACCTTTCCTCGAAAGTCGACAAGGCACTGACCGATAAACTAAGCTCCTTTCAGGCTTCCCGGATCGGGGATCTGAAAAAACGGATCGGTGAGGCAAGGAAGGGAACCCAGTTTTATCTTCTGGAGACCGGCCTCATGATGAAGCGGTTCGCCGTCTCTGGCCAGCTCGACGAGCTCGGACAGGCAAGTCAGAAGGTCAGCCAGATCTGGGCAGAGGTGGAGAAATATCGGCAGGAGCTGGAAGGGGCTTCTCGAAGCCATTCCCAGACCTGGTTCGAGGAAACCAGGGAGATCGTCGCCGTAAGGGCGGAGGAGATCCTGGAAGTGATTTCACGGCTCCAGACCCTTCTTGAAAAAGAGAAGGAGAAGTCGGAGATCCGCCTTCTGATCAAACAGGCGGAAAAGATCCAGACCTTCATCAACAGGCTGCTCAGAGACCTCGAGGTGCCCGTGATCGACACCGAGCTGGTCCGCCGTCTTCAGGAGCAGGGAGACCTCCTTTCGTTCGAGATCGACAACCTCCGGAGCACGGTTGCCGCATACGGAACGCAGATGGCTGGGGCGCAGCTCGAGGATCAGGTCAGATCCTCCCTCGGACTGGTCAGACAGTTTTCCCTCGTCCGGCGGGAATTCCTCACCGCCCAGCGGCTGTTCAGGACGATCGGCCGGTCCGTTTCATCCGGACGCTTCATGACTTCCGAGATCGAGGAGTTCAACGACCTCTTCCGCCGGATCGAGGACCGGTACTCCGAGATCGAACTTGCCTACGAAGATATCCGGAACGCCCAAGGGTCTCTCGAAACGCAGCTCGGAACGCTCCTGGGGGGAGGAAACCGATGAGCGGTCGCACCAGGCCCCTCTCCTGCGGGAGCCGCAGGAGAGTGTTTCGGGAACCCGCCCTCCCGAACCCCATCGCGGCAACCCTGGCAGCCATGTTCTTGGGGCTGGCTTTTCTCATCGGTTGCGGGGGCGGCGAGGGCGGGGGCGGAGTTTTCCAGGGTGCCACGCCAGAGAACCTTTCCATTGCGGGAACGGTCTCCTTCGAAGCCGGCACGAGCCCCACGATGGGGCGAATGCGCCCGAAAAGCCAGGA
>CAYRYU010000020.1:0-63224 GCA_964428355.1 uncultured bacterium
GCTTCGGGCACATTCGCCCCATCGTGGGGCTCGTCTCTTCGCCCCCGCCGGAAAACCCTTCATCGAGAGTCGCAGAGGATGCGAGAAGTAGCGGCTGGGGAATCGCAAGGTCGGTTTCGTCGATCGCGGATGACCCTGATTGGGATGGATTTCCGCCCCGGGAAGGATCTGTTCCATTGACGGGGTTGACCTTCGGGCGGACGTAATCACCTACAGCGAAGCTCCGGATCGTCATGCGTCGGGAGAGGGGGACCTTGGCGGGGTCGTCGACAACGATCAACCGGCCCAGTTCATCGAGGTAGGAGTAGAAGACGGCTTCCCCGAAAACAGGCATGGCAAGTGCCAAAAGCAGAACCGAAGCGAAAAATCTCTTCATCGGAAGTCCCGGTTTTCGTCGATTCTACCACAAAGCGATCGATCCCGCTGGACGACAGGGGGGAAACCGTCAGAAAGCGACGGTTCCCATGGGGGGAAACCGTCAGAAAGCGACGGTTCCCATGGGGGGAAACCGTCAGAAAGCGACGGTTCCTCCGAAAACCAGGTTCCTGAGACGTTTGTGGGCGATGCTCCCTGGTAACCGCTCGTAATCGCCGTCGGCGAGATAGCTGATGTCGAAGAAGACGACCTTCTGGTAGTTGAGCCTGAACCCCAGGCTGAAGCGGTCTCCGTTGAAGTCGTAGACAAAGTGCGTGCTGGATGTCATGGGGATGCATCCACCGACAAGGAAGAAGACGGGATCGGCGTATCCGTCGGCTTTGTCATACCTGTAGTTGTACCCGCCGAATTTGGCCCTCTTGAGCTTGTCGACTCCCCGGTAGGTGAAGCGGAAGTTCGAAGCCCCCCAGTTGATCCCCACCCCGAGCCAGGCAACCGGAACGCCTGCCCCCACCCATGCGGAGTGGTATCCCCCCTGGGAATCGGTACAGAAGTTGGTGCCAAGGGTGATGTTTCCCGGCACCTGGTATTTCATGTTCACGTAGGTCGGCTCATTGTTTTCGAACCGGTCCTGGTTCGAAAATGTTTTGTCGACCCCGAACTCGAAGCCATCGGAGGCCCCGTAAACCAGTTTCACCGAGGTGTCAAAGTAGTTTTCGTCCTGGTACCGGACGTCGTTGACGCTGTAGAGATCGAAGGGAATGGCGTGCACCGAGACCGCGGTTTTTCCTGGTTCGAGTACGCCCGGCGAGGGAACTAGCAGTGCGCCTGAATTGCCGGAGAGGGAGATGCCCTGGCGAGGGTATTTCCGATCGGTCAGTTGCGGCCGGAGACCCTCGGGAATCCTCGTCTCCGGCGGGAGGCTGAACCGTGGCTCCTCGCGAGGCGTCTGGTCCCCGTTGAGGGTTGTCAGTGTATAGTTCTTGTAGGATGCATCCGCCTCATCTCCGAGAGCCCGATAAGGTGCGGCCTTCTGGGTTGCCTTCGGTTGCAGGAACGGCAGCTGGAAGGCTTTCTTCGCGGGAGTCGCGGCAGGCTTCTCCGCCCCCCGGAGGAAATCCTTGAAGTTGCCCAGGTCGAGGGCCTCCGAGGGCTGGGCAATCGTAAGGAGCAATGCCCCGAAGATTGGGAGGATGCGCTTCGGATTGATCATGCAAACGGTATCGACAGTTTCAATACCTTTCCGAAGGGCGGGGGGCTTTTCCATTTCCAAGGATGGGGACCCGGCTGGTCCTTTCCGGGAGAATTCTTGACATTCCCCCTCTCTCCCCAATATAATGGCTTGCCATCGGAAATCCCACCAGAAACGCCTGCGGGGGTACATGAACCAGTTCCAGTTCGAGAGTCTTCTTTTCCAAGATGGGAAAGTCTCCCTTTCGAAAGCGGCCATGCTTTGCAGCATGATCAGCAACGATCTCGACGAAGCCCTCATAACCTATCTTTCCCAGTGGAAGATCAGGGGGGTCATTACCCGCGCTGGGGGAAGCGGAGACAATCTCAAGAGCAAGCTTCTCCGGAACGCCTTCGGAGCCGCAGAAAAGAGCGGTCTCCTGCAGGTCTCCCCGAGGAACAGGTATGCGATAACAAAACTTGTCGAGGAGATAATGCGTTCTTTCGACAGCCCTCTCCTTGACGTCGCGGGCGGCGGGGTGAAGATCGGCTTGGTGGTTTCCGGAAACGATCTTGCCATGGGCGTGTACGGGACACTGGGCATTCCCGGGATGGACGTGGACTACGAAGTCTCGGTTTCCCGGACCCTTCACCATTACCTGGAGGGATGAGATGATAGGAATCGTCATCATCACCCACGGGCAGCTGTCCCAGGTTCTGGTCGAAACCGCCCAACTGATAATGGGTCCGCAGGAGCATCTGGTCGCCGTGACGTTTTCCGCAAGAGAGTCGGTCGACACGTTGCGGGCGAAAGCCATCGAAGCGGTTTCTCCTTTCCAGGAGGGGGGCTGCCTCATCCTCACCGACGTTCTCGGCGGGAGTGCGACGAACATCTGCGTCGAACTCCTGAAGTCTCACTGGGTCCGAATCGTAACCGGGGTCAACCTCCCGATGATCATGGAAGGACTGAACCATCGCCAGTCGGGTGACCTCCTCCTGCTTTCCCGGAAGGTTCGGGAGGGTGCGACCCGTGGAATCCTCGACCTGAGGGATTTCTACGAACAGAGAGCGCAGAAGAAGAAGTAATTCAGGAAGCATCAGGAAAGAGAACCGTCGTGCCGCATTCAGTCCGTTTCCTCAGAATCGACGATCGTTTGATACACGGGCAGGTTATCGTGGGTTGGCTTCCCGTACTGAACAGCCGGACCATCCTCGTCATGAACGAGCGGGTCTTCAATGACCCTGTTCGACAAGATATGATGGCGATGAGCCTCCCACCGGGGGTGAACCTGGAGGTCCTTTCTCCCGAGGCTTCCAAGGCCCATGACGGGATCCCCGAGGACACGCTGGTTCTGGTCGCTTCCCCACGGGATGCCTGGACCGCACTTCAATCGGGGCTCGAGGCCCAGACCCTGAACGTCGGCGGGATGCACGCGAAACCTGGGAAAACCGAGATCCTCGAAGCTCTTCACCTCGACGACGATGACCGCAGGTTTTTCGAAATGATGCTTCAGGCGGGCCTCGCGCCCGTGTTTCAACCGACCCCCCAGAACGAACCGTTGCCTTTGTCCGACATCCTGTAAAGAGAGGGAAAACATGGCTTCCATTACTTTCAAGCGCGTTGTAAAGACCTACGAAGGTGCAGCCTCGGCGACCGTCAAGGGAATCGATCTCTACATCCGGGACAAGGAGTTTGTGGTTCTCGTCGGTCCCTCAGGATGCGGAAAATCGACATCACTGCGGATGATTGCCGGGTTGGAAGATATCACGGAAGGTGAAATCCTGATCGGAGACGTTGTCGTCAACAACCTTCCTCCGAAGGATCGTGATATCGCCATGGTTTTCCAGAATTACGCACTCTATCCCCACATGAACGTCCGGGAGAACCTGTCCTTTGGCTTGAAACTCCGGCATTTTCCGGAAGCCGAGATCGACAAGCGTGTCAACGAGGCCGCCAAGATCCTGGGCCTGGAGACCTACCTGGAAAGGCTGCCGAAGCAACTTTCCGGTGGCCAGAGACAGCGCGTCGCCCTGGGTCGTGCGATCGTCCGTGAACCGAAAGTCTTCCTGATGGACGAGCCGCTTTCCAACCTCGACGCCAAACTTCGCGTCCAGATGAGGGCGGAGATCAAGAAGCTCCATCAGCGGCTGAGAACTACCTTCGTCTACGTCACCCACGATCAGGTCGAGGCCATGACGATGGCGGACCGGATCGTCCTCCTCCACAACGGCATCATCCAGCAGTACGATACTCCCGCCGTCATTTATGACCGGCCCGCCAACACCTTTGTCGCGACCTTCATCGGCTCCCCCCCGATGAATCTCCTGAAGGTCACGCGGACCGGGAGCGGTATCGAGCTTCCCCCGAACCAGACCGGTTCGGGAACCGTATGGCCGCTGAACCTCGAATCCCATTTCAAGGGGCTTCCGACCGAAGCTGGCTATATCCTCGGAATCCGGCCCGAGCATATCGTGATCCAGCCCAAGGAGAAGGGCAACCAGACGCTTCCGCTTTCATGCAGGGTGGACTTGATAGAACCCATGGGCGCGGAAACCTACCTCTATCTCGTTTCCAACGGACACAACCTCATTGCCCGCGTCGATCCCACCACCAAAGTCGAGGTGGGCCAGACAGTGGATGCCCATATCCCCCTTCCCGCCTTCCACCTGTTCGGGGAAAAGGAATCGGTCAGGATTTCGAGAGCGGGAGAGGCCTGAGCAGGCCTCCGAAGGGAGGCGAATCCACGAAAGGGGATTTTTCTGGGAAGGTTGACCGGAACCGGTGGACCGAGACTGCGGCTATTGCTGGCCGCGGTCTTGTGCTTGGCGGGGCTTTTCGTGGGTGCCTGCGGATCGGAGAAGTCGCAGAAACCTCGGGCTCAGGAAGTCAAGCTGGTCTATTGGAACACCATGGGGCCGACCGAATTCGAGCCCGTGGAGCCTCTCATCGAAGAATACATGAAGAGGAACCCCGGTGTGACGGTCCAGGTCGAAAGCGTCTCATTCTATCAGGCCAGGGCCAAGTTCGAGCAGGGGGTCAAGGCAGGCGTCGTTCCGGACGTGTTCCGGTCGGACCGTTTCTGGCTCTCGGATTTCATCCGGGCAGGGATGCTCGAACCCCTGGACAAGGAGTTCTTCAAGGAGGAACTCGACGACCTGCTCTACATAGCGCGGACCGCGGTGATGGTGGATGACAACCTTTGGGCGGTCCCGAATGCCGTGGACTGCCTCAGCCTTTTCTACAACAAGGATCACTTCAAAGATGCGGGAGTGGAACCCCCCGTCGATTTCGATTCCTTCCGTGATGCCGCCGCGAAGCTTTCGAACTCCGGCCAGGGGCGCTACGGGTTTTTTCTCAACCCGGACGGATGGTGGTTCGAACCCTTCCTCTACGGCTTCGGAGGGAGGTTTTTCGACAATTCGGGGAAGCTGTCCTTCAATTCGGAGCAGAGCCTCAAAGCGCTCCATTACCTCCTTGACCTGAAAGATACGGTCAAGGCCGTTCCCCCCGTCAATCTCCGGTCGAATTCCTACCGGCTGATGATCCAGAGCTTCAAGAACGGGACCGTGAGCATGATGTTCAACGGCCCCTGGGCGGTAAAAGAGGTCCTGAACGGTGCGCAGTTCAAGGACAAGCCGGACAACCTCGGAATCTGCGCGATTCCCAAAGGGCCGGCAGGGGCGTTTTCCCCGATCGGTTGCCAGAGCTTCATCATCCCGAAAGGGTCGAAGAACAAGGTCGAGGCGCAGAACCTGATCAAGTTCTTCTGCTCGGAGGAATACCAGACCGCCCTTCGGAAGGCCATCTACGAGATCCCCGCGCGGAAATCCCTTTTTTCGGATCCCGGGTTGAAATCGGAACCTCTGCTGAATTCGTTCGTCCAGCAGCTCCAGAGTGCCACGAAGCTCGATTCCCCGCCGGAACGGAGCCGACTTTATACACTCCTGGCGGACTTCCTTCCAAGGATCTACAACGGGGACATCAACCCGGAATATGCCCTAAAGGATTTCGAATCCGTCTGGCAGAAGAAGCAGTGAATCGAAGACCCTGCCTCAACTTCGCTCTCGTCCTTCACGCCCATCAAACCCTGGCGAGTCCGGGCCGGATGGTTGAAGAGGCGGTCGCGAAGGCATACCGGCCGGCCTTGCAGACCCTCGCAGCCTGCGAGCAGCTCCGGTTCACCCTCCACCTTTCGGGAAGCCTTCTGGAGATCCTCGAACGGATCGCACCCGACGTTCTGAAGCTCGTCGAGTCGATGGTCGGGGAAGGGCGGATCGAACTGTTGGGCGGGGCCTACCACGAACCTCTGCTGCCGTTGATTCCTTCCGATGACCGCGTTTCGCAGATTCTTGCCCTGAGAAGCAGGTTGAACGCTCTTTTTGGCGTGAAACCCCGCGGGGCCTGGATCGCCGAGCGTTTCTGGGAACCTTCACTTCCCACCGATCTTCACCGGGCGCATGTGGATTACACTCTTCTCGACGAACACGGGTTCCTCCAGTCCGGGCACGATGAGACGTCGCTTTGCGGGCATTTCCTCACGGAAGACCAGGGATTCCGGGTCGCGGTCTTTCCGATTTCCAAGGGCCTCCGGTATCTGATTCCATTTGCCGAGGTCGAGCATGTCCTGGGCGCTTTTTCAAGCCGTTCATTTTCCTGCCCCAACTCGCTCTGGGTTTTCGCCGACAGCCTGGAAAAATTCGGCGCCTGGCCCGGAACCCACGAAACCCTCTTCGGAAAGGGTTGGCTCAAATCCTTTCTGGAAATGACCGAACGGAACTCATCCTGGCTTCGGACGGTGACCCTGGGAGAAGCCCTGGAGAAGACCGATTCGAGGGGAATGGCCTATCTTCCCGCCACCTCCTATCCGGAGATGCAGCGCTGGTCGCTCCCCCCCCACCTTCGGTCCGACCAGGGCCGGTGCGGAAACGTCCGGAACTTCCTGGTCAGGTATCCCGAGGTGAATATACTCCACAAACGTATGCTGGCAGCCAGCCGCGCGGTCCATCTCCTTCCTTCTCCGCCCCGTGACCTTCAGGACCTCTTATGGCGCTCCCAGGACTCCTGTCCCTACTGGCATGGGTGGTTTGGTGGAGCTTATCTTCCCTGTCTGAGGAACAACGCCAGGGCAATGGCTTCCAGGGCTGAAACCCTGGCACTGAAAAAGGCGAAACAGGACCTCTCTTTCCTGGAAACGGACGATTTCGATCTGTGCGGCGGGGAAGAGCTCTTGATATCCACTCCAAAGCAATTCCTCGTCGTAAAACCTCGCGGAGGGGGAGTTTCCGTCTGGGAGGACCGCGGTACCGGGCACGATAGGGTCTGTTACATGAACTCCTGGCCGGAGGAAGGCCCCATTTCCGGGTTCAGGGGAAAACCCATCCTTCCCTTCGAGGATATACTTCTGGCGGTAGGCCTTTCCCTGGATCATCTCCTTTCCGACAACCCTCCGCTTCTTGCGGATCTACGTGGGACGACCTATTCGCACCGGTCGATCGAACGGGAGAACCGTCTGGGAGTACAACTCACCGCCAGGCCCTTCCTGGCCATACCCGAAGGTGAAGCCCAGATCGTGATCAAAAAGACCCTGGTAGTCGGACATGACCGCTCCTCCATCGACCTCGAGGTTGAGCTGGAAAACGCCTCCGATCGATTGCTTGAATTCGCCTACGGAATGCGGCTTCCTCTCTCGGGGTGCTATTGGGGGAATCCCGCCCCGTTCAGCCTTGGTTTTCCCGAAGTGGGACTCGAAGACCTCGATGGAAAGGGAGTAGGAGAGGTCAGCGGGATCGGGGAAGTCCGTTGGGGCCAGCCTCGGGGAATGACCACGGTGGTTCGCTCCCAGAGCCCGATGACCGCCTGGTATTTCCCTCTCGAGAACCATCTGATGGTGGAAGGCACTCCCGCCGTGATCTCGCAAGGTGTCCTTCTGGTCTTCATCTTCCAGCTGCGCTTCGAAGCCCGGGGAAAGGTTTCCCTCTCCTTCACGATCGGCGATCCGGCTCCAGGTTGCGAAACCGGAAGTTCAGCGGGCAGGGAGGCCCGAAAGGGAACGGGGTTGGGGAGGGGGGCCAAAGGGCGTCGCGGGGTGCAGGTCCCCAAGAGGGCGGGGGAAGGTCGGTCCCATGCCTGAATACTTCTTTTCAGCATTCCTTGTGGGGATAATCGGGGGAATGGTCGATCTGGACTCGACCGCGGCCTGGCAGTTCATGGTTTCCCAGCCCATAGTGGCGGCCCCGCTGACCGGACTCTTCCTAGGATTTCTCACGGGTTCGGTTGCGGAGGGTTTGAGGCTCGGGCTGATGGTGGGAGCGATTCTCCAGTTCCTTTGGATCGAGCAGCTTCCGCTGGGGATGAACGTTCCCCCGGACGCGGCCCTGGCCTCGGTTATCTCGGTCGCGCTGGGTTTTCTCGCCAGCCAGCCGTTCCAGACCTATGTGGAGCGGGAAGTCTGCCATACCGTCGCCCTGCTCATTGCCGTGGCCCTGGGCCTTCTGGGGAGGTCTCTGGACATGTTCACCCGGAGGTTGAATTCGGGCCTCGACCGGTGGGTTTCCCGAATGGTCGAACAGGACCGGCCCTGGGCAATCTCCTTCGGCCACTCGATCGGAGGATTTCTCACGTTCACCAAAGCTTTTCTGGTCTGCTTTCTCAGCACCCTCGGAGGGGTGGAGCCGGTCAGGTACTTCACCCAATCCCTGAATTTCGGCCAGAACACGGGGTTCATCGTGATCGAGGGCCTGCTTCCTGCCGTCGGATTCGCGGTTCTCGCGAGCATGTGTGTTAAAAGCCGGTCTGAGCTGAAGGCCCTGATCGGAGGTGTCCTGTTCTTCACCGTCCTTCCGGCTTATGGAATCGTCCCGCTGCTGCTGACCTCGGCCGTGGTATGGCGGAATCTGCGAGCAAAAGATGCCGGGACTTAGCAATTGGACACTCTTTCAAGTCGCTTTTCGGAGTTTCTTCCTCCAGGCCTCCTGGAACTATCGAGGAATGATGAACGTGGGTGCCCTTCATGCGTTGAAACCAGCACTGGACCAGATCCATCCCCCAGGTCCGGCGCGCAAGGCGGCCTACACCCGCCACCTCGAGTATTTCAACACGAACCCCTACCTTTCGACGATTGTCCTCGGGGTGATAATAGCTCTGGAAGAGCGGTTGAGCAGGGGGGAGATCAAGGAGGACATCATCCAGGATACCCGGGAGGGCCTGATGACTGCTTGTGCCGCGGTCGGGGACGGCTTCTTCTGGGACTCATGGCGTCCCTTCGTGGCCGCTGTCGCGATCGTCCTGGCTTTCGCGAACGTTTTTTTCACGCCGCTGCTTTTCGTCGGCTTGTACAATCTTCCACACCTGTATTTCCGTTTCAAGGGGGTTTTCTGGGGTTACCGGATGGGGACCGACGTCATCCGGCTGCTGAAGAGGTTCGAGCTTCCCCGCATCAGGCTCGCGTTGCGGTATGGCACGATAGTCCTCCTCTGCTACCTCATTCCGAACCACGTCAACCTCCACACGACACTCCTTCTGGCCAACCTTCCCCTCGAATACTTCTACGTCGGGGAAAAGCTCGTTCAGGGGCTTGGAGCCTCGGTTGTCGTGGGCCTCGCGGCTTTGGCATATCGCGCGAAAATCGACGTGCTGATGATCTCCTTCTTGTTGATGGTCGGCGCGCTGGTTCTGTACCATTGGGGAATTTTGATCTGAGGGAAAGACATGCGGAGAAAAGAAATCGAGATCAAGAACAAATTCGGGTTGCACGCCCGGCCGGCGTCCCTCCTCGTCAAGCTAGCCACTTCGTTTCAGTCCGAGATCCAGCTTGTCAAGGAGGATACCGAGGTCAATGCCAAGAGCATCCTGGGAGTCATGATGCTGGCCGCCGGTCCGGGCAATCTCGTCACCATCGTGGCGGACGGAAGCGATGAGGAGGAAGCGGTGAAAGCCATTTCCGCCCTCATCGACAGCAAGTTCGGCGAGGAGGAGGCCTCCTGAGAGAGACCTGAAAACCTATGGAAACAGGCAAGAAAGACCGAACCCGCTCCGGAAAGCTTTCGCCGGTGGTCCTTCAGGGGATTCCCGGTTCCAAAGGCGTATGCCTTGCGAGGGCCTATGTCTTCAAGAGGCGAATCGAGGTTCCCAAGACCCTCATTGATCCGACCCGGATCGACCAGGAGCTCGAGCGTCTCGAGACCGCGGTGGAATTGACCCGGCGCGATATCCTGGCCGCGCAGTCCGAGGCAAGGGAAAAACACGGAGAGAAGTACGCCGCCATTTTCGAATCCCACCTCCTCATGCTTTCCGACCCGCAGTTCAAACCGCAACTTGTCCGGCGCTTGAAAGCCGAGAAGGTCAACCTCGAAAGCATCGTCCGCGAAACCGTCGACTCCCTGACCGCGGCCTTTTCTTCGATCGAGGACGACTACCTGCGGGAACGGGCGATCGATGTCAAGGATGTCGGAGACCGCCTTCTGCGGCACCTTATGGGGCTCGAGGGGCCGGCAAAGGAGATCGGGGAGGAGCCGTTCGTGCTGCTTTCGACGGAAATCACCCCTTCCGAGCTGCTCGACTTCTCCAAGGGAAAACTGAAGGGAATCTGCCTCGATTCGGGGGGGGCAACCTCCCATGTCGCGATCCTCGCCGCATCTCTTGGAATCCCCTCCGTCTTCGGACTGCACGACCTTTCGCACGTCGCGCGGACGGGAGACCAGATCCTCGTCGACACCCGGAAAGAGGGGATCGCGATCCTCCACCCCGCCGAAGCCGACCTTGGGCGCATCAGCGAAGTTCCCACCGGTTCCTCCAGTCCCGCCTCGGTTATCCAGGCTGCCCACCCGCGAACCCGGGACGGCGTCGAGCTGGTTCTTGGCGCGAACATAGCCAGGGTCGAGGAGCTTCATTTCCTTCCCGAAATGGGGTGCGGTCGCATCGGCCTCTTTCGCTCCGAGTTCCTGTTCATGGAAAGCATGGACCTTCCCTCGGAGTCCTTCCAGGAATCGGTGTATCGAAAGGTCGTGGCCTCGGCCCAGGATATGGTCGTCCTACGGACCATCGACATCGGTTCGGACAAACCCGTGAAGTATCTCCCATTCCCGAAGGAGACGAACCCATCCCTCGGCTTCCGTTCGATCCGTTTTTCGCTCGCCCGGCCCGACATCCTTCTCCCACAGTTGAGGGCGATGATCAGGGCCGCCCAGGAGGGAAAGTGCCACATCATCTTCCCCATGGTTTCGACGATTGGGGAAATGGAGGAGATCAGGAAGATCTACGAACAGGCTGTCCGGGAGGTGAGACCCGCCCAGGTTCCTCCCTGGGGCATAATGGTGGAGGTTCCCTCGGCCATGTTCATGATGGACCAGATCGCGAAGTACACCCGTTACATCAGTCTTGGAACCAACGACCTCATCCAGTTCTTCTTCGGCGTCGACCGGACCAACGAGCGACTTGCCCATCTGGCCGATCACCTGTGCATCCCCTTCCTCCGCCTGCTCTTCTACTGCGTTGCAACGGCGAAGGCCGAAGGGGTGAAAGTCGGGATCTGCGGGGAAATGGCTTCCGATCCATATGCATTCCTGGCCCTTGTGGGAATTGGAGTCGACGAGTTCAGTATCCGACCCGCCGCTTTTCCCACAATCCTGGAACTCATCTCCCGGATCTCCTACCGTGAGGTCGTCCTGTTCGTTCAGGAGGTCCTTTCGGAGGGGGAACCCACGGATCTTCGGCAGAGAATCCGCCAGAGGTTTCCCGACGTAGTCTCCGCGCTCGATTCCTGAACGAAATGAGGAAATGGGAAACGAATTGCCGGCATGGTATTATTTTTTCCTGGTCTGAATCCGAAAAGTATCCTGGAGTATTGTTTTTCGTCGGTTCGATTTCCCCTTACAGGGGGGAGGACCCAGCGACCTGAACCGTCGAGCCGATCTAGTCTTCCGGTCCGATCCTTTTTCCAGCTTTCGGGGCAAGTTTTTCGGAGGTAGCTATGCAGTGTCCAAGCTGTGGGTTTGAAAACGAACACGACAACAAATTCTGCAACATGTGCGGGAATTCGCTCCCAGACCAGGGAGGGGCGGCCCCCTCTCCTGTGGAAAGGACACCGCTGGATCTCGACCTGTCTCTCGAGCTCAACACCACCCCGCCCAAGAAAGGTGGTGCCGAACGTCCCGGTAAACAGGTTCCTGCCACCCCTCTACCCGGTGGAGATGAAGACTCCTCTCTCTCTCTCGACCTGGGAGGAACGGACGACAACCTAAAGGTTGAGGGGCTCGACCTGGACTCGCCCCTCGGCTCGGACCTGAACCTCGACCTGGATTCCCCCGCCGCGGGTGGAGGGTCCCCCGAGTTCGACCTGAACCTGGATCCCCCGGCCGATGGGAAATCCGACCTGGACCTTGATTTCGACGTGGGGGCCAAGCCCGCCGGACTGGATCTGGGCTCTCCTACCGACGCAGCTCCATCCTTCGATCTGGGAAAGGCCGAAGAGCCGGCCACGCTGGATATCACCCCGGCGGCTCCGCCGCCCCCGCCCCCCGCCCCTTCCCGGGCTGCCCCGAAGGAACCTCCCGCGACCATTTCGCTCGAGGAACCACCGGAGGCTCCAGCTCTTCCTCCGCGAAGAGCTCCCGCGCCTCCTCCTCCGCCCCCCCCGCCCCCGCTCCCGGCACCGGAACCTCCCCACTCTGAACCAGTCGTGGAGGAGATCCCGATCGAGTTCGTGAAACCCCCTTCCCCTCCTCCCCCGCCTCCTCCACCAGAAAAACCGAGCGAGGAAACCCTTACGGAAGAGATCGTTTTCGACGTTTCCACGAGCGAGACGACCTCCTTCGACTTTGGCGATCTCGATTCATCAGGCACGGCGGCAGAAGCCCAGAAACCCGCCGCCCAGCCGAAACCGCCTGCTCCCGGAAAGCCTCCTGCCGAGGAAACCCCTGTGGAGGTGGAGATTCCCACTTCCGACGACACCTCCTTCATGGACCAGTTCCTCATCCAGAAACCCCAGGCCGCTTCTGCCCCCAGGCGGCCTCCCGCTCCGTCGCCGGCCCCCGAGCAGGAGTATGTTCCTGCGCCTCCTCCCCCTCCTCCGCCGGTTTCCGAGTCATCCGAACCCGAGTCACCTGGAGTGGAGGAAGGAAGCATCGAGGTCGACGAGGATCTCGCTGGATTGATCATGGGGATCGAAGGAAAGACCGCGCCATCCAAACCGCATGTGGAGCCTGAAAGGGTCGAAGCCTCGTCCTTCGCGAAGTCCGCAGGTCCACGCCCCGAGACCGCGGCCGCCCGGACAGCGGTTGTCAAGGAGCTTCCCCCCGAACCCGGACCGGACTCGCTCGAGCCGGCCGCCGAGATCCTGATCGCCGAGGAAGAGAAGGAAACTTCGCAGGTGAAGCCCATAGAGGAGCTTCCTCCCCTCACCCCGGTCGAGCAGCTGGCGGAAAACCGGCGTCAGCTTGCCGCGACCAAGGATCCGGACGAGAGATACTCCCTGGTGCTGGCAATGAAGGAGCTCGAGCTGCCTGAAAGCGCTCCGGACTTCCTCAAACTCCTCGGGGATGAACTCAAGGATATCCGCGAGGTTGCGGCGGAATTCCTGGGGATAATCGCGAGCCGCGAGGCCGTCCGTCCGCTCATCCAGTGCGTTACCGGAGGCGATGCCGCGATCAAGTTCATCGCCGCCCGGTCTTTGGGGAACATCAGGTCGGAAGATGCGGTGGTTCCGCTGATCAAGCTTCTCGAGGAGGACAACGACGACCTCCGGTATGTCGCCCTCGAGTCCCTTGGAAAGATCGGCTCGGTTTCCGCCCTCAAAGCCGTTTCGGCTTTTCTCAAGAGCCGGAACCACGACCTGAGATACGTTGCCTGCGAGGCTATCGGGAACATCAAGGACCCCAATTCCGTTGCGATCGTCCTTCCGATGTTGAAGGATCCGGATTTCGAAGTCCGGATAAAGGCGATCGAGGCCCTCGGGAAGATCGGGTCGACCGGAGCCTGTGATCAGCTTCTCGTGGTGATGGGTGAGGAAAACGAGCGGATCCGTCTCGCCACGATCCAGGCACTCGGTCAGATCAAGAATCCGAACGCTGTCGATTCCCTGATCGACATCTTCCAGGTTGGAAACCCCCAGATCCGAGAAAAAATCGTGTGGGCACTCGGCGAGATCGGAAACGATCGGGCCGTCGAGCCCCTTCTCAACCTTTCGCAGGCCTTCAATTCGAAGCTCGTTACCCTCGCTCTCGAGGCTTTCGCCAAGATCAAGTCCTCGAAGGCCAGCAAGTTCGTTCTGGCTGTTCTCGACCGGAACGACAAGACCCTTCGTCTGAAAGCCATCGAAGCTCTCGGTGCGATCGCGGAAAAGACGACAGCCGGAAACCTCGTTCCCTTCCTCGAATCCCCCGAACCCGACCTCAAGATCGCTTCGGCCCGCGCCCTCGGCAAGATCGCAAATCCGATCTCGATCGATCCGCTCGTTCTCCGGCTTACCGATTCGGAGCGGGATGTGCGGCTTCAGGCGATCGAAGCCCTCGGCCAGATCAAGGGGGCGAAGGCAATTTCCCCTCTGATCCAGTCGCTGCGCGAGCAGGATGAGCAGATTACGGCAAAGGCCGAGTGGGCCTTGCGCGAACTCGAGGAGATCGCGGTCGATCCCTTGACCCGGGCATTGTTCACCGAACCTCAGGAGGTTCTTCCTTCCCTGGTGCGGGTTCTCGGCAAGATCGGCAGCATCAGGGGTATCTTCCCCCTTTTGAAGGTTCTCGAGACCGCCGATACGAAGTTGAAAAAGTTTATTGCCGACAGCCTCCTTGCCATCGACCAGCACCTGACGGCGGACAACCCCATTTCCGTGATTCTGAAGGAAGGCTATGCCTGGGCGCAGTTCTCGATCGCGAATGCCCTGAGCCAGGTGGGGGACGAACGCGCGTTCAGCCTTCTTATCAAGATCGCCCGGGAGACGATCACCGACAAGGATCTCAAGAAGCTTGCCGGAATTCCCGACAAGCGGATTCTCGAGTGCAGCACGCAGATTCTTCATTTGATCAGGTTGAATGTGGCTACCCTGTTCGCCAAGGTCGGAAATGACAAGGCCATACCGATCATCATGACCTACTTCAACGAGGCCGATTCCCTCCAGCGCCAATGGTGCGTGGAAGCCCTCGGCGGAATCCAGACCGAAGGCGCCCTGGATGCCCTGATCGATATCCTGAAGCGCCCGGAGCTTCAGATGCCGGTCGATCTCCTTTCCAAGCAGCTCATCGCGAGTCGCAGCAGGAAGCTGGTCGACAAGCTCATCCTTTCCGCATCCCATCCGGCGGAACCCGTAAGAACCGCGATTGCGGCTGTCCTCGGGGAAACCCGCGATCCCCGCGCGATCCGCTCCCTGTCGAACCTGGTCAAGGATCCCGCGGACAAGGTTCGCACCGCCGCCATCGAGGCGATCGGAAAGATCGGCACTACCGCCGCCGTTCAGCCCGCTATCGAAGCGCTGCGCGACTCCGTCGAACTTGTGAGGGGGAAGGCCGCGCAGGTTCTCGGCGAGCTGCGCGATACGGCCGCGGTCGAGTTTTTGGAGAAAACCACCCACGACTCTTCGGAGACGGTCCGGAAGCTCTCGGTAAAATCGCTTGCACAGATGGCCGACGCCCGGGTTCCGGAGATCCTCATCAGATCCCTCAGCGACAAGGCCCCTCTTGTCAGGGCGACCGCGGTGGAGGTTCTCGGGAGCCGCAAGGACCGCATCGCGCTCCCCAACCTGATCAAGTCCCTTCAGGATCCCGACGAAACGGTCAGGGAGAAGGCAGCCGGAGCTCTCGCGAACATCGGCGACACCCAGGCGATCCTGCCGCTCCTTTCACGCCTCGACGATCCGTCGCCCCTGGTTCCCCTGGCTTGCAGCGAGGCCATCGTGCATTTCCAGACCCGTTCCTACCTCGTTCTGGTCGAAGCCCTGAAGCATGCGGAGGAGCGGATCCGGCGCCATGCCTGTGACCTCCTGATCCGGATCGGTGAGGAGACCCTCGTTGAGAAACTGCTGAGGCTTGTCAACGATCGCAGCAACTACCTCCGTGAGAATATTGCCCGGATCCTCGGAAAGATCGGTTCCGGAACCGTGGTTGACTCGCTGATCCATCTCCTCGGCGACCGGACCGGCTCCGTCAGGAAATCCGCGGCGGAAGCCCTCGGAAACATGAAGGATATCAGGGCGATCGTGGCCCTGAAAAAAGCGGAGCGGGACCAGACCCGCGAAGTCCGCCAATCCGCTTCCTGGGCGCTCGCCGAGATCATGAAGGCCCACAAGCTCGGCTGAGACCGCACAATTCCCCGGCCCCAAGAACATTGCAGGCCCCGCCAAGGCGGGGCCTGTTGGCTTCTTGCCCCGTGGAGAAGCGCGAAACGCGCGAGAACACCGTCTTCCCCCCAGGGAGTCCCGGCGAAGTCGCCGGGTCGGTGGCTTTTCCCTCGTGGGGCTGTCGGTCAGCCTTTGGCCGGGATCTTTGAAAGGAGCTGTTCGAGTTCCTTGATATACCTGGTGAAAGGCTTGTAGCCGGCGATCCGACCGATCTCTTTCCCTTCGGGGTCGAGAAGAAGAATCGTGGGGAAACCATCAACCTTGTACTGGTCGACGAACTTCGCTTCACGGTCGGCGTCGACCGACAGGAGCAGGACCTTGCCTTCGGTCAGGCCGGAGAACTCCTTTGATTCGAAGACCTCGTCCTCCAGCTTCCGGCAGTTCTGACACCAGGTCGCTTTGAAATCCACCAGAAGATACATCCCGCCTTCTTTCGCCTGTTTGAGCGCATCCCCGGGCTTTTCGAGCCAGTTGGCGGAAGCGCCCAGAAGGGCCGGAAAAAAAACCAGTGCGGCGACAAGAATGATGGCTCGGGGTGCGGACAGCATGATCGACTCCTTTTGAAATTATCCCGGGAAGATCATTGGAAAACCCAATCCTGGATCAAACCGACGGAAGTGCGGACTCCTGCGAGAAACCCTATCCCCTGATCACCTTCTTCGGAAAGGATCTTCTCGATGGCGAACTGGACCGCTCCTTCGAAATCCCTCTGCATCGATTCGAAGAACCCCTCCTCGGCGAGGGTTGTCCGGCCCTCCATAGCGAAACGGATCGAGGCCGCGGAAAAAACCGAGGTCCTGTGGAGGAACCTCTTGACCTCCATGCTGAGTCTGCCCAACCATTTGACCTCAAACCTCTTCCCGAGGGAAAAAGCTCTGGCGGTCAAAAGCATCCCACATATGCAGGCATCACCGACCGGGTGCGATCCCGGACCGAATCCGACAAGCCGGACCACCGGGGCCTCGATGGCTTCGAACTGATGCTGACAGAGGGCGGCGGCAAGGTCCTGAAGGAGCCGCCCGACCTCGGGATCCAGGGTTCTCAGTAGTCTCGAGAGCGCTGATTTCATGTGGCCGGGGAAATCCTGGAGCGGGCAAAGCCTGTCGGAAGCTAACCTTGGGACATCCCCCAAAGGGATGTCCTCCTTCCATGGAGTTTTCAGGATTCCGCCTTCGAGTCCCCAGTCGTCGATCTGAAGGGGAACGGCGATGTGGGGTATTGTCTCCACCAGGATCCGGTTGGGACCACGCTGGACATCAGACCTGCAGATGAAGACGACTCTCCCCGCGGGGGATACCAGCGTCAACATCCGGTCATCCCTCCGGCGAAGGATGAGATGGACGAGGCTGGAGGCATCGTCGAACAGCCTCGGATCAAGCGAGGCGACCTTCCCGAGAAGTCGGGGCGGCTCATTCATATCGGAAATTCTATCACACTCACCATGGCAAGAGTAGGGGAGTGTCATACCCCAAAACTCGTGATTTTCGGGAAAATCCGTATCCCGAGGTACAGGGAGTTCAAGGAATTTTTCCTCATCGCGTGCGGAAAAAAAACCGATATGAGAAACGATTACTTGTCTCAGCTTTTTGCACGGGAGAAAACATGCATGGATTCGTATAGAAAGTTTTTCCAGGGGATCTTCGAGCAATCTGCAAGGAACGGAGGGATCTCGCGCTCACGTTTTCTTCTCGTTCTGGCGTTCGTACTGCTGATTTCGGCAAGTTCCGGAACGGTTCAGGCCTTCCCCGACATTACCATGCCAACATTGAGCTATACCGAGACGGGGGGGAACACGGCGGCCAATATTGGCGAGGTGATCCGCATCAACTGCCTGGCCACCGACACCGCCTCCACCTTCAACCCCCCCCAGCCTTGGGTGGACCTGACTCCGGTAGGGGGGCCCGCTGTCCAGTATTTGACGAAGGGAGCGGGTGACGACTACAGCTGCAACTATACCCTGACCGAAGGGGGGACGCTGAATCCAGGCCCGACGACGTTGTTGATCTACGCCCGCAACAACCTCGCCGAAACCGATATCGCATTGACCAACTCCATCACTTTCGATGTCGTCAGGCCACAGGTCAGTGCCGCCGGGGTCGAAATCCTGGTCAACGGGGCGGTTGCCGGGACACCCCTGATCCGCGTCGGAACAGCCAACTGGGGTTTCCGCGTCACTGACTCACGCCCGCAATCATCGGGAGCGGCAACTACCTGCCAGGTTACGGCCTGCACTGGGACCCCCGCCCCGATCGCTATTCCCCAGGCGATTGCCCACTCCGGGGGCGGCGTCTATGTCAGCAACTACACTCCACCGGCCAACTGTGACAGTGTATACACCTTTACCCTGCGCTTGACCGACCCCTACAACCAGGCGGCTCCAGACGTCATTTCCACCAATGTCACCATCGACACCATCGCTCCGAACTTCACCACCGCCACCGTACAGAACCTTTCCGGAAATGCGATCGCCCGGCCCGGTGACGCACTCCGGATAACCGCCTGCCTTGCAACTGCCGACGGAAACACCGTCGTGGCATCCCAGACGGCGGTGACCACCGCAAGTCCGAATTTTCCGATCACTATGACCTCCGGCGACGGGGTGAACTTCACCGCCGATGTGATCCTCGGGCAGGAAGCGATGAAATACACGACCGCTCCCGGAATGCCCATCGATCTGATTGCCACCGACAATGCGGGTAACACCACCACCCGGCGGGTCTATGTCCTCGTCGATCTCGACCCTCCCGGTTTCGTCGCCCCCACCCTCGACATCTACGATGCCGCCGGAAACCTCACCGGCCTCACTGTCGCCAAGATTTCCGACCGCCTCCTGATCACGGCGACGATCACCATGGGAATCCCCTCTACCGACGTAAACGTGAGCGCCGATCTCCGGCCTATCGGAGGGCCGGCCTCCTGCGTCATGTCACTGGCAGCGGTCGCCGGGAACCAGTACACATACCAGGGAGCCTATGTCATACCCGTGGGAACGACCGAGAACATCCCCCCGACCTTCGTGTTCACTGTCACGGCATGCGATGCCGCGGGGAACGTGGTCTGGCAGTTTACCACCCCTCCGATCCTGGTGGACAACTCTCCTCCGGTGATCACCAATGCCCTGGCAGCGAATTTCGCGGGTGGGACCACTATCAAGCTGGGCGACTATCTGAGGGTGAGCTGCTCCATCGCGAGCCTGGACGGCGGACCGCTACCATGGGTGGACATGCGCCGGATCGGCGGGCAGGCCAGCCAGACACTCACCGACCTGGGCGGCGGGAACTACCAGATAGTGGTCCTGGTGGGAACCGCCACCCCGAACTGGATCAACGGATATGACGCGGTGACAAGCTTCTCCGTCCGGACGAACGATGACGTCGGAAACCCCGGACTTGCCTGTACGAACAACGTTACCATCGACAACCAACCCCCCCTGTTCGTCAACGCCACGTGGACGGTGACCCCATCCCTGGGCGCAAGCCACACATGGATCCATATGGGGGATGTAGTCAGTTTCACCGTCCTTCTGGACAACACGATCAACGATACCGTGAGCGTCGTGGTCAACCTCGCGAGCGTCTCCGTCCGAACGACGAACCTGACCCTGACGCAGGTTTCACCCGGGGCGGCCACCTTCACGGGAAGTTTCGTGATTCCCGAGGGGCCGAACAACAACGACGTGAACATTCCCATCACGATTGTGGACAACGCGGGGAACCCCGCCTGGTGGTCCGATCTCAGTGGGATCGCCCAGGCCTCCACGACCCTGAGCCCGTTCGACCAGTGTCCGCCGGTCCGGACCGGCTCATTCACGGTTGCCCTCCAGAAGAAGAATCCCGCTATCGATCCGGCGTTCGGCCGCGATGCCTACGCAAACCTGAACCGGACCCTCACTTTTGCGTGGCCGGTGTCCGACCCTGATGGTGGAAACTGCACGGTTGACCTGAACCTTGTCGGTGACGGCCAGTTCGCGCCTCTGACCTGGACCTTCAACCCCACTCCGAGTTCCTATACGCTGGTCTGGCCGGCCACCTATACCGGCACCACAACGCTGACAAACTCCTCCTATCAGTTCATCGCGACATTGACGGACAAGGCCGGAAACTGGTTCTGCGAAAAGACTTCGACTACCCACTGGACCGACACGATTCCTCCCGCATTCGTTCTTGCGACCTGGACATGCCCAACCGCGCCCAGCAATCATCCCTACGTCAGGATCAACGATGTCGTCACCTTGCGGGTCGAACTCAACCTCCCCCAGGCCAACGAAGTTATGAACGTGATCGCTGACCTCTCGAGTCTCAACGTGAGCCCCGCGAACAAGGCCCTGACGCTTGTCGCCACGACGCCGCTCGATCCGGTCAACACCACCGCCGTCTTCCTGGGAAGCTTCACGGTTCCGGTGGGATCTTGCAACGATGGTGCCACGATCCCGGTGAGCATAATGGATGATGCGGGCAATCCCGCTTACAACCTGGCTTTCACCGCGACAGTAACCGCTTCGATCACCATCGGCCTTTTCGACCAGTATCCTCTCTATCCCTCCGGCCGCCTAGTGGTGACGCCGACCAAGATCGATCCCACGGTCGACCCGAACATTTCGGTTCAGCACGTGAACGTCAACCGGACCCTGCTTTTCGGTTGGCCGATCGCGGACCCGGACAACGGAACCTGCACCATCGACCTTTCCCTCGTCGGGTTCGGTTCTAACGATCAGATGACTTGGGCAAATACACCCCTTCCGGCATCCTATTGCACGTTCCTGACCGCATCCTACACCGGTCAGACCGCGACCGCACCGAATTATTCGTTCATCGCGACGATGACGGACAAGGCGGGGAACGCCATTTGCACGACCACAGCGACGATACACAACGTGGACTGCATTCCTCCCGAACTGCTTTATCCGAACGTTTTCGTTCGGGACAACCTCGTCGCCACATCCGCCACCCTGGGGGACTGGCTCCGCTTCACGGTCTACGCGACACCACCGAGGAACGAGCAGAACTGGCAACCCAGGTTGCAGCAGAGCGTCCTGGGGAGGATCGGAGCTTCCCAATCATGGGCAATGAATCCCATCACCTGGACCGCCACCGACGCCACCCATTTCTTCGACTTCCAGATACGTCAGGCCTACCCGGGCTATACGGGATACCTGAACGCTTCGGGGGCTTTCCCGATCAGGATCCAGGATGGTCTCGAGAACTGGGCTTCGGCGACCGCGGAAACCGACGATGCCGATCACACGATCGTCATCACCAACCAGCCTCCTCCGGGGACCCTTACACCCATCCTTGTGGCGACGAATGCGACTGCGACATCGCCGCTATTCTGCGGTCAGCAGATCCGGTGGCAGTTGGTCATGGATCCCGCCGTGATCGCAGCGGGCGTGCTGGACACCACCAGCGTCCGGATCGACCTTTCGATGTTGGGAAGCTCCTCCTCCGTCATCATGACCTATGACGGGGCCAACTCGTTCCTTGCTACCTGGACGAACACCGCGACTTCCACGGAAGTCGACAACTACTTCGTAACCGCCACGGTTCGGGATGTGAACACCACGACCTGGAGCTACTATTGGGGTCCCGCCGAGATCGACTGCCACCCTCCCGAGTTCATCACGCACTCCATCTACATCGCCCAGGACAACGGCGACAACTTCTACACCTGGGTCGGGAACACAGGCGACGTCATCAACGTTGTGGCGAGTCTGACCCTGCCTTTCGATTTCACTTTGACCGCGGGTCTTGCGACGGGTGCCACGATCTTCACCACGCAGACGATGGCCCAGGTCGGCTCGATCTGGGTTGCGACCTTCACGGTCACCGATCCCAGCGGAGTCTGGGGTTCCATGAACTGGGCAACGGTATCGTACTACCTCACCGCGATCGACCACCGGACCAACACCGCGACCGCCGCTGCCTCGGCAACTTTCATGGTCGACAACGTCCCTCCCGTCATCGATCTTACCAACAGCTCATGGAGCATTTCTCCCGACATCCTCGAGCCCGGTTACATCAACGTCGGTTCGGGGGCATGGGTAGACGTGCTCGTGGCGACGATGTCATTCACCGGCGGCGAACGGGTTGCCAGCGCCTGGATCAACATCAACGACTATCCCGGTGCCCCCGGAACCTCGGCCCTAACCATCAGCGGCTGCTCCGCGGGCTCCGGTGCGGTCCGGCTCGCGAGCTTCTCGAGCCAGGACGTCCTGAACCCGGCACCAACCTTCTCCATCACCATGATCGACTACGGCGGAAACCGGGTTGCAACGAGCCCCAGTCCCAATTTCAACGTCGATACCCTGCGGCCGACCATCGCCAGTGCAGCTTTCGATGGGCAAACGCTGACAGTCCAGTTCCAGACGACGGAACAGGTGGACTGGGGGGAACTCTCCCGTTGGACGATCCATGGTCGGACAACGGACAACCTGGCCACCTCGACGACCTTGGATGCCGCCGGCGGGGATGTTCTGAACATACCGTTCCCCCGCGACAACTTTTTCACCGTGAGCGTGAGCCAGGCAAACCAGATCATGATGGCCAACTGGGGGCAGCAGCCCCTTACCCTCTGGGTAGCTAACGACACCGCAACCCCGGGCGTCCGGGACATTGGCGGGAACTGGGGGTACACCACCGCCAACGTTCCCATAACCCTCACGGACACCGTCTGGCGGGAAAACCCCGTGATAGCTTCGTTCGAGGTTTTCAATACGTGGCCCACCGAGGTCCAGGTCCGATTCACCTTCTCAAAGGCCATGGCGACGACCACCCTGAACCTCACCCAGGGTGTCCTGTTCGCTGAAGCGACGTTTGACACGACCGGGCTTCACTATCCGACCCGTTACGTTCTGAGGCCCGAAGACAACAACATCACCTGGTCGGCAGACGCCAAGGTGCTGATGGTGAGACTCAGCGAAGAAGGCCGTGAATGGGTGGCCAGGAAGATTGCGAGCGGGACCACGACTCTCAAGTTCGCCACCCGGTCCACGGATCCCGCTTACGCATTCATCAAGGACCAGTATCAGAAAGTCATGCTCGGAATCTCCACCCTGACGGCTCCCCCCATCGAGGCATCCGTCACGAGGGTGCCGGTCTACGCTTTCGAGATCGACGACGGCCGGGTCAACCCTGAGCCCTTCATCGATTTTCGCCAGAAACTGATCCGCCTGAACTTCCTCTCCCGGGCCCAGGCATTCCTTTCGGAGGAGGTGGTCCTGAGCCAGAACGATTTCCAGGTGGGAACCCCCACAATCATTGCTACCGCTCCCGCCAACCCGATCACGAGCTTCCGGGACAAGTTCGAACTGCACAACTTTTACGGAACCCCCGGGATGGCCACCTTCGCGGTCCTCTCCCTGGACCCCCTCGATACCACCAAGAATCCGCTTGCAGCAAGCGTTTCGGCGGATCTGACAATGTCCGATGCAGACCTTGCGGCGGTGCTCCAGATGATCCGGACATCCACATCCACCCCAGTCTGGAGCCTGAAGGTCAACGAAAGTGCCTTCCCGAGCTGGTGGGGGCAGTGGAACATGGCCTACGTCCCGATCGGCCCGTCAAACGTCTCCGTAGCATCCATCGGGACGACCCAGATCGCGAGCCTGATCGCCGTTTCCATCAACGACTTCCCCCCTACCAGGAATGCATCGATCGGTGATCTTGCTCTCGAGTTCGAGATACAGCCCGATTTCATCGGGAACGTCGCGATTCCCATCGCTTCCACGACTCCCAGGGCAACGATCATGGATGACGCCTCCAACACATGGCTCGCGACCTGCACCTTCCAGGGTTGGAGCACCCGGCAGGTTGACGGCAGGGACCGCTACATCGCCCGTTTCACAAATGCAAACATGTTCCCCGCCAACCTCGATTCGCGCCTGGCGAGGGCAGAAATCAGGGATGTGAGGGACATTTTCGGGACCACCATGTCGTACGGGGCGGCAACCACGGTTTTCGACATCAACGGGAAAACGACGACCGGGACCGGCTTCTCCGCAACCGCGACCAACTTCATCGTAGACACGCTTCCCCCGTCTCTTTCCGTGATCGTTCCCATGGACGTGATCCCGCTTCTTGCCGCGGGAGCCGGCGTCTTCGACGTGACCTTCAGCGAGAACATGGATTCAACGGTATTTCCATCCCTCATCCTCGCCACCTCGACGGGGCTCGGAGCGCAGTTCACATTCACCCTGACCAATCCCGCCTGGATTTCCTCCACCACGGCAAGGTTCAACAACGACCAGGCGATCGATACCAACACCCCCAACGGAACATGGACCTACACGCTCTCCGGTGGGCAGGACGTTGCCGGGAACCCCTTCCCGGGCGATTCCAGGCTCGTCCAGATTCGGTCCCATGCCCCGGCCATCCAGCCTGCGACAGGGACCGTCATACTCACGATCCAGGGAACGGTTTCCAATTCCGCCGTCCTGCAGAACATGCCGTTCAGTTCCGATGTCTGGCCCAACGCGGCCACCCTCACCGTCGAATACTATTCCGATCCGGAGAACCCACCGCATTCCTTGAGGGTTTTCGATTCCGGGAACAACATCGTCGCCAGCGGACCATTGACGATCGTCAGCCGGCAGGCCACCTTCTCCCTTCCCATCAACCTCATCACCGCCGGAACGGGGAGAACCCCCTTCACGGTGAAGGTCATCGATTCTCAAGCCAACGAGACCGGAGTCCTGAATACCCTGTATTATGACCGGCAGAGTGCGGTTCTGGACCGACTTGCCCTGGGCAACATCGGGACACTGACAGGCGGGGTCTATTATTACGCCCCCTCCCTATATGGAGACGCGAACTGCTCAGTCCACGTAACGACGGGTGCCGATGCCGACCTGCGGGTTACCGTCTGGTCCTCCACCGGTGATGCCGGGGCCGGGGTCGGCGCGACCAACACCGTAATCCTCAGCAACACCAGCGTTGGGACCTATTCGAATACCTTCGGAAGTCTGTTCACCGAGGGAAGCTACATCATCCGGGTCGTCGACGCGGCCGGAAACCTAAACGGAGGGGTTGCATCGATAACGCTCGTTGCCGACCGGACTCCTCCTGCGGTCGTTTCGATCGAACCCAGCAACTACGTCGGAAACTCCCCCGCGGGAGCCGTCCCCTTCATCGTCACCTACAATGAGCCTCTCGATCCCGGAACGATACCGGTTCTCGTCCTCGGAACCGATACCGCAACGATCACGATGGATTTTGCGGGCTGGTCCACCCCCGGGAACGCGACGACGGCAAACTTCCTGAACCACGATGCGATTACCTCGATCCTCCCGTCGGGATCCTACACGTATCGGCTCACCGGAGGCCGGGATTGGGCGTTGAACAACGTCCCGTCCAGCGTCGGGGTTTTCTCCGTCAACGTACAGTCGAAAGGCCCCCAGCCGAACAACTTCGATTACTACACCAGGCAGCCGGTCCTTTTCGGGACTTCCGATCTCGCGAACAGGTCCTTCAGCGGGACGGTCAATCCCGGAATCGCCACGATCGCCATCGGATACGGGGCGGGCCCCTTCAATCTCAACCACCAGCTGCTGGTCTATGACCAGGGAAATACCCTGGTTGCCACGTTTGCCGTTCCCCCCTCCGATCCCGCGACCGTCACCTTCGATCCCGCGACGATTGGGGCGGCCCTGGTCGATCCGACCGGTCCGGTCCAGTTCCATTTCCGCCTCAGGGACGGTCTGGGAAACATCTCGGAGCAGGTTGTCGGTTCGATGACCTACGATTCCCTGGCCCCTACCATCACGGCATTCACCTTCAACGATCACGGGCACGGAATCGCCTCCCTCGGATTCCGGTACTATTCGCCCGCTTTCGGAAATGCCGACATCTCCCTGATGACGACCGCCCAGGATGATCTGATCCTGGTTGTCGGGTCGGGAACCGCCACCCTGACCTATGGCCTCGCGAAAGCCATCGCCGGGGGCATCGCCACCCACTCGGTATCCGCTGGAAGCAGCCTCCCGGATGGAATCTTCGTGTTGACCTCGGCCGACCTGGCGGGCAACATGGCCAACGGAACCGCCGCCTCTCTGACCATCATGGTCGACTCGGTGAATCCCTCTGTTGCAACCATCACCCCCGGGCCCGGGGAGATCGGGGCTATGTATCCGGGCGACGGGCAGTTCGACATCACGTTCTCCGAACTGATGAATGCCGGGGCGACCCCGGCCGCGTCGATCGACCACGCCTCTTCACCCTTCCAGGTCACCCTGCAGGCCCAGCAGTGGATTTCCTCGACAACCCTGAGATTCACGAACACGGGAATGATCTCCGCCACGTGTCCCCAGGGCCTCTACTACTACCATGTCTCCGGTGGGACCGATTACGCTGGGAACCCGCTTACCTCCCCCGGAAACACCGACTACCCGATCACCATCCGTTCCCAGGGACCCCAGTTCGTCGCATCGATTTCGACCCAACAGAATTTGATCGCGACAACCCCATTCTACAACTATCCCCTCAGCACGATCGTCCCGCCCGGGGTTGG
The DNA here is from genome assembly GCA_964428355.1 of uncultured bacterium. Classification (GTDB taxonomy): domain Bacteria; phylum Muiribacteriota; class Ozemobacteria; order Ozemobacterales; family Ozemobacteraceae; genus CAYRYU01. The sequence continues at coordinate 26,373 of CAYRYU010000020.1, forward strand.
AACGATGACGGTCAAGTATTTTCCGGGACCCTATTCGATCCCGCACATCGTCCGGATCTACGATCCCTCACGCGTTCAGGTGGCCACCCTCACCCTCGCGACCGTCACTCCTATCCTGTTCGATACCCTGATCGATCCCACAACCTTCGTTCCTGCCCCCGCAATCGGATTGGGCCCGATAAGCTACAACCTCCGGATCATCGATACTCTGGGAAACATCAGTGCCACCTCATCCACCGTAATCACCTACGACACCCTCGCTCCCTCGGTCTCGACGTTCACCGTGGGAGGTGTTTCGGGGACGGCAACCTACCCGTACATCTATTACAACCGGTCCCAGTTGCTGTCGGTAAGTCTGAACACGAACGCCACCGATGCCCTCCGGCTCGTCGTCGCTTCGGGGACCGCGACACGGACGTTCGCCTTGTCCCAGAGCGGTACCGTTCACGGAACGACATTCACCGACTCGTCGTGGATGACTCCTGGAACCTATACCTTCACCGCCGTCGACATGGCAGGAAACTTCGCCAACGGAACGGCCTCCATGGTCCGTTTGATCGTGGACACCGATGCTCCTGTCTCCGTTGCATTCACATCGATTCCCCCGTCGCCCTTCTACACAATGCCCACGGGCGCGGCCACGTTCACGGTGACCTTCAATGAGCCGATGAACACCGCAATCCCGGTGAGCATGTCCATAAGCACTTCGACCATGCAGATCCGGACCCGCTTCGTTGGATGGTTGAGCTCCACGCAGGCCCGGTTCACAAACGATGAACCGGTCACCGAGTACCACCCCCAGGGGCAATGGAACGTCTCCGTCAGCGGGATGGACATGGCCGGAAACATGGGAACCACTTTGGTTTCCACCGTCACCATCCTGTCCCGGGGTCCTGTCCTCGGAACCATCCTTGCGCGATCCTTCCAGTCGACCACCGCAAGCTCTCCAGCGGAGATCCTTTTCAACCAACCCTTCAGCCCTGCCGTTCCGCCCAACGAGGCGACATTCACCGTGACACTGAACGCGTCCCCTTCCGCACTCCCGGTCGTCCTCCAGTTCTTCGTCTCTCCCAGCACGGTTCCGGTCGCGTCGTTCCCGATCCCGATGGATCCCACCAACACCGTAGGGACCTACACCTGGACGGCGGGTACAGGTCCCGTACCTTCGGGGCCCACCACCTATCAACTCAAGGTGGCGGATGGGTTCGGAAACACCTCTCTGGAATCCTTCACATGGACGCTGGACGCCTCGGCCCCGATCCTGTTCGCGGCTCCGAAGTATGGGACGACCGGAGGCTATGTATCCAGCAGTGCGATCTATTTCAATCCGAAGAAACCGATGGCGGTCACGACGAAGTTCAACATTGCGGGGGAGACGACCACTCCGGTTCTGCGGGTGCGTGGAATCAACTCAACAGATACCTATGTCATGACGTCCGCAGGCTCCAACGCATGGAACGGAGTTTTTGACGGATTCCACAGCCGGAACCCTTCGGTCTGCTGCACCGATGGAACCTACTTCATGGATGTGGTCGATCAGGCCGGGAACATTGCGGTTCCGAACGGGACCTTCTGTCCGGTCGCGACCGCGGTCATCGATACCGTTCCTCCCACAGTCCTGGGCTACGGTTTCTATGTCAACCAGGTCCCCAAGACACGATATGCCGTGGGAGGCGCAAGCCTTACCATCGAGGTCCGCTCCGCGGAACCCCTGACCGAAACAGGCATCTGGTGGGCCGAGATAAGGGACTCCTTCAACCTCTTCGTGAGGCGTGTACCACTTGTGGCTTCCGGCCCGTTGCGGTATGTCGCCATGTGGGACGGACTCAAGGAGGATGGGAAGACCAAAGTCACCGACGGCAACTACAGGGTCCAGGCGACCGACTTCGCCCGAAACGCAGCGGCAACAGCTTCCAGCCAGATCTACGTCGTTTCCTCGGTCTTCGCCCTGACGAACGTGACCCAGTACTCCGCGAGAATCATGGAATGCTGGTTCAGCCAGGACATCGCTTCTCCCACAGGCGCGGTTGTGACCGTCAACCCCGCTGTCGCGGGAGGTTACACACTTGTCCAGACTGCTCCGAGAAGATTCCGGGTGATCTTCAACGGGACCCCGGTGAATGGAACCCCGTATACCGTAACCGTCACCAACCTGAGGAGCACTCTCGGGGTCGACCTTGTCTCCCCCTACAACTCGTTCACGACCCTGGCAATCGACACCGTCGCCCCCCTGTTGAGCTCTGTGACTATGCAGGGCCTCTCCGGGAACAGAGACTTCTACGTGGTCTTCAACGAGACCGTTACCACCCCCACTGCCAACGAAACCGCGCGGTATGTTGTTACCAACTCCGCTGGGACCGTCACGATCTCGTCCGCCATCCTGCAGTCCGACGGAAAGACCGTCCTGGTGTCGGCGGCGACGAACATTCCGGACAACGTGAACTCCGTCCTGAACGTCTCCGGAGTCGAGGATGCCTTCCGGAACGCCAGCGTAGGCTCCCTGGCGAGCTACACCTTCAAGGGACGGGACATGACCGCCCCCTCGTTCGAGATAGCCGCTTTCTCCAATCCGGGGAACGATTACGACATCATCGTTGTTGTCAGGACCAGTGAAACCCTCAACGGGTATCCTTCTCTCGAAATCGACCAATCGGGCATGATTCAGAACCCGGCCATGACTCCGATGGCAACGAGCGGTCTCTACACGGCCTCAGCGCACCTCGACCCGAACTACTCAGGTTACGTGACTCTTACGGTGACTGGAACGGATCCGGCTGGGAACACTGGAAAATCCAACGACGCTTTCTCCGTTGCAGTCGTCTCCGCCAGCGTCAAGGCCGCCGTTGTGACTCCCGATACGAACTTCCAGGCCGAGTTCGACGTGGGGAATCTCAACAGGGATACATACATCAAGATCTTCCGTCAGCGGCTCGAACTTCAGGTCGCAAGTGGAAGTTCGGCGGCGAGGATCCTTCCCCGTCTTGCAAGCCCTGTCCGGATGACCGCCATCCGGGGAAACAGGGTGCGCGAGCTGGTCAGGGCTGTCGCTTCCGAGCCCGAACTCCAGGCACTGGATTTCGGCTACGAAGTCAGTTTCCCGGCCTCCAACCTGGGGAATTCATTCAGGGCCATGGGGCGTCCCACCAACCATTCGGCCGCGATCGCATCAGGGGTCGCCTTGTTCCAACAGAACGACCAGGGAACCTGGGAGTTCGTCTCGGTTGACATCAAGGGCGGTTGGATAGTCGGCCGAGTCTCGAAGCCTGGCCTGTTCGCACTTCTGAAGGACGAGCTTGCGCCCCGGATCAGTCTCAAGACGGAAATCGACCCCCTTACGCCGTTTGACACGGCCAGGCCCGTGATCGAAGGGACAATCCTCGAAAACGGATCTGGTTTGAAGGAAGGGGCTTGTACCGCTATAATTGATGGTGGGGAAGCCCAGACGGTGACCGTTGGGTCGGACGGACGGTTCTCCTTCCAGCCGATGGAATCCTTGACGGGAGGAGAGCACGTCCTGGTGTTCCAGGCCCAGGACCGCGTGGGAAACAGAGGAACCTCCTCGGATATCCGGTTCCAGATAAAGGTCGCCCTCTCGATTGGCGAGATCGTCAACTACCCGAACCCGGCAAAAGAAAAATCGACCCTGAGGATTAGTGCGAATCGCGCCGATATCAGTGCGGACATGATTGAAGTCAAAATCTACGACGTTGCGGGGCATGCCGTCCGGGAACTCTCCGGAATCAACCCCGTCAGGGAGGCTTTCGGGACCACCGCCCGGTTCCTGTATGACATCCCCTGGGACCTCCGTAACGAAGATGGAGAGCGTGTGGCAAACGGAGTCTACTTTGCCCGGATAAGGCTGAGTGATCCTGATGATCCATCCAGGACTGTTAAAAAGACCCACAAGATCGCGGTTTTGAGGTAATCGATGAAAGCTCGGTTCCCGGTACCGGTCCTGGTAGCCGCCTACCTTGTGGGTGTGCTGGGCTTTCTTCTCCTTTCCAGCGGCTGCGGAGGTGGCGGAGGGGGGGGGAGGCAGGTCCTTCCCGGGGAAAACCCCCTGGGGGTAGATACGACCACCCTGACCACCACAACCACCACCACTTCCACGACGACCTCCACCGCCACCAGCACGAGCACCACGACGACGACGACGACGGCCACTTCCACCGCAACAGCCAGTCCCGCCCAGCTTCTGAACGATGGGTGGGCCAGGATGTCGACGAAGGATTATTCCGGGGCGGCAACGAGGTTCCAGGCGGTCACGACCAATGCCAGCGCGACAGCCAGCCAGACTGCAGAGGCGCACAACGGACTCGGGTGGGCTGCCGCCAAGTCCACGGGAATCACGAGCGGGATCACGAGTTTCATCACTGCCGGAAACCTCGTCGAAGCCAGGATAGGTCTCGCTCTCGCGATGATCCAGCAGAACGATCTTCCCTCGATCCAGAATGCGATCGGAATTCTCGAGGGGCTTGGGTTGGGAGATCCCACCGCAGTCGTCACCATCGCCCACCCTCAGATCGAGGTTACCAATCCTGAACTTCACGCATCCCTGGCCTATGCCTACTTCCGAAGAAACCAGACCGGTGACCGGACGAAGGCCAAAGCCCAGATCGAGGCGGCAAGAGCTGCCGACAGCTCATCGACCTCGTCCGTTGCTCAGATTTACAACCTCCTGGTTGAAATGGGCCTCTATTCTTAGTTCTTCCCCATTGCAAGGGAGTCGGGGAAAAGTCGAGGCGGGGTTTCCCGCCTCGATCCTTTTTTAGCATTTTTATTCTTTTCTACTGATTTCCCCATTACCTGCCGATGATTTGACTTGGAAAATGCTATTTTCGCGGTTTCGCGCCGTGGAGGAACTGTATGAATCGGAACTCCCCAGGAAACAGGCTCGCACTCGGGATCGCCCTCGTTGTGTTGGGATTCCTGATGATCGCTGGAAAAGCCCAGGCGGTCATTTCCAACCCAAACATGGTCCTGCTGAACGACGTTAACGGGGATGGTGTGGCCGCAATAGGCGATTCCATCACCTTTTCCTGCCGTTCGACGAACGCCTCCGCGGGTGACACGCCGTTCGTCGACCTGAGCCTTCTGGGAAACTCGCATTTCTACCTGCCTCCGCTGGTAGGGAACTATTACACCGCTGTGTATTCGTGCGGGACGGAAAGAGGGGTGGATACCGTCGATTTCCGCCCCAATTTCTACGACAACGACGGAGCTTACGCGTGCGCGAATGCCCTGAACATCGACCTCCAGCCGCCCCGGACGACCTACGGGATCCAGGTAAGCAGCACTCCGACCGGAACCGCAGGGGAATACAAGGACGGCGACACCTTCTCCTTCGCGATCACGTTCGATGATGCCGATGCCTGCGCGATTCCTTCGCGGTTGCAGGTATACGCGGACCTGACCAACCTCGGGTTCGGCTCAGCCTATCCGCTTACCGACGAAGGTCCCGGGACCACGAACCGGAGATATTCTTTCAGCCAACGGATGTTGACGGGGCGTGAGAAGAACGGCGACACCTTCTACGTGACCGCCGTGGACGACGCAGGAAACAAGAAAACCTATGCCCGCGCGATCAGCTACGATACCAGGTATCCCGAATTCCAGTCTGTCAGTGCGACGGTTACGAACGGCTCACCCGGGATCATCAAGGCCGGGAACAGGGTCAAGATCACGGCCGTAATCAGCAACTACGATTCGGATACCCTGACAGCCTCTCACTCCATTCTTATCCCGGATTCCCCGGTCACCATGACACGGACCTCCACTTCAGGAAACACCGCCACCTTCGAATACGAGTTTCTCGTGGCCACGGGGTCGACCCTGGACGACGACTACGTCCGTTTCTACGTTACCGCCACGGACGACGTGGGAAACCAGTCGTTCCGCTGGTCGAACGCCCTGGCTTTCGACACCATTCCCCCGGGGTTCTCCAGCGCCAACGTCACGATCATAGAGCGCGCGGGGGTCCTGAACGACAACATCGCCATCATCGGCGACACCCTGCGGTTCACGGGAAGCCTCTCCAGCGCGTTCCTCGACACAACCGTCACGATCGACCTTTCGGGGATCGGCGGTGAGGCCAACCAGCTCATGACCTACGATCCCACCGTCAGCTCGGCTTTTTCCCTGGATTTCAACGTTTTCACCTACACCTCTGAGGACACGATGCCCCGTTCCTTCAAGGTCACGGCCTACGATCACGCCAACAATATCGTCTATCGCCTCACGATGCCCGTGATCTACGTCGACAACCAGCCCCCCTCGATCTCCGGGGCACAATTGTCCAAGGTGAATGTCGGGGCCTCCGTGCTGAAGGTCGGAGATACCGCAGCTGTCCAGGCGAACATCACGAACCTCGACAACGGAATGGTCTGGACGGATCTGAGCAGGCTCGGAGGGGCGGCCAGCACCTCCCTTTCACTTTACAGCGGCTCCACCTACCGGGTGGAACAGGCGGTCGCCGTCACCACCTGGCCGACCATGCCGATCGACACCTCGAAATCCTTCATGGTCTACGTCTCGGACAACGCCGGGAACATCGCTCACGCCGAAACGAACACCTACGTGATCGACAACGAGCCCCCTGAAATCATCGCGGTCACCTATACCGTTAATCCCGCCCTCTCAACCTATCACCCCTGGATCAAGAGAGACGACATCATCACCTTCCAGGTGGCCCTTGCAAGTTCGACGGGATCCATCCATGATCAGGAAAAGGTCTACATCAACCTTTCCCCCATCGGAGGGACCTCGAACCAGGAAATGACCTACGACGGGCTCGGGTCCTACACTTTCTCCTACCAGGTCCAGTCGGGGACCGCGAATATCGATACCACGGTTTCGATCGTGGCAAAGGACAATGCCGAAAACACCGATTCGGCCGGGTTGTCCCTCCACATCGACAATAACAGCCCCGCCGCAGGTCCGATGACGGTCAATTTCCTCAACGACATGGCCAAGAGCGGTGCGGTGAATATAGGGGACCGGCTCGAGTTCATCGTTCCCCTGAATGATCCCGATTTCGGGACCTGTACGATCGATCTCTCCCATGTCGGCGGGCCGAGCACGGTCTTCATGAACTACGACGTCTCCCTTTCAAGGTATTACCTCGTCTGGGACTGCGCTTCGGCCACGATAGAAAACTCCTCATACGTGTTCCGGGCGGGAGTTACCGACAAGGCCGGAAACTACATGAGCTCGATCTCGAAGACATTCGAGGTGGATTGTCTCGAGCCGGAACTGTTTTACGCTTCCTGCACCTTCCGGAACCTATCCGGAAATGCCACCACGGCGAACGTCGGGGACCAGGTGACGATCACGGCATCGGTCAACCGTGTCCGTCTGGACGGAGGGGTCCCCACGGTCAACCTGACCGCGATCGGGGGAAACGCCGCACAGATTCTGTATGACGACGGGGCCCATGAGGATGGCGGTCCGAACGATGGACTCTACGGCTTCACCCAGAACGTGGCCTCGGGATCGTACGACGGGCAGAACGTCTCCTTCATCGTGACCTTGACGGACAATGCCGGAAACCAGGTGATGAAGACGACCGAGGCCATCTTCGTGGACAACCAGCCTATCGTGATCAATTCCTTCATCGCCTCCCAGACCTACGACAACAACGGGAACACCGTGGTCGATCTCGACGGATACTACACCACCTATCCGATCATCGCGACGGACGTGGTCCGGTTCAACGTCTCGCTTTCGGGAAAAGCGGGTGACCTGAGTGCAATCACCGTCGACCTGACCCCCCTTGGGATCAACAACTCTGAATACCCCCTGACCAACATCTCTTCCATCCTCAACGGATGGACATGCGTGGCGACCTTCGCACCCCTGGTCGGGTCCACGAATCGGGAGAGCATCCGGTTCCAGATGAAAGTCACCGACGTGAACGGGAACATCTCCTACGCTTCGAGCACCCCCGCGCTGCTGGTCGACAACTGCCCTCCCAGCCTCATCGTCTATCCCATCGCGTTCGTGACCGATGGCGGGCGGTTGAACGAAGCCAACGAGAAAGACGTGATCAGGATCACCGTGCGGGTCACCAACCATGACGGTATCCTTCCCCAGCTCGATCTGGCCAACCTGTACTATGACAACGGGATGGCTCCTCCTTCACCGATCCTTTTCACCAACGGCGGTCCGAACGACTATACCTATGACTGGACGGTTCCCGCCGGCCTTGGTACCACGGCTTCCCTGACGATTCTGGCCTATGACCAGTCCGGGAACATGGTGGTCGGATACACCAACGCGATCCGGTTCCTCTCGAAGATTCCCACGATCAGGGGATATCCATGGTCCCGGTGTGAACTGGCTTCGGATGCATATCCCGCTGGAGCACCCAACCAGATCGCCAACCCGCCCCAGTGGGGTGAGCTTGGAGACCAGGTTTCCATCAGCTGCGTTCTCGGTTCGGTTTACAACGCCAGCAATACGCCTCCGGCAACCGTTCTCGCGAACATCCGCACCATCGTCGGGGATTCCGGGGACGACTACTCCTCGGATTACGCGGATGGAGACTTCAATACCTACTGGTATCCGTTGCAGTATCTCCCATTCCCGGTCAGCGGAGCGGGGAACTACGTCTACATTTCCACCTTTACGGTCGGTGTTTCAAAGTTCGATGTTGCCCTTGCAACATTCCCGGTCAAGGTCGTTCATCCCGACGTGAACTCGATCATCATGGCCACGACGACGATCAACTGTGCGCCTGGTCGGGAGTTCGGGATCGACACCCTGATCCCCGACATCTACAAGTTCGGGATCACGATTACGGAGACCAACGGAGACAACCTGCGGAACACCCAGACCGACACCTGCGCCAACATCGGTGACGTGATAACGGTCTGGGCCAGGATCAGGAACTTCGACGATCCGGGATCCGCCTCGGTTCGGATTTCCACGGGAACGCATCTACTGGTTGAGTCCGACCTCCCGAGGTATCTGAACACCGACGTCTACCAGACGAGCTTCACCGTGAGCACCTATACCGAGATTCCCTGGAACATCATGCTCCAGGGTCGGAAAAAGGACATACTCGATCTCGATATCCGGGCTTCGGACGATGCTTCGAACATCGACATCCGGAATCCCACCATCCTAACCTCGGCGGTTTCGACCTTCACCGTGGACAACACCCCGAACAACATCATAGGCGCAAAGTTCGCCTTGAACCCCAACAACCCATTCCCCTGGGTCGGGAATGTCGGTTCGGGGATTGCCTCCGATGCCTCCCAGGCTACCGTTACCACCGACCTTCCCGTTCCCGCGATCGGGTACATCGATTACAGCCCCATCCTTGGAAGCACAAGCTGGCCGATCTACTTCAAGACCCCGGGACTTCCCTATGGGATTTCCAACAGCCTCACTCTGGCGACCCCCGGAATCGATCTTGCGACCTACGTGTTTCCGGTCTCCATCTATGATACCGCCGGAAACCTCACCGCGACCTACATCGAGTTCCCATTCGACACGACACGCCCCACCCTTGTTCGGTCCGCCTACGATGGACAGTATCTCACCCTCTACTTCAGCGAACCTCTGAACCTGACTCCGCCTCCGACATCGAACCATTTCGACCAGACCAAGATCCGGTTGGGTTGGAAAGCCGATCGGATGATGGACCCGTATCATGCCTCCTACACTGTCGAACTGACCACGGCGGACGAATTCCTTACTCAGGGGGAAAACACGGACACCGTGGTGATCAAGCTCTCCCTCCAGAGCCGGGCCGTCATCGCCGATTGGGGAGATGTGGGCATCTGGCTGACCCTGACGGGAAACAATACCTACAATGGTGAGGGGGCCACGATCACGCGGGACCTTTCAGGAAACTGGGTGATCCCGGTTCCCCGTGTTCCCCAGTCCGGCCACTATGTGGACATTCCCGCAAGCTATGCCATTCGGCCCAATCTGGTCAGGGGAGATTACAATGCCGTAAGCGATCCCACAAGGATCTATCTCGACTTCGACAGGGATATGGCCTCCTCCACCCTGACCAACTGGTCGATCCAATCGCTGGCAGTGGTTCGCGATCGCAGCATGGACTCCCTCTCTTGCGACTATATCAAGCGGTATACCATGATCTACGCGACCGACACGGTGGACTACGATGCCTCGTCCATCAGGAGGATGGCAATTACGCTGAGCCAGCCCGCCCAGGACTGGATCGCCACCAAGTTCGGGAAGACCGGCGTCGCGGTCTCCTTCTCGATAGCAACGGGCCCGGTGCTCATCAGGGACATGGAAGGCAACAGGGTCAACACCATTCCATTCTCCATGTCGGTCCCCGCTTCCCTGACTCCGGTCACCGACAACTACAACATCGATGACACCCCGACCCTCGACGTGAACTCCCAGATCCTCACGATCACGACGAGCCAGCGCCGGACGCGTCTGTTCAACGACGAGTATCGTCGCGACGCCCCGTTCCCCTCAGGAAAGACCCGGGCCAACTTCGACCTGTCGAGGGTCTACCTGTACAAGAATGCCGATCGGACGGGCCAATATATCCCGCTTTCCAAGTCCACGGTTCCCGCGAACCTCAATGACTACGCCTCGACCACCATCCGGATCCAGCTGGCCGATGCCGACATCGCCAGCATCCTCTCCTGGAATTCCCAGGGATTGCACATCGGGATCTCGGAAGGCGCTTTCCACGACCTGTGGAACAACAACAACAACGTGTATCCGCTTTCGGGGACCAACGCCGTGCCCATCAACGTTACCTTCCCGACCTGGTATTCGGGTCCCAAGGTCGTTGCTGTAGCGGTCAGCGATCCGCCTCCTACCAAGGGATACACACACGGGCAGCTGTTCTACGAGGTAGATTTCCAGACCGCGACCACCTCGAAGAACATCGTGATCCCCATCAACAAGGAAGCCATCCCCGTCCTCCAGGTCTACGCCCAGAGCAGTCTCAGCAACCCGGTGGACATCGGGTCATTCGTCCAGTGGCTTGACTACGAGGTAGGTGGAAAGAAACGCACCGTTGCCCGGTTCGCCAACACGGTCGACAGCTTCGCGATCGATCTGCAGCGCGAACCCGCGGTGATCCTGATCAAGGATGCCTTCGACGTGTTCGGAAAGGAACTCGAAGACAACGATCCCCAGGACCTCTTCGTCGAGTGGCCCGTCCACACCGCAAGTTACGTATACAACATCGCCAACAGGGTCACTTCCGGTTCCGGCTTCTCCCAGAACTCGCCCGACCAGTTCATCATCGATACCCATCCCCCGAAAGCGATCGCGGTCAGCCCCGTGGGCGTGAAATCGATCACCGCCGTGTCCACTCCCGAGTTCGTCGTGACATTTGACGAGCGGATGAGCAACCTCGAGGGTCACAGGCCTTCCCTGAGGTTGGGCACGGCTTTCGAGACGGCGATGACCTTCACCTTCTACGGTTGGGACAACGCCTCACAGGCGAGGTTCTACAACAACAGCCCCTTCAACGATTCGACGCCCCAGGGAACCTTCACCTACTACGTTTCCGGAGGCTACGACGAGGCCTACAACAAGGGTAACGACAACCAGGCCATGACCGGATACGAACTGAACATCATGTCCAAGGGGCCGGTCATCAACTCCTATTCGGTGATCACCTATCAGCAGACCACTTCCAAGCTCGGGATCGCGAACGGTACTGTGACCGGAAAGCCGTTCAGCCCCTACGTCAATACCCCTCCCAATCCCAATGTCGCCACCATCTCCATAACCCTGGAGAAGGCTCATGCACTTGGCCTCTTCCTGCACTTCTATCAGGGAAACAACTCGATAGCCAGCTACCCCCTCACCGTTACCACCCTCCCTTCCGTGGTCGCGAACTTCCAGTGGGACGGCATCATCAACGGATCTCCGCTCGGAAACACCGGTCCCTCGACCTTCGAGCTTAGGGTCTACGATGCCTATGGGAACGAGGGCAGCAGGCGCGGAACCCTTATCTACGACGGAAAGGCTCCCACGGTTCTCACCTGGAAGCTGAGCCATGCTCCGACCTGGAACAACAAGACCTACTTCAGTCCCGTGATCCAGTCCTATGTAAAAGTCGATATCTACGGCGCTTCCTCGGGTGACACGCTGCTTCTCAGGATCGTGAACCCCGGTGTTTCGACCGACTGCTACAGCCTCGCTGCGATTTCCGGAGGCTACTCCGTCAGCTTCGAAGGGAAGAACACCGAAAATCCCCAGGGGATGCTGCCCGAGGGGGAATACCACCTCCACATGGTCGACCAGGCCGGTAACATCGCCTATGTTCCCGCCGGGTCGACGGGCACCAACTCCGCCATTATCGTGATCGATACCCAGGCTCCCGATGTGGCCGATATCCAGACCTTGCGCGAAGGGGTTTCCGTTAGCCGGTTCAACCCCAGGGTTTCCCCTCTCACGATCAACGTCACCCTCGGCGACCCGCTGGGAGTGGCTTCCGGAAGCATCCTTGCCAGGATCAAGATCGGGGCGAAGGTCGTCCGCGAACTGCCGCTGGCCTGGACCGATCCGGTCTTCACCGCCAGCTGGGACGGCAAGGACTCCACCGGAGCCTACGTCAGCGACGGAGCCTACGATATCTCCGTGATCGACCGGGCCGAGAACGAGTCCACCGTCACCAAGAGCATCGATGTGGTGACCTCTGCATTCAAGATGGTTTCAGCCTCCCAGGTTGACGCCCGGACTGTCCGCCTGACCTTCACCCATAACGTCCTCGACACCATGACCGACCCCGGAATGTACGTGTTCTCCCCCGACACCCCGATCGGAATCGGGCCTTCCAAGGTCGTCATCTCGGAAAAGACGGTCACTTTGACCATGAACGCCAATCTGGCAGATGCGGTCGAATACACCGTCACCTGCGATTCCGGCCTCAAGACCGTAGACGGCGACACCATCGCCACCGGCTTCAACTTCTGCTCTTTCACCGCCGACGGAAAGGGGCCCAGCATCTCCAGTGTGAACTTTACCGGGATCACGAATCAACAGGAGTTCAACGTGGTCTTCGACGAAACGGTCGCCAGCACTAGCGCGACCACCCGGAGCAACTGGTCCCTTGTCACGGGCGGAACCACGATCGAGATCGACTACCTGACCCTCCAGTCTGACAACAAGACGGTCCGCGTCAAGACCCTGAACCATCAGATCTCCGACACGGTCAACTACGTCGTAACCGCCAACGGAGTCGAGGACCTCTTCAAGAACAAGGGCAACTCCAACAAGACCTTTACCGGCATCGACGTCACTCCTCCGGTGATGACGATCTCCGTTTTCTCCAACCCCGCCAACGAGTATGACATCACCGTGACCGTGACTTCGAACGAAGACATCTCGGGAGTTCCGACTGCGGTCATCACCCAGAGCGGTGGAACCGCAACATCGATCTCGCTGAATGCCGGTCCCACCAACAAGCTGTTCATGGGCGGCGCCCACCTCGACAAGAGCTACCCCGGGGTCGTCACGATCCAGGTGACAGGGAAGGATGCCGCGGGCAACTCGGCAACCGTCACCTCGACCTTCTCGACCGCCTACGTGAACGCCTCCGTCAGGGTCCAGGTCAAATCTCCCGACAACCGGTTCAACGTTGTTTTCGAACCCGGGACCCTCAAGTCCGATTCCCAGGTTTCCGTCGTCCCGGTCAAGCTGACCAAGGCGAATGACATCTCCTCTTCGCGCGTTGCGATCCGTCCCTCCGTTCTCTCCAATCTCTCCGCGGAGATGTTGAAGAAACTCAATTTCCGCGCTGATTACGGAGTGGGCGTGGATGAGCTTGGAACGCTCGGGAACGGCTACACCCTCGTCGTTCCCTCGACGAGGATTTCCGGAAAGGTCCTCGTCACGATGTCCCTGCCGCTCGAGGCCGGTTCCCCCGAAACCCAGAAGGGCCTTGGACTCTACCGGATCAGCGATGACGGCACCTGGACCTTCCAGGGCAACACCATCCTCGATGGCCGGATCTCCTGCTACTCGCCCGAACCTGGAGTATTCGCCCTCCTCAGGGACGTCCAGGCACCGCGTGCAAACCTGCTCACGGAGGTCAAAGTTGACCAGCCCTTCATCACCGGTCAGCCCGTCTTCGAATGGAGTCTCACCGAAAAGGGTTCGGGGCTCGATCCCGCCTCGGTCAAAGTCCTCCTGAACGGTGAGGAGAAGAACTGCGTCGTGGGCGAGAGCCTCGAAAAGGTGACCTTCCAACCCGAAATCCCCCTGATCGGCGGTGATTACAGCCTCAGCCTGAAAGCCCTCGACCGGGCGGGCAACCAGACCGTCACCCCCGAGATCATGTTCCAGGTCAAACCCCGCCTCGTGATCCACGAGATCATGCACTACCCCAACCCCGCCCGAAACCGCGTAACCCTCCGGATAGCCACCAACAGGGCGGACATCTCCCCCGAAATGATCGAGATAAACATCTACGACATTTCCGGGAAGAAGGTCGCGGGGAACGATTCCTTCACGCTCGTCGGAGGAACCGATGGGACCCGCCGGACTGCGGACATGGTCTGGGATCTCCGGAACTCTTCAGGGAACATGGTTGCCAACGGGGTCTATATCGCCAAAGTCACTCTCCACGATCCTGACGACTGGAACAACAAGACCAGGGTCAACCACAAGATCGCGGTTCTGAGGTAATTCCAACGGGGGGAACCTTTCCCCCCGTTTTCGGACCATTCATGAAGATGGAGAAATGCCTATGAACAGAAGGAATTTCGTGATCGTGACCATCGGAATCATCATCCTCGCCGCAAGCGGTTGCGGTGGAGGGGGTGGTGGAAGCGGAAGGTATACCCTTGCTACCGACGTCACCGGAAGCGGAACCGGAACCGGGGGAGGAGGAGGAACGGGAACGACCACTACCGAGACCAACCCGGATTCCCTCCTGCTTTCAGGATGGGAGGACTTCAAGTATGGAGCCTACAGCAGCGCCATCAGCAAGTTCAACCAGGTTCTGACCATCAGCAGCATTACCGATTCCCAGAAGAGTGACGCCTACAACGGGGTTGGATGGTCCCTGGCGAAATCCTCCGGAGTGGAGTCCGGCTACTCGTCGTTCGCCCAGGCCGCTTCACTTCAGAACGAATCGAAAGTCGGCCTTGCCGCGGCACTCATCCAGCGGGGACAGCGGTCCGCCTTCGCGACCGCCATCCAGAACCTCGAGGCGATTGGCCTGGGAAACACTGCCTATACCTTCACCGAAACACACCCGATAGGAGTTTCCAACGCCGAGGCGCATGCCATGCTTGCCTTGTGTTATTTCTGGCGGAACGCGTCGGGGGATACCGACAAGGCCCGCTCCCAGATCAATGCCGCCAGGTCCCTTGACAGCTCATCTGACAGCTCTGTGGCCCAGATCTACGCCACCCTCAAAGCTCTCGGGCTGACCGGAATCTGAACCGGAGGGAACGGAGTGAGAAAAATGTTTCAGGAAAACCCGGAGATACGTCGAAATAGGATGATGACCAGTTTTATCGCCTTCCAAAGGGGGAACCATATGAAAACCTACACCAAGTCAATCCTCCTCATCGCCCTGGCGCTAGCCGCAGCGCTTCCCGTGTGTGCGGAATCGGCGGGCCGCGCAGGGGCGTTCCTCAAGATGGGCGTCGGAGCCCGGGCACTGGGTATGGGAAGTGCCTTCACCGCCATCGCGGACGATTCCACCGCAGCTTTCTGGAATCCCGCGGGCCTCGCGCTGCTGGACAAACCCGAAGCCTCGTTCATGCATGCCAACCTGACCCTGGACCGGAAATACAACTTCTTCAACTATGCCCACGTTCTGAAGGACAAGAAGGGCAACAAGAAGTGCGCCGTCGCCCTTTCCCACATCAGGTTCGGGATCGACGGAATTCCCGAGACAAGGCTGGCGACCAATGATCCCACCGGAACCTTGCCCGCCACCGATCCGGGCGGAACCTACACGGCGGGGAAACCGGTCTACATCTTCAGCTACTTCGACGACACGGAGTCCTGTACTTTCGGTACCTATGCCCGAAGGTTGTCCGAGAAGCTGTACGGCGGCGTGAATGTGAAAGCGATCAGGCAGGACCTGTTCACCAACTCCGCGGATACGTGGGGCCTGGATTTCGGATTCCTGTACAAGGTCGCCCCGAAGGCAATGCTCGGCCTTTCCTTGCGCGACATCGGGGAAAACCTCGAGTGGGACACCGGGACCGGGCATTCCGACAGGATCCCCTTGACCACGACCGCGGGAATCTCGTACAAGCCGCGCGACCAGATGACCTTGGCTCTCGACATCAACAAGGTCGAAGGTCTCGACCCCAAGCTGCGGCTGGGCGGGGAATACTGGCTCAAGGACTATGCCGCACTCAGGCTGGGTTCACAGGCAGGCGACCTAACCCTGGGCGCAAGCTTCAAGATCCAGACCTGGCGGTTCGACTACTCCTACGTGGACGAAACCCTGGGCGAGGCTCACCGGGTTTCCGCCTCCAAGCAATTCTGAAACTTTGCCTCTTGCATCTGAATTCGAGTTGGGGTAATCTGACTCCAACCGGGAACGCGGAAGTCTATCTGTGAGGAAATATGGAACTAAAGATCGATGTGAGACCCAAGAATGAAGGGGTAATCCTGGTCGTCCTGCAGGGAGAAATCGGAACCGAAACGGTCAATCAGTTCAAGGACCGCATCGACCAGATCGTTTCCGAAGGTCATTCCAAACTCATCATGGACTTCCAGGAGGTCAACTACCTCAATAGCATGGGTTTGGGAGTGGTCGCCGCAACCTTGAAGAAGGTCAAGAAGAACAAAGGGGACCTGAAACTCATCCGCCTTTCGCCGGCAGTTCAGGAACTGTTCGAACTTACCCGTCTGACGAAGGTTTTCGAGATCTTCGAGTCGGAAGAGCTGGCTCTCAAGAGTTTTGCCCAATAATCCTCCCTCCGTTTCCATCAGCCCGGGATCACATCCCGGGCTCTGAGTTTTTATGGCCCCTTCCTTTCTGCCGGCTCCGGGGATTTCCGGGAAGACGCGCCTGTTTGGCCTCATCGGAGACCCCGTTTCCCATTCGTTGAGCCCCGTTTTCTGGAACGCGGCCTTTTCCGCCATTGGATTGGACGCGGTCTACGTTCCGTTCAGGGTCGAAGCCGCCCGCCTTTCGGCGGCACTGGATGGACTTTCCGCCGTAGGGGTTGAAGGGATCAACGTCACGATTCCTCACAAGGAATCGGTTGCCCGGCATTGCACGATCCGGGAAGAATCCCCTCCCAGGGTTTTTCAGTCCGTCAACGTCCTCAAACTTCTTCCTGACGGAACCTGGCTCGGAGCCAACACGGATTTCCCCGCTGTCCTCTCCGTTCTACGCGAGAATTTTCCATTCCGGGCAGCGGTTCTACTGGGAGCGGGGGGAATAGGGAAAACCGTCTTCGAGTGTCTTTGCCAAATACCGATAGAAATGGTATACTGGTTCAATCGTACCCGGAGCCGTTTTCCCATTGTCCAGCCCGCGACCAACACGGAAATCCGGTTCCTCGACTGGGAGTATGGCTCGATCGCGAGCGCGATCTCCGGGGCGGATCTCGTCATTAACGCCACACCACTTGGATGGAAGCCGGAGGATGAGCTTCCGGTTCTGCAGGAAACGTTGAGACCGGGGAAACTGTATTGGGACTTGAACTATCGCCCACAATCCCGTCTTTTGAAAGCCGCCGCTTCGGCGGGAGCGCGGTCCATGGACGGCAGGGAACTCCTCATCAGGCAGGGTCTCGAGGGTTTTCGCTTCCTTACAGGCCTGGAACCCCCCGAAGAAACCATCCGGAAAAGCCTGGAACCTTTCCTGTCTCGGGGTTCGGAAACCCTGACGAACAGTTCGTGAAATCCCCTTGCGAGTCATCACAGGCATGATCGACACCCCTCCGGGCTACCGCCAACCAACCCTCCGGGACCTCCTGCTCGAATCCGTCCACGTCGAACCCAGTCGCCTCCAGGAAGCGCTCGAGCGCGAAAAGAGCTCCCGGCGCCCCCTGGAGGACATACTGGTCGAAATGGGGGCGGTGTCCGAAATGGCTATTCTCGAAATGAAATCCAGGATACTGAGGATTCCCCACATCGACCTCGGTTCCTACCTCATCGATCCGGTGGTTGGCCGGGTGGTCCCGGAGCACATCGCCCGTCGCCACCTGCTTGTTCCCATCAACAAGGTGGGGGTGAAACTGACCGTTGCCATGGTCGATCCCGTGAACGTCATCGCGATCGACGACATCCAGCTCATGACCGGAATGAAGGTGAAACCGGTCTTGGCAACCCGTTCGGGGATAACTGCCGCCATCAATCAGATTTTCGGCGAACCGGAAGTTGAAAACTACACATGAATCGCGTTTTTGGGGGACTGCCGCGCGTGAGCGAACACGAAAGGTAATGCATTATGACTGACATCCAGCATGCCGCGAAGAAGATGCGTCTTGGAGATGCCCTGATCCAGGAAGGGTTGATCAACGAGGAACAACTCCAGCAGGCACTTGCCCTGCAGAAGAAGAGCGGCAAACGATTGGGCGCTGTGCTTGTCGAAATGCATCTCGTCACCGAGCATGATATCGTCCAGATCCTTTCCAAGCAGCTCAAGATCCCCTTCATCGATCTTTCAAACTACCTGATCGATCCCGTGATCGCCAAGCTCGTCCCCGAGCACATCGCCAAACGGCACATGCTCATCCCGATCAACAAGGTCGGAAACAAGCTCACGGTCGCCATGGTCGATCCCCTCAACATCATAGCCATTGATGACATCCAGCTCATGACCGGTCTGATGGTCAAACCCGTCGTCGCCACCCAGACCGACATCAACAAGGCCCTCCAGGATGCTTACGGCGCGGTCGCCCAGCAGGACAAACTGATGGACGAACTCGTCGACATCTCGAAGGATTCAGCCGAAACGGACGACTTGGAACAACTCGGGGAACTTGGTGAAAACGACGCCCCGATCATCCGGTTGTGCAACCTGGTCATTTCCCAGGCCGTCACCAACGGATGTTCCGACATCCACGTCGAACCCTTCGAAAAGGAACTGCGCATCAGGTACCGTCAGGACGGCGTCCTGTTCACGGCCATGTCACCCCCGAAGAAGGCCACCGCCGCCATCACCTCACGTATCAAGATCATGTCCTCCCTGAACATCGCAGAAAAACGTCTTCCCCAGGACGGCCGCATCAAGATGAAGGTCGCGAATCGCATGATCGACCTTCGCGTCTCGATCCTGCCCGTCATATGGGGCGAAAAGATCGTCATGCGAATCCTTGACCAGACGTCACTTCGCGTCAACCTCGAAGACCTGGGCTTCGAACCGGAAACGCTCAAACGGTTCAGGACGGGTATCGCTGCACCCTATGGAATCGTCCTTGTCACCGGCCCCACCGGGTCTGGAAAGACGACGACCCTCTATTCCGCCCTCACATCCCTCAACACGATCGACCGGAACTGCATGACCGCCGAAGACCCCGTCGAATACATGCTCCACGGGATCAACCAGGTCCAGTGCAAGCCCGAAATCGGGCTCACGTTCGCGGCCGCCCTGCGCGCCTTCCTCCGCCAGGATCCGAACATCATCATGGTCGGAGAGATCCGAGACCTCGAGACCGCGGAAATTGCCATCAAAGCTTCGATGACGGGCCACCTCGTGCTTTCCACCCTGCACACGAACGATGCTCCCTCGACCGTCGGTCGTATCATCAACATGGGAATCGAGGCATTCATGGTTACCACCTCGGTTCTTCTGGTCCAGGCGCAACGTCTCGTCCGCAAAATCTGCAAGGACTGCAAATTCGAGATCAAACCCCGCGCCGAACAGATCGCCCAGTTCGGAATCACCCCCGAACTCCTCCGGCGACTTGAACTCCCCCACATCAACGAAAAGAACATGCTCTTCTTCAAGGGGAAGGGGTGTGAGACCTGCAACAACTCAGGGAACAAAGGTCGCGTGGGCGTTTACGAAGTCATGATCATGACCGAGCGTCTTCGCGACATCATCCTCAACGGTGGTTCAACCGACGATATCCGGAAGCAGTCCGTCGAGGAAGGGATGCTGAGCCTTCGCGAATCCGCACTCCGAAAAGCACTCCTTGGGGTGACCTCACTCGAAGAAGTGGTCCGCGTCACCATGGGTGAGCACTGAGAGAAAAAAAGAAAATTAAGGAGTCAGGGACATGTTTGTCCTCAACGATCTATTGAATCTGGTCATCGAAAACGAAGCATCCGATCTTCACATCACCGTCGGAACCCCACCGGTGATCCGGGTCGACGGGGAACTGATCCCCACCGACCTGGATGTCCTGACACCCATGGATACCCGGTCCCTGATCTACAATATGCTCACCGCCGAACAGCAGAAGGAGTTCGAGGATCACCTTGAACTCGATCTCTCCTATTCGGTCCATGGATTCGGCCGTTTCCGGGTCAACGTCTACAAACAGCGCGGATGCATCGCCGCCGCATTCCGGGTCATCCCGACCAAGATTCCCTCCCTCGAGGAGCTGCACCTTCCGACCAAACTCAGGGATTTCACGAAATGGAACAAGGGGCTGGTCCTGTTCACCGGGCCCACCGGTTCCGGGAAATCCACCTCACTAGCTGCCCTGATCAACATCATCAATGAAGAACAGCGCTGTCACATCATCACCGTCGAGGACCCCATCGAATACCTCCATTATCACAAGCGCTCCGTGGTCAACCAGCGCGAGCTCCACATCGATACGCACTCCTTCGGGGAAGCGCTCAAACATCTCCTTCGCGAAGACCCCGACGTCATCCTCGTGGGCGAAATGCGCGATCTTGAAACCGTAAGCACCGCCCTGACCCTGGCGGAAACCGGCCACCTTGTCTTCGGCACCCTTCACACCACCGACGCAGCCCAGACCATCAACCGCGTCATCGACATCTTCCCTCCCCACCAGCAACCCCAGATCAGATCCCAGTTGTCGTTCGTTCTTCGAGCAGTCGTCGCCCAGCAGCTGCTCCCTGTGGCCAGCGGAAAAGGACGCGTGGTAACCACCGAGATCCTGACCGGAAACCCCGCCGTCGCGAACTGCATCCGGGAACAGAAGATATCCGGGTTGTATACCATTATGCAGACCAGCCAGGGGGAGGGGATGATGACCTTCGAACAATCCCTCCGCGACCTCTACCTCCGGGGCGATATCACGATCGAGGAAGCCATCGCCCACACCCTGCACCCGAAGGAACTCGAGCGAATGTTGAAAACCGCCTGATCTGATCAGGGGTCCATTGGAACGGGGTGTACCGTTCCTTGACAACCCCCAGGTTTTTGATTAGGATTAGGTTGAGCGTGGAAAGAAAGGAGGTGAAAACTATGTCAAAGCGCCGTGGGTTTACCCTGATTGAACTGATGATCGTTATTGCCATTATTGGTATCCTGGCAGCCATCGCCATCCCCAACTTCCGGAAAGCCCGTGAGCAAGCTCGTGAGAAGGCGTGCTACGCGAATATGCGCGTCATTCTCGGAGCGGTCGAGATGTACAACATGGATCACTCCACGATGTTGTCCGGTCTGGCCGACCCGGGTTCCCTCGACTTCCTCGTCACCAGCCAGTATCTCAAGACCTCGATTCAGCGCCCTGAGACCAACTGCGGATACTCCAACGACGGAGACCTTACCGGAGTCGGAGTCGTTTCCTGCAACGTTCACGGACCCGTCGAGCTCAAAGGATCTTCAGGCGGTTCATAATCATTACCAGGAAAAAGGACGGAGAAATCCGTCCTTTTTTTTTTCACGGTTTGCCCGGGGTGTTTCCCATTCCGTTTGCTCCAATCCTTTGATAGAATGGAAAAAACGATTCTTGGAGGCGAAAAATGAAGCAGTTCCGGGGAATTTTCCTCATCAGCCTTTTTTGGGCGGTTTCGATTGCCTGGGCGAATGTTCCCTACCAACTGGAAGGTCTCCTTTCCGTCCAGAAGGAGGCGGTGACGCTCAATACCGAGGATGGCCGGATCTTCCAGCTGGATATGGATTCCCGAAAGGCCAGGGAACTCGATGGGGAGATGGTTTCCCTGACGGGAGTCGCCCGGCAGTGTGATGAACTCGAAATCCTCAAGGTCAAAACCATCGCCCGGATAGATGCCGCTGCCGAGAAGATCGTTCTTCCCCCCTTCAAATCCTACCAGAGGCCCACCCGGATGCTTTCCAACACCGGGGAAGTTATCGTAATGAGCGATGTCCGCTGGGGTTTCAAGGGAAAAGCCGCCGACGGGGAAAGCTCGTTCAACTGGGAAACCGTTACCATCAGGCCGTCCATGGTGGAGGCCGCATATTTCATCAAGAAGCCGTTCCCACCCGAAAAACTGGCCGGACATTCCCTGTTGCTGTTCACCTTCAAGAACGGAGGACTTGTGGACAGTCGCGGAGGAAGCGCACGAGGCCTGGTTCTGACCATCGAGGCCTACCAACGGCTGGGGCAGAAGTATTCCATAAAGAAGGGTCTCAAGACGACTTTCAACATCGTCTGGATGCTGACCTCATGGGAGGATTACTCATCCTTCACCTGCGACATCAACAAGGACCGGCTGATCATCTACCCTCTCAGGTTCGATCATTCCCGACTCGTTTCCCTCGTCAAGGAATCCATTCGGGAAGCCGCCGTCAACCGCTCAGGCGAGTATTACCACACGGTGACCAACAACTGCACCAACAACCTTGTCGTCCTTTTCAACCGGGTCCTGGACAAGAAAATCCGGATGTGGTGGATTTCCGGGGTGCTCTACAACCTTCGGGCCACCATGCCGGCCTGGGTCCCCAATTTCCTCATCAAGAAGGGGATCCTGGAAAAACCGCTTCCCGAAATGAACGAAAAGAACTACTTCGCCGGGGTAGAAAAACTGGGAAAGTGAAGTTTCCGGGTTCCCGGAGCAGAGAAATTTGCCGGACCAGAATTCCTCGGATAGCAGGTTGAGGCTTCTAGGGGCTCTCTTCATCGCCGCAACCGCGGTTTTCATTCCCGTGATCATCCTCGGGCAGGGTTTCCTGCCTACGGATGACGCCCTGTTCTACGCAGCCAAGGCAGTTTCCGGGAAAAACTGGGACGAAATCCTCCTTCTTGGCCCCGGGTTCAACGTCGAGTATCTCAGATTCGGCTGGACGAAGATTCTCGGACTGGTACACTCTCTCTCAGGAATGGATCAGGATGCCCTGGTAGGATTTGCGATAATCGTGCAGTTTTTCCTGTTCGCGGTCCTTCCATGCCTGCTGCTCTCGCACCCGGAAGCCTGGATAGGGACGCTCTTTGTGCTCTCGATCTGCATTCCAGCCGAGATGACCCGGTTTTTGATCGGCCGTCCCATGACCTTTTCCATCTCCGCCTTCGTTCTGATCCTGCTTCTGATTGGAAAAAACGGAAACCGTCCCGCCGGCCCGACCTGGGTCCTTTGCGGAGGGTTGATTGCCCTCGGGACCTATATCCACGCTCCCTGGTACTTTCTGCTTTTCCTCCCGGGTTTTTTCCTGGCTCGGGCATGGGAAAAGGCCGGTCGCCTTTTCCTGGCGGTTCCGGCAGGGATAGGCCTCGGAGCTCTCCTGACGGGTCATCCGGTCGATTTCCTGGAAGCCTTCTACCGGATCTACTCCCGGGTGGCGGGCGCAGTCTGGAATCCGAATTTCCTGGTGACCGAGCTGCGTCCCATACCCCTGAATTTCCAGGTCTTCGTTCTGGTTTCCCTTGTGCTTCTCCTTCTGAAGGAACGGCAGGTGGCCCTGGGAAGGGCGATCGACAACCCCATCTTCCTTTCCTTCATATTTGGAGCCTTCGCGGGCCTTCGGACCGGACGGATCTGGCTGGACATCGGCGTTCCAGCGCTTGCCGCCTGGCTGGCCTGGCAGGGCGAGGAACTTCTCGAGTCAATTCCCGGATACACAGGTGGCCGGAAACTGCTCGTGACCCTGATTGTTTCGGGAGCCCTTTTCCTGTCCCTTACCCCGGACTTCTCGGAACGATGGACCGCGCGAAGCAGGGATGTCTTCCTGAGCACGGAGAACCCTCTCCAACAGGGTTGGTTGCCGGAACCTGGGGGGATCCTCTACAGTCCGAACATGGAGATCTTCTACGACTCCTTCTTTTCGAACCCCAAGGCCGACTGGAAATACATCCTCGGTTTCGACGGCTCGCTCATGCCCCCTGAGGATTACGAAATCCGGAAGGAGATGCTCTGGAACCGGGAGCGACCGGAGTATGCGAAAACGTTCCTTCCCTGGATCCGCAAAATGACGAAAGCGGACCGGTTCGCCGTCAAAGGAATGGTACTCGAAGGCCATTTCATGGAGCTGGATTGGAGATACATGGGAGGAAACGTTTCGGTCGGGCGGAAGCCGGTTCCGAACGATCGGGCAGTTACTCCCCTCTCGCCCCACGAACCTCCAACCCCGGACAAGTGAAGCTATTCGAGGCAGGGATGTCGCCTCGACCGAATGACTGCCGCAGTCAGCTTTGATGACTGCCTCAGTCATGTTTCCGGGGACTCGATGGTCGCCGGTTTCAGGCGAACTTCAGCCGGCGGGCCGCGAAGACCAACATTTTCAGTAGAAGCCATCCATGCCGCCATCGATCGATGTTGGTTTCGCCATAGCTTCTTTCGCCATAACGAACCGGGAGATCGAGGATCTTGAGGTTGAGCCTGGCAGCACCGAAGATCAGGTCGAAATCCCCGAAGGGGTCGAACTCCCCGAAGTATCCACGATTGGCTGCTATCCTGCGATAATCGCGGTTCCAAAGTACCTTCGTTCCGCAGAGTGTGTCCTTGATCGATTGGCCGAGAAGCCAGGAGAAGCCAAGGCCGAAAAACTTGTTTCCGACCAGGTTGATGAACCTCATGGATTCCTTTTCCAACGGATAAACCAGTCGGACTCCGTTGATGAAATCTCCCTTGCGGCAAACCAGTGCATCGAAGAACTTGGGTAGATCCTCCGGGGCCACGGTCAGATCGGCATCGAGGATCATCAGGATATCCCCCCGTGCCTTGGAAAAGCCCAACCGTACCGCATCCCCCTTTCCCTTTCCGCTTTGGAAATGCAGGGAGGCGGGCAGGCGTCGGAAGCGCGGGATCTCCCTTTCAAGAACGCGCCGGGTATCATCGGTTGAATTGCCCTCGACGAAGATCAGTTCCGTCCAGGCGCCCATTTCGGGGACTCGTTCCAGTATCGCGGTGATGTTCCCCGACTCGTTCCGGGCGGGAACCACCACCGAGACGGAAAAATCCCTCCTCGAAGATATGGGCTGGGGTCCCGGTCGGGCGAGGACGAAATTGCACAAAGCCAGCTCTGAAAACGGAAAGGTCCGGGCGATGACGCGGTTGATGAACTCCCCCATCCGACCAAGGTCCGAAGGAACGAGGAGTTCGGTCCATCTCCCGAGGAATTCCCAACCCGAAAGGGCGAAAAGGTGTTTCATGTCCTCGACGGTAAGCCAGTTCTGCTGCAGGTTCCTGTTCGCGAGGCCCACCCTCTGTGCGAATTTCATGGGCAGCTCCCACAGTCGGCTGTACCAGTTCATCACCAGACGGGAGGTGCCGTGACAGAAGCCGCGAAGGCGCGCCAGCACTGACTGGATATCCCACAGATCGTTGATGAGATCGGACATGATGATATAATCGAAGGGGTCGCTTTCGGGCAGAGCCAGTTCATGGGCGTCCGAACAGAGGAAGGAAATCCCTGGAGTTCCACCGAATTTCGCCCGGGCTGCGGAAATCATGGCTTCGGAAAAATCGACTCCCACCCCGCAGCCTGGTCGCACACCGGCGAGAAGGTCCCCTCGTCCGCAGCCGATCTCCAATACCCTTTCTCCGGGCGGGATCCTGAAGGAGTAGACTGACCGGACCCATTTCCTGTAGAACGATGAGAATGAACTGCCCGGTTTTTCCGAGGAGCCCAGGGTGTCCCAATGTTTCCGGCGTTCCCGCGTGTATTCGTGGAAGTCCATCATTACGGAAATCCTACCATGGGTCAATTCGCCCGACAATCTCCAGAAGGATCCTGGACCCAGGCACCAATCCAGGTTTCTGTGATCAGGGACTTCGGCGCTGGAGCACCCAGATCACGCTCTGAAAGGATGAACCCGTTACAGTGTATTCGTCGGGAGGCACCTTGATCTCGCATCGGGGGATGAAACCGCTTCGGATTTCCTCCCAGAAAGGGGTTCGGCGGAAAGCCTCGGGGAAGATGACCAACCAATCGGCCTTACGGATCTGGGAATCGATGGTGGTCTTTCCGAAGGCAAGGTCGGCATGGTTCAGCCCTCCAAGATCGATCGTCCGGCGGTCTCCGAAATACCGTATCGCCCCCGCGTCGTTCACCGCCACGATGGCTGCCTCGGGTGTGTTTTCCCTAACCCAGTTTCCGGCTCCAACGTTCAGGAGTGCGATGCACCTGGAATCCGATGCGCAACGCAACCTCCTCTCCGAAAACGACCGGGCGAAAGTGGGGATGCCGACCAGTACACCCGGCACGAGGATGATCGCCAGGAAACGGCCCGGTCTTCCCGCCCCCTGCTTTTCGCCTCCCCCGAAAAGGGCAAGAAGGGTTGAGGCAAGCACTCCCGCGAAGGGAACGGTCAGGACGAGGGCCGCGGGGTCGATCCAGCGTGTCCAGTAGTAGCCTTCCAGGACAATCCTGCGGGTTCCGACTACGGCGAGGAGAAAAGCCAGGGGGGCTCCCAGGAGGAGCCCGAAGATGGCCGGGGTTTCTGCGGGCTTTAGATTCCGCCTCCCGAACGGGAAAAGAAGGAGGAACGCGGGGAAGATTGCAAGGGATGCAAAACCCTGGTCCGTGAGGCATTTCCAGGCCAGGATGACGCGCTCCAGGTCGAGCCGGAAAGGCGAAGCCTTCACGTAATACGTGTTCGGAAAGGGATGCCCCGTGACCGAGAGACAGAAACTGATCCAGATTATCGTGGGACCAAGCAGGAGGAGGACCCCGAAAAGAGCTTTGAGCCAGCTTTTCTCCCCTGGCGGTTCCTCCACTGCTTCGTCGGCTTTGATGGGCAGATTATTCCACAACTCCCAAAGAGGCTTCCAGGCAAAGGGGAAGAGCATGATCGCTTCTGGCCGGGTTACGGGGCACAGTCCAAAAAGGGAAAGGGCGATCAAGGGGTTCCCCTCCATGACGGCAACCATTCCCCAGACCCAGAGAGCCACGAGAAGGAGGGGCTCCATTCCCGACAGGACCGCGAACAGGAACCGGGGTTCGCATGCGATGATCGCTGCGCCCAGGGCTCCCAGGTCGGCCGATCCCGAGAGAACCTTCAAAAGACGCGCCACTCCAAGCAGAATCGCACAACCCAGTGCGATCCCGAAAAGCTTGACCAGGACGACGACCAGATCGGTTCCGGCTCCCTCGAACCAATAGGCCGGCGCGGTAAGGATTGCCCAGAGGGGGCTGGTGCTGCCGGCTTCCTGCAACCCTTCGTTGAAGGCAAACCCGTGGCCCCATGCGAGAGAACGGGCATAAACCGCATGGATCCAGGCATCGTCCAGGGGAAAGTCGAACCACACCTGGGAATCGAGGAGAAAGGATGCGAGTCCCAGGACATACACGATTCCTGGAAGCCAGCGCAAGAATCTCCCGCTCACCTCGTCCCTCATCCCTCATCCCTCATCCAATCCCGGAAACATCTCGAACGAAAAGGTGTCGGCTTTCTCTTCCACTTTTCCCAATTCCGAAGCCGAAATCAGGCTGCGTTGGGGGTCGAGGCCTCTTCCTTCGCCTGTTTGCCGGGCATCCGCCAGAGGGAGAGGGCTGCAAGGAGATAGCAGGAAAAACCGACCCAGAAGGTCGCGGATATCGACATCTGCATCGAGATCATTATCGCGAGCACCGAGGCGCAGATCGACGCTGCCCCGTTGATTCCCCAGAACCAGGGCAGGAAGCCGGGAAGAAACGTGTTAACCCTCCCCAGGCCCACCGGAAAAGGCATTCCCATGAACAAACCCATGGGAAAAAGCATGCTGCCGGCGATCACTATCCTCACGGGGGTTTCCGCGCTCTGAAAGGAGGAAAGCACCGGGGGAAGAACCAACCCTGTCAGCGCGAGGATTCCCAAGAGCCACAGGAAAACCCTCGGGGGCTGTTCCGATTCCTGAAGAAACAGCCGCTCGGAAAGCTGACTTCCGAGGCCCGATGCCAGAAGCAGCGTGAACAGGCACACCGTGAGACTGTAGACCGGATGGCCCAGAAAGAGGTTGAACTTCTGCATGACCGCGATCTCCACCAGCAGGTAGCCCAGCCCGATTCCCGCGAAGTACACGGTCGGCAGTACAGTGAGCCCGGCGGGAGGACGGAATGGGGAGATCCAGAGCGGAAGCAGGATACAGAGGAGGGTAAGGACGGTTACAGCCACGAGGATCCCTACCAGGAGTGCGACCGCGGCAAGGTTGAAGGAATGGAGCCCGCTTCCCCATTTCTCCGGATCGAAAAAGTCCCGGAGGGGAAGGAAGTTGAAGAAGAATGGCCGCTCGTCGGTTGGGGGGGTGATATCCATCGGAAACGCTCGTCCGAAGGCGTCCAGGTCAGGGGCTTCGAGTATGGCGGCAAAGTTCGGATCGCTTATCGTGGAGGAACCCAGGACCGTCTCATACAACATCCGTTCGCCCACTTCCCCAAGTTTCTGGCGATCGGCTGGGGAAAACGGTGTTGGGGAGACCAGAAGGGTTCCCATCCCCCGCAGAAGCTCAAGGCCCCTGTAACGGAAAGGGCTCCTGGCGAGGAGCAGGTGATCCGCCGGCTTGGTTATTCCCCGGGAACGAAGGCTCGCGGCCGCCAAAGCGACAAGGCGGTAGATTTCCGCGGGCCTGTCCTTGAGATACCAGCGGGTGACCGATAGGATGCCGTCGGGTTTGAGACGGTCGAGGAACAGCTTCCAGCTTTCCATCGTGTAGAGGGCGTTTTCGGACAGAACATAGGCTCCAGCGGCCGTTGCCGCCCAGGTGTCGATCAGGGAAATCTGCAGGATATCGTAGGTCTCGGAGGCTCTCGAAAGAAAGGCCCGGGCCTCGTCATTCACTATCCGGACGTTGGGTATACGGTCGAGGTGGCCGGTGAAATCTCCGAAAATGTCGTTGGCGATCTTGAGGATCTCGGTGTTCACCTCGACCCCGGTAACCGACTTCTGCCCGAAAACAAGGGCCGAAAGAATATCCCGTCCCCCGCCGACGCCTATTACCAGAACATCCGCAGAGGCCCTTAGAAAGTGAACGAGGTTGGTGACGTCATACTTGAGGAACTCGAGGTCGGAAAGGTTCCCGTCGAATCTCGTCAGGAAGGTCGCGGCAAACGAATCGATCCTCATCGTCAGCTGCTGAAGAGGTTTTGCCACGCTCGCGACCACGGAACTCAAACCCCACCCCTTTGGGAAGGACGGAACATCGGGATCACCCGAAACGGTCACCCGGGAGTAGAGGTTCCAGGATTCGAAAAGAGGCGTCTCCTCGATCTTGTCCTTGACATACTGGACCCGTATGGCCGGGTTCTGGCCCGCGTATCCGATGGCATTCACCACGATGAAAATCGTTGCGACGAGTACGAGGGCCATGACGATCCTTCGACCGAATGACAGATCGGGTGAATTCGCGAAGAACACCGCCCCGATTCCCGCTACAGCGGCAGCGGCAAAGATCGCGGTCGGGGCATCCGCCACCGAAAGAAGGGGATAGAGGGAGATGCATGCCGCGGCGGCTCCGCACAAATCGGCGGCGTAGAGCTTTGGAGTCTGGGAAACCGAGCTCGTAAGGGCGAGGGTTATGCACATTCCCCCGAAAACGAACGGAAGTGCCACCGCCAGAACCGTCAGGGCGATGCTGTAGACTCCAAGGACGCTCCAGGACGGGGTGAAGGGAATGCAGAGGTGGTTCAGAAAACCCGCCGGGATGGTCAGGAACAATCCAGTTGCGGTCTGGAAAAGCCGCAATCTCAGCTTCTCCCGGGAAAAGAAGCCGGGGAGGAGGAAAACGATCATCGCTCCCGCGGTCAACCCGAACATCGAGACCGAAATGGCGAAGAAAGCGAAATGGTACCACATCGTGACGCTGAAGATCCTGGTCAAGAGGACCTCGAACATCATTATCGCCGCGGAAACCAGGAAAACCCCGGCCCGGGAGATGGATTCGGATGGCGGTTCCACGCGTCGATTCTACAGGAATCACCCGGGTAAAGCAAACCAACGCCCCTCCCGGAAATGCCGGGGACCCTCTCCAAAGTACGTAATCGGGACGATAGGAAAGCTATGGGATTCGATGAAATTCCCGGTCTGAAAATCTATATGGGAGCCATCTTCTCGATTTTCGGAAGTCTGCTGGGAAGCTTTTCCAACGTGGTGATACTCCGCACCGCATCGGGGAAATCGATCGTGTTTCCGCCTTCCTCCTGTCCCCACTGCGGACACCAGCTTTCCGCCTTCGACCTGATCCCGGTTTTCGGCTGGATCTTCCTTGGGGGAAAATGCCGTTACTGCCGCGCCCCCATTTCCGGCCAATACCCGCTCGTCGAAGCAGCAGCGGCAATCATCATGGGATCGGCATTCCTCCATGCCGGGTTCACGCGAGAACTGATTCCGGGGGCAGGTTGGGGAATCATCTGGCTCGTCATTTCGGTCATGAACCTTCGGGGGGAAATCGCCACCCCCGCTCCATTCCTCTGGGCCGTACTTTATGGTCTGGGTCTTGGCTTCCTGGCCAACCGGTCCCTTCCGGAGGGGCTGATACCGATGATCGCCGTGGCCGCAGTCTGCACAGTCATCTCATCGCGCGGGCGCATGGATGCACGAGCGGGCCGCTTTTTCGGGACGGGACTTTCGGGAATGCTCACCACCTTGCGGTTCGGCCCATGGTTTCCCGCTTCCCTGTGCGTGATAGCCGTCCTGGATGCGGTTCTTCAGCGCAGGGCCGAAAAATGGGAAAAACGGCTCCGGATCGCGACCTTCGTCTGGAACCTGGCGGGCATCGCCCTGGGAGTGACCTTCGGTTTCTGGTGAACCCCCTTCTCCGGCCATTCCCCGGTATGGGGGGTGTGACCGCAAAGGGTGTGATCGCAAGGAATCAGTCCGTCAGACGCTCTTCACTTCCTCGACGCCGTTTGCATCTTTTCCCGGAGAAGTCGTTCCTGTTCCTTGATGAAATCCTTGAGGAATTGGTGTTCTTCAGGGAAACGGCGGAGAATGTCGAATGCCGCGGTTTCCGCTTCGAGAATCCCGCTCCGAAGGACCTGGTGGAGCATCTCCCGGTCGGGGGCCTCGAGGCTCGTCCTTCTTTTCACCGACAGAAGAAACTCGAGGATCTCCGGCGGAACCCCGGGCTGACCCGGAAGTTGCGGCGCGCTTTGGTCGATTCCCAGTTCGGATTGGGGTTCCGGCGGGAGAAGATCGTCCCATCTCTTCTTCAGGTTCTTGGATTCGGTGGGGGGATCGACCCGGGTGAACGGGAATTGCCCTTTCCGGATCTCGTAGATGAGTATGGCAACGATATCGAGGATGAGGACGACGAGGAGAAAACGGTCCATACTATGCAAATCGGCATTTCCAGGAGTTTTGTTCATCGGCTCTGGGAAAACCATTGGGAATCTGGTATCCTTCGTTTGGATGGCAAACACGATCGGAAACATCTTCCGGGTGACCACCTGGGGGGAATCCCACGGCCCAGCCCTTGGGGCCGTGATCGACGGTTGTCCTGCGGGAATGCCTCTCGTTAACGGCGAAATCCGCGCGCAGTTGGATCGCGATATCCCCGATCACGAAATCGGAACTCCCCGGGGGGAGAAAAACCGCTTTCAGGTCCTGTCTGGAGTTTTCCAAGGCCGGACCCTGGGAACCCCGATTTCGATCATCATCTGGAACAACGATGCCCGACCCGATACCTACGAACCCTCTCGCGATACGCTAAGGCCCGGTCACGCCGATTTCACGTGGCTGGCCCGGTTCGGGCATACCGATTACCGTGGCGGGTCGAGGGCTTCGGGCAGGGAGTGCATCGCCCGGCTCGCGGCGGGAGCGGTTGCACGCAAAGTCGCGGGGCTGGCGGGAATCGGGTTCTCCGCAAAGGTCACGGAGATGGCAGGAATGAAGGTTTCGGACGGCCCTTCCTACGAAACCGCGAAAACCAGGGTTCTGGAACTCGGTGAAAAGGGGGAAAGCACCGGAGGGATCGTGGAGATAACGGTTTCCGGCCTTCCCGCGGGCGTGGGGGCCCCGGTTTTCGGGAAGCTCCAGGCGGAGCTGGGAAGGGCCTTCCTTTCGATCGGGGGGGTAAAGGGTTGCGAGTATGGAACCGGGTTCGAAGCGGCCAGGATGACCGGAAGCACCCATAATGACCCGTTCCGCATCACCGAGAACGGGGTCGAGACCGATGGAAACCGTTGCGGGGGCCTGCTTGGTGGAATCACCACGGGAGCCGACATCGTTTTCCGGCTTGCGGTCAAGCCCACCCCCACCATCGCCATCCCCCAGAAGACCGTAGATGTCGGGAAGAAGCAGGAGATCACCGCCGGATACAAGGGCCGCTTCGACAAGAATTTTGCGCCCCGGGTGGTTCCCATCGCCGAATCGATGGCCGCCATCGTGGTCGTCGACCACCTCATGGGGTCTGGCCTGATCTCTCCCATACGAAGTCCCGATCCGGACTGAATCACGATGCCTGAACCGGACTCGCGGCCGGGACTCCTGGAACGACTTTTACCCCTTTTGATCGTCTTTCTGGCCTATTTCCCGAGCCTTTCGGAGTCGTTCCACAACCTGGACGATCCCGAACTTACCTTCAACAACCCCCTTCTTCACCTCCCGTTCCTCGATGCGCTCCGCAAGATCTTCACCTCCACGATGGTGGACATCTACCAGCCTTTGAACGTTCTCTCCCTCGGTCTCGAAGCGCGTTGGATCGGACTGGATCCGTTCGTTTTCCGGCTCGACAACATCCTTTTGCATCTGGCGAACACTTTCATGGCGGGTGCGATCGCCCGCCGTTTCGGGGTGGGACGCTGCGGTTGCGTCCTGGCAGCGCTTCTTTTCGGTCTCCACCCCACCCGTACTGAAGCAGTGGCCTGGATCACCAGCCGGAAGGATGTCCTGAGCGGCTTCTTCTTCCTGGCGGGGGTCCTCTGCTGTCTCGAGTACCTCGGCCAACCCCGATCGACGATGAGATGTGGGATGCTCGTCTGCGGCCTCGGAAGCATGCTTTCGAAGCCCACCACCGCTTTCTACCCGTTCGTCCTTTTCCTGATCGGTTTCCAGAAGGGGGGGTGGACATTCCGTCGTTGCCTTTTGACCTTTCTCCCGGATTTTCTCGTTCTGGCAATCGTCTTTCATATCAACCGGGTGCTCGCGCCTGCCGATATCCAGGCTTTTGCAAGGATGATCCCGGTCCAGTGGCGGTTGCTCATGGGGGAAATCGGGACAGGGGTGCTGATCCGGTATCTCCTGTTCCCTTTCGACCTTCCGGTGCTCATTCCCCAACCGGTCAGCCCGACTGAAGTCCTTGGGGCGGGACACCTCCTGGAGGGCCTGTTTCCTGTCCTTCTGCTCTATCTCCTTGTCAGGGCGCCACGCCAGAGCCGTTTGTACCTTGGCGCCTGGTGGTTCGCCCTGGGGATGGTCCCCAT
This sequence comes from uncultured bacterium, assembly GCA_964428355.1. Classification (GTDB taxonomy): domain Bacteria; phylum Muiribacteriota; class Ozemobacteria; order Ozemobacterales; family Ozemobacteraceae; genus CAYRYU01. The sequence goes on from CAYRYU010000020.1 coordinate 59,962, forward strand.
AATCGGGGGAAGGGTCACCGGCGTCCTCACCTACGAGCTGACCGCGATCCGGTATCTGTATATCCCACCCCTTGGAGCCTTTATCTGGTGCGGGGGGTTTTTCGGCCCCTGGCTGTCGGACAGGAGAGTCCGGCGGGGAAGGTGGTGGCTCGCAAGCCTGTGTTTTGCGGGTGTTTTTTCCTTCTTCGCCTGGCAGACCGCGAGGCTTGCACCCCTCTGGGGCCAGCCCAGGAAGCTCTGGGAGCGGGCGGTCGGGCAGTTCCCGGTTTCCAGGAATCTCCTTGCGCTCGGCAGGGTCGCCCTGGTCGAGAAGGATTTCCCCGCAGCTCTGGATGCCCTTCTGGAGGCCGAGAGGAGATTCGGAGGCCAGAGTTCCCATTGGACCGGAGCCACTCTCGACGAAATCCGGTACTACGCATCCATGGCTCATTCAAGGCTGGGAAATGTGGCCTCCGCACAAGCTGAGATTCTCCAGGCGATCAGGGAATCCCCCCGAAACGCCCGGTATCATCATGCCCGTGGCGTCCAGTTGCTTCAGGAAGGCCGGTTGCCCGAAGCTCTCGATTTCTTCCAACAAGCCCAGAAGCTCGATCCGGAGTTTCCGGGAGGTTGGTGTGACGGCGGCCTTGCCCTTTCCCGGCTGGGAAGAAACCCGGAAGCCCTGGCCGCTCTCGGCCGTGCACGGGAGCTTTCTCCCAGGAACCCCGCGGTCCTTCGGAATACCGCGACCGTCCTCGATGCTCTGGGTCGGACCGATGAGTCCGGGAGGCTTCGGGCCGAGGCGGACCGTCTCGTCACCGACATCCTCGATCTCCAGGGAACCTGGTAGGAGACCGGAAAACCGGGTGTCCCCCGGTTTTTCCGGTTCCCTCAGGCGGCCTTTGGCTTGGGGGAAGGTTCGGAATGCCGTAGGAAATAGCTGGCTTCGCGGCCCCAGGAGGAGTCCGGTTCCTGCTCCACGACCTGGCGGAACCTCTCCAGGCTGGTGGGAAGGTTCAGCTCGCGTTCCAGGAGGCCGAGACGGAACAGCTCTTCGGTGGTGTGCTTCTTCAGGGATACGATCCTTGCAAGGGCATCGTACTCCTCGCGCTTGTTTCCCAGGGTCCTCATTACGCGCGCGATTCCCCTGAAGGAGGGAATGAACTCGTCGTTTACCAGCAGGACTTTGCGGAATTCCTCCAGGGCGGCCTTGGGCCTCCCCATTTCGAAAAGGACTTCGCCATAGAGACGGTGTCCGTCGATGTGACCGGGATGCTCCTTGAAAAGGACTTCCAGCACGGCGAGTGAATCCGAGTGACGCCGGAGCCTCCGGAGCAGGTCGGCATGGGCCATGGTGTACGAGTCGATCTCGGGGAAACGCCGGGCGAGCTTCCGATAGACCTCCCGGGCGGAATCGAGCTCACCGGCTTTGTCGTAGAGGTCCGCCAGGGTCTTGGTGACCTTGAGGTTGTCGGGCTCGATTTCAGAGAGCTTCTCTATCGTGACCAGCGCCCTGTCCCAATCCCCGATGTTCGCGTAACAGTGTGCCAGCAGGAACAATGCCCGGGGGTTGTTCTTCATTCCTTTCAGTGTCGTGACGAGCGGAGGAATCGCCATCGCGTACTTCTTCTGGTGGAAATAGCACTGGGCAAGGTTCAGATGGGCATCGAACGCGCTGGGGTTGATCATGACGACCCGGCGGAAATTCTCCGCGGCCCCCGAGAGATCCCCGCGACGCATGATGATCGTTCCAAGCGCGAAGCGTCCGGCTTCGTGGCCGGGATCGATCTGTAGAAGCGACTCGTACTGGGCCTGCGCGGCACCGAACTCCCCGTGCCTCCGCAGAACCTCTCCCAGGGCAAGGCGGATGTCCGTTCGCTTCGGGGCGATCGAAACTGCGCGTTGCAGGTTCAGGACCTGGCCTTCGGCGTTTCCCTCCATGAAAGCAAGGCGGGCGAAAGCGACGAACACTCCTTCGTTCCTGGGATCAAGCTCCAGCGCCCTTTCGAGAGTGAAGCGGGCCTCTTCGAACTGCCGGCAATGGGCAAGGCAGAGCCCAAGGTCGACCAGTGAGGTGACATTGGCGGGGTCTTTCGCCAAGAGCCTTCGCAGGAGAGGAACCGCCTCGTCATGCGCCCCGTTTCGCTGATGGAGCCGGATGAGCTTCAACAGCGTTTCAGGAGCAGGATCGTCTGCGCAAGCCTGTGTTTCGAGAGCCCGGATAACGAACTGGAGGTCGCGGGGAGCCTCGGTCCTTTTCTCCGGTGCGTTGTTGGGATTCTGCGTCAATTGGATTCCTCCAGGGATCTGAGTCTTCGGACCAGGGCCGGCCGGTCGGTATCACCGAAAAAGGCGGATCCCATGACGAGCATGTCCGCTCCGGCCTCGAGTACGCGGTGCGCGTTGTTCCCGTCGATCCCACCGTCGACCTCGATGAGGGTCGGGAAGCCGAGCCTGTCGATCATGGATCGAAGGGTCGAGATCTTTCCCAGCACCGGTTCGAGCATCGACTGCCCTCCGAAGCCAGGGTTGACGGTCATGATGAGGATGTGGTCGCAGACGTCCAGTAGATACTCGAGGCCATCCAACGGGGTTTGGGGGTTGAGTGAGAGCCCTCCCGGGATGCCCATCTTTCGTAACTGGGCGAGGTACCTCTGGGAATGAAGGCATGCCTCGAGGTGAAACGTTATCCGATCAACTCCCGCCTTCTGATAACGTTCGAACCAGTCATGGGGCTTTTCGATCATCAGGTGGACGTCGAAGGGAAGCTTTGAATGAGGGCGAAGGGAGGAAATGACCGGGGGGCCGAAGGTGAGGTTGGGGACGAAGTGGCCGTCCATCACGTCCAGATGGACCCAGTCCGCTCCGGAATCCGTGATCGACTGGAGTTCCGTTGCCAGCCTCGAAAAGTCGGCCGAAAGGATCGATGGCGCGATAATGACTCTTTTCCCCATCCCATCACCAGAAAATGATCAATACGACCAGGAGGAGTATTCCCCCTCCCATGAGAAACAGAGGATTCCGGTACCAGGGAAGATCGTCGCTGTGACGCCAGATCATGCTCTCGGCGGCCCGCCGGCCCCCGTCGATCAGCCGAAGGAATGCTGTGGGGACTTCGGAACCCGCGGCCGTGGCCACCGCCGCGACGGCTTGTGCCGCTCCCGCCGCATGCCCCTTCCCAAGGTTGGCAGTCCCCATCTGGACCCGGTGCGGGCCGGATTTCCCGGTAGCGGTCTGATTGACCGCCGCGGCCTGGTGGACCGCCGCGGCCTGGTTTCGGGGGA
>CAYRYU010000020.1:63324-71814 GCA_964428355.1 uncultured bacterium
GCGGTCTGATTGACCGCCGCGGCCTGGTGGACCGCCGCGGCCTGGTTTCGGGGGACCGCCACGAGCTGCGGCCTCGAGGAACCCGGCGATCCTGGCGTTCCGGGACCCCCGCCCACAACGGACTGGGCCAGCTCAGAAAAGGCTTCCATCCTTCCCGTGATCGCGTCGACCACCTCCGAGGCGGTGGCGAGGCGCAACTTCGTGGCTGTCTTTTCGATGGCGTCCACCCCGCCCGAAAGGTGGATCAGTTCGGACAGGTTCATCAGGAAGGATTCATGGCTCTGAAAGCGCTTCCTGACTTCCCGAGTAAGCGTTTTCTCGACGAAATCCACAACCAGTTCGATCATTTCCGGGATCAGGCCCGCGTGACGGAGGCGCAACGCCTGCCTGAGGATGGTGTCCCAGCACTCGTTTATCCCTCCGCGCCTTCGAATAGGAGACTCCCCTGCCAGGAGTTCGAAGAAGGTTGTTCCAAGGAAGAACAGGTCTGACTGGATTCCGACAGCCTCGTCTGGAACGGGGGCTCCCACGAGTTTCAGGCGGGGCAGCGAGAAGGACAGGATCTTGATCCCACCCTTCGGGGTCCGGATGATGTTCGACAGCTTCAATGAGCGTATGGAAACGCCCTGCTCGCATGCATACTGGAGAACCATCCCCAGCTGCTGGACGACCTTTCCGGCATCCGCGAAGGAAACGGGGGCTTCCCTCATCCAGTCGCGAAGGTCCTTCCCCTCGGCGTGCTCCGTGACGACGTATGGCCTGTCCTTCAGCATGTCGACGTCGAGTACGTGGACGACGGAAGCATGGGAAAGGGCGGCGAAGGATTTGATCTCCTCGCTGAAGATCTTCACCCTTTCAGGTTGGATGGCCATTTCGGGTTTGAGGATCTTGACGACCACAGAGGCCCCGGTTTCGATCTCGAGTGCCTCGAAGATGTCGTACATGTGGCTCTCCGCGAGAGAGGACTTGATCTCGTATTTCCCATTGATGAGAGTTCCAATCATGGTTTCCTCCGATTCTCCGCGAAACGGTTCACTGGAGAGGACGTTCCTCGATGGGAACGTCGTTGATGTAGATCTGGACTCGTCCCTGAGGGACCTTGGGAACGTTGACCTTGATCACGTCCAGGGGTTTGTGCGTTCCCGAATACACCTGCTCCCGGCCGGATTCCGATACCAGGAAGAACTTGACCTCCTTGGGCATGAATCCGTCGGGCATGACGAACTGAACCGGTGTGGATGATTTCTTGGCGGCTCCATCGTCGACCGTGACCGTGGGTGGGGCTTCGGGGTCATCGTCGTCATCATCGTCCCCATCAGGCTCCTCTCCGTCGATGACGATCTTGGGAGGGGATCCCTCGGGCTTGGTGGTCCCCGATGTTGACGAACCCGACGAGGTCGGACTGGTCGTCGGCTTGGGAGCCGGTGGGGGAGTGGTTTCGGACAACTCGAACTTCTTCAGGTCTTCATTTGTCGCGTTTCCTGCGGCGTTTCCGGCTGAAACCAAAAAATCGATCGCCTGGCCTTCCGGAACGCTTTCATACGGTGCGGGTCTCGTCGAAATGATGATCGAAGTGGCTTTCTCGGGATCCCTTTTCGTCACGACCCGGCCTTCTTTCAAACCAAGGGCCGAAAGGCTTTCGCGAAGCGAAAGAAGGCTCCTTCCCGTGAAGTTGGGAAGCGGTGCCCGGGTATCTCCTGAACCCAGGCTTATCAGCATGTCCACCCCGGCCTGAACCTGGTGGGGGGAGAGGGGAAGCGGAGATTGGGCCATGATCTTGTCCCTCGTAGTTTTGGAGGAGGTCAGGTAAGCGCGGTTTCCCTCCTTGAGCTGGGCGTTGATGAGGAGAAGGACCGACTCCCGGAGGTTCTTCTGGCAGATATCGGGGACGCTGACCTGCTTGCTGCCGAGCGAAATGGTCAAGAACACCTTCTTGTTGGGTTTGACCTTGGTTCCGGGCTCGGGAAACTGCGCCAGGACGTGGTCTTTGGGAAATCTGGCGTCGAACTTCTCGTCCCTCTTCTCGATGTTCAGTTCGGATGGCTTTTCCTTGATCACCTGGACGAGGTGCTTGCCCCGGAAGTCGGGAACCTCGATGGTCTCGCCGCGGTTGAAATACTCGTTCAGCTTGTCCTTGACGTAGAAAAAGCCGCCAATCAGCGCTGCAAGGAAAATAGCGAGCAACAGGACCATCTTGAACATGATCAACAGACAGGATTCTTTTTTCGCCATGGGTCAGTTTCCGGCCAGCTGGCCGCAGGCGGCCAGGATCGGGCCGCCCCGGGACTTTCGGATCGTCACGGGGATACCCTCCTTCTTGAGGACTTTCTTGAACTCCTTTTCCGCCTCCTGGGACGAAGGTTTGAAGGAGCACCCCGGAAAGGGGTTGAACCTGACGAGGTTGACGTGGCAAAGCAGGTCCTTGCAGAACGCGGCGAGGTTCATTGCATCCGAAATGTGGTCGTTGACCTTGTCCAGGAGAACCACCTCGAAAGTCACGCGCCGGCTTGTCCGGCTGATGTAGTCAGAGACCGCCTTCCGGATCCTTGCAAGCGAGTGGGTCCGGTTCATGGGGATGATGCGCGTCCTGAGATCCTCGTCGGCCGAGTGAAGGGAGACCGCGAGGTTGACCTCGCCCGGACGGTCGGCCAATTCCTTGATGCCGTCGATGATTCCGACTGTCGAGATGGTGATGCGGCGGGTGGCCATCCCGATTCCCTTGGAGTCGGTAAGCCGGTCGATCGCCGTGAAGACGGCCTTCCGGTTCAGGAAAGGTTCGCCCATCCCCATGAAGACGACGTTGGTGGGCTTCTTTCTGGCCTCGCGGCAAACCGAAAGGAACTGGATAAGGATTTCGTCCGCCGTAAGGTTCTGGGCCTTTCGCCCTCCCCGGGTCCCGGTCCGGCAAAAGAGGCATCCAACGGGACATCCGGTCTGGCAGGAGAGGCATACGGTAAGGGCATCCTCTTCGGGAATCGCCACCGTTTCAGTGGCGAGTTCTCCGGGAAGTGGGATCACGAGTTTGAAGGTTCCATCATCCGCCGTGAGCTTTTCCCGGGGTCGTGGAAGGATCTCGGGGAAGCGCTCGGCAAGGGCCGCCCTGACCTCCTTGGAGATGTTCGTCATCCGGTCGAAATCGAAGACCGATTTCCGGAAAATCCATTCCCAGACCTGGATTGCACGGAACTTTTCCAGCCCCATGTCCTGGACGACTTTGGCGAATTCCTCGAAATCGAGGGAAAGCAACGGAAGTTGGCCCATCATTACCCTCCAGTCAAGACATCGGCATGAGAGGGAAAAGATCTGACCGGTAATTGAAAATCAGCGGAAATTGAACTTTTCGAGCATGTCGCTCATCAGTTGTGCCAGGGTCAGGATCTCCTTGTTCGTCCCCACATACTGACGGATATAGGTGAGCTGCTCGTTCACACCGTTCGCGACCCGCTTGGTTCCTTCCGAGGTGATCCGCGTTGCACCGAAGATGCTCTCGATGTTCTGCCGGAGGGAGTCGATGTTGGCCGATTGCTCGCGGCTGGCGTTGGAAATGTCCTGGATCATCTTGTTGACGTTCGTGACCGAAGCCACGATCAGGGTGAGGTTCTTTCCGGCGATGTTGGCGACGTTCACGCCCTCCATGACCCGTGCGGCACCTTTGTTGATGGTCTGGACCGCTTTTCCGGTCTTTTCCAGCATGCCCTTGACCTTTTTCCCTATATCCTCGGCCGCTTCCCCGGATTCCTCGGCGAGCTTCCGGACCTCGTCCGCGACGACGGTGAATCCCTGCCCGTGCTCTCCCGCACGGGCGGCCTCGATGGCGGCGTTGAGCGCGAGAAGGTTGGTCTGGTGGGCGATCGCGGTGATGGTGTTGACGATTTCACCGATCTGCTTGCTGGCGGAGTTGAGATTCTCGATGACATCCTCGAGAGCTATGACCTCGTCCTTTATGGACTCCATGGTCGAAATGGTTTCGGAAACGGCTTTTCCGCCTTCGGTGGCGATGGTCGCAGCGTCCGCGCTGTCCTGGGCGGCTTTCTGGGAGCGGTCGGCGATGGTCTGTGCGCTCGTGGAAACCTCTTCGATGCTCGCGGTCGTGGATTCGAGGGTGTTGGCGATGTAGTTCGAGCTTCGGGAGATCTCCTGGACGTCGGTAAAAAAGTGCCGAACGTTTTCGTCGGAAAAAACCACCGAGGTGGTGAGGGGTTCGATCTTCCCACGCATTTCCTGGGTCAGGGAGTAGGTCTCGCCCAGGATGTTGCGGGTGGTCTGGAGGAACTTTTCCAGACTCGTATGAATCGTTCCCAGGTCCAGGTCGGAGTTCTTTGCGTCTTCTTTTTCGAATCTCCGGATCTTTTCGAAGAACTCGGCAAGGGGGGAGACGGAACTGGTGAGAAAACCCCAGAAAAGCAGCCCGACGAGGGGGACGAAAACCACGCTTCCGATCAGGAAGATCCGTGAGGCGGACTCGAGCAGGTCAAGCCCCTCTTCCAACCTCTGGAGCCCGGGTTTCTGCCCTTCGAGATACTCGAACACGTCGAGGCGGGTGTTTTCCTGAGAGCTGAGCTGTCGGATTCCGAGTGCCGCGCCCTTGTGTTTCAGGGGATCCCCGACTTTTCGGAGAAGGAAGTTGGCAGCGAAGGTGGGGATGAGGACACCCAAAACCACCAGCACCACAAGCTTGACCTGGAGAGAGAAAGCCTTTCCTGCTGCCATTTTCTCGCTTCGAATCCCGATTCGGTCCGGGGGTCATTCTACCACACCCGGATCGGAGTGAACATTTCCGGGCCGGTCAAGGCGATCACTCCGGTGCCCGGGAGTCATCCTCCATCCTTTCGGCTCTTTTCGAAACAAATTTTACCTTTCCGGAGAATCCGTGGAGGGAACTCCCGGAAGTCGGCGACCGTGGAAGGTTCGGAACAGGGAAGCGGTCCATCGTCAACCAGCCAACCGATCTCCCGGGAAAACTGGCGCTCGATCTCCCCAGGATCGGAGACCGGAGGGGAATCCGACCTGTTGACGCTCGTCGTGAGCAATTTCCCGGGATACAACCCGAGCAGCTCCAGAAGACACGGGTGTTTTGGAACCCTGATCCCGATCGTGGGGTGGGAGAACGCCCGCAGGAGCCCGGGGGGACAGCTGAAAACCGCGGTCAGTGCTCCCGGCCAATGCCTGCGGAGCAGCTTCTCCGCTTCCTTACCGGGTTTGATGCCGAGGGATCCCAGGGCTTCGAAGGAGGAAAGGAACAGAATCAACGGCTTTTCCTCCCGCCGCCCCTTGATGGAGTAAACCGAGTCGACTCCTGAGGGGACATTCCCGTCGGCCGCAAAACCGTAGAGGGTGTCGGTTGGGAGAGCTGCAACGCTCCCATTAGCCAGGTCCCGGCAGAATTCCCCAAACAGGATGGAGTTCCCAAGGAGGTCCCGGATTGCGACCCTACGCATCGTCGGAAGGGAGGCGGTGGAGGAGCAGGAACCCGAGCGCGATCCCAAAAACTCCAAGGTACATTCCGATCAGAAGGTGGGCGTTCGGTGAAGCGGCGGGTTGGCCCGCCTTGAGCCAGGACTCGTAATCCCGTAGGATTCCCGTGGTGGAAAGGAAGAAAGGAAGTCCGGCCCCGAAAATCCCCGAGAGACCGCAGGCAAGCGCGGCCTTTTTCGCTCCGCGGTTCCTGCCGCCCAGACGGACCGCAACCGCTCCCACCAGGATCAGTGGGAAAAAGAAAGCTTCGAAAAGGAGGAGGTTCACGCCCGTATGTCCCGACCTGTTCGTCCAGGCATAGGCAACCACCAGGAAGAGGCATCCGCAACCCATGGCGAAAAGCCCCCAAAGGTAGGGAACAAAACCCCTCCATGATTCCATCCGGGATTCCACGTGACCATCCATTCCGAATCTCCTGGCCTCTTAAAAATCCACTATACCATGTCTCCAGGTTATCGCGGGTTGACTACCGAACACCAGGGCAGGCCAGAACTGTGCGTCGGGACTCGTCGCGGAAGCCCCGCAGGCGTCAAGATCTTGACGGGGCGGAAGAAACCGGCGTCGAATTCCTGACGCCAACCCGGACCCTGACAGTTGGATGCCTCTTCCAGAGCTGTTCTTGAAATGATCCTTCTTGTTCGACCTTGGGCATTCCACTTGCATCTGTTCCATCTGGAACCCCAAACGGTCGAAAGGAGAATCACGATGAGAACATTTGGAATCCTTTTCCTGGCACTGTTCCTGTTTGTCGGGCTCATGCCCGGTTTCGCGGCCCCCCCAGCCGAGGATGACAAGGAGGATTCAGCCGATCTTTCCGCCCCCACGGGCGGAAAGGGCGGCAAAGACAAGGTGGTGACCGCCGAAACCGTGATCGCCCGGATCAAGGCTCACAAGGACAAGATCATCGCCCGGATCAAGGAACGCCTGGAAAAGCTTCCCGAACGCCTCCAGAAGATCCAGGAAAAGGCCAACAAGCGCATGGGAGGAAAAGGCAAAGGCAGGAAGGGCCTCGCCTCCGGAACCGAAACCCCCAGGGATCCGGCTACCATCAAGCAGCGGGTCGAGGAACGGTACAACCAGTTCAAGGAGCGGATCTCGAAGCGTCAGGAAACCTTCGCCAAGCGCACCGCCAAGCGCAAGGAGATGATCACGAAGCGGATCGCAAAGCTTCCCGCGGCCGACCAGGCGAAGGTAATGGCCGAGTTCGAAGCCGCCGAAAAGGATATCGTCGCCCAGGTCGAGAAGGCTTCAGTGGAAGCCGCGAAGAAGCTCGAAGAAACCTACAAGGCGATTCTCTCCTCGATCGAGGGAGCAAAATGATCGATATCGGAGGGCGGTCAAACGGGCCGCCCTCCTTCCCCCGGGTCAATCCTCCCCGGATTGGAGTCCCAGCTTTTTCATCCTGTAAAGGAGATTCGTGCGGGGGATTCCCAGTTCTTCCGCCGCACGGGCCTTGACCCCGTCGCTCTTCCGGAGTGCGGAGATTATCATCGATCTTTCGAGCTTCTCGAGAGCTTCAGGAAGGCTTCCTGCCCCACCCCCCGGACGGTCCTCCTGACCAACCGCCACCCTGAGCACGGGCTCCGACGAACCTGGTTCTGAGGAACCGGGTTCGAACGAACCGGGCCCGAGCAGGTCGCCTTCAGAAAGGACCACGGCTCTTTCGATCGCGTTCCTGAGCTCGCGGATGTTTCCCCGCCAATCCTTCCCCTTGAGGATTTCCAGCGATTCCGGGGAAAACGCCAGTCCGGGTTTCCCGAAATCGGAGCGAAGGCGTTCCAGAAGACGGTTCGCCAGTGGAACAATGTCTTCGCGCCGCTCCCGGAGAGGAGGAATGGGAATCCGGATAACCGCCAGGCGGTAGAGAAGATCCTCCCGGAACTCCCCCGTTGTCGACATCCTGTCCAGGTTCCGGTTGGTGGCCGCGACGATGCGGGTATCGACCAGGATCGGCTGGGAGCTTCCCACCCGGACGATCTCCTTCTCCTGAAGCGCCCTGAGCAGCTTCGGCTGCAGCGGGGCCGGAACCTCACCCACCTCGTCGAGGAAGAGAGTCCCGCCCTGGGCGGCTTCGAAGCGTCCGATCCGCCTTTCCCTTGCGTCGGTGAAAGCGCCTTTCTCGTGTCCAAAAAGCTCCGATTCGAACAGCGTGTCGGGAATCGATGCGCAGTTCACCCGCACGAAAGGTCCCTGTGCTCCCGGTGAAAGGGCATGGATCGCTCTTGCCACCATCTCCTTGCCGGTCCCGGTCTCTCCGGTCAGGAGGACCGTGGAAGGGAAGGGGGCAGCTTTCGCGAGGAGTTCCTTGACACCGCGCATCCCCGGAGAGTCGCCAACGAGTTCTTGCAGGGGGGATGTCAGGCCGGTCGACTCGAGGAGGGTGGCATTGGTCCTTTCCAGTTTCTCCACCCTTTCCGAAACCTGCCGCAACTTTCCCACCCTGTCGATCCTGAAAGCGAACTCCTCGAGGGGAACGGGCTTGGTCAGGTAGTCCTGCGCTCCCAGCTTCATCGCCTCGACCGCGGTGTCGACGGTTCCGAAAGCCGTCATCAGGATGACCTCGGGGGGGGGATTGACGGCCCGTGCCCGTTTTACCACCTCCAACCCCTCACCGTCGGGAAGCTTCAGATCAGTGATCACGAGGTCGAATCTCCTCTTCTCGAGGAGGATTTTGGCTTCCTGGACGGTTCCCGCGGGGAAACCCGAATGCCCCTCCTCCCGAAGGAAGGTCAACAGGCCTCTGACGAGTGACTGGTTGTCGTCGACGATCAGGATGTTCATGTCGCGGCAGGCACCTCGATGATGAATTGTGCCCCGCCTTCGGGGCCGGGGCGATAATGGATCAACCCTTCATGGGCGGAAACGAGCTTCCGGACCAGCGCAAGACCGATCCCGTGGCCCCCTTCCCGGCCGGAGGAAAATGGTGCGAACAACTTTGGAACGAGTGACGGGTGAACCCCGGGCCCGTTGTCGGAGAACGTGATCTCGAGCTTGTCCTCCTTACGGACGGCGGTT
>CAYRYU010000020.1:71914-78329 GCA_964428355.1 uncultured bacterium
GCGATCGCGCTTCCCGTCAATGAAAGGTCGTCGAGCTTTTCCTGAAAGACCTCCCTGAGCTGACTGTCCCGCGCGTCGATCCTCCTCCCGAGCTCCCCGATCCCGCGCCTGAGGGCCTCCAGTTCAGCGATACCAAGGTCTGCTGAATCCACGGGTTTTCTCGATGCCACATCCTCCAAGCCTTGCACGAGGACCTCGATCCGCCTGGAAAATCCCCGGGCAAGAAGGGCGGATAGAAGGACGGAGATGATGATCGAGAAACCGATTGCCCGGACGACTGTTCCCTTCAGTGCGATGAAGAGGTCCAGATACTGCATGTCGGCCTCGAGCCCTACGACCGATTCCAGGAAACCATCGGAATCGAGCCGGGGAACGAGGACCACCTTGAACCTTCGCTGCTCTCCATGGGAAAAAGGATTGGGAAAGAAGGGAAGACCCTCCTCGAGCTTGTCCAGGCCCTCGTCGACCATCTCCTCTATCTCGTCGACGGTGGGGGGCATGAGAGGGGAATCGTCCTTCTCTTCGAGCGAGAAGGAGGCTACGAGCCTGCTTTGCTTCTCACGCATGTCGAGAAAATAGGCGTTCTGGATCCATCCCGGGTTTCTTGCATGGGAAAAACGATTTTCGAAGTATTCCGAAACGCTGTCCTCGCCGAGGTTTCCGACCTCGCCCGCCACCAGGCTGGCCGAGTTGAGAAGCTTCACTCCCGCCTCCTGATCGAGCATGAGATAGCTCCGGTCGAAAAACCAGGCGCAGACGAAGCCCGAAAGCAGGAAGGAGAGCGCAAGGTGCGAAAGGAAAAGCCGGCCGAACATCGTCCGGGGAATCAAACGGCCCAGAACCGCCCGAACCATTCCCATCTTCCCTGGAAACCGCTCCGCTCCTCAACTTCCGATCGGATCATCCGCGACCCGAGGCCTTCCTTCTAGAACCCGTTCCATTGGAGGACTTTTCCGCCCCCCCGCCTTTTACCGAGGCTTTGACTGCCGTTTCGCGGCTGGTTCTTGCTGCCAGGCGGGCTTCGGCTTCCGCCCAGTCCTCGGGAGTGTCGATGTCGACGGAATCGGATTCGGCCATGAGGTAGAACCCGTGCCGGGACAGATCGTACAACGAGCGGGTGCGAAGAAGGTGGGGTGCCTGGACGAAGAACATTGCCCCATTTTCTATCAGGAAGGGGGGGAGTTCGGCCGCGGGCCTGGGGAGGTTCCCGGGGTCGACCGGCACGGCGTGCCCGTTCTCGGAGAAGCGGAACATCCACTCCGGCCTTTCCCTGATCCGCCGCATTGAGCCGAGAGTGACGAACCCGCTCCGGTCGAATACTTCGGCCGCTTCCTGGATGTGTTTCGAGGTGAGGAACGGGGAGGTGGGCTGGATAAGCACAATGACGGCGGATGCCGGGATTTCACCCGCGTGGATGGCCCATTCGACGGCGTGGATCAGTGCATCGGCGGAACTGGCGGTATCGGAGGCGAGATTCGGGGGTCTGATGAAGGGAACCCATGCTCCGAAATTCCGCGCGATACGCGCCAGGCGGGTGTTGTCGGTGGAGACGAGGACCCGCCTGAAACAACCCGAACCGAGCGCAGCTTCGATGACCCACCCGATCAGGGGCTTGTCACCGAAAACCAGCCCGTTCTTGAAAGGGAGCCTTTTCGATCCTCCCCGGGCGAGGATTACGGCCAGCCGGTCCATATTCGCATCCACGGCCGCCCTCCCGAATCACTTTCCGCTCTTGAAAAGGTCGAGGACTTCTTCGGCCTTGGAACGGACTTCGCCGGTGGCATCTTCCAGGAGGCCGATCACGATCTCCCGGGCGGATACCTCGCCCAGCTGGCCGAGGATGTCAAGAGCGCCCAGTTTTTCCAGCGGGTCCTGGGCAAGGGTGAGGAGGCTCATCACCTGGGGGACGATCTTCCTCCCGAATTTGACCAGGCCCCTTATCGCGTTCTTGCGCACCAGCCAAGACTCGTCGGCCAGGAGGCGGATCAGCGTGTCGATATCCTCGGGATCCCGGATCTGGCCCATCGCGAAAGCGGCAGAGGCCTTCATATACTCGCTTCCCGAGGAAAGCATCGTGGCGAGGATTTCCCTGCCCTTGCGCTCACCCATGGAAAGCAGGCTGATCGCGATATTCGCCCGAACCCGGTTCGACGGGTCGTTGGACAGGCGGAGAAAGGTAGCGCGGAGATTGGTTTCCGAGATCTTCAGGTCACTGAGGGATTCGACACAGTTGGCCCTGACCCGGGCATCGGAATCCTCGAGGTAGAGCGCAAGGACCGGGAGCATCCGCTCGTCTCCGATCCGGCCAAGGGTCTTTACGAGCGTGGCCCGGACGTGCGGTTCCTCCTCCGACTCGAGATGGTGTGCGAGGACCTGGGCGATCGAGGGGTTCCCGATCCTGCCGAGGGCCTCCGCGACCTGGATCCGGACCCACTCGTTGGGGTCGGCGATCGCCGTCAGAAGCCGGTCCGCGGCCTCCGCAACCGACAGGTTCCCCAATGCGGCCGCGGCCTGGGAACGGACGCGGGAGTCCTGGTCGTCCAGGAGTTCCTGGAGACGGCCGCCAATGGCGGTTCTCGACTTTTTCGACATCTTCGCGAAGGATTTCCCACCCTCCAGCGTCGTCAGTCCTTTGGCTGCGAGAAAACGCTTCTCCCAGTCGGAATGCCCCAGCTCCCCCAGGACGTTCTGTGGTTCTCGTCGTGCCATCACGCCCCTCCGCTAGAATTTCAGAAGGCTGAATACCTTTTCACCCTTCAGGCGGTCGATTCCCTTCAAAAATGAGAGCTCCGCAAGGAAGGCGATCCCGGCGAGGTCCGCACCGATCTCCTTGAGAAGGTCGGCGGCTGCGCGGGCGGTTCCTCCAGTGGCGAGGACGTCGTCGACGAGCAGGACCTTTTCCCCGGCTTTCACCGCGTCTTCATGGATTTCCACGGCATCCGAGCCGTATTCCAGCTTGTACTCCTTCCGGCGGGTCTTGAAGGGAAGCTTTCCCGGTTTCCGGATCGGAAGAAAGCCCTTTCCGAGGTTCATCGCGAGGGCCGCTCCGATGATGAAACCGCGGGACTCGATCCCGGCGATGTGGTCGATCCGCGTTTCCCGGAACTGGCCCGCGAGAAAATCGATCGCCGCGGAGAAAGCCTTGGGGTCCTTCAGAAGGGGGGTGATGTCCTTGAACATGATTCCCGGCTTGGGAAAATCGGGGATATCGCGGATGAAGCGCTTGAGGTCCATGAGGGGGTCTCCTTTCGGGGTTCAGGCCATCCGGCTCTTTTCCCTGGCGATCTTGGCCTCCAGGGCAAGGAAGGTCTGAAAGTAAGCGTCCAGGCCAGTGGCGGTCAGTTCCTTCGTCTTCATCTTCTGGAGGGCGGCTTCGCCCAACTTTTTGAAAAGGTCCTCGCGCTTCTGCGTGAACCGCTCCACCTGCTGGGCTTTCGGATCCTTGTGCTGGACCTTGGAGAAGAGGTTCTTGAGCTGGGCGAAAAATCCCGTGCTCTTGACCTTCTCCTCCTTTTCTTCCTCGTCGGAATATTTCTGGATGAAATAGTTCATTCGGAGGATCTCGTGGCTGATTGTCAGCAGTTCGGGAATCTTCAGGTCGCCCTGCTGATAGATCTCGAAAACCACCCGGCCGGACTCCTTTGCGAGCTCTCCCGCCTCCTTCTGGAGGTCGGTAAGGGCGAAGCTGATCGCGGCCTTTTGAGAGAGGTCGACCGCTTCCTCCTTGCCGGGCCGGAAGAACTTGGAAACGGTTGCGGTCAGGTCGGGTTGGGATTTCTTGCCACCCTCCTTCTTTTCCTTTTCGGGCTGGGTGTCTTCCCTGGTCTGGGGAATCATGGTGTGCGTGGGGGCATCCGGCCCGAACTTCTCTTCATACAGTTTCAGTGCGCGGACCGCCGTCCCCTTGAAGGGTTCCTCACCCTGGGTCGAGAGGTGTTTCAGAAAACCATAGGAAGCCAGGTCCCGGTAGTTCGCGAGGGAGATGATAGCCTTGATGCGCGTTTCCTGCTGGGGGATGGTGCGGGCGGCGTTGATCAGGAGGGTGATCGCTTCCCCGGACTGGATATGGGCGAGCGAGTAGATCGCGCTGATCTTCATCCACTCTTCCGTCGAGCTGAGCATCTTCTTGAGGACGGCAAAGACCTTCTCCTCGCCGAAGGAGGCAAGAGCCTTCGCGGCAACGGCCCGGATGCGGTTGTCGGCATCCTCCAGGGCGGGAAAGAGCAACGGGATCGAGTCCTCGGCCTTGAGATACTCGAGCGCTTCGATCGTGTTCGACCGGACCCGGTTGTCGGGGTCCTTCATGAAGGGGCTCAGGACTGCGACCTGGGTCTTGTCGAGGAATTTTTTGAGGCAGCTGATCAAAGAGGCCTTCACGAAATCGTGGGTCTCCGTCTGGAGCATCTTGAGAAGACGGTCCTTGAAATCCGATTTTTCCTCGCGCGAGATCTGCATCACGCCGGAAAGGCGATCTTCGTAGTTCTCCGAATCCAGGGATTTTTCGAGGGAGGGCCTGGCATCGTCGTCCTTCTTCTGCTCCTCCTCGTTCATCCGCCTCAGCTTGGCGATCGCCTTCCTCGAAAAGAACCTGACGGCGACGTTCTTGTCCCTGGTCGCCTTCATGAGGGCATGGAGAATCTCGTCCCGGGTCTTTTTCTCGGGGGGTTCGACCTTGATGAGGGTCATGGCGGAAAGCGCCCTCAGGTCGTCATCTGCGTTGAAAAGGTCTTTCAAGAGCCTCTTTACATTGATTTCCATGAACCCTTCCTGCGTTTTTCCTCAAGGGGATTGTACCACAAAACACCGGGAAAAGGAAAAACCCCATCCCCGCGAGGCGGTTCCGAAACCACCCCGAAATTCCGCTTTCTTCTCAATACGCCCTGGCGACGTAAACCCGCTTCTGGGAGGGAGACCCGCACACGACACAGGGGCCTTTCGGTCCCTCTTCCTTGAAACAACGGATGGTTGCGCCCATTTCCGCCTTGAAACGGTCCTCGCACTCCTGCTTTCCGCACCAGTCCACTTCGCCCATCGACTGCCGGTTCTTGATCACGTCCACAAGCTCCTGGAAAGAGCCCGCGGCGAGCGTCTTGGATCGGAGGATCTCGGATGCCTGCGCGAAGAGGTTCTTCTGGATTTCCTCGAGAAGCCTGTCGGTTTCGGTCTCGAGGTTCGCCTGGGGGACGAAAGCCTTCTGCTGGTTGTCCCGGCGGACCATGCAGACCTGGTTCTTCTCCATGTCCTTCTGGCCTATCTCGATCCGGAGCGGAACGCCGGTCATCTCATACTCCGAATACTTCCATCCGGGTTTGAAACCGTCGCGATCGTCGAGATGGACGCGGATGCCGTGTTTCTCGAGGCGGGATTTGATCTCCCGTGCCTTCTCCAAAACCGGCGCGGCATCCTTGTAGACGATGGGGATCACCACGACCTGCGTGGGAGCGACCCTGGGGGGCAGGCGCAAGCCCCGGTCGTCACCGTGGGCCATTATGATGGCCCCGACGATCCGTGTGGACATTCCCCAGGATGTCGTCCAGACATGCTTGCGCTGGCCGTCCGCATCGAGGAACTGGATGTCGAAAGCCTTGGCGAAGTTCTGGCCGAGATCGTGGGAGGTGCCCGACTGAAGAGCCTGGCCGTCCGGCATCAGTGCCTCGATGGTGTATGTGTTGAGGGCTCCAGCAAACTTTTCTTTCTGGCTTTTCTCGCCGGAAACGAGGGGGATGGCAAGGTCGTTCTGGACGAACGAACGATAGACCTGGAGCATCTGATCGACCTCGGCTTTGGCCTCCTCGTGGGTCCGGTGGGCGGTATGGCCCTCCTGCCAGAGGAACTCCGTGGTCCGCAGGAAGGGGCGGGTGACCTTTTCCCACCGGACGACGTTGGCCCATTGGTTGATCAGGACGGGAAGATCCCGGTAACTTTCGATCCACTTGGCATACATGTAGCCGATGATCGCCTCGGAGGTCGGGCGAATGGCAAGCCTTTCCTCGAGTGGTTCCTTGCCGCCCTGGGTGACCCAGGCGACTTCGGGGGCGAACCCTTCGACGTGCTCAGCCTCCTTCATGAGGAAACTCTCGGGTATGAACATGGGAAAATACGCGTTCTGATGGCCCAGACGCTTGAACTCGGCGTCGAGGATCCTCTGGATGTTCTCCCACAAGGCGAAGCCGTAAGGGCGGATGATCATGCACCCCTTGACGGGCGAATAGTCCGCCAGCCTGGCCTTGAGAACGACATCGGTATACCATTTTGAGATGTCCTGGGATTTCGGTGTGACAGCCTCGAGCACCTTCTTGTCGGATACGTTCTTTGCGTCCATCGTTTTTGGGACCTTTCTTCATGGTGGGTATTTGGAAAATCGCCTCATTATAGGGACGATAGGGGAAGGTGTCAATCCGGGAATATGGAAACC
>CAYRYU010000021.1:0-3896 GCA_964428355.1 uncultured bacterium
AAGGAAAGGGTCTACCTCACCAACATCCAGCAGTTCGATTTCCGCGCCTACCAGGTGGTCCTCGATTTCAAGGCAGGAAGCAGCGATCCACTCTACAAGGTGACCCCAATCGAGTCCAAGGACCAGGCAAGCGCAACGACGTTCGTCACCCTCCGCGTGCACAACAAGATCGATGAGGCGGGTAGCCGCCGTGACGAAGAACTGGACGTTGTTTCGAAGTTCTACAGCCGGGTCCGCCTTGCGGAAGCCACTTATCCGGGGTATTTCAGCATGGTCGACGAAGACGGATCTTTCTGACGATGGAAAACTCCCGCTGGCCGGTCGTACTGATCACGATCATCCTGATCGGTCTCATCTACAACTTCCTGAACACGATCTTCAAATCGGATATCAAGAGGTTCTCCCACGACCGGATCTACGTTGACTACCAGACCTACAAGAAACCCATCCGGAAGACCCAGGACCAACCCATGGGAGCCGGACCCATCAGCATCTCCCACCAGATGGAGCTCGCCGCGAGATCCCGAAACCGGGGCCGGGCCGAGTCATCCCTGAAAGCCTACATGGCGGTGGCAAGCCGGTTCGCCGAAAGAGCGGCCCAGGCTGACGGCGCAAAACCCATCCCCCCTTCCAACTCCCCGGCCTATGAAGAGGTCCGACGGCTCGCCTCGGTGAAATTCCCCGAGGAAACGATGGGGCGGCTCCTCCTTCAGAAGGGGCATTACGAACGTGCGCTCACCGTTTTCAACGAGATCCTGGCCAATGTCCCCGAAGCCGACCTGTACCATCGGGTCCAGTTGTACGATCTGATCGGGGAATGCTACTTCGCCACCAAGAACTACGACGGTTATCTCCAGTACAAGACAAAATTCGTGGAATACCAAAAGAAGTTCCGCGACATTTTCGCCCAGGTGAACCCCAAGGCCGCCGCCGAAATGCAGGTCTGGGTCAAGGTCGAGGATGCGAGCCAGTTCCTCCTGAGGCTGAACTCCACCCTCGAGCGTTCCGACAAGTCCCCGGAAGAAAAGGAAGCCATGCGGAAAAGGGCCGAACTCGACCTCCAGATCGCCCGCTCGGCAAACTAGCCCGGTGTCAACATTGGCTTTGGAATAGACTGTCCATGCAGGGGCGGGGAACTCGGAAACCCCACCCTGGGTTCACCACAAAGACACGAAGGTCACCAAGAGCACCAAGGGAAAGGCCGTAGGGCCGATGTTTTTGCCCGGGGTCTGCCAAGAGTTCATCCGGCACCAGGCGCAAAGGAGGGTTGGTTCGATTTCCAGGCCACCTTCGTGATCTTCGTGCTCTTTGGTGCCTTTGTGTTGATCTCCCGTGAGAAGAGAAATCCCCCTGCCCATTGGGCGGGGGGACTTTCAGATACTTGCGGTTTTTCCGGGAAGGGAGGTGTTACTCTCCCCTGGGTTTCGCGACGGCGGCGGCTTGGGGCTCCATGAGGGCTTTCTTGGAGAGGTTGACCCGGCCCTGGGAATCGATCTCGATGACCTTCACGGTTACTTCGTCACCGATGTTGACGACATCCTCGACCCGGTTGACCCGGGCGTGGTCGAGCTGGCTGATATGGATCATTCCTTCGATCCCGGGCAGGATCTCAACGAAAGCGCCGAACTTCATGATGCGCTTGACCTTGCCGGTATAGCTCTTTCCAACTTCGGCGTCCTCGGTGAGCTGGCGGATCATGAAGACGGCCTTCTCGGTAGCCGCGGCATCCGGGCTGATGATCATGATGCGGCCGTCATCCTCGGTGTCGATCTGGACCTTGGTCTCCTCCTGGAGTTTCCGGATGGTCTTTCCGCCCGGACCTATGACGTTCCGGATCTTCTCGGGATCGATCTCGATGGTTACGATCCGGGGGGCGAAGGGTGAGAGCTGCCCACGGGGTTGCGTGATCGTCTCCGCCATCTTGTTGAGAATGTGGAAACGCCCTTCGCGCGCCTGGTTCAGCGCATTCCGCATGATCTCGAGGGTAACGCCGAGGATCTTGATGTCCATTTGGAGGGCAGTGACTCCCTTGGTGGTTCCGGCAACCTTGAAATCCATGTCTCCGAAGTGGTCTTCGTCACCCAGGATGTCGCTGAGGACCTTGTAGTTGTCGCCTTCCTTGATCAGCCCCATGGCGATCCCGGCAACGGGGGACTTGATGGGGACGCCCGCATCCATCAGGGCAAGGCTTCCCGAACAGACCGAGGCCATCGAGGAGCTTCCGTTGCTCGAGAGGATTTCGCTTACGACCCGGATCGTATAGGGGAACTGGAGGCTGTCGGGAAGAACCCTCGAGAGAGCCCGCTCGGCAAGGGCGCCATGGCCGATCTCGCGACGCCCCGGACCCCTGAGGGGTTTGGTCTCGCCGGTCGAGAACGGGGGAAAGTTGTAATGAAGCAGGAACTGCTTCTTGTACTCCTCATCGATCCCGTCGATGATCTGGGAATCGGACTGCGCGCCGAGGGTGACGATCCCGAGGGATTGGGTCTGGCCCCGGGTGAAGAGGGCGGAACCATGGGTTCTGGGAAGGAAACCCACTGCACTGGTGATGGGGCGGATATCGGTGAGGCCCCGGCCGTCGATCCGGCGGCTGTCCTGGAGGATCATCCGACGCATCTCCGTCTGGATGGTGTTTTCAAGAATGGCTTTGGCCTTCTTGCCCATCTCGGGAGCCTGGGTTTCCCCGTATTTCTCGAGGAGCCCCGCATCGAGCTTTTCTTCCAGAGCGTGGAACTTGTTCTTCCGCTCGGTCTTTTCGGCCGTCATCAGGGCATCTTTCACGTCACCGAAGACGCGGTCACGGACGAAATTCTCGAGTTCCGCGTTGGGCTCGGGGGGTTGAACGGCGGCCTTTGTCCGGCCCAGTTTCCGCGCGAGTTCCTGCTGGGAGGCGACCAGCTTTTTGATGTTCTGGTGGGCGAATCCGAGGGCCTCCACGAGTTCCTCCTCGGAAAGCTCCTGGGAACCGGACTCGACCATGGTGATCGCCTGCTCAGTCCCCGCGACGACCATGTCGAGGGAGCTGGCTTCGATCTGGGCGACGGATGGGTTGAGAATGAGCTTACCATCGATCTTTCCGACCCTGACTGCGCCGATCGGATTGGTGAATGGAATCGTCGAGATGAGAAGGGCGCAACTCGCGGCGTTCATCGCCAGGATATCGACCTGGTTGAGCAGGTCGTAGGAAAGGACGTAGGAAACGATCTGGACCTCGTTGAAGAAATTGTCGGGGAACAGGGGGCGAAGCGGCCGGTCGATGAGACGGCTGGTCAGGATCTCCTTCCCGGTCGGGCGACCTTCACGCTTGAAGAACCCTCCCGGAATCCGGCCAGCGGCGTAGGTCTTCTCGAAGTAATCGACGGTAAGGGGGAGGAAATCGCATCCCTCCCTTACCTGCTTGCTGGCGACCGCGGTCGCGATTACCACGGAGTCTCCGCATCGTGTGACGACGGCTCCGTCAGCCTGACCGGCCATGAGACCGGTTTCGAAAGTGATCGTGTGGGTTTCGAGGGAACAAGCGGTGATCTGTATATTATGTTCCATTACTGACCTTACCGGCGGATCCCGAGGCGCTTGATCAGGGTCTGGTATCTCTCGAAATCCTTGCCCTTGAGATAGTTGAGATGCCGTTTCCGGGCCCCGATCATCTTGAGAAGACCGCGGCGGGAGTGATGGTCTTTGGGGTTCTTCTCGAAGTGGGACGCCAGGTTGTTGATCCGGTTGGTCAACACGGCAACCTGGACTTCCGGCGAACCGGTGTCGTTGTCGGAGGTCCTGAAATCCTGGATGACCTGGGTTTTCTTTTCCTTGGTGATGGACATGGCTGACTCCTTGCTTTGTCGAAATCGTAGGTCCAAGCCTCGACTCTACGGTACGAACCTAGGCCTACGGTCTTG
>CAYRYU010000021.1:3996-8068 GCA_964428355.1 uncultured bacterium
CCCGGTTGCGAAATTTCACATAAACACGTATCATTGGAGGCGAATCCGGGCGATTTCCGCGGAGAAGCTTCCCGCGGGAGGCGTGTCATCCCGCTTGCCCGGCCAAAGAATTTTCGGAAGGAAAACGAGACCTAATGGAAACTGTCACCATCGAAAAGATGACCTATGGAATCGATTCACTCGGACACATCGACGGAAAGGTCGTCTTCGTCCCCTATGGGGCGCCCCGCGAAACAGCGGAAATCGACATCAAGGAAACCCGGAACGATTACCTTCGCGGAAACGTGACCAAGGTCATCAACCCCTCCCCTTTTCGCCAGAAATCCCCCTGCCCCAACTTCCCCGAATGCGGGGGATGCCACTGGCTGCACCTCTTCCCTGAAACCCAACGGTGCGAGAAGGAGGCATACCTCAACTTCCTGCTCAGGCCTCTCTCACCCGCGACCGTGTTTCCCCTCGAGGCCCTTCCCCCCAACGGTTACCGGAACAAGATGGAGCTCAAGGTCCATGTCGACGAAACCGGGAACGGGTCCCGAAAGGTCACTCTCGGGAACTACCGTTACCGGTCTCATGACGTGGTTCCCCTCGAGGGCTGCGTGGTACAGTGCCCACCGAACATGGTTCTCTACGGCGCGTTGAACGACTTTTATTCCCAGGATTCGAACATCGCACTGGCGCGGAACACCGAAGAGATAATCGTCCGGACTCTCGGTCCTCAGCAACAGAGCCTGATTTCGCTCAAAGCCCCTCCCGACGAGGAAATGCTCAATTCGTTCAGGGGCTTCTTCGAAGCCCAGGACTCCCTTGCCCGCCTGGAGATCGTCTCGAAGAACACCTCTTTTCTGACCCTCATGCGCGAGAAGCCTCCTTTCTCGTTCATGAAGAAGAACTGGTCGGTCTCCCCCAGATCCTTCTTCCAGAACAATCTCGAAGGGGCTGAAGCGATATATTTCACGCTCCTTTCGATCTACGAAGCGGCCCCGCAAAAGGGGAAGTTCATCGACCTCTATTGTGGAATCGGCGTCCAGACGGCTCTTCTGGAGTCGAGGTTCGAGGAGGTTGTGGCAGTGGAGTCGAACGAGGATTCCTACCAGGATGCCCTGAAGAACCAGAGACCCCGGACTCCTCCCCGAACCCGGTTCATCTGCCGGAAAGCCGAAACCATCTTCGGAACCCCCCTGACCAAGGGCGTCATCGCCGCTCTCCATATGAACCCGCCCCGGACGGGGGTTTCCCCCCGGGTGATGCGCGGGCTTTCCGGCATCAAACCCCGCATAATGACCTATCTATCATGCAATCCGCTGACCTTCAAACGAGATGCCCAGGCCATCATCCAGATGGGTTACCGTCTGGAGCAGGTCCACGCATTCGACCTGTTCCCCGGAACCTTCCACCTCGAGATCCTGGGCACCTTCACGCGCTGAGGAATTAACGGTCCAGGAGGTTCGCAATCTCTCCCCTCTTCAACCTGTCCCCGCCTGTCAAGCCGCTTCCGCAGAAGATCCTCATCATCGAGGATGACCCGGATACGAGTCACCTGCTGCAGCAGACCCTGACGGACGAGAATTTCGTCGTCAGGCAGGCCTTTGACGGTTCCGAGGGGGTAAAAGCGCTTTTCGAGTTCGAGCCCGACATCGTGCTTCTCGACATCATGATGCCCGACATCGACGGACTCGAGATCTGCCACAGGATCAGAGCGGACGAGCGGACCAGGAACCTTCCCGTCCTCATCCTTACCGCGAAAGACTCCCTATCCGAGAAGATGAAGGGCTTCAAAGCGGGAGGGGATGACTACCTCACGAAACCTTTCGCCATCGGCGAACTTCTTGCGCGGATCAGGGCTCATCTCCGGATCAGGGAGCTCAACAAGAACTTCGCCCTCGCCGAAGAGCGCTACCGGATTCTGACCGAGAACCTTGCCGACGGAATCATCCTTCTCTCCCCGACATTCGAGCTCCTCTACCACAACTCGAGATTTCTTGATATCGCGAAGGGAAGAACCGTAGAGCCTTTGACAGGCCGGATCCTGCAGGAACTGTTCCCGCTTTCCGATCTTTTCCAAGAGATCTCCCGGCTCCTCGACGACGTGACCAAGGACAGCCAGTCGCACACCAGGGACGTCCAGATCTCGGCAAGCAACCACGGCACGATCCACCTCGAGATCGCGGCTCTGCCCATCAAGAACGAATTTCACCAGATCGAGATGTTCCAGGTCGTGATCCGGGATGTCACCCAGAGACGGAAAATGGAGGAAGCTCTGATCCAGGCTGAGAAGATCAACTCCCTTGGCATCCTGACGGCGGGAATCGCGCACGAGGTTAACAACCCCCTGACAGGCATCTCGAACGCGATCCAGATCCTCCAGAAGGGGGAGGTGGGCCGGAGGCGGCAGGTGGAGATCTGCGATCTGATTCTCACCCACATCAACCGGATCGCGAACATCGTGAAGGATCTCCGCATCTTCGCCTGCCCGCAGGGTGTGACTCCCGAGATCTTCACGCTTCACGACGTAATCACCGAAACGATTGCCCTGGCCCGCTATCAGAGCGAGCAGAATCTGATCGAGTTCGAATGGACCGCGCCCCCTGGTCCTCCTCTTTCGCTGTTCGGAGACCGCAACCAGTTCCAGCAGGTATTGATCAACCTCGTCGTCAACGCCATCGAAGCGATCCAAAAGAGGGGAAAGATCTCGATCGTCCTGGAACGAAAGGATACCTCGGCAGTCATCATGGTCGAGGATACCGGTTCAGGGATTCCCGCCCATCAATTGTCGCGGATCTTCGATCCTTTCTTCACCACGAAACGGAACTGGAAGGGAACGGGCCTCGGACTGGCGGTTTCCTTCCGCATCATCCAGCTGTTCAAAGGTTCGATCACGGTTCAGAGCACGGTGGGAAAGGGCTCACGCTTCACCGTCTCGGTTCCGCTGTATCAGGAATCTTCCCGCGTGAAACCGGTCCCCAAGGAGCCCGAAACTCCACACACCAACTGATTCCCCCGGAGTGGCCGGGAGGGGTTCCCGAAACATTCGCCCGGGGCGCACAGCCTGCGGAAGCAACAGGAGCAAAAGTTTCCAGGATTCTC
Source organism: uncultured bacterium (assembly GCA_964428355.1). Lineage (GTDB taxonomy): Bacteria > Muiribacteriota > Ozemobacteria > Ozemobacterales > Ozemobacteraceae > CAYRYU01. Next base: position 7,081 of record CAYRYU010000021.1, read on the forward strand.
AGGAGCGGCTGACCGCGGCTTCCTTCAGCAGTTTCCCGAAGTTTTCCCAACCCACGACCTTTTTGGCCTGACGACAGGCGTTCCGCCCCTTTCCCGTGGTTTCGTCGGGGCGGGAAAACGCGGCCCTCATCGCGTTTCTCAGGGAAACCTCCTCGACTTCGCCCACACTGCATTCGGGTGAATCGGGGAAAAGGCGTCCCGCTGGAACCACGGTCATCCTGACGGGAAGCGGGAATCCGGTTTCCTCCCGGAGGCCCGCGAGCTCCCGGAGGGGTTCCGGACCGATTACGGGAAGCCCGCATGCCATGGCTTCCATGACGGGAAGTCCCGTCGTGAAAGAGCGGTTTCCGTTCACCAGAACGTCGCAGGAAGCCACCAGTCTCGCGTAATCCTTTTCCGGCAGGAGTTGGGAAATGACGGTAACCTCAGGGAACATCCTGTTCAATCCGCCCAGGCGGCGTACGAGATCCGGGATCTCGTACGGGAGGTGCTTTTTCATCTTGGGAAGATGGGTGAGCTTGACCACCAAACGGACATTCTCCTGCGGTTTGAACTCGGTGATAAAGGCTTTCAGGACAAGGTCCAGACCTTTCCGGAAAAGCGGGTTCCCGAGGAAGAGGAACCGGAACTCCTTTTTGTCCGGAACAAGGGTGGAGGGTCCGCCACCGGGACGAAACACCCCGTGGTCGATCCCGAGTGGAAAGCGGAACATCCGCTCCTTTCCAATTCCGTGGGAAACGCATGCCTCGAGGTGGCGGTCCGAAGGCAGAAAAAGGAGTCGGGGTTTCTTCAGGTTTTGCCATTCGGTTTGGGTGGCCAGAATGGGGTCGAAACCCGTGATCGCCCAATAATCACCCCTTTCGACGGACTCGGGCAAAGCGAAAGCGGGGGCGCAGACCACCCGCAGACGTCCGGATGGCGGCCTGTTCATGAGGGTCTCGATGAACTTCGGAAGGGGAAAACCTTCGCAGTGGAGATAGGACTTCTT
>CAYRYU010000021.1:8168-12043 GCA_964428355.1 uncultured bacterium
TCCCGATCGAGCCCGAAACAACCGAACCTGCTGGAGTGCTTTCCATACTCCCCATGATAATCGCTTCCACCAGTCAAAAGAAAACCGTGATCCGCGGCGAACGTTTCAAAAAAGGAGACCTGTTCGGGCGAATGCTCGGAATAGTATGCCTCGATTCCATCCCAGGGAAGGCCCTCGAGCCGTCCCCAGATGCCCTGCCAGTCCTGAATGAGCCCGGGGTGGGCTATCACGGCAAGCCCTCCCGCGGCCCTGATCGCCTCGATGCCCTGGGCGGCACTCAGGTGCTTTTTCGGAACGTATGCGGGACGGCCCTTCGCCAGGAATTTCTCGAATGCCTCCTGGAAGGATTTGATCCCGCCGGTTTCGAGAAGATACCGTGCAACATGGGGACGCCCCAGAACCTTGCCGGGGTCGGCGAGAAACCTTTCCCGGAGGGGCTCCATCCGGAACCCCAGCCCTTCCAGAAGATCGAGGATCTTCAATGCGCGGGTGAACCTGAACTTCTGCTGCTCCAGGAGCATCGAACGAAGTCCGGGAGCGTCCCCGCCGACGAAAAGGCCCAGGATGTGGAGTGAATAGTCGAGGTCTGGGAAGCCGCAGGAAAGCTCGATCCCGGATACGAGGTCGACCCCGACCTCCTCCCCCGTCCGGCGGGCCTCCTCAATTCCATCGAGGGTGTCGTGGTCGGTCAGGCCAATGACCTTAAGGCCCAACTGCCCGCCAAGCCTGACCAGGTCTCCGGGGGATAGGACCCCGTCCGAAGCGGAACTGTGAACGTGAAGGTCGGCGAAAACGGTTGCGGTGGATGACATTTGCAGCTCCTGATGCCCAAAAGAAAATTGGGGATCGATGAATGTAGCCCAAAACGCTTCTCCCGGCAACCCCAAACTCCCGTTTTCCCGAGGTCGGTTCCGAATCCAGGTTCGGCCAATCCTTTGACAGGTGCACGGGCTTCAAGTATACTTCGGGGAAATCCAAACCCTTCGATACAAGGAGCGTGTTGCCCCCGAATGCCGATCATGAAACGCCCCGCCGCCATCGCCGCGCTGGCGGTCCTTTTGTTCGTTTTCGCATCCCATGCGACCGTCCAGGCGAAAAACCTTCTTCCCCGAATGCCGGAACTCGTTATCGAGAAAGGTTACTCCGACTGCTTCCAGGTCGTCGAATGCACGGGAAGGGCGCAGATCAGGGCCGAAACGGCCGACACCAGGATCAAGGTTATCCTCAAGAACATCAGCGAAAAGGATATCCAGAGTTCCCTCAAGGTCAGGCTCCTGTATCTGGTCTCGGAAAACGATGTGAAGCTCAACGTCGACGGTCGGTCCGTCCGTTTCGACAGGAAAGCTCCCCGGGTCCCCTTCAGGCTTTCTCCGGGCCAGCAGCTGACCGTCCAGGTCGAAGCACGCCAGGGAATCCAGTTCAACCTCGACTCGATGAAGAAAGAGATCGAATCTGAAACACCCAGGTCCGAAAAGGTCGGGGAAAAGGTCAAATTCGGACTTGGCGAGTTCACTCGTTTTTTCGAGAAGGAGAACTACGGGCTGCGTTTCATGGTAGGTCCCCTCGTTTCAAAATGGGGGATCTTTCCCGTCGAGTTCCAGAAAGTCCACCTCGAAATCGAGGCTCCAAGAACCTTTGAAGCCGTCCATCCCCCCGAAATCCCATGGAAACGGAATAACCAGCACAACTCCGCCGTGTTCTCCTTCGACGGCGCGGACGGTTTCAGCACCGCGGTCTTTCTTCCCAAGGAGGATGTCCAGGGTTTCAGGAAGTTCCAGGAGAAGATCGCCTCCCTGACCTTCCCTGTGCGCGTTAATCAACCCTGAGAGGGGCCGCCCCCCTTATCCGGGGTTTTCCCGAACTTCCGGTCCAGGAAACGGATCCCTCCCAGCCCTGTCACCACCTGCATGAAAGCCCAGACCAGGCCCAGGGCCAGGACCATGCCCATTGATCCCCCTGTCGGGACCGCCCCCACCAGCATCTCGTAGGCCCGGCGCACAAGAGGTGCCGTGAGCAGTGTCGCGACAAGGATTCCGACCTCTCCAAGAAAGAATGCCAGGACCCGTTTTCTGCAGGGGGAATCGAAAAAGAGCCAACCCAGAAGCAGCAGGTTCTGGAAAAAAGCTCCTGCCGCAGCCCCCCACCCTACCCCCACGCACCCGGTCCTTCCCACGAACCAGACGTCCGCTCCAACCTGAAGGACCACCGACAAGGCTCCGAACAGGAAGGGCAAGCGGAAACGACCCGCCGCGAATAGGGCCCGGTTCAGAAGCATGCTGACCGAAAGTGGAAGCAGAATCCAGGAATAGGCCTTGAAAACCGCCGCCGTGGTCCCGACATTCCCCATGCTGAACTTGCCCCGGAAGTATGTGACCGCGACGATCGGCTCCGAAGCTGCCTGGATGATCACCATCACCGGGAGCAGGAAAACCATGAGCCACCATCCGGTTCCAAGAAGGACTTCCCTCCGGGATTCCCCCCCTTCCCTGCTGAGGATCGGGAAAATGACCGTCGCAAGGCTGATCGAGACTATCCCCAGCGGGAGATTCACCAGCTTGTCCGAATAGTGCAAAACCGCCACCGAACCTTCTGGAAGCGAGGAAAGAAGATACCTTTCGAAGACGGGGACAACCGGGGTCAGGAAAATCCATGCCCCGATCGGAGCGGAGTTCTCGAGGAATTCGCGCAGGATGGTGAAATCCCCTTCCCTGAAAACGTTGAGCGGATCCGCTCCGAGTCCGTTCCGCACCGCGACCAGCCACAGGACGATCAGTTGGAGGAGGCTTCCCGCCAGGATGAATGCCCCCAGGCTCTGGACGTCGCTTCCACGAAGAACCAGGATCCCGGCGATGATGCTTCCATTCGAGAACAGGTTGCTGAAAGCGGGCCGGGCAAATATCCCCCGCGCATTCAGAAAGGCGGTCATCAAGCCCGAAAGAAGGGAAAAAAGGACCAGGGGGGATACTATCCGCCAGAGCACGACCATCTTCAAATGCGCGCCAGGGTGGAAACCGGGAACCATCATCGAGGAAAGCGGCCCGGCGAAGAGCATCAAAAGAGAAGACAGGAGGAACCCCACCCCGAAAAGTCCCCAGAAAACCTGCCAGAACGAACGCCCGGATCGAGAAGGGTCGTCCCGGCAGACCGCGAAAAGGGGAATTGCCGCCCCGGCGACAAGGCCGTCGCTCATGAACCGGTACATCAGCTCGGGGATGATCATGACCGCCAGGAAGAGGTCGGCGTCGGCCCCCCCTCCATAGAAAGTCGCGAAAAGAGCGACCCTAACGAACCCGCTGACGCGGGACAGGAAGGTAAGAAAGGCAAGGGAACCGAAGGCTCTGGCGATGTTCAAGGGAGTTGCTTTCCGCTACGGGTGGAGGGGGGAGGGAAAAATCACTTCACCCTAAAATGACAAACCCCGGCATTGAGCCGGGGTGAATTCCGTTATTCTATCGGGATTGCTTCCCGCGGGATCAATGTCCGCCGCCGCAACCACCGCAGTCGCCGCAGTCGCCGCCACAGCCGCCGTTGTCGCCACCGTTGTCGCCGCCATTGTCGCCGCCGTTGTCGCCGCCGTTGTCCCCACCGTTGTCGGTGTTATCGGGATCAGCAGCCATCAGGGGGGAAGCCACAAAACCAACAGCCATAAAAACGATCAGGGCAACCAGAAACAACTTCATTTTTCCAAACCTCCATAAAATTCCCCGAAGGGTAACTCAAGACTCCAATATGTACAAATTACCAAACCCTCATCGCCAAAGTCAACCCTTTCTTCCCGGAAATTCGATGCATTTGCATGACTGCCAGAAGAAAGCCACCAAGGCGCGAAAGAAGGAAAAATCGAGCCACAGAGGTTCCATGAAACGTGTAAAAAA
>CAYRYU010000021.1:12143-77441 GCA_964428355.1 uncultured bacterium
AGGCGCGAAAGAAGGAAAAATCGAGCCACAGAGGTTCCATGAAACGTGTAAAAAAGCCAACCGGCGGAGGAAGGGATCGGGAACGAAGAATATCCGCGACGGATGAACACTGATCAACACTGAATCTCCCAAAGTTGAATCCGTGGCCACCCGTGAAAATCCGGGGCGCAAGCAACATATGGAGGAAAAAAGAACCTTGGCTTCACCACAAAGACACAATGATCACCAAGGTCACAAAGACCAATGGGAAAGGGCCATGCTGCCCTTTACGGTTCCCCTGCTCTCCGTTTGTGGAGAAGCAAAGGTTCTTCCTTCCATTATTTTTTCTCACGACCGAATGAATGCAGGGTAGAACATCCCCCGACCCGTTAGGACCCTTTTTTTTCCGTGCCCTATTGTGATATTTTTCACCTTCTGTTATAATTGGTTCTGGATTCCTTGAAAATCGAATTGGATTTCTTCTTGAAACCGAAACCCCCTGAACCGGGTTTTCCTCCCCTGCAATTGCCATTCAACACCCCCCCCGGGAGGAAGCCCCCAAGATTTTCGGCCCCCGGACCCTTTGGGGGAAGAGGATCGAAATCCGGGGGCGAAAAGTCCGGATTTCTGGTATCCTATGAAGTCTCCTGCCGTTTTCCCGGGGGAATGAAGCAATCCTTCCCCAAAGGGTAGTGGCGGGTTTGGCTTCGAACCTGTATCCGCGGAAACCGCACCTCATCACATCATTACCGGAGGAAACGATGGAAAGCCACTGCAATTGCGAAGGATCCGAAAACGACAAATCCCAGTTTCCGATTCTCGACCTTTTCGAGAAGTTCCCCGCCAACAAGCGCGAGTATCTGATTCCCCTGCTTCAGGAAACTCAGGAACGCCTGCGGTATCTTCCCAAGGGGGCGATGGTACAGATCGCGAGGCATGTGGGAGTTCCTGTCAGCAAGGTGTACGGCGTCGCGACATTCTACAACCAGTTCCGCCTCAACCCGCCCGGACGTCACGTAATACAGGTCTGTCGCGGAACGGCCTGCCACGTTCGCGGCTCGGACCAGATCCTTCGTGCCTTCGAGTCGGAGCTTGGAATTCCCGCAGGCCAGACCACCAAGGACGGTTTTGCCTCGCTCGAGATCGTGGCCTGCCTGGGAAGCTGCTCGATCGCGCCGGTCATTACGCTTGACGGACAGTTCCATGGCCGGCTCGTTCCGAAGGATGTGGAGCGGATAATGCGTGAACTTCGCCGGGAGGACGTGAAATGAACACAGGGACATCTCTCAAGGGGCCGATTTCACGTGAAGACCTGGTTTCCGGGCAGATCGCGAGCACTCTTTCCCAGACCAAGCTGGACCGGAACCCCGACAAGACGATCGTCTACGTCGGCCTGGGGACCTGCGGCCTTGCCAGCGGCGGTCAGAAACTCTGGGACCGCCTGAACTCCAAGGTCAAGAATGGCGAGATAGACGTCAGGCTGAAGAAGACCGGGTGCATCGGCTTCTGCCAGATGGAAGTGATGGTCGATGTTAAGAAGCCCGGGAAGCCCCGCCTGAGTTTTTCCAACGTTACCATGGAAAAGCTCGACCGGATAGTCGAGGAGTATGTCAAGCAGGATCATGTCCCCTTCGATCTGGTATTGGGAATTTCCGAATCGTATCCGGAGGGGCCGGAATTCGAGCTTCCAAACGATTGGGACCGGATCCCCCATTTTCACGACCTTCCCTATTTCCGGAAGCAACAGCGGATCGTGCTGAAGAACTGCGGAACTATCGATCCGGATTCGATCGACGAGTATCTCGCCAAGGGCGGTTACCAGGGGCTGGCCAAGGCCCTGGATCTCCCCCGCGAGGATGTCATCCGGGAAATCACTGCGTCAGGCCTCAGGGGACGCGGCGGAGGGGGGTTCCCGACCGGGAAGAAGTGGGACTTCGCCTTCAAGCAGGACAGTGCCACCAAGTACATCGTCATGAATGCCGACGAAGGCGACCCCGGCGCGTTCATGGACCGGTCGGTTCTCGAAGGCGATCCCCATCGTGTCCTAGAGGGTATGGCCATCGGAGGCTACGCGATCGGGGCGAACACGGGGTATATCTATGTCCGGGCGGAGTATCCTCTCGCGATCGAGAAACTCCGCACGGCCATGGCCCAGGCCAGGGCTTACAACCTGCTCGGGGAGAACATCCTGGGCAAGGGGTTCAGCTTCGATCTCAAGATCAAGATGGGCGCGGGAGCTTTCGTCTGCGGCGAGGAAACAGCACTCATCGCCAGCATCGAGGGGAAGCGCGGCATGCCGCGCCCCCGGCCTCCTTTTCCTGCTGTCAGCGGGGTTTTCGGAAAGCCGACGGTCATCAACAATGTCGAGACCTTCGCCAACGTTCCCGAGATCATGACCCGGGGATCCGCCTGGTTCGCGTCGATGGGGACGGAGCGTTCGAAGGGAACGAAGGTTTTCGCACTGACCGGGAAGATCCAGTATTCGGGCCTGATCGAGGTCCCCATGGGTATCAAGCTCCGGGAGATCGTCTTCGACATCGGAGGCGGAATCCCCGACGGTCACGAGTTCAAAGCCGCCCAGATGGGAGGGCCCTCGGGCGGATGCCTTCCCAAGTCGCTCCTGGACATCACCATCGAGTACGACTCCCTGGTAAAAGCCGGGGCAATGATGGGATCGGGCGGACTGGTCATCATGGACGACCGGACGTGCATGGTCGATATAGCGAGGTTCTTCCTCAACTTCACCCGGTCCGAGTCATGCGGAAAGTGCATCCCGTGCCGCGAGGGAATCGCGAGGCTTCAGGAAATGCTCGACCGGATCGTGCAGGCACCGGAATCGGAAAAGGACAACATGACCCTCGAAAGGTTCAAATCCGTCATCGAACTCTCCCGGACCTGCGAGATCATCCGTGACACCGCGGCATGCGGCCTGGGCCAGACGGCTCCAAACCCGATCCTTTCTACCCTGCGGTATTTCAAGGATGAATATGAGTCCCACATCTTCGACCGGCATTGTCCGGCGGGGAAGTGCAAATCGCTGTTGACGTTCAAGATCGACCCCGCGACCTGCAAGGGTTGCGGCCTCTGCAAGAAACGGTGCCCCAACGGGGCAATCGTCGGCGAGATCAAGCATGCGCACTATATCGTCCGTGAAAAGTGCGTCAGATGCGGAGTCTGCCAGCAGGTCTGCCCGTTCCACTCGGTGCAGGTAAGTTGAGGAAAAGCCATGATCAACCTTTCGATTAACGGGGCCCCTTACCAGTTCGAATCTCCTGTAACGCTTCTCGAAGCTTGTACAAGCAAGGGGATCCACATCCCCACCCTCTGCCATCTCAAGAACCTCGTTCCGTCCGGAAGCTGCCGGATCTGCGTGGTCGAGGTGGACCAGGCCCGTAACCTGGTTCCCGCCTGCGCATTCCCTATCAGCGAGGGGATGGTGGTCAGGACGAACACCCAACGCATCCGCGAGGCAAGGAAACTGATCGTCGAGATGCTGATCGCGAACCATCCCCAGGACTGCCTGTCCTGCAACCGGAACCTGACCTGCGAACTCCAGAAGCTTGCAGGGGAGCTGGGGGCGGAACCGAAGCCCCATTTCAAGGAGAAGCGGAAGTACGAGGTCGACTCGAGCTCCCCCTCCATCGTCCGCGACCCCAACAAGTGCATCATCTGCGGGCGGTGCGTGCGGGTCTGCGAGGAGGTCCAGGCGGTCGGAGCCATCGATTTCACGCGCCGTGGATTCAACACCATGGTCCTTCCCGCCTTCAACGCCAATCTGGCCGACACGACCTGCGTCAACTGCGGCCAGTGCGTCAAGGTCTGCCCGACCGGGGCCCTTTCCGAGACCTTTTCGGTGAAAGAGGTCATCGACGCCCTTGCCGATCCGAAGAGAACCGTAGTCGCCCAGGTCGCCCCCGCGGTCAGGGTCGCGCTCGGAGAGCTGTTCAAGGTCGAGGAGGACAACGTCGCTCCCAAGCTGGTCGACGCACTGAAGAGGCTCGGGTTCAAGTGGGTGTTCGACACGAACTTCGCCGCCGACCTCACCATCATGGAGGAAGGAACTGAGCTCGTCTCGAGGCTGAAGGGGGGCGGGGTCCTCCCGATGATCACGAGCTGCAGTCCAGGCTGGATCAAGTTCATCGAACACTTCTATCCCTCGATGATCGGGAACCTGTCGACCTGCAAGTCTCCCCAGCAGATGCAGGGTTCGATGATCAAGAACTACTGGGCAAAAAAGATGGGGCTCGACCCTGCGTCGGTCTACGTCGTCTCGATCATGCCCTGCACCGCGAAGAAATTCGAGGCGCAGCGCCCCGAGATGGAAGTCGATGGGATTCGCGACGTCGACGCCGTCCTCACGACCCGTGAGGCCGGAAACCTGATCCGTGCTTTCGATATCGACCTGGCACACTGCCTCGAGCGCCCGTTCGACAATCCCCTCGGTGAATCGACCGGGGCCGGTGCCATATTCGGCGCCACGGGCGGGGTTATGGAAGCCGCCCTGCGAACCGCGGTCAAACTCGTGACCGGATCCGATGCCGACCCGGAGATCACTGCGGTCCGGGGGTTCGAGGGGGTCAAGGAGTCCGAGGTCAAGCTGGGCGGCGAAACGCTTCGAGTCGCAGTCTGCTCGGGGCTGGGGAACGCCCGCCGCGTTCTCGAAGATCAAATCGCCGGCCGAAAGAATTATCATTTCATCGAGATAATGGCCTGTCCAGGCGGTTGCCTCAACGGGGGGGGCCAGCCTCTCCTCGAACTCCAAGCCCTGGCAGGGCGGCTGAAGAAGATCTATGCGATCGACCGGGCCTGCACCTTACGCAGGTCCCACGAGAACCCCTACATCCAGCAGTTGTACAAGGAGTTTCTCGGGGAGCCCAACTCCCACCTTGCGCACAACCTTCTTCACACGCATTATCGCAAGCGGCCCGAAAACACATGATGAAAAACCATCCCCCAGGAAACGTCTCGGGAGTGCGATCGCCGAAGGTTGGCGGCGGACCAGCCTTCTGCAGGGGAGATCAGGCACGATGAGCGTGGTCAAGACAACGAGCGGGAAGTGCAAGAGATGCTATACCTGCGTCCGGAACTGCCCCGTCAAGGCGATTTCGGTCGAGGCGGGGATGGCGAAAGTCCTGGACGATCTCTGCGTCTCCTGCGGAACGTGCGTCAGGGTCTGCACCCAGAAGGCCAAACTGGTCGACAACGATATCGAGCCGGTCCAGAAAGCCCTTTCGGAGGGACAGCCACTTTCCGCACTCGTTGCTCCAAGTTTTCCCGCAAGCTTCCACAACACACACGCCAAGCAGGTTGTCGCGGGACTGAAAAGGCTCGGTTTCTCCAAGGTGATCGAGGTGGCCTTCGGCGCAGAACTGGTCGGCCGGGAAGCCCAGCGCCTCATGAACAGCCCGCTTTCGAACCGCCCCATCATTTCGAGCGCATGCCCGGTGGTCGTTTCGCTCGTGGAGATGCATTTCCCCGAGCTGATCCCCCATCTGGCCCCGATCGTTTCCCCTCTGCTTGCTCTCGGAAGATACCTTCGGGCAACTGAAACAGCGCCCATGAAGCTCGTTTTCATCGGTCCCTGCATAGCGAAAAAGCAGGAGATCCGCGACCCGAATCTTTCGGGGCTCATCGATTTCGCCCTAACCTTCCATGAGGTCAAGCTTCTTCTTTCGGAGAAGGGCATCAAATGCCACGAGATTCCGGGCCTTCCCATGGATCCCCCCTACCCCGGCCAGGGCCGGATCTTTCCGCTCATGGGTGGCCTGTTGAGAACCGGTGGAATCGGAACTGACATCCTCGACTCCAGGATCGCGATCATCGAGGGATACCCCGAGACTCTCGAGTTTCTCAGCACCTTCAAGAGAAGCCCCTCCCGCCTCGAGTTCGTCGATCTCCTTTTCTGCCGCGGGTGCATCGACGGGGTGGAGATCGATTCACCCCTTTCACACACAGAGAAGCAGAGGAAAATTCTCGAACTCGTCGCCGAAAGCCGGCATCTGAACCCCTCCTCCCTCCCCGAGATCGAACTGAAGCGGAACTTCGAGGACCGGAAGAAACGCCTCGCCGAACCAACCGAGGCACAGGTTACCGCGATCCTCAAGGAGTTCGGCAAGGAGAAACCCGAGGACGAGCTGAACTGCGGAGCTTGCGGGTACATCTCCTGCCGCGAAAAGGCCAAGGCGGTGTTCCATGGCTTCGCCGAACCCGAGATGTGCCTTCCCCAGATCATCAAGCAACTCGAGGACGGCTATACCATGCTACGCCAGTCACACGACCAGCTCAAGAAGGCCCAGGATGAGCTTGTACATTCCGAAAAACTCGCCTCTCTCGGCCAGCTTTCCGCCGGGGTGGCGCATGAACTCAACAACCCGCTCGGAGGAATCCTCCTTTTCTCCAATCTCCTTCTGGAAAAGCTCCAGAAGGAGCCTGCCGACGAGGTTCCCGAGGAACTCCAGGTGATCGTGAAGGAGGCTGCCCGATGCCGGAACATCGTTCGCGGACTCCTGGATTTCGCCCGTCAGAGCAAACTCCAGCGGACGAGCGTCGATATCTCGGCCCTGGCCTCCGAAATCCTCGGGATCGTGATGCGTTCTTCCGGCCCGGAGATCCGCAAACAGGAAACCTATGATCCACTCTTCCCTCCCACACTCGTCGATCCGGTCCAGTTCCGCCAGGCCCTTACCAACATCATTCAGAACGCCATGGAGGCGATGCCCAAGGGAGGAACCTGTTCCGTCTCAACGCGTTTCATCCCCGACATCCACGAAGGCGAAGTCGTGATCTCCGATACCGGAACCGGAATCCCGGAGGATGTCGTCCCAAAGCTCTTCACCCCATTCTTCACGACCAAGGGAATCGGCAAGGGAACCGGTCTCGGCCTCGCCATCTCCTACGGCATCATCAAAATGCACAGGGGAACGATTTCCGTCAAAACCCGGCCGGGAGAAGGAACATCCTTCATCATCCGTTTCCCGGTCGAGGAGGCCGCCTCCGCTGCTCACGGAAGCGAATGAACACAAGAAACCGGAAAGGAGCCGCCAATGAAAAAAATATTCATCATCGACGACGACATCGACTTCGTCGCCATCCAGTCCGAGATCCTCAGGAAGGGGGGCTTCGAGGTCTCCGCCTGCCATAACTCGGGGGAGGCACTGACCCAGCTTGCTTCGGCCCCCGCCCTGCCGGACATGATCATCGTCGACCTGATGATGGAACGCGACGATGCAGGATTCCAGGTTTGCCATGCCCTGAAGAAGGACCCGCGGACGAAATCGGTCCCGATCCTGATGCTCACGGGAGTCAACAAGGCCAGGAATCTCGGCTTCGACCTGAAGTCCCCTTCCGCCCGCGAATGGATCAAGGCGGACGACTTCGCGGAAAAGCCCATCCGGCCCGAAAACCTTCTGGCCCGCGTCCATCACCTCCTGAAGACTCCCGGCCATGAGTCCTGACCAACCACTCAACCCGTTGGAGGACCTTTCCGCCCCCGCCCGGATCCTGGTCGCGGACGATGAGATCTCCATAAGGCTGGGTTGTGAAAAGATCCTCGCAGCCGAGGGCTGGAAGGTGACCACCGTCGAGGACGGGCTTTCTGCAGTCAGCGCGTTCGAGGCGGAACCGTTCGATCTCGTACTGCTCGATTTGCGGATGCCTGGCCTGGACGGCCTCGGAGCCATCAGCCGGATCAGGAAGATGGACCCGACGGCGATCATAGTCATGATTACCGGCTACGCGAGTTTCGAGACCGCGGTGAAAGCCATCCAGGACGGCGCCTACGATTACGTTCCCAAGCCGTTCACGCCCAATGAGCTGCGGATCGTTGTCAAGAGGTGCCTGGAAAAGCGTGCCCTGATCCTCAGGAACCGCAGGCTCCAACAGGAGCGCGAGAGGTCCCTCAAGGACCTCGCCCTCGAAAAGAGCCGGACACGGGCCATCATCAACGCGATGGCAGATCCACTGATGGTCGTCAACGCGGCGGGCGAGCTGGTCCTGTTCAACCCGGCGGCAAAGACGTTTCTCCAGGACTCCCTCGAAAAACCCGGCGTTCCCCTTTCACGTGCGGTGTCGCTTCCAGCTCTTGCGGAAAGCTTCCAGGCGGCTTGTTCCCGCCTCGATTCGAGGGTAACCGCCGCCACGACCGAGGTGGAGGATTCCGATCACGGGAAAACCTACATGATGAACGTGGCTGCGATTCCCGCCCAGGAATCGGCCGAATCTTCCGGCACCGTCATGGTCCTTTCCGATATCACCCCCATGAAGGACCTCGAACGCACCAAATCGCGTTTCGTTTCCATCGTCGCCCACGAACTGAAGGCCCCCGTCGCCGCGATCGAGGGTTACCTGGACCTCATCCTACCCGACCTGACGGGTCCCCTCGAACAGTACAAGGCGAAGATCGAACGATGCAGGGACCGTGCCAACCTGCTTCAGAAGCTGATCCGGGAACTGCTCGACCTCTCGCGGATCGAACAGGGCCGGATCGAACGCAACCTGGAGGCGATGGATCCCTGCCCGATCATCGAAGAGACCCGCGAGTTCCTGATGGAGGAAGCGGGAAAGAAACGAGTGAAGATCGAGACGATCCCAGCCGGAAAGCCATTCAAGATCATGGGAGACCGGACGGAGATCTCGCAGATCTTCACTAACCTGCTGTCCAACGCGATCAAGTACAACCGGAACGGGGGAAGCATCACGATCCGCCATTCCGTCACCGGGGGCACCTGGCGTTCTTCCGTCATCGACACGGGCATGGGAATCTCCCCCGATCACATCAGCCACATAGGGGAGGAGTTCTTCCGGGTAAAGAACTCCCAGACCGTCCAGATCTCGGGAACCGGCCTGGGGATGGCCATCGTCAAGCGTCTTCTGGACCTCAACAGCGCACAACTCGAGATCAAGTCCGTCCTCGGCGAGGGAAGCACCTTCACGGTCTGCTGGCCCCTTCCCGACTGAGTTCTGGGCGTTTCTTCGCCACCCTGTCCGAACCGCCGGGCCCCGAGATAGGTCTTTCCCCCGAATGGTGGATGACACCACCGGAACGGGAAAACGTGAAAGGAACTTGAGATGGCCGACGAGCAGAAATCGACCGGATCGACTTCTTCGGAACCCCCTTTCCAGAATGTGAAGGTTCATCGCGGAATGGAAGTGCTTCTCGTAAAAGCGGCCCTGGACCCTCCCTTTCTCGAGGACCTCGTCCGTCACAGGTCGAAAGTGGCTTTCGCCGCGCAGGTTCAACTCTCCGAGGAGGAGAGACGGATCCTTGACAGCGTGCCGGAGCCCCAGCTTCGCCAGATGGCGGCTTCCATCCGGATTCCCCCGGAAAAGGCCGACCAGCTCAGGAAGAACCTCTCGGGCCCGGGAATCGTCGAATACGCGCTGATCCTGGGAGTCGTGGGGGCGATAGTCATTGCCGGGGGGACTTCCTCCGGGGGGCATATCGAAGGGATCTTCAACACGATCTCGGGTGAAATCTCCAAAGCCCCTTCCGCGGAAAAGGCCGAGGTGAAATCCAATTTCTCGGGAAAGCCGTTCGATGAGGCGGTCGGCCTGATGGGCGTGGAAACGGGGTTTTCCGTGCAGATTCTCTCCCCCGAATCCCTGGACCGGAAGAGAAGAATCACGGTGAACACCAGCGGAATGACCTTGTCGCACGCTTTACGAGCGATCTGCCTGGAAACGGGAGCCCCCAATTTCAAGGTCGAAATGCGTGAAATGGATGGTCAGAAAGTCATCATCACCTTCACGGACATGCGGAAGCCTGACCCGGACCCCGCCGGAACGCGAAGATAGACCCGGGGCAAGGGATCAGGGATCGATAGCCGGTGGCGATGCCGGCTGTTTTTTCCCCGCAAAGACTGATATCATCATCGATCAACCCAACGGAGGTCGGAAAGAATGAATACGAATTCGATGCGGGATTTGCGGGAAGCGATGTCGAGGGGCGAGCGGTTCGCCATGTGTACGGTCGTCCGTTCGATGGGAAGCAGCCCAGGTTCGGAAGGTCAGAAGATGTTCGTCTTCACCGACGGATCGACCCTGGGAACGGTCGGCGGAGGTGTCAACGAGGAGAAAACCCGGCAGAAGGCTCTCCATCAGCTCGTAGAGGGGGGAAGCCTGATGCTCGGGTTCGACATGGCCAAAGGGACTGATCCAGGCGACCCGATCTGCGGCGGAAACATGGAAGTCTTCATCGAGGTGATCCAGGACAGCCCGCGGATGGTGGTTTTCGGCGGGGGCCACATCGGCAAGGTCGTGACCCGGCTGGCCGCAGTCGCTGGGTTCAGGGTCACCCTGGTCGACGATCGTCCGGAGGTTGCCGAAGAATGCCGGTTCCCCGAAGTTGACCGGGTCCTGTGCTGCCCCTATGAGGAATCCGTTGCCAAGGCCGGGATCGAAGCCGACACCGCGGTGATCATCGTCACTCCGGGCCACGCGAAGGACCGGGAGGTCCTGGACCGCGCCGTGAAGACGCCGGCGAAATATATCGGAATGATAGGTTCCGCCAAGAAGGTCAAGGAGACGAAAGCCAGGCTTGTCGCCGAGGGGGCCGATCCGAAGCGAATGGATGGGGTCTTCTCCCCCATCGGGATCAACCTCGGCGGTGACTCCCCCGAGGAAATCGCCGTTTCCATTCTCGCCCAGGTGGTGGCATTCCGGAATGGCAAGACGATCCCGTTCATTCGCAACCAGGACGCGTGAAATCCGGGGACGCGGGATTTTTCCCCTTCGGGGAAAAACTTCGTCCCCGAATCTCCCTCGCGGCCCCGAATTTCCCTACCTGAGCAGTTCGAAACCGGCAAGGACGTCTGACAGCTCGGCGGAGATGGCGGTCTGTCTCTGCTCGTGATACTCGCGGCCGAGGCCTTCCAGGCGCTCCCCGATATTCCGTTCCGCGCGCTGCATTGCGGCGAGACGCGTGGAATGCTCGGCGGCTCCCGATCTGGCGCATGCCTTGAAAAGGGCTACGAACAGGTATTCCCGGATGAGTGCTTCGAGGGTGGCTTCGCTTCCCAGGATCGATTCGGGGCGGCGGCGGCCAGGCCATTTCTGGGAAGCCAGTTTATCGAGCATTACGACATCCATTGGAAGGAGGTGCTCAGCCACCGGCTCAAACCCGGAGCCGGGGAAAGGGCGGTTGAAGAACACCAGTATTCCGGAAAAGGACAGCCGAAGGCGGGTATCTTCGATGTCCCGAAGAAGGGCGCATAACAAGGATGGGATCGACTCCACGGATTCGGGGACTTCCCAGGCTTCCCCCAGGGCGAACCCACACCCTTCCAGCCGCGACCAGACCTGTTCCCCAACCACCCAGAGGCGACAATCGGCCCCCAGGGCAAGCAGCCGGTCGCGGGTGAACCTCGCCAACCGGTCGTTGAAATCCGCAACCATTCCGTGATCTGCACCGAAAACCACGACTCCAAGACGTTTTCCGCGTTTCGAATCCGTTTCCCCGGGTGCGGGGGAGGCTTTCTCCGCCTCAGATGCCGTGCTCGAAAGACCCTTCCTTCGGATACCTTTACCGGACAAGCGGGAAACAAGGTCGGCACCATGCTTCCTAAGCAGGATGCCAAATCCCGTTTCAACGGTCCTGACATAGTCCTCCAGGGCGGAAAGCGAGGTTTCGTACGGGCCGATGCTTACAGCGGCAAGCGATTTCATCGTCCTGACGACCGAAAGCAATCCTTCCGCGCTCCGGATCTGGCGCTTGATGGCCTGCGGGGTCCTGCTCAACCTCTGCCTCTCCCCTCCCCCGGTGGTCTCACGGAAACCGCTTCTGGCCCCAATCCTCCGGGCACTCCTTCCTCGTGCGGCACCTCTTCGAAGAAGCCCCGCAGGGTCTCCTCAGCGATTGCCTGGAGTGCCTGCTCGTCAGCCCGGGAAAGCGGTTCACGCCCCGTGATCCGCATCGCGAGCTCCGCAGGGAATTTTCCGGCGGCACCGCGCAAAGCCTTTTCTGCCTCATCAAGGGACTTCTCGGGGACCTTGTCGAGGAGCCCCCGGGTCAGGGAAAAAAGTATCAGGACCTGCTGGAACACGTCGAGCAGGTCCTCCGCCCCCTGTTTGAGGCAGTGACGGATCCGCCGGCCATGTTCGATCACGCGGCGGGTGCTTTCATCGAGACGGGTTCCGAACCGGGAAAACATCTCGAGCTCCTCGAACTGGGAATACAGGAGCTTGACCTCGCTGGAAACGGCCCTGTAAACGGGATACTGGGCCTTTCCCCCGACCCGGGAAACGGAGATTCCGATGTCGACCGCGGGCAGAACACCCTTTTGGAAGAGGAGGGGAGAAAGGTAGATCTGCCCGTCGGTGATGGAAATGAGATTTGTCGGGATATAGGCGGAAAGGTTCTGTGCCTCGGTCTCCACGATCGGCAAAGCCGTCAACGACCCGCCTCCACGGTCGGCAACCAGGCGGGTGGAGCGCTCGAGAAGCCGGGAATGGATGTAGAAGATGTCCCCGGGGAAAGCCTCCCGGCCGGGGGGACGCCGGAGCAGGAGAGAAAGTTCCCGGTAGGCCCGGGCATGGCATCCCAGGTCGTCGTAAACGATGAGGACGTCCCGACCCTTTTCCATGAACCGTTCGGCGACGCTGGTAGCGGCATATGGTGCGATGAACTGGGGGCCGGGGCCCTGGTCGGGCTCCGCGACGATCACGACGGACGAGGACAACGCCCCGGTTTCGCGCAACCTGGCTACGACGCGAGCGACCGAGGCCCCTCGCTGGCCGATCGCGCAATAAACGCTGACCAGACCCTTGTCACGCTGGTTGACCATAGCCGCCAACGCAAGGGCCGTTTTCCCGGTCTGCCTGTCCCCGAGTATCAGCTGCCTCTGCCCACGCCCGATGGGAAGGAGGGCATCCACGACCTTCACCCCGGTTTCCAAAGGAACGCGGACAGGAAGCCGATCCACGATGGGTGGCGCTTCACGTTCGATAGGGGCCCGGTGCGAAAAGACGAGGGGCCCGGCCCCATCCAGGGCGGCTCCCAGCGGTGAAAGAACCCGTCCCAGAAGACCTTCCCCGACCGGAACATCCAGGACCCGCCCAAGACGCTTCGCGGAACTTCCAGCCGACAACGTGTCGGCCCGCCCGAGGACGGCACAGCCGATCTCCTGCTCATCCAGCTGGAGAGCGACTCCGAGGCTCCCGTCCTGAAACTCCACAAGCTCGTCCAGGCGGACTCCCGGGAGACCGCGAACGGTGGCGATCCCGTTCCCCACCTTCGAAACGACCCCGACTTCCTGGATTAATGGCTTCCGAACGATTCCTTCGCGGGCTTCGGCAAGCCAGCCGAAAGTCGAATCCAGGACCGAGGCGAACTCCGGCGCGGGAATGCCTCCGGATGGCAACCCCCCACTCATTTCGCCACCGTTCCTTCCGACTCGACCAGGGCGGAAAACCGCTCCTCGATGGAGGAGAGATACTCCGCGAAGGTCCAGGCGGCTTTCCGTCCTCCCGCGACGCACTCGATCCCGGCGATCAACTCGGGGGCGGTCACGAACTCCAATCGCAGGGATTGCGCTCCACCCTGGGGGGAATCGAGTCCGTCGAGCATCCCCCGCAGCTTTCCGGAAACCAGCTCCCTCAGATCGGGGGGAAGCTCGAATGCGCTTCTGACCTGGATCAGGCACCCATCCTGGCGGGCCATCTTTTCCCATTCGAGCTTCTCGGATTCCGGAAGGGTTTCCATCTCCCTCAGGAAAGCCTGCACCAAGGCATTTTCCAGCCCCGAGTCGGCCATATCCCGCAGGATCTTCCGCGAAAGGGCCACGACCTCCCGGCCCGTCAATTCGGCAATCCGTCGTCTCCAGGAGGCCTGGTCCTCGGCGATCCGCCTGGTCCACTGTTCCTCGAGCCCGGCGACATTCCGGCGGGCTTCTTCCGTGAGTCGGGCACGCAGGGCATCGACTTCCGCCTGAACTGTCTTCATGCGTTCCTCACGCCCCAGTTCGAACTCGGCGCGGCTCTTTTTCAGTTCCTCACGCTCCCGGGAGGCTTCCTCCTGACGGCGCGAGGCTTCGGACAAGTCGGTATCGATCCGCTTCTGGCGTTCGTCCAGGGCTTCGAGAAGGGGCTTGTACAAAAAGGCCTTCAACAGCCAGACAAGGATCAGGAAGTTCACCATCTGGGCGAATACGGTGAATCCGTCTATCAGCATTGGGTCCCTTTCCGCTCAGTGGGCGAGCTTGGCGAGGAAGTGGTTCCAGAATGGATTCGCGAAGATGAGGATCATCGAGATGACGAAGCAGTAGATGGCCATCGATTCGATCATCGCCAGGCCCACGAAGAGGGTCCGGTTGATCCCGCCCGACTCCTCCGGTTGCTGTGCCAGCGATTTGAGGGCGGCGGCCACGGCCCTTCCCTGGCTGAGAGCGGGGCCGATACTTCCTATCGCCATGGTGATTCCCGCGGCTCCGATCGATACTATCGCAACGAACGTGGTGTCTTCCATCTGTGACTCCTTTCAATCGTGACCTTCGCCCGACGTGGCAGCGGACAGGAAAACGGCCGCGAGGACGAAGAAGATGTATGCCTGGATTACCCCGGTAAGGAGGCCAAAAACCTTCATGACGACGGGGAAAAGTATGGGGGCGACGGACAGGAGGATTCCCCCAATCATCACTTCGCTCATCACGTTCCCGAAAAGGCGCACTGCCAGGGCGAGGGTCCGGGTGATCTCGGCGACCACGTGGAACGGGGCCATGATGGGGTTGGGCTGGAAAAATGACTTGAGGTAGCCTCCCACCCCGCGCTCCAGGATTCCGAAAAGCGGGACCGCGAGGAAAACACAGAGCGCGAGGCCGGCAGTGGTGGACAGGGAAGCCGTCGGAGGCTCGTATCCTGGAAGAACCAACAGGACGTTCGCCGTGATGATGAACAGGAACAAGGTTCCGAGGAAGGGAAGATAGGCGTCCGGATGCGCCACTCCGATCTCGCGAACCTGTTTCCTGAGGAAATCGACGATCGTCTCGAAAAAGGTCAATAGCCGCGAGCCGGCAACGGTCTTCACGTCCGGTTCGGACGCCCTTTTCTTCAGGTTGCGCGTCACCACCCATGAAGCGAGCGTGAGCAGGAGCATGATCGCCCAGGTGGTAACGATCGTCAGGTTGATCGTGACCGCTCCGTTCCTCCAGAAGACAACGTTATCAGGACTGAGTTCCATCGTATCAACCTTTCGAGGAATCCGGACGCAACGGACTTCCACTTCCGGGAATGAAACGGACGGGGGAAAACGCCATACGGACGATCACGGCCCGGGTTGCCAGGAGGCCGAGGAACCACGCCGTCCATGCTTGGGGGGAGCTGCCGCACGACCACCATGACAACGCCAGGAGGATTCCCATGCGAAATAGAAAGCTTGCCCTGAACAGCCGGAGATCTCTTCTGGAAAGACCTTCGCGGATGGTCCACCACAAAGCCCCGAAAAACACGATTGCGCTGGCAATCCCGGCAAACAGAGCGCACGCGACCAGGCGGGTTTCAACCATCGTTCCGGCCCCCATCACCGCGGCGGCGGGATTGCCGCATCAGCCATCGCCAGCATGCCCCGCAACCGATCCCCAGGCCGGAGGCCATCAAAGTCAGGGTCCAGGAAAAATTCCCCGGGAAGGCCTCGTCGATCCAGGCTCCGAGGGCTGCACCCGCCAGGGTGGGAACGACCACGGACCATCCCACCAGCCCGATCATTCCAACGCCTGCCCAGAAGTCCTTTAGCATGGCGGAACGATCCCGCTTCCGCCGTTTTTCACGGGTCCCGAGGGTTTGGCACCACTTCTCGAGGTGCCCGCGGCCGGTCCTTCCTGCCTCAACCATGGCGACGCCCCTCCGACCATCTCCTGATGAAGCGGCTTTCCATGGTGGCAAGCATCGCCCGGATATCGCTGTCGTGTTCCCTCATCGCTTCTATCCGTTGCCGGAGGGTTTCCTTCAATGACCCGGGCCGGTCCGCCGGAGATTCTGCAGCATGCCGTACCGAAACAAGTACGGTCTCTCCCGTTTTCACAAGAATCCCTTCGTCGATGGCGCAGTCGGCCCTTTTTCCACCGGCAATCTCGAAAGTCAGGATTCCAGGAGAAACCGGAACAACCCCATCCAGGCGGCGCGGCCTTATCCCGAGGTTCCCGGCGGGGGTTTCCAGGACGATGAGCTTCACGTCATCCCTTTCAAGAAAAACCCTTGCGGGAGTCAAGACTTTCAGTATCACCCGCGGATCCCTCCCGTCATGCCCCGACCCTTCCCGGAGGCAGGAAGGCGCGGAAAGATCCGCTCCGGGAACCCTGGCATCAGGATTTCCTCCTCGTTCCAAGCTGGTCGATGGAACCGATCATGTAGAAATCCGCTTCGGGAACGTCCGCGAACTCGTCCGCGAGGATCCTTTCGCAGCCTTCGAGGGAGTCCGAAAGAGGAACCAGCTGGCCTTTCAGGCCGGTGAAATGTTCGGTTCCCGCGAATGGCTGGGTGAAAAAACGCTCGAGGCGGCGGGCCCGGGCCACCACCGCCCGGTCGCTCTTGGAAAGTTGCTCCAATCCAAGCATTGCGATGATGTCCTTGATCTCGTCGTAATGGGCGAGTGTTTCGCGGACTTCGCGGGCGATCCGATGGTGGCGCTCCCCGACAACATGTGGAACCAGAAGGCGGGAAGTGGACTGGAGCGGGTCGATCGCGGGAAAGAACCCTTCACTGGCCCGTTTCCGGGAAAGGACGATCGAGGCTGAAAGGTGGGAAAAGGTATGTACGGCCGCGGGGTCTGTCAGATCGTCCGCCGGAACATACACCGCCTGGATCGAGGTGATGCTGGCGGTGTCCGTGCTCGCAATCCTCTCCTCGAGGCGTGCGAGCTCTGTGGCAAGGGTGGGCTGGTATCCGAGTCGTGAGGGGAGGGTTCCCATGAGGCCCGACACCTCGGACCCCGCCTGGATGAACCGGAAAATGTTGTCGATCAGGAGCAGGACATCGCGCCGTTGGTCGTCCCGGAAAAACTCGGCCATCGTCATCGCCATGTGGCCGACCCGTGCACGGCAGCCCGGAGGCTCGTTCATCTGCCCGAAAACGAGAACAGTGTTTTCCAGAACGCCCGCTTCGCGCATGTCGCGAAAGAGTTCCTCTCCCTCCCGGCACCTTTCGCCGATCCCGCAGAAGATGCTTACACCCTGGTGACGCTTGACCATGTTCCCGATCATTTCTGTCAGGAGAACGGTCTTCCCAACCCCCGCGCCCCCGAACAGGCCGCTTTTCCCGCCCTTTTCCAATGGGACCAGCACATCGACGACCTTGATCCCGGTTTCGAAAAGGCTGGTTCGGGTCTGATGGTGGAAGAGAGCGGGGGGACCGGCATGGATCGACCGCCAGGCGACATCCCCGATCGGACCGCCATGGTCGATGGGACGGCCGAACACGTCCAACATTCGACCCAGGGTGTTCTTCCCCACCGGAGCACGGAGGGGGAAACCCGTGTCCGAGACCTCCTGACCGCGCGCGAGTCCCTGGGCAGGTTTCAGGGCGATACTCCGGACCCGGCCCTGATCGAGGTGCGCCATTACCTCGAGGGAAATCTCCGGAGAGCCGCAGGTAACGAGGATGGAATTGATTGCCGGAAGCGCTTCGGGGAAAAGACAGTCCACCACTGGACCACGAACCGCCACGATCCTTCCCTTCGGAAGCGCTTCACCCGGAAGCCGTGCAACCATCTTTCCGTTTCCCTCACAGGGTTCCACCGGTACAATCCCGGAACGGCCGGATTTTCATTCACTCCGGGAACCTGTCACGGAATCGCCCGGCATATTCTACCCCCTCACCCATCCGAAAACAACGGGCGAGAGAGCCCCAAGGACGGGGGGGGATATCCATCGTTCACTGGTCTTCTGCGGCCCATTGGGCGCGAAGACGCTCGATTTCCCGGTCGATCTCGGCGATCTGTCGCTCCACACCGGCGATCTCGGCGCGGACATGATCGATCTCGAGCTTCTGCTCATCGGCCTGACGTCGGTACTGGTAATATCTTTCCAGGTCTTCCGGGCTTCCCTGGAGGTTTTCGTCGTTCGATGACTGCTCGGACAGAGGCGGAGAAACTGGGAGTTCACTTGAAATCCCGGTTTGGGGGAGTGTCCTGACCGGAGGGTTATCCTGAAGCGGCTTGGGATCGAACTCCTTCGTCAGTTGCCTTGGTTCGACCGAAATCAATGGGCCCGGCCCGCCAGGCGGGGGGGCTGGGATCGGTCCGAGGACCGGCCCTTTGTAGGCTGGTTTCGGGGCGGGGTAAGCGGGACTGGGGTTGTCGCGATAGTAGTAATACCTTCGTGCCCGTGACCTGCGCTGAAGGGTGGTAAGCATCTCCTCCCGGTTCTCGGATTCCCGGGTCCGGAGGTAACTCAGCCTTTCTTCCAGTTCCGCCTGTCTGTCCAGGAGTTCGGAAAGCCGGTTTTCCCGGGCCTGGATTTTCTCTTCCTGGGCGAGGACGAGGGCTTCCCTTCGGCGGGCGGCGGCGATCCGCCCGGTCTGCTGCTGTTGCCAGCTCCGGATGTACGCCCGCTCTTTTCCGAGGCGGGAAACCTCCTGTTGTGCAACCTTCCGGGTGGTCTCCGAGCCCGACGCATCGACCGCCCGACGGTAGTTCCCGATGGCGGATTCCAGATTCCCTTCGAGAATGTTTTCGAAAAATCCTTCCCGGCAGAGCTGTGAAGCCGTCGGCGAAGCAACTTCGCCTTCCCGCCTGATCTTTTCCAGCAGTGCCCTCCCCATTCCCTGGTCGTCCTGGGACAAAATGCTTCGATCCGCAATCAGGGCGCTCTCGTAGAGTTCCAACGCCCTGGCAGCCTGGTCCCGTTTCCAGAGATGGAGAGCCTGCTGGAAGAGGTTCAGGGCTTTTACAGGGTCCTGGCCCTGCCCGATGACGAGGCACTGGTCCGCGGGGTTACTGGCACCGAGAGGCAGGATCGAGATGGCGAGGACGAAAAGACAGAGCATGATCGGTTTACGCATGGGCATCCTCCCCCGTTGGCTTTTCCCCAGGATAATCAAATCCGGTCAAGAACCGCAACTCCCGAAAACAGCGAAAACAGCCGGACAGGCGGTCAGAGGGGTGAAAGGGCTCCTACAACCCTCAACAGGTGACCGTCCCGGGAAACCACCTTCCCGATCGAGGCACTCCAGGGAAACCCGTTTTGGCGCAAATCGCAAAGGACCGCTTCTTCAGAAGGGGGGGAAACGCACATCAGCAACCCCCCGGAGGTCTGCGGATCGAGAGCGAGCATTTTCAGGGGGTAGGGAAGCCCCTGGTCGAAACTGCACGAACCTTCGACATACTCCTGATTCCGGTAGGACCCGCCCGGGATGCACCCGAATTCGAGCATCTCGATCGCCCCCGGAAGCGCGGGGAGTACTCTCGCATGGATTTCCAGGGTCACGTTGCTTGCCCTGGCGATGTGCATGGCATGCCCGAGTAGCCCGAATCCGGTGATGTCCGTGGCGGCGCGGATACCGTGGGCCTGCATGATCTCCGAGCCGGCGCGATTGAGGAGTTTCATCGAATCGAGGGCTGCCCGGTAATGGGCGGAGGAAACCTGGTTCTGGCGCTTTCCTGCAACCACAGCTCCGGTGCCCAGCGGCTTGGTCAGGACGAGGATATCCCCCACCCGGGCCTTCGAATTGGTGACGACCCTGCCGGGATGGACGACGCCCGATACCGCCAACCCGTATTTCGGTATTGGATCGACGATGGTATGGCCGCCGACGATCATCCCTCCGGCTTCACGAACCTTTTCCTGACCGCCCCTGAGGATCTCCCGCAAAACCCCCAGAGGAATCCCCTTGTCGGGAAACATTACGAGGTTCATGGCTGTCAGCACCCGGCCGCCCATCGCGTACACATCGCTCAGCGCGTTCGCGGCGGAAATCTGGCCGAACTCGAAGGCATCGGAACAGATCGGAGGGAAGAAATCAGTCGTCTCGATCAGGGCGATCTCGTCCGTCAGCTGGTAGACGCCCGCATCATCGCATGTATCGAGGCCGACGAGAAGCCGGGAATCCTCCGGCCGCGCGAACCCCTTGACTGCCTCTGACAAAAGACCGGGATGCAGCTTCGCCGAGCATCCTCCCTGTTCGACAGTCGAAAGAAGGTCGAAGGGCTCTTCCCGCGGGGCCCTTTCGAAAACTCTGGCAGTGACGCCCGCATCGGAAACCAGGGAAAAGGCACGGGGACAGTCCTCTTCGGATGTCCGGACGCACATCCCGCAGTCCGAGGAAACCTCGTCGGGAACGGTCACGATCTCGACGGCCATCCCGGCGGCCCGCAGGATCTCCTCAGCCTTTATCAGTGCCCGGGTCGACGGGAACAGCAGAAGGGATTCCTTTTTCATTTCGCATCAGTCCTGAAGCATTCATTCACTGTTCCGACGGAAATCGGGTCCATCCCGCGCCGCCCAGAAAAACAGATTCGTGATCATTTGTACAAGTCAATACGTCAGCCGCCGATGGACTGGAGGGCATCCAGAAAGAAATCGAGATCCTCTGGGGAATGGAAGACCGACGGGGCTATCCTCACTGTTCCGTTCGGAAACGTCTTCAACCATCGATGGGCGAGCGGAGCGCAGTGCAGGCCGACCCGGACCTCCAGTCCGTGTTTCTTGAAAAGTTCATCGCCGAGAGCGGAAGGAAGGAGATTCCGATGGGTCACGGAAACCACCTCACCCTGGGCTTCCGGATCGCCTGCCGCCAAAACGTTCAATCCTTTCACCTTCTTCATGCCGGCGATGAAGTGAAGGAAATCGCGATGGGTATGGCGCGCAGGAGGTTTTTCTTCCAGTGCGCCCAGGAGCCCGAACGCTCCGGCGATGTTCCCGGTTCCTGCTTCGAAGCGGTCGGGAAGGAACCCGGGCATGTCGTAGCTCTCGGAAACACTCCCCGTTCCGCCCAACACGAGAGGGGAAAGAGCCTCGTGGTCCCGGAGGAACAACCCCCCGATTCCCGGGGGACCCAGCAGGCTTTTATGGCCTGCAAATGCGACGAAATCGAGGTTCCATTCATCGGCCCGAACCGGAACCGACCCCAGGGACTGGCTCGCATCGACCAGCAACGGAAGGCTTCCGATGGCCCTTTTGATCGCCTTGATCGGCTGGATGACTCCATTCACGTTCCCCATATGGTTGACGATGACAAGCCTCGTATCGGGGGACAGGGAACTCCCGATCTCCTCGACCCTGATCGTCCCATCGAGGCTCGCGGGGAGGAGCTGGAAGCTTCCGCCGGTCCGGGAGCACCAATGCTGCAGAGGCCGCATGACCGCATTGTGCTCGAGCGGGGAAACCAGCACCCTTCCGCCATTGGCCGGTAACGAAGCAATGACGATGTTCAGGGCGACCGTGGCGCTGGGCGTGAATACTACCTGATCCCCGTTTTTCGCACCCAGGAGAATTCCAAGGCGATCCCTGGCCCTTTCGACCGTCCTTCCCACCTCGACCACCCTTGGGTAGGAGCTTCGCCCGTAGGGGCCTCCCACCTCGTCGAGATACCGCCGCATTCCTTCGGCGACCGCTTTCGGCTTGGGAAAAGAGGTGGCTGAGTTGTCGAAGTAGAGATTCCTGTCCATGGGGCTCCGGATCAGGGATTGACGATGTGGTGGGCGCAGTGGAGAACCTGGAGGATTTCGAGCATGTTGGAAACCGTTCCCGCGCCGAGCTTCTTTCTCAGATCGAAGAATTCGAGACAGGTTCCGCAGACCAGCAGCCTGACGCCCTTCTTTTCGAGTTCCTTCAGTGCGGGAAGGATCGGCGATCCTTCACAGGCGAGCTGGACGCCGGCGTTGTAGAAAACGATGGAAGGGGGGAGGGGCGAAATCTCGCGGAGCGCATTCACGAAGCCCTGGACAAGGATGTTTCCCAGCTCATCCGAACCCTGTCCCATTCCGCGACGGTTGAAACAAATCACCGGCCCAGAGACTCCCGGGGAAGGGGTGCAGTATTCGCCCGTTGGAAGGGAGGTTGCAGTCGCGGAGGTTTTCCTGCCGATGACCGAGAACTGGCCATCAACGGATGATCTCGCGGGTTCGCACCCGTTGTCGGACATGAACCGGAAAACGTTGTTGCATGACGTTTCGTTGTCGAGCAAGACCTGCAGGGTCTGGCCCGGAACCATCTCCGAAAGGGCCTTCCGGACCAAAATCAGGGGTTTGGGACATGGCAGTCCCCTGGCATCGACAACCCGGTCGATCTTTTCGCGCGTTTCCATATCGCAAACTCCATCCTGAAGTCGTTCTCAGTGGGAGCCCCAAAATAGCACGTAAGGCGGGCCGAATCAACCCATGACATCCTCGAAGGAATGCAATGACGATCTGGGAGAGGGAACCTTGACCCGTTTCCGGAAATGGTCTATGTTCCCGGGGAATCGCAGCTCGATGCTGTGAATCGGGAATCTCAAATCTCTTTTTTGAAAGGCAGTGGCAAGAATGAAATACGGCGCTAGAAATGCGATCCAGGCCAAGGTTACATCGATCAAGAAGGGGGATGTCATGGCGCTGGTCAAATTCGACGTGACCCTCCCCGCCGAAATGGCCTCGGTCCTCACGACCGAATCGGTTGAATCCATGGGGTTGAAGCTCGGTGATGAAATCCAGCTGATCATCAAGGCCATCCACGTTTTGCCCGTGAAGGAATGACCGGAAGTGGATCGGCCCGGGCTGGAACCCACCCCATCAACGGTTTTGGGGGCACTTCCGTCGCCTTGACATTGCCTTTCCCCATCCGGTAACCTTTTCCGGAAAGGATCCCCCTTTTCGATCACTGGAGAGGCCGGGGCTGGTGTCTCAACTGGTCTTCAAAACCAGTAGCGGGCGGATAAAACCGTCTGTGGCAGGTTCGATTCCTGCCCTCTCTGCTGTTTTCCCACTTGCATGCCGGAATCGATGAAAGAAAGCGTTCGAGACAAGTTGCGCCTGCTTCCAGGCGTCGACACTCTTCTGAAGCACGAATGCCTTGCCAAGGCAGGCAGGGAGTTCGGACATGAGCTGGTAAAGGATGCGATCCAAAGGGCCATCGACAATGCCCGGACCGAAATCCTGGAACGAGATGTTACGCCTGACCCCCAGTCCATCATCCGGGATGTCGAGAAGCGGTGCCGGGAGGTTTCGATCCCATCCTTGCGCGCCGTTGTCAATGCCACCGGCATCCTGATCCATACGAACCTGGGACGCGCTCCTCTCGGAAGGAAGATCCTCGCGGATATCCAGGACGTGGTAATGGGTTACTCCAACCTCGAATTCGACCTGGCGACCGGCGCACGGGGAAACCGGAAAGTCCATTTGAGCTCCCTTCTTCGGCACGCCACCGGCGCCCAGGACACTCTCGTGGTCAACAACAACGCCGCCGCTCTCGTGCTTGCACTCAACACTCTGGCCCGCAACAAGGAAGTGATCGTTTCGAGGGGCGAGCTGATCGAGATCGGAGGGTCTTTCCGGATCCCGGAGATACTCGAAGCCTCAGGCGCGAGGATGGTCGAAGTGGGAACGACGAACCGGACCCGGATCGGTGATTACGAGAAGGCCATGACGGAAGACACCGCGATCCTCCTGAAGGCCCACAAGTCCAATTTCGCGATCAGCGGCTTCACCGAAGAGGCGGGCCTGTCGGAGTTGGTTGGGTTGGGAGCGGCCAAAAAGATCCCCGTTCTCTTCGATATCGGCTCGGGTCTGCTGAGAAAACCCGACCGTCTGCCGCTTTCCGGTGAGCCTGACGTGAAAAGCGCGATCGGATTGGGGGTCGATCTCGTGGCCTTCAGCGGCGACAAGCTTCTCGGAGGGCCGCAATCGGGAATCATCGCCGGGCGCCAGGATCTCATCTCCCGCCTGGAACGCGCTCCGCTGATGCGGGCTCTTCGTGTGGGCAAGCTCACGATCGCGGCTTTGTCGAGCGCGGTCAGGAGTTACCTGGACGATTCCCGACTCGTGGAATCCCTTCCGCTGTTTGCGATGATGAACTCGACCCCGGAAACTCTCAAACGGAAGGCTGAAGCCCTGCGGGAATCCCTGCAGCGATTTGGGGTTCACTCTGAGATCGCCCCCAGCAGCGGCCGCTGCGGCGGGGGAACTCTTCCGGAGCTCCAGATCGAGAGTTACGCGGTAGTACTGAAATCCGCCGGAAAGTCCCGGCAAAAACGCTCGGACCTCGCATCGCGCCTCTTCCACCATCTTCTTGAAATCGAACGTCCCATCCTGGGCGTGCTCCGGCAGGGAGAGCTCCTTTTCGACGTCCTGACGCTGGACGAATCCGATTTCGAGCATATAGGTTCGGCGGTTTCCGAAGCGCTCCTTGCCCAGAAAAGCAGATGAAGCACCTGATCATGGGGACGGCGGGCCACGTCGATCACGGAAAGACGGCCCTGGTAAAAGCTCTCACAGGAATCGAGTGCGACACCCACAAGGAGGAACGGGAGAGGGGAATCACGATCCATCTCGGGTTTGCACATCTTCAGCATCCCAACGGAGACCGGATCGGAATCATCGACGTCCCGGGGCATCGCGATTTCATCCATACCATGGTCAGCGGGGCGAGCGGAATCGACTTCGTGCTGTTCGTCGTCGCCTGCGACAGCGGGGTGATGCCCCAGACCCGGGAGCATCTCCAGATCATGGAGATCCTCGGGGTCAAAAAAGGGATCATCGTCCTGACGAAAGTGGACCTTGTGGAAAACGACCTGATCGAACTCTGCGAGAGTTACATCCGTGAACTGGCAACCGGGACCTTCCTTGCCGAGGCACAAATGATCAGGGTTTCCGCCAAGACCGGGGCAGGGATCCCCGACCTGAAGAAAGCTGTTTTCCAGATGGCGGAAAGGGTGAAAGGACGCCCCGCCGAAGGGATCTTCCGCATGTACATCGACCGGATCTTCAGCGTAAGCGGCTTCGGCACGGTCGTGACCGGAACCGTCATCGGGGGAAAGATCAGGAAGGACGACAACGTTTTCCTGCTGGCCCGGCACCCGAAGGAACTGAGAGTCAGACGGATCGAACGCCATGGAGAGGAGGTCGCCGAGGCCCAGGCGGGCGACAGGGCCTCCCTGAACCTCGTGGGCCTCGACAGGTCCGAATTCGAACGCGGAATGCTGCTTTCCGACCGGCCTCTCCAGGAAACGCTTCGCGTGGACGCCACCCTGAAGGTCCATGCGCCGAAATGCGAAGTGGGATTATGGTCGCAGGCCGTCTTCCATGCGGGGACCCTCGAAAACCAGGCCCGGATCCACCTTCTGGACAAGGACAGGCTGGGTTCGGGGGAAACCGGGATTGTCCAGATCCACCTGGAAAAGCCCTCGTTCATGCAACATGGGGACCACTTCGTCATCCGCAATACCTCTTGCGACACGACCATCGGAGGGGGCGAGATCATCGATGCCGCGCCTCTTCACCACCGGAGACGCCCTGGCCATCTTGTCACCGAGCTCGAGTTGATCGCAAGAAACAAGCTTCACGAGCTGATCGCAATGTCGGTCAGGAAATCCCCGAAACCGGTTTCCCTGGGAGAAATCGCAGGGAGCCTCAATATCTCCCCCGACAGCGTCTTACGGGCGATCGAATCCGGAGAGCTGAGGGGGGTGGTTCGCTTCGAGACGAAGGAGGGAACCGTCCTGGCCTCCCAGATCTTCCTTGAGAACCTTCGGAATTCCGTCCTGGAATGTGTTTCCGGTTTTCGCGGGCGAAATCCTCTCGCGGAGAAAGGAATCGATCTCGATGAAATCCGAAGCATTCTGAGGCTGGAAAAAAGACCCGGGCATGACGAACCCCTTCTTTCGACTATCCAAGGCCTGGTTGCGAAGAACCGGTTGCGGGAATGCGGTAAGACCTGGCTGTTGTTCGAGGATTCGGGCTCGATCGATCCCCGGATTCTGCGGAGCGTCAATCTTGTCGAAGAATATCTCAAAAGCTGCGGAATGCAAACCCCGCTGATAAACCAGATAAAGGCACTGGCGGAAAAAGAAGGGATTGGGGAAAGGGAACTGAAAACGATCCTCCATCACCTTACGACCACGGGAAAGATTCTCAAGATCGAGGAAAACTTCATCCACCGCAATGTCGTCGATGACTGCCGGAAAAGGCTCGTCGCAAGGCTCAGTGAGCAAAAGGCGGGAGTAAAGGTGAGCGATTTCAGGGATCTGGTTTCCGGAAACAGGAAACTGTGCCTACTTCTCCTCGCCCAGTTCGATGCAGAGGGGACGACGATCCGGCAAGGCGATTTCAGATTCCTCGCAAAAAAGGACCCGCCAGCCGGCTAGCCAAGGATTCGCTTTACTTCCGCCACCAGCTTGTCCCGGTTGATCGGTTTTTCCAGGTAAGCCGCGGCGGTCCAGGTCCGTCCGAGGATTTTCTGGAAGTTTTCCGGGAAATCGGGGGTTTGGGACATTCCCGTAAGCATGATTACTGGAATCGTTTTGAACTCGGGGATCTCCTGCAACTTGTCGGCGAAGTCGAAACCTTCGGAGGGGGTCGTCATCATGACATCCAGAACGAGCAGATCGGGTTTCGAAGCCTTGATCGCTTTCATTCCCTCTTCTCCGTTGTGGGCGACGG
Source organism: uncultured bacterium (assembly GCA_964428355.1). Lineage (GTDB taxonomy): Bacteria > Muiribacteriota > Ozemobacteria > Ozemobacterales > Ozemobacteraceae > CAYRYU01. Next base: position 38,677 of record CAYRYU010000021.1, read on the forward strand.
AAACGTTGTATCCGGCCTTTTGGAGAACTTCCATGTTCACCGCGGTAAAATCCACGTCATCATCGATGAGAAGGACGTTTTTCTTCATGGAACCAAACTCCTTTTTGATGAATCTGCCATGACTCGATCGGTATGAAATCGGACCTTCGGAGAAAATGCCCAAAAGAGGCTTTGAGAGGAACTGAAACCGATTTTGTCGAGGCTTTCATTATCCAGTAAATGGGATGGGTTGTCAATCCGCGACGAACGGTCTGTTTCCCCAAAAAGCCCGATCAAACGTCATCTCGGACTCGGACTCCGGGCAAAAGCGGCTCCCCGGAACACTCTCCTGCGAGAGTCGCATGGGAGGGGCAATTCCGGGTCCGCCCCGTGTTCCCTTCAAGAGCCCCAAGGTTCAATGGAATACGAGTCCGACAACGAATTTTGGGTCATGGAAAGTCCTGGAAAAACGTCGGGTAATGTGGTAGCTTCTATTGTCAGATGGGGAATTGGGATCTGAGCTTCATTCCATGGCCCCGGGGTTCGAATTCAAAGAGGATTGTCCTTGTTCCGGCCATGGACCGTTTTCCCCGACCGGCATCAGATTTCGATGCCGGAAGAGAAAAATTCATCCGATCCGGAGGAATGCAAATGAACAAGGAAATTGAGAGCAGGATTGACGAGGTCTCCTCAAAGTATCCGTTGAAAGGTTCTGCCTTGATTCCTGCCCTCGATATCGCCCAGCGGGCGAACGGGAATTTCCTCTCGAGGGAGACGGTCAGGGATGTTGCGGACCACCTTGGAATACCCGTGGGAACCGCGTTCGGAGTGGCGTCTTTCTACACGATGTTCAATACCCGGCCAACAGGGAAGTTCCACCTTCAGGTCGATGTCAACGTTCCGGGCTACCTGGCGGGGGCGGACGAGATCCTCGAGCACCTGAAAAAAAGCCTCCGGATCGAAACCGGCGGAACCACACCCGATGGCTTGTTCACCCTGTCCGCAGTCCAGGATCTTGGTTCCTGCGGAACCTGTCCGGTCATCCAGATAAACGATACGTATTATGAGAATCTTACCATTCCCAAGGTCGATGCCATCATCAAATCCTTGAAATCCGGGGTGATCCCGAAGCCTGATAAGGCCGCCAATCACGCCACCGAATGCAACGTGCTGCTGAAGAACCTCGGCAAGGAGAATTCCACCGACATCTCCACCTACAAGAAGGGCGGAGGATACCAGGCGTTGAAAAAAGCCCTGGCCAGCGAACCCCTTGTCATCGCCACCCAGGTCAAGGATTCCCAGTTGCGCGGCCGCGGGGGCGCCGGTTTCCCCACCGGATTGAAATGGAGCTTCCTGCCCAAGAACAGCCCAAAACCGGTTTATCTGATCTGCAATGCGGATGAAGGCGAACCGGGAACATTCAAGGACCGCCAGATCATGGAGCACGATCCCCATCTCCTGATCGAGGGAATCGCCATTTCCGCATATGCAATCGGGGCGAAGAAAGCGTTCATCTACATCCGCGGCGAATTCCGTTGGATCGCCGAAATCCTGGAAAAGGCGATAGATCAGGCCAGGCAGGACGGCCAGTTGAACCACGTCGATATCGTCGTTCACAAAGGCGCGGGATCGTACGTCTGCGGTGACGAAACCGCCCTCATGGAATCCCTTGAAGGCAAGAGGGGCAATCCCCGCTTGAAGCCGCCTTTTCCGGCAATCCAGGGGTTGTACGGGTGCCCCACCGTCATCAACAACGTCGAGTCCCTGGCTCTCGTCCCCTTCATCGTCGAAAAAGGTCCTGATGAATTCCGGAAAATCGGAACCGTGGGAAACTGGGGCCCCAAGATCTTCGGCATCAGCGGCCACGTGAACAAACCCGGCGTCTACGAGTATCCCCTGGGAACACCTCTCGCCAAGCTCCTCGAGGTTGCAGGCGGAGTAAAGGGCAAACTCAAGGCGGTCATCGTGGGCGGTTTGTCCGTTCCGATTCTCACCGCAAGCGAGATTTCCGGCCTGACCATGGATTACGACTGTTGCCAGAAATTCGGGACCATGCTCGGGTCAGGCGGAATCATGGTCATCAACGATTCCGTATCAATCCCCGAGGTCGTCCGACGGACGATCGACTTCTATGCCCACGAATCCTGCGGCCAATGCACCCCCTGCCGGGAGGGCTCAAATACCGTCAAGAAGTTGGTCCGGCGTCTGGTCAAGGGGAACGGTGAGCCCGGAGACATCGACCTGATCCTCAAGATATGCAAGAGCGTCAAGGGGCTGACTCTCTGCCCGCTGGGAGACGCCTTCGCGATGCCCGTCGAAGCTATGGTAACCAAGTTCCGCCCGGAATTCGAAGCCCTGGTAAAGTAAACACTCGAAATTGCCCATCAAGGAGGGATTAATGCACGTTACCATCAATGGCAAGAAGTTGGTGGCCGAAGCAGGTCAGACCATCCTCCAGGTTGCACGAAAGAACGGGATCTATATCCCGTCGCTCTGTTACCACGAGAAGGTCGGAGTTGCCGGCAAATGCCGGGTTTGCGTTGTCGAAGTGGAAGGGGCGAAGGGGTTGCAGACCTCCTGCTCCGTTCAGGTCCGGGATGGAATGATCGTTTCCACCAAGACCGAAAGGGCTCTGCAGGCCCAGAGGCTCGTGGTCGACCTTCTTCTGTCCAACGGGACCCACGATTGCGTTTCCTGCAATCAGAACGGAAAGTGTGAACTCCAGGATTGCGCCTACTATCTCGGAATCGAAAGGCCCTCTCTTGCCCTGTCGGATATCGAGAAAAGAATCGATGACAGCGCCGAATTCGTCCAGGTCGAGAGGAACAAGTGTATCGCCTGCGGCCGGTGCGTCTCCGCATGCCAGAACACCGTCACGAACGATGTTCTCGCTTTCGGCTTCCGGGGCCACGAGGCACAGATCGTGTTCGACGATGACCGGAAAATGGGTGAATCCAACTGCGTGCAGTGCGGCGAATGTTCCCAGATCTGCCCGGTTGGCGCGCTGACCGACAAGAAATCCAGGGGCATGGCCCGCTACTGGGAGACCGAGAAGGTCAAATCGGTCTGCCCGTTTTGCGGCGTGGGCTGTCAAATGGAGATCCACGTCGACCGCAGGCTCAACAAGATCGTACGGGTGAACGGAGTCGAAGAGGCCTCAACCAACAACGGAATGCTGTGCGTCAAGGGCCGCTACGGCTACGATTTCGTCGATCATGAAGAAAGGCTCACGGAGCCCCTGATCAGGAACGACGATGGAACCTTCAGAAAAGCGTCATGGGATGAAGCCCTGGACCTCGTCGCCTCGAAGCTTGGGGAGATCAAAGCCAAGCACGGCCCGAACAAGATCATGGGGTTCTCATCCGCGAAGGTGACCAACGAAGAGAACTACACCTTCCAGAAGTTCTTTCGCACGGTGATCGGGACGAACAACGTCGATCACTGTGCGCGATTATGACACAGCTCCACGGTGGCCGGTCTGGCTGCCTCCTTTGGATCCGGAGCTATGACGAATGATATCGCTGGAATCAACAAGAGTGACGTTGCCCTGATCATCGGATCGGACACGTCCGAGGGACACCCTGTCATCGCGGCACGGCTGAAGAAAGCCGCCAAAAACGGGCTGAAGATAATCGTCATCGATCCCAAGCGGATCAAGATGGCTGATTACGCCGCGATCTATGCCTGCCAGAAACCGGGAACCGACGTTGCGGTCCTGAACGGCATCATGAATGTGATCATCAAGAACGGTTGGGAAGACAAGGAGTTCATCCAGGAGCGCTGCGAAGGCTTCGAAGCGCTGAAAGCCGAGGTCGAGAAATACACCCCGGAATATGTCGAAAAGATCTCGGGTGTCCCCGCCAAAACCCTGGAAGCGATCGCCGAGATGTTCGGGAAGGCAAAAACGGCGGCCTTGTATTATGCCATGGGCATCACCCAGCATACCACCGGCGTGGACAACGTCAAATCATGCGCGAACCTTCAGATGATCTGCGGAAACATGGGAAAGATCGGCGGCGGGGTGAACCCCCTGCGAGGCCAGTCGAACGTCCAGGGGGCTTGCGATGTCGGAGCTCTGCCGGTCGTTTACACCGCCTACCAGAAGGTGACTGCGCCCGAAGTCAAAGAGAAGTTCGAGAAATTCTGGGGATGCAGCCTCAGCGGAGAGAACGGCCTTTCGCTCACGGTTGCCCTGGACAAGGCCTACAACGGCGAAATGAAGGCTTTCTTCATCATGGGTGAAAACCCGATGCTGAGCGATCCTGATCTGCACCATGTCGAAGGGGCCCTCAAGAAACTGGAATTCCTGGTCGTCGAGGACATGTTCCTGACCGAGACCGCCAAGCTCGCGCATGTGGTCCTGCCTTCCACGACCTGGCCCGAGAAGACCGGGACCTTCACCAACACCGAAAGACGGGTCCAGCTCCTGAACAAGGCCGTCGAACCTCCCGGCGAAGCGAAGGACGATTGGATGATCCACCAGCTGCTGGCGAACAGGATGGGCCAGAAGTGGGGATATTCCAGCGCAAGCGAGATCTTCGAGGAGATGACCCGATGCACTCCCAGCTATGCAGGAATGAGTTACAAACGGCTGGAGGGTAACGGGTTGCATTGGCCATGCCCCAACCCGGAACACCCCGGCACCCCGGTTTTGCACATCGGCCGGTTCACCAAGGGCAAGGGAACCCTTTTCCCGATTCAATTCAAGGCTCCCGCCGAGGTCCCCGACGCGGAATACCCGATCTACCTCACCACCGGCCGGATTCTCCAGCATTTCCACACGGGAACGATGACCCGGAAATCCAAGGGACTCAACAACCTGGCTGGCCCACATGTCATGATCTCTGTCGAGGATGCCCAATCGATCGGCGTGGGAAACAGCGAGCAGGTCACCGTGACCACCCGGCGCGGAAGCATCACCACGAAAGCTTTCGTTACCAGGAGGATTCCCAAGGGAACCGTCTTCGTTCCATTCCACTTCTGGGAAGCCCCGGCGAACCGGCTGACGAACAATGCCCTCGACCCCGAAGCCAAGATTCCCGAGTACAAGGTCTGTGCCTGCAAATTGTCGAAAGCCTAGAAAAGGTTCTGCCCCAAAAAGCGCTTCACTTCGGTGAAGCGTTTTTTTCTTCCAGGGGGATGAAGCCCTACCGTTGATCAGGGACTTTTTTTCGAATATCATGAAGAAAATCAAACAAGGAAGGTTTCGTGATGAACAAAGAAATGTCCCTGTCGGAAGTCCTGGCAATGGCCATCGCCCGGGAGCAGGAAGCCTATTTTTTCTACCTGGACCTGCTTGATCTGGCCAAGGACCAAAACACCAAGGAAACACTCCAGTGGATCGCCAACGAGGAAATGAAACACCGAAGGTTCCTTGTGGGTTACCGGAACGGGAACCACGGAAAGAATGCCCTGAACCTGACGAAGGTGGTCGACTACAAGGTTGCCGAGCATATCGCCGCTCCCGACGCGGAAAAACCGTTGAACAGCGCGGATATCTTCCTTGTCGCTGCCCACCGGGAACTCCAGTCGAACCGGTTCTATACCGAACTTTCCAAGATGCACTCAGATCCCGGGCTCAAGGAACTCCTCCTTGGGATGGCCAACGAGGAGCTGAAGCACAAAGAGAAAATGGAGTACCTCTATTCCAACACCGAGTTCGGCCAGACCGCCGGCGGCTGATCAAAAAGGGAAGAACCCCCGAACGAGTCGCCCTTTGTGCAAAACGTTCGGGGGTTTTGTCTTCGTTAAATCAAGCGGCTGATTTCGCGGGTTCCGAAGGCCCGACGGAGAAACGTTCATTCCCCACCAACAGGGAAATCACGAAACCCGCCGCAAGAACCGCTGCACCGGCATAGAATGTGTAAGTCGAAGCATCGACCGGATACTTGTCCTTGATCAAAGCCGCCATCTGGGGCCCCACGATTCCGGCGGCGGACCATGCGGTCAGGATGAACCCGTAAACGGTTGCCATCATCTTGGGGCCGAAAACATCCAGGACGAACGAGGGCATGGTGCCGAATCCTCCTCCGTAGCAGAGGAGGATATAGCAGAACAAGAGCCCGAAGATCCAGGGATTACCGACGAACACCAGGGCAACGAACGCTGCGACCTGACTTCCCAATAGAATCCGGAAAGTTTGTGCCCGTCCGGTCTTGTCGGACAGGCCACCCCAGAAGAAGCGGCCCAGCCCGTTGAACAGAGAGGTGATCGCGATCAGCGTGGCACCGAAACCAGCGAGGGTCTTGGCCAGGGTTTCGAGCTTGGTCTTCTCATCCGCGGTCAGAATTTCCTTGTTCTGTTCCTTTCCCTCTTTTTCCTTCACCCGGAGGTCCTTTACTATCTGGTACTCCGCATCGCCCTTGATGTAGAGATCCTGGAGAAGGGGGGACTGGAACCCGATGATGGCGATTCCGGCTGCGATGTTGCAAAAGAAGATCAGCCACATGAGCAGGAACTTCCCGGACATCAGGTAGGTGGAAGTTGGATGGATGACCTCTTCAACAGCTTGCCCGGAGGCATTTACCGGAGCGGCAGGGGGAGTGTAACCTTCGGGAACGAAACCCGCGGGGGGATTTTTTAGGAAGGAACCGATCGGGATCGTCAACACAAGGAAAATGACTCCGAGGTATCCGAAAACCTCAACGAGGTTTCCTTTCGTATAATCCATCAGGAAAGGGGCGAAGATCTTCGACATCAGAAGGGCTCCAAGGCCGAACCCCATGACAACCATCCCCGTGATGAACCCTTTCTTGTCCGGAAACCATTTCGCGGCGGTCGCCACGGGCGTGACATACCCCAACCCGAGTCCCGAGCCCCCGATGATGCCGTATCCGATGTAAAGCAGGACGAGAGATTTGATGTTGAGGGCGAAAGCCCCGATCAGATACCCAGTCCCGAAAAGGGCCCCGCCTGTCATGGCGAGTTTGGTGGGCCCTATCTTGGCGAGGTTGATTCCGCCCCAGGCTCCGGCGAGACCCAAAAAGCAGATGGCCGTGCTGAACGCCCACGCCACTTGTGTGTTGCTCCAGCCATAGGTTTCGCAAAGGGGCTTCTGGAAATAGCTCCACGCATAAACGGTTCCCAGGCAGAGTTGCATGAGAGTGCCCATGATGGCAACCAGCCATCGGTTAGGAGTGGTGTTTGTGTCCGTCATAGTAATCCCCCAGTTCCTTTGATATTTTCTGAAGTTTCCACGGGCAAAACCTTGAATCAAAACTCCAGGGATTGTATTGTTTTGGGAAAGATTTCGCAACCCAACCCGAGGAAATTTTTCCGAAAAAGGCGCGGAAATCTCGAATTTCCTGGGAAAACCACGGAAAATTGGCAAAAAGTGAAGATTTTCGATCAATGATCCGGTTATTTCGTTTTCTCATTCCTCCTCAACACTGACCGGAATGAAGCATTCCTGGAGGGCCTTTGATGGATTCCGCTGACCTGCTCCGCCCAGACGCCATCGAACAGCTCGAGATCCGACGATTCGAGGCGGGTAGATTCTCTCATCGTTCGGAGCCTGTCGTCAGGGAGAGCCGGATTTCAGTTTTCGTCGATGGTCGTGAAATGGTGCGCCTCCTCGCACTCCCAATTCATATCGAAGAACTCGTGACCGGCTTCCTTTTGAATGAATGCATGATCCACGAACGGGAAGAGATCCTGGATATCTCGTTCAATCCCAGATCGATGTCGGCTGAAGTCAGGCTGGCCAAGAAACGAGAGCTCCCTCCAATCGATCCCGTCCGATCTATCACAAGCGGATGCGGAAAGGGGGTCACCTTCGTATCCCCGTTGGGCTCCCCCTTTTTCCCCCCGATTCCAGAGTCGAAACCAGTTCATCCCAGGGCTATCGTCGACATTATGAGGAAGGTACAGAAAAGCTCGGCCCTCTTCCGGGAAACTGGGGGGGTGCATTCCGCCTCGGTCTGGGAGATGGGAGAAGCCCTCTTCTCCGCCGACGATATCGGCCGCCACAATGCGGTCGACAAGGTTCTGGGCTGGCTCCTGCAATCGGGGAAGATCACATCCGAAAGCGACCGGGAGAATTCCCGCATCCTGACGACAACCGGCAGGCTTTCCTCAGAAATCGTATCCAAAGCGGTGCGGGGCAGGATTCCGATCCTGGTCTCCCCTTCAGCTCCCACCTCGGCGGCCGTCCAGCTTGGTGGCGCCCTTGGAGTAACGATCATAGGGTTCGCGAGGGGGGAGCGGTTCAACGTTTACACCCACCCCGAACGCATCCTGGAATCATGACTTCCCTCCCGGACACCCTGAAGGCGATCATCCTGGCAGGCGGGACCAGCACGAGAATGGGATCTCCAAAGGCCCTGCTGGATTGGAAGGGAACCCCGCTCTGGCTGCACATCGTGAGAATCATCTCCCCGTTGCCGGCGAAGACCATGATTGTGGGTTTTCCGAAAGACCCTACGTCCCAGGATCTCACCCATGCAGCTTTCCAGGAAGATCCGCTGGGCATCGGACCATTGGGGGGACTTGCAACAGGCCTGAAGGGAATCGACTCCTCCAAAGCTTTCGTAATGGCTTGCGACATGCCTTTCGTCACCAGGAAAGCGATCCTCGAACTGTGGAAAAAATCGGATGGGTTCGATGTCGTTATCCCCAAAACCTCTGACGGCTTCCACCCGTTGTTTGCGGTCTATTCCAGGGATTGCCTTCCGGCGATCGAAAAGGCGCTGCGTGCCGGACAACGACACCTGCGTTCCTTTTTCCCTGGATTGAAAATCCTGGAGATCCCAATCTCCGATGAAGATCGTGAGTGGAAAAAGGTGCTCTTCAACATCAACACCCCGGATGATTTTGCCCGTGCACTCGATCAGGATGAGATTTCCCCTTGACTCCAAGGATTTTCTCGGGTAGATTTGCCCCTTGTCAATAATCCTTAACATGGGTATCGTGAGCGGACTTGTTGAATCCGGTTCGGGTTGGATCCGGTTCGTTTGGATCGGTCGAATTTATGCCCTCTCGAGGGATTGGTCGCCCCAAATCTGTTTTCGGAGGTTGTCGTGAGGAAGTTATTTTTCCTGGTTCTCGTCGGTTCTCTTTTTTCGGTGGCAGGGACGGGGTTTGCCCAGACGGATCCCTCCCTTTCGGACCAGTTCGACCGGTTGCGGAGCGAAAACGCCGAACTGCGGGAACGCATAGAGATGCTCGAGCGCAACCTTCAAGACCTTTCCACGAAGCTCGACAAGGCTCCCACCCCCGCACCGGCGCCGGCCCCCGAAAAGAAGGGCAAGCCAGCCGAAAAACCCTCGATGAAATCGAAGTATGACATAGACATGTACGGTTACGTAAAGCTGGATTCCTCCGTCGACAGCTCCAGGAGCGAGACCGGGAACTTCATGAAATGGGTGTACCCCGAAAACGTCAACGGGGGTGACCGGCAGTATTCGATGACGGCGAACCAGACCCGCTTCGGGTTCAAGTTCGCAGGTCCCACCGCCGGAAACGCGAAGGTCTCCGGGAACGTCGAGCTCGAAGGATACGGCCCCAACGGAACCGAAAACAAGGGGAACATCGGCATTCGTCACGCATATTTCCAGGTCGATTGGCCGAAGAGCGATTTCCAACTTCTCGGCGGGCAGACCTCGGATGTCATCTCCCCGTTGTTTCCAAGCACCCTGAATTATTCGGTCGCTTGGTGGGCCGGAAACATCGGGGTCAGACGGGCACAGCTGCGCCTGACCAAGGGAATCAAGCTCGGGGAGAAATCCAAGTTGACCCTCCAGGGGGCTGCGGGCCGCGTCGTCGGAGATGTCGGCCCCTTCACGCGCAAGGCGGGAGACTCGGGTGAGGACTCCGGAAGCCCCAGCTTCCAAGGGCGTGTTGCGGTCTCCTTTCCCACCTTCAAGAAACTCCAGGGGGCCGTTGGCTTCTCCGGCCACACCTCGGAGGAGGAATACGATTTCAATGCCGCTGGCCTCAACAAGCGCATCAAGAGCCGGTCAAACTGCTGGGACGTTTCCCTTCCCATCTGCGACTGGCTGGGTCTGAAGGGTGAAACCTGGCACGGCCAGAACGTCGACGATTATTTCGGAGGAATCGGCCAGGGAATCCTGGTTTCCTCCACCGGATCCGGAACCGTAGTCAATGCCACCGGGTTCGGCGGAACCTTCCAGAAAGCCGAGGCGATCGAGGGAAAAGGCGGCTGGGTCGAGGCCTCATTCGGACCTTTCAAGAACTGGCGCTTCAGTCTGGGCTGTTCCTCCGACGATCCGGATGACCGCGACCTTCCCGCATCCGCCCGAACCAAGAACTCCGCACGGTGGTTCACCGTCCTCCACGACCTGAACGAAGCGGTCCAGATCGGAGTCGAACTCTCGAAATGGAAGACGAGTTACAAGAATGGAACAAATGGCGAGAACAACCGGTTCCAGACTTCGCTGATCTACAAGTTCTAAGGCTTACCCTCAACCGGAGCCCCGCTCAAAGGACGTCCCCCCAAATCTGGGGGGACGTTTTCATTTGCGGGGAATTTCTCCCCACAAGCCTTTTAAAAAGAAGGTTTTACGGCAAAAAGCGGTTGCATCCGCCGCCGGAAAGTGATATTTTTCGCAAACGCGATCTTGGGTTTTCCATTTCACGCAAAAACCAATTTCAACAGCGAGGGAAAGATCAATGAAGATAGTGCTCCTTGTAGATGACGACCGGGATTTCGTCGAAATCAACCGTACCCTCCTCGAGAAGGCCGGGTACAAAGTGGTCTGCGGGTACAACCCCAAGGAGGGGATGGACCTCCTGAAAAAGGAGAAGCCCGACCTCATGATCCTCGACGTGATGATGGAGGAGCCGGACGACGGGTTCGCTCTGGCCCAGAAGATCCGGAAAGAGGGGAACAAGGTCCCCATCATCATGTTGACCGCGATCAGCAAGATCTCGGGAATGAAGTTCGGCAAGGACAAGGAAATGGTCCCCGTGAACGAGTTCTTCGAGAAACCCGTTGCCGCTGACAAGCTGCTGGCAGCCATCAAGAAATACGTCTGAGACCAGGAGGACAGAAATGCTCGCTTCCGAAAAAGACCAACTACAGCACGCAATCCAGACCATCGCGAAGGAACACCAGAACAGGCGGAGCGGTTTGCTTCCGGTTTTGCAGCACATACAGAAGGAATTCAGGTATATATCGCCCGAGGCGATGCAGGAAGTCGCCGACGCTTTCAACATCCATCCGGTTGAAGTCCATGGAGTCGTGAGCTTCTATTCCTTTCTTACCTGCGAAAAGAAGGGGAAGTTCATCATCCGCCTCTGCCAGACGATTTCCTGCGACATGGCGGGGAAGCGGACCCTTGCCCGGCAGCTCGAAACCGAGCTGGGGATCAAGTTCGGCCAGACGACCAAAGACGGGATGTTCACCCTGGAGTATACCAACTGCCTTGGAATGTGCGACCAGGGGCCTGCGATGCTGGTGAACGACGAAGTCTACACGAAGGTCACTCCCGAGAGCGTTTCGGAAATCATCGAATCCTACGTCAAGAAGTTCGGTGCCCATGTCACACATCATCAAGGAGCTGAGAAATGACCGCAGAAAAGAACGAAAAGATCCTTCTCGTTCATTGTGATGTCAAGAAGATCCTCAAGGACGCGCTCGCGAAGGAGCGGGTCGACATCATCCAGACCATCCGCGATTCCGGCCTGAAGGGCCGCGGCGGAGCGGGATTCCCCACCGGCGTGAAATGGAACCTTGCCGCTTCCGCCCAGGGTGACCGCAAGTTCGTCATCTGCAACGCTGACGAGGGTGAGCCTGGCACATTCAAGGACCGGGTCCTTCTCAGCGATTATGCGGAAAACCTTTTCGGCGGAATGATCCTTGCCGGATACGCAATCAAGGCCGGGGAAGGGATCATCTACCTTCGCGGCGAGTATGAGTATCTCGTCGCGGGCCTCACTGAGAAGCTCGCGAAGTTCCGGAAAGAAGGCCTTCTCGGGAAGGACGTGGCCGGCAAGAAGGGCTTCGACTTCGACATCCGCATCCAGATGGGCTGCGGGGCTTACGTCTGCGGCGAGGAAACCGCCCTGATCGAGAGCCTCGAGGGGCATCGCGGCGAACCCCGCAACCGCCCTCCATTCCCTGTCACCGTCGGTTTTCTTGGCTGTCCGACCGCGGTCAACAATGTCGAGACCTTCATCACGGCTCTCCGTGTCGCGGAAAGGGGGGCTGACTGGTTCAAGAAGTTCGGAACCGAGAAGTCGGCGGGAACGAAGCTGTTCAGCGTCTCCGGCGACTGCGGGAAACCCGGCGTCTACGAGTTCCCCTTCGGGATCTCGGTCAAGGATCTCCTCCAGAAGGTGGAGGGGGAGAATGCCAAGGCGGTCCAGGTCGGCGGGGCATCCGGAAGGTGCGTTGCACGTTCCGAGTTCGCCTCCACACTCGCTTTCGAGGACATCCCTACCGGCGGCTCGATCATCGTTTTCGGACCCGAACGCGACATGCTCGAGGTCGCGAAGAACTTCATGGAGTTCTTCGTCGAAGAGTCCTGCGGTCAGTGCACACCCTGCCGGTACGGCACGGAAACGATCCTGGAAGGGATCCATCTCCTCGAAAAGGGAAAATGTTCCGTCAGATACCTGAAGGAGCTCCTCTCCCTGGGCGAGACGATGCAGATCGCGAGCAAATGCGGACTGGGGCAGAGCGCTCCGAACGCTTTCATTTCCATCATCCAGAACTTCAAGCATGAGATTTTCCGCGGGGCTCATGCGGAGTGAAGCATAGCGAGGAAGAAAACATGGACAAGAAAACCCCAACCACCGAAAATCATGATTCCAACCGGGCCCCACTCAGCCAGAGAAAGTTCCGCATGCCCGAGATCAAGGACGACAAAGCCCACGGCGCGAAGGTCAAGGTGACCATCGACGAACAGGAGGTCGAGGTACCCTTCGGTTCGACCATCCTCGAGGCGGCCGCGCGTGCCAACATCGTCATCCCGACCCTGTGCTACCATGAAGACCTTTGCGTCGCCGGAGTCTGCCGGGTTTGCGTGGTGGAAATCGAGGGCCAGCGAACCCTCCAGGCCGCTTGCGCGTTTCCCGTGACCGGGCCGATGAAGATCAGCACCTATTCGGCCAAGGTCCGCAGAGCCCGCCGCCACAACCTCGACCTTATGCTCAAGCACCACTACGGCGAATGCTACTCCTGCGTCCGGAACAACAACTGCGAACTGCAGCGCCTCGCGAAGGAATACGGTGTCGATTTCTACCGGTTCGGACACCCTGACAAGCCCTCCAAGGAGATCGACAAGTCCAGTTACAGCGTCGTTCGGGACATGAACAAATGCATCCTGTGCCGTCGCTGCGTCCGCACATGCATCGACCTACAGGAAGTGGGGGTTCTCGAAGCCGTCAACCGGGGTCCCAAGACCGAGATCGCCACGTTCATGGACATGCCCCTGGGCGACGTCGTCTGCATCAACTGCGGCCAGTGCATCAACCGCTGCCCCGTTGGAGCCCTCCACGCGAAGGATCCGAGTGACGAGATCTGGGCCGCCATCGACGATCCGAAGAAACACGTCGTCATCCAGACCGCTCCGAGCCCCCGGGCCGCCATAGGCGAGTGCTTCGGCCTCCAGCCCGGAATCTCGGTCACCCGACAGCTCAATACCGCCCTCCGCCGCGCTGGATTCGACAAGGTTTTCGACACGAACTTCACCGCCGACCTGACCATTCTCGAGGAAGCCACCGAGCTCCTGATCCGACTCAAGAAGGCCCTCGTCGACAAGGACAAGAGCGCGTTACTTCCCCAGTTCACCTCCTGTTCCCCGGGCTGGGTCAAATTCCTCGAGCACTTCTACCCCGAATTCATTGGCAACCTGTCTTCCTGCAAGAGCCCGCAGCAGATGTTCGGTTCCCTCATCAAGACCTGGTACGCAGAGATGGCCAGGATCGATCCCAAGGACATCGTGACGGTTGCGCTCATGCCCTGCAGCGCAAAGAAATACGAATGCAACCGGCCCGAGATGAATGCAAGCGGTTTCAAGGACGTCGACTACGGCCTGACCTCCCGTGAACTTGCGCAGATGATCATGGAAGCAGGACTGGACCTTCCCAACCTTCCCCCCACCAATTTCGACGATCCGATCGGGGAAGCGACCGGCGCAGGGCTGATCTTCGGCGCTACGGGTGGCGTCATGGAAGCCGCGCTTCGCAGTGCGGTAGAGATCGTGACCGGGGTCAAGACCGAGAACCTGTTCAAGAACCTCGATATCACCCCTCTTCGCGGTTTCGAGGGGATCCGCTACGTGGAACTGCCGATCGAGAAGACCGTTGCGGTCCCGGAACTGCTCCACCACGCCCTTCCCGGAATCAAGGATTTCGGTTTCCTGAAGGGAGCCGTGTTGAAGGTCGCCGTCGCCCATGGCACGGCCAACGCCCGCAAGGTCATGGAAGACATCAAAGCGGGCGGGAAATTCAGCGAATGCCACTTCATCGAGTTCATGGCATGCCCCGGCGGATGCCTCGGAGGAGGCGGACAGCCCATTCCGACTTCGCCTGCCATCCGCGAAGCCCGCGCCAAGGCGATCTACGACGAAGAAAAGACCCTCTATTCCCGGAAATCCCACGAGAACCCCACCGTCACGAAGATCTACGGGGAGTTCCTCAAGGAAGGTCCCTGCGGGCACAAATCCCACGAACTTCTCCACACTCATTACGTCAAGCGTGGAAAGAAGATCGTCTGATCTCCTCTGGTAAGAGGCGGAGGGCTCGAAAACGGGCCCTCCGTTTTTTTTCGGAAAATTTCCATCCGGGATGAAACATTTCGGGAAGATCGCAGGTATTATGGTCAAAAGTCACCGAAAGGAGACAAACATGACCCGAACTCATCGTATCCGAACCGTCTGGTTCGTTCTGCTTTCGATCGCCCTGGCTTTTCCCTTTGCTGTCCACGCGCAGAGCTGTGGCGATGACAGCTGCGGAGACGACTGTGGAGATGACTGCGGCGACGACAGTTGCGGGGGAGGTAGTTGCGGAGACGACGGCGGAGGATGTGGAGGAGGGTTCTTCGATTTCCTCATCAACCTGGTCAAGAAGCTCTTCGAAGGCGGGGAAAACAGCATCTTCTCCCAGATTATGAGCGCGGTCACCAAAGGAATCGGCCAGGGCGCGGGAAACACCCCCACCACGCCTGCTCCTCCGGTCGATACCGGAACCACCACGGTAGCAACGGGCACTGCTACTACCCCTGCCACCCCGACGACGGTCATCGGAACGACCTCGACGACGCCTGCCTCCGCCGCAGCAGCGATGAGAACGATCAAGAACCCGGACGAAGAATAGACCGGAAGTCCAAGGTCGGTTTCCCGAGTTCTTTTCGCGCGCAGGAAAAGGATGGGGAGAACCTTCAATCTGCTGGAGAGCGCACCCGGAAGGGTGCGCTCCCGTTATTGGGCACCTCCCCCCGATAACCCGGAGGTGGTAGAATACTCAAGAGCCTTATGTCCGACCACGAAAAATCCCTTTCGGAGTTCAAGCGCCAGGTCGATCCATCAATTTTCCGGGACGACCTGCTTGCCACCGCCCTGCATTCCTATGACGCAACCAACGAGTTCTTCTTCCCAGCCGCCGTCGTCCGGCCACGATCCTCCGACGACATCCGGAAGGTAGTTGCGGCGGCAAACCGTTCCCGAATCCCGATCATTCCCCGGGGCGCGGGAACCGGGTTCTCCGGGGGCTCCCTTCCCGTCCGGGGCGGGGTCATCCTCGATCTTCTCGGAATGAACCGCCTCATCGATATCGATGAAGAGAGCATGACCGCGCTTGTCGAGCCGGGCGTCATCACGCTCCATCTCCAGGATGCGGTTGAAAAGGCGGGGTTGTTCTACCCTCCCGATCCCGCTTCCCTGAAAACCTGCACCATCGGCGGGAACGTGGCCGAAAACGCAGGAGGACCGCATTGCGTGAAATACGGGGTTACGAGGGATTACGTCCTTTCGCTGGAAGCCGTAACGGGCGATGGACGCGACCTTTCCGCCGGCAAGGGAACACTCAAGAACCGCGCCGGATACGACATCAAGGATCTCCTGATCGGGAGCGAGGGAACCCTGGCCGTTTTCCATAAATTCCTGCTGCGCCTGGTTCCCCGCCCGGAGGCGCAGATCCTTTTTCTCGCTTTTTTCAGGGATTTCGAACAGGCCACGGGGTTGGTCAACCGCCTTTTCCGGCTCGGAATCTCCCCCTCCTCGCTCGAATTCATGGACGAATTCGCGATCCGCGCGGTCGAACGGCATTCCGGATTCGGACTTCCCCTGGACTTCCAGGCACTGCTGTTGATCGAAATCGACGGCCGCCATGACGAGATGCCTATCCTTCGAAGGAAGACCATGGATTGCCTCACGGAAAGCGCGGCTGAGGTGCGAGTAGCCGAGACCAGGGGAGAACAGGAAGCCCTCTGGGAAATCCGCCGGAAAACCAGTCCCGCCCTCAGAGCCTTTGGAAACCGTAAGGCAAATGAGGATATCGTCGTTCCCCGAAAGCACATCCCAGCCACGATCCGTGCGCTCCGCGAGCTTGCCGGAAGAACCCGGCTGAACATCATCTCCTTCGGCCATATCGGGGACGGAAACATCCACGTGAACATCATGTATGACGACACTGTCCCCGGGGAGCCCGAACGGGTCGAAAAGGCCATCGGGGAGATTTTCGAGATCGTCAATCGTTTTTCCGGAGCGGTTTCAGGAGAACACGGGATCGGGATCGCCAAGATCCGTTTCCTTCCCAAAAACCTCGACCGGACCGGGTATGAACTGATGCGGTCACTGAAGCGCGTTTTCGACCCCAACAACATTCTCAACCCCCACAAGATGTTCTACTGACCATGCGACTCGCACCCCTTCCGACAATCAGCGAACGGCTGGCCAGGGAAATCTCCCCTTGCGTGAAGTGCGGGAACTGCTCCGCTTTCTGCCCGGTCTTTCTCGAAACCCGCCGGGAAGAAGGGTCGATGAGGGGAAAGATCGCCCTGCATCAGGCCCGGATCGCGGGCCGGCAGATCCCAGACCGGGTTGTCCGCGACGCGTTTTCCCTCTGCGCGGGTTCTCTCAGCTGCAAGGGGGCATGCCCCAACGGAATCGACACGACCCTGGTCAGGGCCCTTTCCGCAAGGCTGACCGCCCCTTTCCAGGCCGGCTTTCTTCCAGACTCTTTTTTCGACAAAATCGCCGCGAATCCCTCCCTGCTGTGGATCTGGACCGGATTGAGGTTCTTCCTGATTTTCGGGGTAGGTTTCGACAAGGTCAAGGAGTTCAGGAAATGGTTTCTGGAATCGTTCCCTTCCCTGGCTCCCCGGAAAGAACCCGGAATTCCAGCCCAAGATGGCGAGAAAACCGTATTCATTCCCGGATGGGGATCTCGACATGGGGAAAGCCTTGGGAGAAAAGCCCTTGCGCTTCTGGGAAACCCGGGAGGGACATCGGTTATCGCGCTCCCTGCCCATCGTTGCGGTTTTCCCGCCTTGACCCTCGGTGATTTTGGATTGTACAGAGCCTTCATTTCGCGCATTGTCAACGATCTGGAGCGCATCCAACCCTCGTGCTTGGTTGTGGCATGCGCCAAATGTCTTTGGTCACTGAAGATCGCCCCTGTCTTTTGCGAATTGTCAGACCGGGAACTGGGTCTTCTCGAGAAAGCGGCCGATTTTGCCTCCTTTGTTTCCAAGCGGGGGCCCGGGTTCACCAAACCCCTTCCGGGCACCTTCACCCTCCTGGATTCCAACTTGCATTCCCGGGAATTCGGGGGAAAAAGGAGTTGCCGTGAGTTACTCGGGAGGGCGCTGGCAAATCCCCTGGTGGAATCCTTCAAGGACGGAAGGGGGGCTTTGGAGAACGACCTTCTGAGATTCCATCATCCAGCGCTGGCCCGAAAGATCGATTCGGATCTGGTTGAGATGCTTGCCACATCGGGGGCCAGAACGGTCATTTTCGCGGATCCCTCATCCCTGGAACGGCTGAAAGGCCCACTTTCAAAACGGGGCGTGCTCTCGGCGCACTTTGTCGAGATTCTCTTCGAAGCGCTTGGAGGTGGAAATGGATAAGCTGCGTTTGGAAAAGGAGGCATGGAACATGGGGTTCCAGAGGATTGCCGGTGGGGATGAGGCGGGAAGGGGCCCCTGGGCGGGCCCGGTGGTCGCCGCTTTTGCGATAATGCCTTCCGATCGGATAGTGGACGGAGTGGATGACTCGAAAAAGCTCCCAGCCGGAAGGCGTCGGGAACTTTTCGAGGTGATAACCAGAACCGCGACCGCTTACGGCATCGGAATGGCCTCGCCCGAGGAGATCGACAGACTGAACATCCTGCAGGCAACGCGCCTGGCATTCATGAGGGCTCTAGAGGCTCTCCATCCCGAACCGGATTTTCTGCTCCTCGACCATATAACCCTTTCCGGAGCCGGAATCCCGTCCCGCTCGATTCCCAAGGGTGACGCAGTCAGTTACATGATCGGTGCAGCCTCGATCCTGGCCAAAGAAACCCGCGACCGGATCATGGAGGGTCTGGATTCCCGACACCCCGGATACGGGTTTGCCAACCACAAGGGTTACGGAACTCCCGAACATCAGGCAGCCCTTCGAAAACTCGGGATCAGCCCCATCCATCGAAGATCATTCAGGCCGGTCAAAGCCCTATCCGTTGATCCTCAGAGAAAACTGGAGGGCATGGACTGATGAAGATCTCGTTTCAGAGCCTGACACTTCTTCCGACCTCGCAACGGGTCCAAGGGGAAGTCCTTCATTCAGACGATTCCGGCAGCATGGTCATGTTGAACGGGGTCCCAGTAAAAACCAATCAGAAACTGGCCCAGGGAATGAAGATCAATGGCCGGATCGAACAGATGCAAGGGAGGCAGGGAGTTCTGTCTCTTCAGGCTGATATGGTCGAAACCCAGGGAATCCAATCAGAAGGTCTCGAGAACCTGAGCTCCCAGGATGCCGCATTGGCAACCGCCCTGAAAAGGATGGGCCTCTCCCTTACCCCCGACCTCCTGAAAGCCGCGAGGGAACTGCTCGCACGGTTGAACACCACTCCCGATGCCGCGGCCCTTAACGCCCTGGGCCTTCTCCTTTCGCGGAACCTCTCGGAGGACCAGTTTCCCATCCTGAAAAAATACTTCGAGGGGAAACTCCGGTTCGACCGGATCCTGGCAAAACTTCAAGGGCTCGCTCCCGATGCTTTGCGCGCGAACTGGAACGAGGGAAAACTCCTGGAAAAGCTCTTCGCCCTCCTTGACGGATCGGAGATCCCGGAAATGGGCTCCCTGGACGGAGCAGAGACCGAAGGTTGGATCGAGAGCCTGCAATTCCAAGAAATCCTTTCCCAGCCCCCTGAAAAGGATCAGGAAGGCCGCATGGTATTCCAGTGGCCCATATTTTGGCAAGACCAGGAACTCCCCGACACCCTCGAAGGAGAGGCATTCTATCCTCCGCAGGGCAACTCCGAACGCGGATTCAGCCTTCGACTCCTGGTTTCCCCTCCCCGACTGGGGAAAATGGAGGTAGGCATCCATCAACTTCAAGAAGCGTTGTGGGTCCATTTCGCCCCGCAAAGCGGGGAAACACGAAAGTTGCTCGAAGGGGCTTTTCCAACACTTTCCGAGCGGCTTTCGGGTGCGGGGTGGAAGTCGGTCAGGATGACTTCGGGCCCTCTCCCGGTCCGTGAACATTTTTTTGCTTCGCCCGGGGTCTCAGATATCCCGACAGCGGGTTCCCCGGCGCTATTGGACCTCAAGGTTTGACGCCATGGCCGAGAAGACACTTCCCAGATTCGAAGAAATTGCGGTAGCGATCAGATACATCTTCGGGGGAAAGGGGGAAATCCCCAAGGTTGTCGCTTCGGGACGGGGGTTTCTTGCCTCCCGGATCCTGGAGGAGGCGAAAAAGCATTCGGTTCCTGTAAGGGAAGAGAAGCAGTTGGCGGAATCGCTCGCCAAGGTACCGATCGGGGTGGAAATCCCTTCGGAACTCTGGGAAGCTATGGCCGAGGTCCTGGCACAGATCTACCAGCTGGACGGAAGCCGGGGAGCGTGAGCGACGATTCTCCCCCAATAGTGAAAGAAGATGGAAAAGGTGCCAAAAGGGGACGAAAGGAAGCGGTTCGGCAACTGGGGCGAGGAAGAAGCCAGCCGGTTTCTGGAAGGGAAGGGGTTCGAAATCCTGAAGAGGAATTTCCGGACGGGATTCGGAGAAATCGATATCGTGGCCCGTGACGGAGAAACCCTGGTTTTCGTGGAGGTTCGGACGAAAAGCGATTCCATGTTCGGGGACCCTCTGGAAACCATTTCCCCCAAGAAGAAGAGCCGTCTGGAAAGGCTTGCCGCGGCGTATCTTGTGATCAACAAGGTCCCGGGCCAGGTTCCCTGCAGGTTCGATGTGATCGGTATCATCGCCCGGGATGGGGTTGTGTACGAGATGGAGCACATAGTCGATGCATTCGGGTGGTAAATGCGTCAGCATTGTCTCACCTTTTTGGCCCCGCGACGACTTTTTCACACCGGAATTCAAGAGTTGGCTTCCGATGAGACTCGTCAAGCGGGCACGATTTGTGCTAGATATTGATTCAGTAGGAAATTGGGGGTGATCGCATGGGCTTTCAACTTTTTCACCTATACCTTGGATTCCTGGTTTTCGGAGTAGGATATGCGGTCGTGATTACGCTTCTGGGGCAGATGGGCGGGCATAGCGACGGAAGCGGATCGGGCGACGGGCATGACGGTGGGCTTTTCCATTCGGACGGGTCCGGTGGAGGACACGACGCAGTGGATTCCGGGCACGATTTTGCAGCCCACGGCCACGATTCCTCCGCCCTCGGACATGACGGCGATGGAGGAGGTCACGGCCACAACGACGGAACCGATTCGGACCACGGTTCCCAAGGGCTTTCCCCCTTCAGTCCACTGATGATCGCAACGTTCGCCACGCTTTTCGGAGGGCTCGGGTTCATTTCTCTTGGGGTTCTGGGAACGATCCCCCTCATGCCCCAATCATTGGTGAATACGCTGAGCTTCCTCGTTTCGGGTGCTCTGTCGGTCATCCTTTCGAGTTATTTTTCTTTTTTCCTGGTCAAACTTTTCATCAAGTCACAGGCTTCGACCAACGTATCGACCAACAAGCTGATAGGATCGGAAGCCGAAGCGCTTCTCGACCTCGAACCCGGGAAAATCGGGGAGATCACCTATCTTCTGGCCGGAAGCCGCCAATCGAACATGGCACGGCTTGCCGAGGGAGAGAAGAAGATCAAAAAAGGCCAGACGGTCGAGATCGTGGCGATCAACGACAATGTAATGCTGGTAAAACCGGTCGACGCGAAAGAACTGACTTGACGTTTCCTATCAGCCTTCTTCGGGCTTTCTTCGCGGGGACAGTCACCCATTTTGAGAGGAATCGTACCCTGCGATGGTTGCGTAATTCCTGAGGAGAAAAAATCGATGAGCGAGACCCCCCTGATCTTGATCGGAGCGCTGGGGATTTTCTTCTTCATGTTCCTGCAGATTGCCCTTTGGGCGCGGTGCATGCGCACCGCAGGTCCGAATGAGGTCTTGGTGATATCAGGGAGACCTCGAAGCATCGTAGACCCGCAGGGCAACAAACACGAGGTTGGTTTCCGGTTGGTGAAGGGGGGAACGGCTTTCGTGATTCCGATAATCGAGAAGGCATCGGTATTGTCTCTCGAATCGATGCTGGTTGAAATCCCTGTCGCGAAGGCACTGACCAGGGATCGGGTCCCGGTTTCGTTCGATGCCTCGGCCCAGGTCAAGATCAAGGGAGAGGAATTCGCGATTATCACCGCGGCGGAAAACTACCTTGGGAAGGATGTCGGGGAGATCGTGGAGATGGCCCGCCACGTTCTCGAAGGCCACATCTGGGAGATACTCGGAACCGTCGAATGCAAGGAGCTTTTCAACAACCGCGAGGAATTCAGCGTCCACGTGCAGGAGATCGCGGCCCCCGACATGGCGAAAACAGGGCTCGTGATCATATCCCTGACATGCAAGAATCTTCGGGAGCTCCCTTCCGAAGGTTGACTCCCCCGGGGGTCTGCTGTACCATTGTTCAAAATGTTGCGAGGAGGATGTCCATGGGCGAAACACCAATGATCGTCGTAGGGGCGATGGGAATTCTCGGTTTCCTCATCCTGATCCTGATGCTCTGGTCGAGCCGCATGCAGACGGTGGGCCCGAACGAGGTCCTGATCATTTCGGGAAGACCCCGTTCCATCGTCGATCCGAGCGGCAACAAGCATGAGGTGGGCTTCCGGATCGTCAAAGGAGGCACCGCCTTCGTCATACCGATCATTGAAAAGGCGGAGAGGCTCTCGCTCGAATTGATGACATTGGACATTCAGACGCCTGAGGTCATGACCAAGAGCGGTGTTCCGATCCTGGTCGAGGGAGTCGCCCAGATCAAGGTCAAGGGCGAGGAGTTCCCCATCATCACCGCTGCGGAACAGTTCCTCGGGAAGTCCAAGAGCGAGATCAAGGACGTTGCACTGCAAACCCTGGAAGGCCACCTGCGGGCTATTCTGGGAACCCTCGAGGTCGAGGAGTTGATCAAGGAACGTGACATTTTCGCCGCGCGGGTCCAGGAAGTTTCAGCTCCCGACCTGGCGAAAATGGGCCTGGTGATCGTCTCCTTCACGATCAAGGATATCCGCGACAAGCAGGGGTTCCTCGAATCCCTCGGAAAGAAGGCCATCGCGGAAGCGCAGAAAAATGCCGTAGTCGGCCAGGCCACCGCCCAGAGCGAGGCCGCCATCAAACAGGCCGAGGCCACCGCCAATGCGATGAAGATGTCCTCCGAGTTCCAGAAGGACGGACAACTCAAGAAGATGGACAACGAGGTCATCGTCGCCGAGAAACGCAAGGATTTCAGCATCAAGATGGCCGAGTATGAGGCGTCCGTCAAGGCCAAGGAAGCCGAAAAGGATCGCGCATACGATCTCCAGACCTTCAAGACGAACCAGCTGGTCCGCGCCGAGCAGCTCCAGGTCGACATCGTGTCGAAGCAGAAAGAGATCGAGATCCAGAAACAGGAAATCATCCGCAAGGAACAGGAGCTCGTTGCAACCATCGAGAGACCTGCAGAAGCGGAGAAGAGACGGGTTGAAACGCTCGCCGCGGCCGAGCAGTTCAGGTTGAAAGCCACCGCGGAAGGCGAATCCGAATCGACCCGCATGCGGGGTCTCGCCAGTGCCGACGTCGAGCGGGCGGGAGGAACGGCAGCAGCCGATGTCGCGAAAATGAGGGGTCTCGCGGAAGCAGAGGTCCGGAAGAACCAGGGGCTTGCCGAAGCGGATGTCATAAAGGCCAAGGGAATCGCCCAGGCCGAGGGAGTCAAGGCGATGGGTCTTGCCGAAGCCGAGACCCGAAAGGCCATCGGTCTCGCCGAGGCCCAGGCCATGGAAAAAAAGGCCGAAGCCTGGAAGGCATACACCGATGCCGCCATCAGCCAGATGTTCATCGAAAAGCTCCCCGAAATCATCCGGGCGGTCGCCGAGCCTCTCTCCAAGACCGAGAAGATAGTAATGATCAGCAACGGTTCGGACGGAATCGGCGCATCGAAGCTGACCAAGGAAATCATCGATGTCGTCACACAGGTTCCGCCCATGCTGGAAGCGGTTTCCGGAGTCGACCTGAAAGAGATGATCCAACGGATCCACAAGAATCCCCCCGATCAACCCACTTCCAAGCCACCCGCCCCAGCCCCCAAGAAATGATCTCTGTTCCCTGGAAATCGAGTGACTCGCAGGGGTCGGTTTTCCGACCCCTGCTTTTTCGTTCGAGTTCTGCTAGACTTTTTCTCTGACCCCATCCGGACGCCCCGGCAAATTTGAACAACATATCCCAGCCTCGAAGGTGCCAATCATGCAAAGAACCACTCTCCTGCTCCTGGTAGTTCTCACAGCATTTTCCTTCCCGTCCCACGAGGTTTCCGCCCAGAGTACCCCGCGAATCAACCTTCCCACCCAGGCGCTTCCTCAACCCGGCGTGCAGGCCCCTCCGGAGGCTGTCCAACCGCCCCAGGAAACCCGCAAGGAAATGGACACGAAAAAACGGCTCGAAGCCTTGGAAGAGGCCCTGATCGAGCAGAGGAAAGAACAACTCATCGAATCCGAAAAAGCGAGACAAGCGAAAAGGGAAACCCAAGCCAAAGCAAAGGCAATTTTCCGCGAAAAGGCCCAGGACCCCGGCGAAGGAATCGGAGTCGATGAGGAACTTCTCGAAGAAAAAGCCGAGCGGGCCGTCCGGAAAAGGCCCGAGGTGCTCGAGCCTTTCGGTCAGTCATTCTTCGCCCGCGGCGAGGAACTTCCCCCATCCCAGGAAACTGTTTCAGCTCCCTCAAACTACATTCTTGGACCGGGAGATGCTCTCAAGATCATCATCTGGTCCGAGCTCGGTGACGAGACCGTCTACGACGTGACGGTCAATCCGGAGGGCCAGGTCTATATTCCGGTCATCGGGGTAATGGGAGTATCGGGGCTGACCGTGGGTCAGTTCCAGGAAACGGTAATCGGAAGCCTTTCCGACAAGTTCAAGCATTTCAAGGGTCAGGTCACCCTTACCAAAATCCGGACCCTCCAGATATTCATCACCGGGGAAGTCTACAAACCGGGCGCTTTGATCCTTTCCGGACTTTCCACGGCTTTCTACGCGGTCTACCGGGCGGGGGGGCCTACCTTCAAGGGTTCCATGCGAAATATCCGGGTCCTGCGCGAAAACAAGGTCGTCGCCGAAATCGATCTGTACAAGTATTTTCTCGCCGGCGACAAGAGTCAGGATGTGAACGTCGAAAGCGGCGATACCGTTTTCGTCCCTCCCATCGGCCCGAACGTTTCCATCAAGGGTGCGGTTCTCCGGCCGGCCATCTATGAACTCAAAAAGGAAAAGACTCTCGGAGACGTACTGTCTCTTGCCGGAGGGATCGAATCTTCAGCCTATACCCGAAGGTTGAAGGTTTTCCGGTGGCAGTCCGAACAGAGGCGGAAAATCCTCGACATCGGGATCCTGGAGGGTGAGACCATCGCGGCCGAGTTCCAGGTCAGGAACGGGGACGAGATCGAAGTCGAAAAAGCCCTCGAAGACCTGGGAAACAAGGTCACGGTCGAGGGTCCGGTCTGGAGACCCGGAGACTACGAAGTGTCCGAAGGAATGACGGTCAGCGGACTCATTTCCAAGGCAGGCGGGATCGTCAAAGAGATCACTACCCCCAAAGCGGGCCAGATAGTTAGGAAACTCGACCAGGGGCGGGAAGGGATCCTCACCTTCAACCTGGAAAAAGCCCTTGCAAAAGATCCAGCCGAAGACCTCGCTCTCCAACCCCTCGACACACTGAGAGTTTTCCGGGCCGATGAGGTTGAACCCGACACACGCACGGTGGTGATCTCGGGGGCTGTCCGAAGGCCGGGCGAGTACGTTCTTCGCGAAGGGATGACTCTCCGGGATCTCGTCCTTCGCGCCCAGGGATTCACCTTCGACGCCGGAGGGGAAGGTGAAGTCGCGCACTCGACCGGAAGCCGAACGACCGAGATCCGGAAAGTGGACGTCCGAAAGGCAGTAGACAATCCCAAATCCCCTGACAACGTTCTTCTCCAGCCACTGGACAAGGTGAATGTCCATGCCCGGGGTGGAATCCTGCTCGAACCCGAGGTGATCGAAATCAAGGGGGAAGTCCTCCGACCTGGCCCCTACGCGTTGCTCCACAGGGAGGAAAAACTCTCGGACCTCATCAAACGAGCGGGCGGCCTGACCCACCGCGCCTTTGCGGAAGGGGCGGTTTTCCACCGGAAGGTCGAGAACATCTTCTCGGCCGACCAGATGGAAGCCGCCCAGAGGGTCCAGAACGAGCTTTTCCAGCAGGCCACCCTCGATCTCAAGGCCGACCTGCTCAGGTCGGGTGCCAAGTCGGCTGATATCAGCGTTCAAAGGGCATTCAAGCAGGGAAGTGTCGCCACCACCGAGGGCAGGGCCAAAGATACCGAGAGTCAGGCACTCGAAGGTCAGATGTCCCAGTATGCCGAGTTCGACATGGTTCCCCGCGGAGTGGCGGCCGAGCTTTCCCGCATCCCGATCAAGCTCGAGGAGATTCTCAAGGGAAACGACAGGGAGGACATCATCCTGCGGAATGGCGACCAGGTGCTGATTCCCACGATCCCGGGAGTCGTCCAGGTCATCGGCGCGGTGATGAACCCCTCGACCCTGAAGTTCCATGAAAACCAGAGCGCCCGCTCGTACATCGACACCTGCGGAGGATTCGCCGACTTCGCGAACCATCGCCGGACCGTCGTCCTCCGCGCCAACGGCGAGGTCCTTCCCCTGCGCCGGGTCACCAGGATCCGCAGAGGCGACATGATCCTCGTTCCGCCGAAAGCAAAAATCACACAGAAAGACCGGTACAAAGAGGCGTCCCAGATCGCCCAGATCATGGGTAATCTGGCGGTCCTGTTCAAGGCAGTCAAATGAACCGTTTGGAGGTGAATTCATGACCGGCCCCGTAATCCAGAAAATCGTCAAGCGAAACGGCCAGGTGGTCTCGTTCGATCCGGAAAAGATCGTTCAGGCGATCTTCAACGCCGCCCGGACCGTCGGGGGAACCGACCGCAGAATGGCCGAGATCCTCGCGCAGAAGGTGGTCCACCACCTCGAACTCCTCAAGAAACCCCCTGCCCTGGCGACCGTCGAAGAGGTCCAGGACATGATCGAAAAGGAGCTCATCGAGGAAGGGCACGCCAGGACCGCGAAAGCCTTCATCCTCTATCGGGCTGAGCACGAAAAACTCCGGAAAGGCAAGGACTCCCTCCTGGCAACATCCGGAAACATCCCCTACAAGAAGATCTGGCAGGTTCTCAACTGGTCGATCGACCATGAGTGTTTCAGCGTCAGGAAGATCAACGAGCGAATCGAGAGGGGAACCTATCCCCAGCTGGTCCAGGAGGTAACCGAGAAATACGAGGCCGATGTGGCGTCGGCCGCCGCCAAGGTCATTGCCAGGAAAGACAAGGTCCGGATCGTCATCATAGCCGGCCCTTCGAGCTCGGGAAAGACCACGACCACGATCAAGCTGGGTGAACACCTACAGAAGGAGGGCTATGAGCTCGTGGCGATGGTCCTCGACAACTATTTCTTCGACCTCTCCCATCACCCGAAAGACGAATTCGGGGACTACGACTTCGAAACCCCGCAGGCACTCGACCTCCACCTGATCAACACGCATCTCGACCAGCTCCTCAAAGGGAAGACGATCCAGATGCCCCGCTACAACTTCAAGACCGGAAAACGGGAAGCGGAAACCGACCCCCTTTGCCTGAAGGACAACCAGATTCTGCTCCTCGACAGCCTCCATGGCCTTTTCGCCCCGATGACCGAAAGCGTTCCGGCGGAGAAGAAGTTCAAGCTCTACATCGAATCCCTTTGTCAGATCAAGAACAAGGAAGGCGAGTTCATCCGATGGACCGACGTTCGTCTTCTCCGCAGAATGGTCCGTGATTCCTGGCACCGGAGCTATAATCCCCGCCAGACCCTGGAACACTGGCACTACGTCAGAAGGTCCGAGATCCAGAATATCATCCCCTTCGTCGGCACGGTCGACCATATCATCGACGGATCCCTCGCCTACGAGCTTCCGATCTACAAAAACCATCTGTTCAAGTATTTCCCGGACTTCGTGAAGGATTACCGCGACAGCCCCAAACGGCAGGATGCCTTCATCCGGGCAAAGCGCGTCCACGACATGCTCGAAGGTTTCCACACGTGGGAGGACGAGTCGGTCATCCCCAAGGATGCCCTGATCCGCGAGTACATCGGAGGAAGCATCTACAAGTATTGATTGTTGCCATCGAACGAAAGCCCCCCGGCCTTGTGATGGAACGGGGGGCTTTCGTTTCCGTCGGAACCCGGATTCTACTTCATGACGCTGATCAGAAGATTCCGGGACCGGGGGCCATCGAACTCGCAAAGGTAGATTCCCTGCCAGGTCCCCAGAACCAGGTCGCCATCGGAAACAATGAAGGGGTGACAGCTCCCGATGAGACTGGATTTCAGGTGTGCGTGACTGTTCCCCTCCGAATGCCGGTCTTGGGGATCGGACGTGGGGATCATCCCTTCGAGTCGGCGAAGAAGATCGCTCACGACCGATGGATCGGCATTCTCGTTGATCGTCAACCCCGCTGTGGTGTGGGGAACGGAAACCAGTATGTGGCCGTCCTTGATCCCGGTGTTTTGGACTGCCTTCCTGATGAGACCGGTCACGTCGACCATGCACTGTCGGGCCGAGGTCCGTACTGTTTCGCGGAGCAACATCGCTTCAATCCGCAATCATCACGAGTGCCCTACCTGGCTGGAGGGCGATCCTGTGGTTCAGCATTGCGCCCGTTCCCTCGCTGACCTGGGAAGTGGAGTATTCTCCGACAGTCTTGGCCCTCCTCATGGAAGCGGGAACCGGGCAGTCGGCGGTGTGCTCGAGGTCCGTGTTCACTGCAACAAGGAGGGTCCTCTTCCCGGTCTTCCTGACATAACCGCGGACGCCCTTCTTTCCCCTGGCCCAATCGCCGAAAGGAAAGATCTTCCCGTCCCGGTTGAAGAGGGGATCGGAAAATTTCATCCGGATTACCGAACCCATGAAGGCGGGGAGGTCGCTCTCATGGCCCAGGGCAAAATTCCCAGGTCCCGATCTGAGAACATCCACGCGCTCGATAAGACCCCGCTCCGCCCCCGCCACGAACATAAGATCGGTGGACATGAATGCGGCCAGGACGAAATCAAGCTTCATCAGATGGACGACGGCTTCACGCTCTTGAGGGGAGACGTCCGCAAGCGAATGGATGCCGTCGCGTTCCACGATCTGGCGATGAAGTGCCTTGTCGTTCGCAATCGCCCCGTAAGTCTCGGCCCTAACGTTCGCGAGGGCCTTCATGGCCGGCATCAATACGTCGTGGCTGCTGAAGATGGTGCAGGTGGGTTTCCCCCCGCTTCTCTTGTTGAAGCAATAGATATCCGAGGGGATGGCACGCCCCTTGGAAAACCAGTACATGTTGTTGAAATAGCGCTCCGCCCCTGCAGCGATCCCGGAGTCGGCGAGATTGATCAACTTGTCCATGCCCAGGTTTTCCGCGACGAACCAGACGTTGGAAGCGATCTTCTTCGTTTCCCCGACTATTCTTGCCAGCCCGGCCCTGTCGAGACCCCACGCAGCGTCTATCCGGACGGCATTGACGTGGTAGGACTTCACATGCGGACGGATGATCTTTTCGACCCAATAGTTGATCAGATCGGGGTTTCCGTTGTCGAGGACATACGCTCCCCAGTTGATCCTGACCCGTTGGTCGTCGGCATCCGTGTCGTCGGCTCCGGCCTCGACGCCATTGGACTGGTGGTCCTTGAACCAGCTTCTTTGCAGGTTCTCGGCCTGCCAGTCGGCATGGTTGAACGGGATGTCGATCATCCGGTCCATTCCAAGGGTTTCCACGAACTTCATGAACTCGGAGAAAACGTTCCAATCACCGAAGAGGGGGCAAGGTTTCTCGTAACTCTTTACCACATACTCGGAAAAGCTGGGTTGGAAGTGTGGCAGGAGAAGCAGAACGTTCGCCCCGATCTTCCCCAGGTCTTTGACGTAGGCCTTCAGGGCTGAGACCGATCCAAAAAAACGATGTGGAACGTCGACATAGATCTTTCCGCGGTCCCCGACAGGAACCGACGTCAGATCACGGGAGGGACGGTCGAAGAAGTATGAAGTGAACAGGTTCTGGGAGTTCATCTTGTGGTGGCGGTCATCATTGTCAGGAGCGTAGCGAGATTGGCCCTTGCCACCTTCTCCATGAACGAGGGAGCCAAATTCTTTACCAGGTCGTTCTCGGAGTGGTAATACGCCGAGATTTCCGGATACCCCTCGATGGTCAGGATCGCGCTGGCCCCGATGTTCCAGAACGAGGAGTGGTCGGAATACCAGATGTTCGAATCGTAGAGAGGTTTGCTCGTCAATCCGACATAGGCCAGGGCGGTATCCTTGAACAGGTTGATGAGCCAGTTGCTGCGGGTGTTTCCAATGACAGCGACCTCGTTGTCATCCTTGTCCGCGATCATGTCCATGTTGAGTACTCCGAGAATCTGGATCTCGGTACTCCCCGAATATCTTTTCGCGAAGGCCTTGCTGCCCACCAGTCCGATTTCCTCCGCGTTCATGCAGGCGAAAACGACTGTGTAGGGCAGTGACATCGGGCCCGTAACCCGGGCAAGGGCAAGCACCCCGGCCGCCCCCGTACCGTTGTCGTCAGCCCCTGGAGCTGTCCGGGCCGAATACCCCGCTGTGGAGTCGAAGTGACCGCAGACCACAATCACCTTTTTTGGCTCGATCAAACCCGGTTTCTCGGCAACGACATTGCTCATCTTCCCGTAAGAACTCTCGAAAGTGGGTGTGGAAACCGTCAACGACGCAATTTTCTTGAACTCATCCGCCAACCAGGTTGTGGCGGAAGCATTTCCTGCCGACTTCACCTTGCGGCTGACGCAATCCTGAAGGGTCTGAACAACCGCAACCAGCTCTTCTTCAGTTATTTTTTTCACCGCTTCCTGGATGGCAGGATCGACTTTGAGGAATTTTTTGGGCAGCGGATCCACGGGGACTTTGAGTGGGAGCATGGCTTCCTCGATGACGGAGTACATGTACCGGTTGTCCATGAGGAACTCCTCGTCACTCGGGCGGATCCGGATCACGACGGTGTGTTCATGGGTGAACAGGGGTTCGAACTTCGCCTTGAGTGCTTTTGCTTTCTCCTCGTTTTCAACCCAAACCAGATACCACTGCTCGGTGGAGTCGTCGAGGCGTTTCTTGTCGAGGATCTGGAATGTAACGCCGGCCTTTTTTACCCGCTCCAGGCGTGCGAAGTTCACATGGGTGAGGTACCCCTTCGGAAAGGAATAGGAGAACTTCCCGGTAAGGGAAAGGACCTTGTTCTCATTGGTTTTGGAAGGGGACAGCTCCATGGAGATAAGGTACCCGATCCGGTCGATTCTCTTTTCTTCGCGGAGGTTCCGGATGAATTGATCGAACTCGAGTTTGGAATCTCCGCTCAGGCCGAAGGCCGAATGGGTGACCAGGGGAAAAATCACGAACAGAAGGACCAGGACGAAACCGTTACGACGACTCATAATCCATTCTCCTATTCTCAAGCGGTATCTGTTGTCTAGATTACCGCATTTCGATAGCTTTTTCCATAAGAATGGTTTTCCAATAAGAAAAGAGGAGATGTGTGTAACAAACCCTCGGATGGTGGTAATATTGACTGGAATGAAATAACCAAGGAGGGCACCATGAAAAGAGTTTCGCCCCCTGTGTTGCTCCTGACCGTTATCCTCCTATCCCTTTCCTGGTGTTCAAGCGCGGGAGCCGAGAGTCTGCAGACCACTCTCGACAAGCATGACCCGACGATCGACCCTGCGCCGAACATCAAGCTGGAAGCCGCGAGCATCTCCGCAACGATCGCATCGATCGCGTCGGAAACAAAAGTGGCTTCCAACGCCCAGCTTCAGCAGATCTACGAAAAACTTCTGGGAATCCTCGAAAAGGTCACCAAGATCGTCGAAGGTTTGGTCGATACCGCAACGAAAGTGGCCAAGGACGCCGCGGAAAAATCCAAATCTTCGAAGGGTTCACAGGAATACACGGTCGTTTCGGGTGACAGCCTCTGGGCGATCGCAAGTCGATTCCTTGGGGACGGATCGAAATATTGGGATATCGTTGAAGCCAACAAGGACAAGTATCCCTCCCTGGTCAAAAATCCGAACCTGATCTATCCGGGGTGGGTATTGACCATTCCTGGCGGCAGCGGAACCACCTCCCCGGGGAGCAACAACGGCGACAACAAACCGGGCAACAACGACCCGGGATCGGGCGACGCGACCGGAGTCGCGGCCAAGGTCGCCCAGGTTGCGGCATCTTTCCCAAGCCGGTACAATGGCTACCAGAAGTTTCCCTACGCAGCGGGAACGGAAGGCGGAAATCTCGGATGCGCCAACGTCGTGTCGGCCGCTCTGAAGGAAGCCGGAGTCCCGGTCTGGAGCCTGAACGTCACCGGGGTCAAGAACGGTCTTCTGGGCCTGAAAGCCCCGAACAACTGGAAGATCGTCCACCCGCCTCCCTACCAACCCGGAGACGTGGTCTGCTGGAGTGCCCCCTCGGGCAGCATTCACGGCCACATCGGAATCGTGTGCAAGAACGGAAACTCCCTCATGGCCATGAACAACTCGAGCGGGAAGCGGAAACCTGTCTTCAGCTCAATCGAGCACCGGGCAATCGCCTGCGTGGTCAGGAAAGCCTAATTTGCAAGGGGTAATCGATGAAACTCATAACCTGGTCGACCTTCGCGTTCCTCTTCCTCTCCATGGGCGTCGCCTCCGCCGGAATCTCTCTTCCCTACGGGGAAAAAGACGGCCAGGTGGCTTTCTACAATCAGGTCAACCATCCTGACAGCGAGGAGCTGAACCCGTGGGGTCCGATGTCCTTCCGCCTCGATGGAACGGATTTCTGGGTTCTCGACAGCGTCGGAAGCAGGATCCTTCGGGTTGGGGCGGACGGCAAGGTTCTCGCAACGATTCCAGTCCCCAAGGCCGAGAACGACATCCTGGAAGATTTCGCGCTGGAAAAGGGCAAGGATGGGGCGATCATCGCCATCTACGTTCTTTCCGCGGCAACACAGGAAATCATCAAGATCGCCCCGGACGGAAAGGTCCTGGCCCGGTTTGGTGGAAAAGGCGATGCGAGCGGGAACTTCCTTCAATTCTTCAGGCTGGAAGTCGGGAAATCCGGCAGGATCTACGTTGTCGACAAGGCCCGCCAGACGTTGACGGTTTTGTCCCCCGAGGGGAAGTTCGTCCGGGAAGTCCACTGGGAATGGTCGGGGTTCGCCCTCGATCCGTCGGAAAACCTTTGCTACCTCAAATGGGACGAAAAGGCGAGGGTCAACCATCTTCTCATCGAAGATGCCGAGGGAAAAAAGGTCAAGGAGATCGTTCTCCAGATCGGCGAACATACCAACCCGGACCTCTGGTTCGTGAATGCCGCAGGTGAAGCGATACTCGCCTACATTCCCCCGGAAGGCTTCAAGGGAAACTACGGGATCGCCAGATGCGGAAGCGACGGGAAACCGATCGTGGTTACCCAACTCAAACCGCCGGTGGTCATGAACCGCTATCTCGAACAGACCCCTTCGGGAGAGTTCTTCCTCGGCGTCGCCAACTTTGGTGAAGCTCCAAAGGGTTCCTTCAAGATCGAATCCTACACCTTGAAATGATGCAAATCCCCCGCTGGGGGCGCGTTCCGATCATCCTTCTGGTTTTTGCCGCCTTCCCGTGGCTTCTTCTGGCCCAGGAAACGCCCCCGACTGCTCTGGACGGGGGAATATCCGGTGTCGTACCCGAGGGCGTGGCAACGCAGCGGGTGGAAAACCAAAGCGTCGCTTCTCCGACCGGGGTCGACCCCGTTTCCCCGGAAGCGGTCAGAATCATGGTGGTCGTCGCCTCCGAGGACCGGGAAAGGGTGGAGGTAATGCTGACAGATCCCCAGGGCCGCCGGACCGGAACCGATCCGAAAACGCAAGAGGGGCTCAGGGAGATCCCG
Organism: uncultured bacterium; assembly: GCA_964428355.1. Taxonomy (GTDB): domain Bacteria; phylum Muiribacteriota; class Ozemobacteria; order Ozemobacterales; family Ozemobacteraceae; genus CAYRYU01. The sequence continues at coordinate 72,252 of CAYRYU010000021.1, forward strand.
GCGTGTGTCTTCGAAACACGGGACCTTGGGCTCCTCTGGAGCAAGACCGGGCCGCATTTTGGAAGGATCCTCCAACTCCCCGAAACCAAGAGGGATCTTCTGATCCTGCACGTTTTCGGGACCGAGCGGTGCAAGTTCTGGGTCGAGTTGAGCTCCCGCGACGGAACCGATTCCTCGCAGAGGTTCTTGGAAGCGGGGGAGGAACGTTGCTTCGAGTTCTTCCTGGACGCCAGGGGCAGAAGGGCTTTCCGACAGATCCAACCGGTCCCGCTCCCATCGGCCAAAAGGGAATAGCCCTAGTTCGAGTGCCCACTGGCCTCCCGCTCACGGATCTTTTTCCCGAGAAGACCGTGGGCCAGGTCGTGTTTCTGGACGGGACTGGCATATTCCTTGGGAAAGAACAGTGGTTTTCCCTCGAGGTGTTTCGGGAATTCACTATCATCAGCCTCGATCAGGTCGTCGGCGAGAAGGGTGGCCTCGTTCCCGAGCATCTCGAAGAACCCTCCAGTAACCGCGGCCCAAACCTCTTCGCCGGCTTCCGTGCGGAACCAGACGAGGCCCACCTTCAGGGAGACCAGGACCGGTTCACGACCTCCCCGAACACCAAGGTATCCGCTGATTCCGGGAACGATTACGCTCGTGACCGTGAAGTTCTTCATCGGCCTGGAAGGTGCCACAAGGCAAAGCGGAAAAGGCCCCATCACGCTTCCCCCTTTTCCTTGAGCTGGGCGGCCTTGGCTTCGGCCTCACGGATGTTTCCGACCATGTAGAACGCTTGTTCCGGATACTCGTCGTATTTCCCCTCGACAAGGGCCTTGAACCCTTCCACGCTTTCGGCGAGAGAGACGTATTTTCCCTTGTACCCGGTGAACTGCTCCGCGACGAAGAATGGCTGGGAAAGAAACTTCTGGATCCGGCGGGCACGGTTCACGATCAGGCGGTCCTCTTCCGAAAGTTCTTCCATCCCCAGGATGGCGATGATGTCGGTCAAGTCCTTGTACCGTTGCAGGATTTCCTGGACGGACCTCGCGGTGTTGTAATGGTCGGCGCCCAGGGTCGAGGCGGCGAGCAGGCGGGATCCCGAAGCCAGCGGATCCACCGCGGGGTAGATTCCGAGTTCGGCGATCTGCCTCGAAAGGACGGTGGTGGCATCCAGGTGGGAAAACGTCGTCGCGGGGGCGGGATCCGTGATATCGTCCGCCGGAACGTAGATCGCCTGGACGGAAGTGATCGAGCCCTTGCTCGTGGTCGTGATCCTCTCCTGGAGAGCCCCCATTTCCGTTCCGAGTGTCGGCTGGTAGCCGACGGCGGAAGGCATCCGGCCGAGAAGGGCGGAGACTTCAGAACCTGCTTGTACAAATCTGAAAATATTGTCAATGAAAAGCAGGACATCCTGGCCTTCGCCGTCTCGGAAGTATTCCGCCATGGTCAATGCCGACAGCCCGACCCTCAGGCGGGCCCCGGGGGGCTCGTTCATCTGCCCGAAAACCATGCAGGTCTTGTCGATGACCCCGGACTCCTTGAAATCGAGGAACAGGTCGTTCCCTTCGCGGGTTCTCTCCCCCACCCCGCCGAAGACTGAAACGCCGCCGTGCTGCTTGGCGATATTGTTGATCAGTTCCATGATCAGAACTGTCTTGCCGACCCCGGCCCCCCCGAAGAGGCCGACTTTCCCTCCACGGGCATAGGGTATCAACAGATCGATGACCTTCAGGCCGGTTTCGAAGACCTCGTCGGCCTTTCCCTGCTGGACAAGAGTGGGAGGAGGCCGATGGATCGGCCATCTCTCATTGGTTTCGACCGGTTTTCCGCCATCGATGGGCTCTCCGAGCAGGTTGAAAATCCGGCCCATGACCGCAGGGCCCACCGGGACGGTGATCGGTCCTCCGGTCGATTTCACGCTCAAACCACGGCGCAGGCCCTCCGTGGGGCCCATGGCGACCGTCCGGACGACGTCGTTTCCGAGGTGGAGCGCGACCTCGAGCACCAGCCGCGTATCCGTCGCGGGATTGGTCAATTCGAGGGCGGTATTGATATCGGGGAGGGTCCCCGTGGAGAATTTGATATCAACCGCAGGTCCGAGAACCTGGATTATCTTGCCATCCATCATGACTATACCATCCTTGTCATCGGTCAATCCGACAGGGCGTCGGCTCCGGCGATCACCTCGGACAACTCCTTGGTGATCCCGGCCTGTCGGGTCCGGTTGAATTGCATTGTCAGACCTTCGATCATCTCCTCAGCCTTGTCGGTGGCGTTCGTCATCGCCAGCATGCGTGAGGCGTGCTCCGAGGCGGCCGATTCCAGGACCGCCCGCTGGAATGACCCTTCGAGGTATCTGGGCACGAGCGAGCTGAGGATCTCCTCCGGGCCCGGATCGAAGGCGATCTGGCGTGCGATCTTCCTGCATTCGGCACCCATGCCGATCTTCTCGACGGGCAGGAGTTTTCGGACCGCGAGACGACGGTCCATGACCGAAACGAAATCGCTGTAGACCAGGACCATCTCGTCGATCACGCCCTCGGTGAACAGCTTTACCGCGTTCTTCGCCACCAGATGGATCTGGGAGTGGTCCTCGGTCTGGATGAGGTCGGGGAAGTAACCCACGATCGCGTATTCCTTCCTTCGGAAGAACTCGTGGGCCTTCTTCCCGATTATCAGGAGTTTCTTCTGTGGGGCCTTGCTCTCGCGGATGACCTCCATCGCACGTTTGTTGATCTCATGGTTGAAACTCCCACAAAGGCCCCGGGTGCCGGAGATGACGACGATTCCGAGGGTCTTGACCTCACGGGGGGAGAAAAGGGGATGAACAAAGGTGCTCCCGACCGCGGGAAGAAGGTCGGCGACGATCTGCTCCAACCGATCGAGGTAGAAATGAGTCGCATTGAGTCTTTCCATTGCCCGCCGCAACTTTGCTGTGGACATGAGTTTCATGGCGCGTGTGATCTGCTGGGTGCTTTTCACCCCCCCGATCTTCTGCTTGATGTCCTTTAGGGTGGGCATTTCGTGCTTCTGTCAACCATTCGGTTTCGGCTTCAGGCTGTCGCGAAAGATGTCGAGGAACTCCTGGCAGGCCTTCTTCAGGTTCTCCTCGAGCTCGGAATCGTAAATGCCGCCCTTCCGGAGCTTCTCGACCAGCTCGGGGTGTTTCTCCCTAAGGAACCCGTTCAGGCCGCCCTTGAAAGCCACGGCATGCTTCTTGTCGATCAGGTCGAGGTACCCGTTGGTCACGGCGAAGATACTGGCAACCTGCTCCTCCAGGGGGATAGGTGAATACTGTGGCTGTTTCAGGATTTCGACCAAGCGCTCGCCGCGGGCCAGCTGGGACTGGGTCGCCTTGTCGAGGTCCTTGGAGAACTGGGCGAAGGCCGCAAGGGCGCGAAACTGGGCGAGTTCGAGCCGCAGGGGGCCCGCGACCTTCTTCATCGCCTTTGTCTGGGCGTTTCCCCCGACCCGGCTGACGGAGAGGCCGGCGTTGACCGCGGGCCTGACTCCGCTGTTGAAGAGGTTGGAGTCCAGGATGATCTGGCCGTCGGTGATGGAAATGACGTTGGTGGGGATGTAGGCGGAGAAATCTCCTGCCTGGGTTTCGATCACGGGAAGCGCGGTCAACGAACCCCCGCCCTTCTCGTTGCACAGTTTCGCCGCGCGCTCCAGGAGCCGGGCATGGAGGTAGAAGATGTCGGAAGGGAAGGCCTCGCGGCCTGGAGGGCGCCTCAAAAGGAGCGACACCTGACGATAAGCGGTCGCATGCTTGGAAAGGTCGTCATAGATACAAAGGGCATGGCGGCCCCGATCGCGGAAGTATTCCCCCATCGTGCATCCGGCATAGGGGGCCAGGAACTGGAGCGGAGAAGGGTCCGAGGCGGAGGCCGTTACGATGATAGAGTATTTCAGTGCGGCGTGTTTCTTGAGGATCTCGGCCACGCGCACGACGGTGGAGGTCTTCTGGCCGATTGCCACGTAGATGCAGATGACGTCTGAATTCTTCTGGTTGAGGATGGTGTCGATCGCGATGGCCGTCTTTCCAGTCTGGCGGTCGCCAATGATCAGTTCCCGCTGACCCCGTCCGATCGGGATCAGGGCATCAATGACCTGGAGCCCGGTCTGGAGAGGTTCCTTGACCGGTTGTCTCTGGACGACGTTCGGAGCGACGGTTTCGATGGGCATGACCTGGTCGGCTACAATAGGACCGCCTCCATCCAATGGATTCCCGAGCGGATCGACTATCCGGCCCAACATCGATTCGCCCACCGGGATGGAAACGATTTTCCCGAGGCGGTGAACCAGTTGCCCCTCCTGGATTCCCTGGTCGGAACCCAGGATGATGATTCCAACATTGTCCTCTTCGAGATTGAGGACGTAACCCCTGGTCCCGTTGGCGAACTCCACGAGTTCGCCCGCCATAACCTTCGGAAGCCCGTGGACCCGGGCGATGCCGTCGCCCACCTGGAGGACGACACCCGCGTCGACCGTGTCGATCTTTGGGCTGAATTCCTGGATCTGCTGTCGAAGAACGGAAACGATCTCCTCGGGTTTGATCGGCATGGGTTCTCCTTAGATGTCACCGGAAACCGGCTGTGACTCGAACTGGTCCATCCACCTGCCCTGAACGCCTCCGAGGAACTCCCGGAGGTTTTTCAGGCGCGTCGCGACGGTGTCGTCGATGACCTTGTCCTGGAAGAAGATGCGAAGCCCCCCCAGAACGGCGGGATCGACGATTTCCTCGATCTCGACTGTTCCCTGGGCATGCTTTTCCAGGGTTGCTGCAAGTGACGACCGTTCAGCGGGAAGGAGTGGTATGGCGGTAACCACCTTCACCGCGACGATGTGCCGATGGTTCCGAAACCGTTTTCGCAGCTCCCGGACAATCTGCGGCAACAGGTTGAATCGCTTGCGCTTCATCAGGACCTTCAAGAAGGTCGGAACTGCGGAGTGCATCCCCTCGCATGCCTTTTCGAGGATAGGGAGTTTCCCCTCCTCGCTCCCGGTCGGATTCGCAAAAAAAGCCGGAAACTCAGGGTATTCCTCCATGATGTGGCAAAACTCGTGGAACTGGGCACATGCGTGGTCCAGGATGGAATCCAGTGCGGTCGGGGACCCGAAACACTCGCCTGCCGGAGCCGCAGGGGAGAGGTCTTTCCGGTCGGTTTCCCCCGCCTCATTTTCCAGGAGGGACCGGAAGAAGGC
>CAYRYU010000022.1:0-9997 GCA_964428355.1 uncultured bacterium
GGTATCCCATACAATAAGAGTCGTCAGTCCCCCGGGAAGATTTTAATAATTTCTTCGACACTGCGGCAAGGTTACTGACGAAAAATGCCACCGAGCCGCAGAGAACACCGAGACAACCCGGAGGTTTCGGGAAAATGAAAAAGCACCCGTCCGATTCATCGACAGCCTCTGTGGCTCTGTGTCTCTGCGGCAATCCTATCAGCAAACGTGCAAAAGCGTCATTTCTTCCGGGATTGCGAGCCCGGGGTCACTCCAGGCTTTTCAGGGTTCGGGAGTCGAGGTGGGAAACCAGGTCGATGACGAGGGCAACGGCGTTGTCGAAATCCTGGAGAGACATCAAACCGTGGTGGGAATGGGCATAGCGGATCGGAACCCCGATCACGACGGAGGGAACCCCTCCATGAGCGACATGGATCGCTCCCGCGTCCGTCCCCCCCACTTCACGGACCGCTAGCTGGAAAGGGATTTTCAACGCCTGCGCCCGGGATTTCGCGAAACGGAAAAGTCCGGGATGGGCGATGCAGGAGGGATCCATGGCGCGCAGCTGGGGCCCTTTCCCGAGTGCACACTGGACGAACTCGGCACATCCGGGAAAATCGTCCGCCGGAGGTCCTTCAAGAATAATGGCCAGATCGGGCTTCGCGAGGCTGACCGCGGTCTTCGCGCCCCGGATCCCGACTTCCTCCTGGACGGTGGCCGCGGCGATGACGGTGTTGGGGTGTTTCCCGAGGTTCCGCATGACCTGGACCATCATTCCAACGCCCGCCCGGTCGTCGAGAGCCTTCGTGCAGATGATGCCCGGAGCGGCCATTTCCATCCATTCGACCAGCGGAACGATCGCCTGTCCGGGCTCGATTCCCATGCTCGAGGTCTGGAGTCCTGAAACGGAGCCGACATCGATTGCCAGGTTCTTGATGGGAAGGACTTTTTCCCGGTCCGAGGGGTTCAAATGATGGGGAGGAACTGCGGCAATCACCCCTGGAACCGGCCCTTCCTCCGTCAGGATACGGACTTTCTGGGAAAGAAGAGTGTGGGTCCACCATCCCCCTAGGGGGACGAACCTCACGAGCCCTGAATCGTGCACCCCCTTGACCATGAAGGCGACTTCGTCCATGTGGGCCGCCAGCATGATGCGGGGCCCGTTCTTGGAGCCCCGCATCATGGTCCCGGAACGCTCGACAAGGACGCTTCCAAGGCGATCCCGGGTAACCGTGCCCACTTCCCCGATCAGCCTGCGGACGATCTGGGCAACGGGGTTCTCGAACCCTGGAGCCCCCGAAGACAGTGTCAGCTCCCGGAGAATTTCCTTCGACCTGGGATACGAATTCGCCTTCACTTCTTTTTCCTTTCCATCCTTTCAGGGCCCGGCTCCCGGATCCTTTCCTGGATCCGGCGAAGGGGTTCCCCGGTTTCCAGAGCAAGCCGCTTCTGTTCTTCGTATTCCACCACTTCCCGCCTTCCCCCGCCTTCTTCAAGGATCTTCTTCCCGCGGAGCTTCCCCAGCGGAGTATCCACGATTGTCTCCGCACGCGCCAGAACGGAGCGGGTGACGGTGTTCCTCCGGATTCCGAGAGTGGGAAGTTCCCTGAACATGAGGTTTTCGAGCTTCCGGGCATCCTCGGGGCGCGCCATCACGGAAACGACCAACCCGGGACGGTTCTTCTTCATCTGGGCGTGAAGAACGGTTACATCGAGTGCACCGGCTTCCATGACGCGCTCGATGAAGAAACCCATCAGCTCGCCGGAACAGTTGTCCAGGTTCGTTTCCAGGACCGAAACCTGCTCCCGGGAAGGCCCCTTCGAGGTTTCCGAAACCAGAATCGCGCGAAGGACGTTGGGAACGCCGAACTCCTTGCTTCCCGCCCCATAACCGACCTTCAGGATCGAGTAATTGCGATCGGGGGACGATACCGCACCGAGCCCTTTCAGAAGCGCCGCACCGGTGGGGGTGGTGAGCTCACCCTCGATATCGGACAGGGAGAAGACCTCGTAACCCTGCAGGAGAGCGGCAGTAGCGGGGGCGGGAACGGGAATTTTCCCGTGACTGCAATCGGTGAAGCCCGACCCCACATGGATGGGAGAAACCATCACCGAGGTGATCCCCAGATCCTCGATGCAGACGGCCGTTCCGACGATATCGGCGATGCTGTCGCGGGCTCCGACCTCGTGAAAGTGTATCTTCTCGAGAGTGGTCCCGTGAACCCTGGCTTCAACTTCGCCAAGGGCTTTGAAGCACTCGATCGAGAGGTCGGTCACCCTCTTGGGCAATCTGGCGGCTTCGAGAAGGGAGACGATCTCGGTGAAACCCCTGTGAAAATGTTCATGGGAAGGGGGTTTTTGCAGGAAAGGGTGAACCGCCCCCGAGGGATGGGCAAAGCCAGACCGGGTGGCCCCCCCACCCTTCCGGGGACTCTTCGCGATTCGGGCGGGTTCGGAGGCTTCAGATCCGGGGTGACGATCTTGATCATGGTCATGGGAATGACTATGGTCATGGGAATGACTATGGTCATGGGAATGACTATGGTCATGGGAATGACCCTTGCCGTGCGGATGGTGGTGAGGTTGGTCCTGGCCATGACCGTCGATCCGTTCGTCGTCTGCGGTGTTGAAATAGAAAGCGTCGATACCGTTCTTCATGCGCCTTTCGAAGATCAACCGGATCGGCCCCTCGGGGAAGGGGATCCTTCCAACCGCTTCTTCGACCTTGAGTTGGTCTGCCCCCAGATCGAGGAGGGAAGCAACCGCCATGTTCCCGGCAATTCCGGCGAAGCAGTCCCAGAACAACCTTGTCATAGCGTTCTCCTGAGTATCATCTTGACCGCGGCGACCGCGGCGCCGAATCCGTTGTCGATGTTGACCACGGTTATCCCCGGAGCGCAGGAGTTTAGCATTGCCAGAAGGGCGGAAACCCCATGGAAGCTGGCTCCATACCCGACGGATGTCGGGACCGCGATCAGGGGTGAGTCTACGAGCCCTCCGACGACGCTGGGAAGGGCACCTTCCATCCCCGCTGCGACGATCGTAACGTCGGCTTTCCTGATTTCCTGGATACGACCGAGGAGCCGGTGAATCCCCGCAACGCCGATATCGTAGAATCTCACGGGCTTGATCCCGGCGAACTCGAGAGTCACCGCGGCTTCCTCCGCCACGGGTAGATCCGAGGTGCCGGCCGCGAGGACGGCAACAGTCCCTCCGCCTCTTTTCCTGGGAGGGTTCCCGATGACGAAGGTCCGGGAAACCGGATCGGCCTTTCCACCGGGGAACTTCTTCTTCAGACGCTCCAGGATCGGTTCGGGACACCGTGTTGCAAGAGCCCTTCCCGCCGACTTTTTCATCGCTCCGACGATTGCCTCCACCTGGGCCGGAGTTTTTCCGGCGGCATAGACCGCCTCGGGAAACCCCGTCCGGCCCGCGCGGGTCGTGTCGATGACGGCATCGGCAACCTCATGTTCCGGGCAGAAGATCCGCCCGAGGTCGGCTTCCGCCTCATCGGGGGAGAGCCTTCCAGACTTGATCTTGTCGAGGACGGAGGCCAATTTTTTCTTTCTTTCGGACATGGGATTTGTATACCACAGCCCCGCTTGTCATTGCACCATTGCATCCGACCCAAAAATCGGGATGGTTTCTCCCTGGAGGGGTCGTTTGCGAAGCGCCATCCGCAAGATCCCGATTTTTTCGAATGTGGGTTCTAGGGAGCAGGAAAAGCTTGCCCGGGGGAACGCCGTTGATTACAATTTTCCCGTAACGGGAAATTCCGGGCTTTCCGGGTTTTGAAAGCCAGGAACCGATCACGTCGGTGCGGGATCCCGCTCGGGCTCCCGGGAGGAGGTTTTGCAGATGAAGGGTCGATTTTCCTTTCTGGTCCTGTGTGTCCTTGCACTATTTCCGGGTCCGGCTTTCTGCGATTTCCTTGACGAGGCGAGATACGCCGCCGAGAACGGTGACGTCAACGCCCAGTTCGAGCTCGGAAATCGCCTGTATTTCGGTCTAGGAACCAAGGCTGACCATCTCGAGGCAGCGAAATGGTTCAGGCGGGCTGCGCTCGCGGGAGACCCGCACGCAGTGCGCGAACTGGAACGGAAGGCCCGCGGCTACGATATGATGGCCCTGATCCGTGAGGCCGAGATGGGCGATTACGTCTCCCAGTTCTCTCTCGGAACCAAATTCTATTTCGGCCGCGGAATCCGCAAGGATTTCTCGGAGGCGGCCAGATGGTTCAGGGCCGCCGCAATGCGCGGATGCCCCGTTCCCCCGGGTTACCCGCCTCCCCTCCCTCCGGGGAAATACTATCCTTATTTCCAATACGCGTACAAGGGGAATTATCCGCAAAACTGGAACCCGTCGTTCCCACAGGGACCGGAAGTCACCATCGAGCAGCTGAAAGTCGCGGCCGAAGCGGGGGATCCCCATTCCCAGTTCCTCCTCGGAACCCGTTTCCTCATGGGGACCGGGAACGAGAAAAGTTTCATCCAGGCTGCCGGGTGGCTCAAGCGTGCAGCGGACAGGATAATGACCTGGCCTCCGAATGTCCCCAGCATCAATTCGGCCAAGCGGCAGAACAACGTTGAACTGGGCTGGGGCGCACAGTCCGGAGATATTGGGGCCCGATACGAGCTTGGAAACCGTTTCTATTTCGGGGAGGGAGTAGGGCGGGATTACGAAAAAGCCGCATTCTGGTATCGGGAAGCCTACCTCCAGGGCGCTTACACCCCAGGTCTTGGGGCATACTGGAACGCCTACCGCGGATTCCCCGACCGGATGGCCATGAAGGCGAGTTTCCCGCAGGACGCTTTTGACCTGTACGAACATGGAATGCGCTTCATCCATGGGGACGGGGTCTCGGTGGACGAAGACGAAGCGGTCAAGCACCTGTCCGAAGCCGCCAAGCGGGCCGTGGTCCATGATTCCCCGGTCATGTCCGGCAAATCCGTTGGCCAGGTCAAGGACATGGCCGAAAAAGGCGACACCGGGGCCATGTATGAGCTGGGAAAGCGATTCCACGAGGGCCAGGGAGTCCCCAAGAGCACGGGAGAAGCATGCCGCTGGTTCGCCCTTGCCTGCGAGCGAAGCTGGAACATCCCTTCGGTTCCGCTTCCCATGCCGCTCTATCACCCCCCCAGGTATTCCGCGCCGGAACAATGATTGGTACAGGTCCCAGGAGAAGAATTCAATGAAGAATGCAATGAAATTTGCCCACAAACTCTCGCTTATTCTGGTTTTGTCGTGTTTCGCGACCGGCCCTGTTTCCGCAATCGATATCGAATGGCTCCGATTCGCAGCCGACGGAGGCGACGTTTACGCCCAGTTCGATCTTGCATCCCGGTATTACCTCGGGGAGGGTCTTCCCCAGAACCACGTCGAGGCGGCGAAATGGTTCCGCCGGGCTGCGCTTTTCGGCACCTCATATTCGTCCGTCGCGATGGACAAGAAGATGAAGAAGGATTACGACTTCTCCACCCTTCTGCGTGAGGCCGAAAGCGGGGACTTCGCGTCCCAGTACTCGCTCGGATCGAAATACTACGTTGGAAACGGTGTCCGGCAGGACTTCTCCCTCGCCGCGAAATGGTTCCGCGCTGCAGCCATGAAGGGAGACCTCCCCGCGCGCTTCAATCATCCCTACCCCGTCGTCGAACACCTTCCCGACGCTGAATGCTATCGGGGAGCCGGTTTCGAGCCTGTCGACCAGCCCAACCCCCTGTATCCCGGGCTTCCGGAGGCGAACCTGGAACAGCTCAAGAATGCCGCGAACGAAGGGCTCGTTGAAGCCCAGTTCCTTCTCGGAACCCGTTACCTCGCCGGCAACGGTGTTTCCAAGAACTTTGGCCAGGCGGCCGCGTGGCTCAGGAAGGCCGCCCAGCAGGTCATGGCCTGGCCTTCGCATTCCCCCCTTGCAAAGGCTGCCGAACCCAGGCAGCTTCCCGAGCTTCACATGCTCGCGGACAAGGGCGACATCGGGGCTCGCTACGAACTCGCGAACCGGTATCACATGGGAAGCGGGCTGAACCGCGATTTCGAGAAGGCGGCCTACTGGTATCGGGAAACGGTTACAGCCGCGGGTTTTCCGAAACGTGAAACGGCGTTTGCCGGACGATATTGGAGGTATCCCGTCCTGGATCCATGGTACCAGTCTCTTCCAAGGGGTTCCCAGGAACTCTACGTTCTCGGAATGAACCACCTCCATGGGAACGGTGTGCCGGTAAACGAGGATGAGGCTGCAAGGTGCCTTCGGGAGGTCGCGATGGCAAACGCCGCCCGCTTTTCGGACACCTACGGACCGAATGCATACGACGGAAAGACCATCGACCAACTCAAGGAAATGTCCCAGAACGGGGATATCGGAGCCCAATACGAGATCGGAGCACGCTACCTCATTGGAAAGGGGGTTCCGCGAAGCAAGGGACAGGCAGCCCGGTGGTTCGCGCTGGCATGCGAAGAGGGCCGGTATGTCCGTGGTTATCCGCTGGTCGACCCCTACGTCGTCCCGATATCAAACCCCGAATTGAACAGGTTTTCCTACAATGCCCCCATCGATCCCTTCTTCCAGGACTACCTCGACCGCAGGGTCTATCAGGGTTACTACCCGCCCGGCTGGCAAAGCGGGGAAATCCCCCCCATCCGGTTCAGATACGGGATCGATTACTTCGACCGTGCCGATTTCAATCGCGCCGATTCCAATCGCGCCGATTTCAATCGAGCCGATAACAATCGGGCCGATTTCAACAGGGCAGACTTCGACGCGGCCGGTTCCCCTGCGGAATGGCGGAATCCCGCCCTCTGGAACCGCCTCGGAAACCCTTACCTCGACGCCCGTGATCTCGACGAGATCCGGAAGAATGCTGAAAAGGGCGATGCAAACGCCCAGTTCGAGCTCGGAGCGAGGTTCTATTTCGGAAATGGCGTCCCCCAGAACAAGGAGGAGGCGGGCCGCTGGTACCGGATGGCGGCGATGAACGGACATCCGCTCGCCCGCTACGACCTCGGAATCATGTATGGAAAGCACGAAGACCGGCTCGCACTCATCAGCGCCGCCCAGTATGGAAATCCCGATGCCCAGTACAGGTTGGGAAATCTGCACTATTACGGCAACGGGGTGGCGCGGGATTTCGTCGAAGCGGAGAAATGGTTCCTCAGGGCCGCTGAGATGGGGAACCCCCTTGCCCAATACCAGCTCGGATTGATGATGGCCTCGCAACAGAAGATGGCCGAGGCGGTCCATTGGCTTTCAAAGAGCGCACGGAAAGGGAACTTTCTCGCCCAGTTCGCCCTTGCGGGAATACTCGAGGAAGGGCGAGGGGTCTCCCAGGATTTCGACGATGCCATCCGATGGTACCAGCGGGTTGCGGAAAAGGGATCCGTGCTGGCCAAGGGAATGCTTGCGTTCATCTTCGCCAACCAATCCGGCCGGCAGGATTTTCCCAAGGCTTCGAGGTGGCTGGCCCTGGCTTCATCCGATCCCGCAAACCATCCCCTCGACGCCGCACTGGTCCAGGACGAGGGCTTCGGGAACTCGGCCGTCCTGAAAAAGGCACTTGCATGGTTGGGTCTGCTCCTGGAAAGGAACCCGACCCCGGCTTTCAAGCCTTACGGAGAAATCAGGAACGCACTTGCAGCGAAGTTGAACAAGAACGAGATCGCGGATGCAGAGGCGATCAAGGCCCAGTTCCAGGCGAACCTTTCCTCTTCCCCTCCGAAAGTCAGCCGATGACTTTCCGATAACCCAACCCGGGAGGGTGAACGAAGAAGTCACCACAAAGCGACCAAGGACACGAAGATCACGAAGGAGCGTCCAGGGGAAGAAGGCGTTCTTCGGTTAGGTCAGGGGCGCTTGGTGGCGGACATCAACCGGTCTGCGAGATTTCGGATTTCGGCCGCCATTGACAGCTTGTCCAGCCACTCGGCCGGGATCCCGGGTTCACCATAGAATGCGCCCGCGACCTGGCCGCAAACTGCCGCGGTCGTATCAGCATCGTCCCCCAGGTTTGCTGCGGCGAGAATCGCAGCCTCGAAGTTCCCGGTGTTCATGAAGCACCACAGCGCGGCTTCGAGACAATCGACTACGTATCCGGAACCCTTCAGATCCCGGGCGGTCTTTTTCATGTAATCTCCCCGTGCGATGGCGCAGATCTTCGGGCTCCCTTCGAAAACGGGGCCATCCGCGAAGGCGGTTTCATCCTTTTTCTGACCCGAAAGAGCACGTACGATCATCCGCGAGAGGAGCCGGCAACCGTCCAGGCATTCTTTGGCTCCGTGGGTTGTGCGGGAGCTTTCCTCAGCGAATCGCTCTGACAGCTCCATATCGGGGAAGAAGAACATCGGAATGGGCGCAAGACGCATTATGCAGCCGTTTCCCGCGGAATGCCCGTCCACGGTTCCGGAAATCGGATCGCCGGTGCGGCGGAATCTTCTCAGCGCAGCGGAAACCGTATTTCCGATATCGAAGCATGTTCCGGTACTGCTCAGGTAACCGGACTCCGCCCAGCGGCAGTACCTGTTCATCTGGTCTTCGGGATCGAACCGGCCCGTTTCGAGAAGACTGGTGGCCAGGCACAGGGCCATCGATGTGTCGTCGGTCCATTGGCCGGGCCTGAGGTTGAAAGGGCCTCCCCCGGTCAAACCGGTCAATGGCTCGAAACTCCCCCGGGACCGGAACTCCACCGTCGTACCAACAGCGTCTCCGGCGGCGAGTCCGAGAAGGCACCCCCGAAACCTGTCTTTCTCATCCATGCAATTATGATATCATCGGGGGTGTCTTTTTCAATATGAATCGTTCGTGGTGCGAGATGAAGAAGGTCTTATCGATGGAAAAATCCCGTTTCCCTCAGGTCGAGAAGCGAGCCGCCCTTTCCAGGGCTGTACAGCTCCTGGTTTTTCTATCACTCGTTGGTTCCGTATGGGCCGCCCCTGAAAATGACTTTTTGTTCAAAGGCCCCGCGGGCCCGGACCTTTCCTATCGGGCCATCGACCTGGACGGGGTTTCCGGTATCGATGCATCCCTTCCCTCCGACGTTTCGCTTGAAGCTGAGCTCATGGATCTGCTCGAACGGCAGGCACCCCTTCTGAAACTCCTCAAGATCAGGATCAAGGACGAAAAGAAGCTTGTCCAGAAGGTTCTCGACCTCAACAAGAAGTACCCTTTCATCAACCTCAAGAGCCTGAAGAAGATGGAGCGACGCCTCAACCTGGAAGCCTGGACGAACCTGGCGACCGGTCTTCGTGGGATCCGGCTCGACAAGCTCGACCAGAAGTCCCTGGCCTCTCTCAACCAGGCTCTGGAGGATTACGGAAAGTTGAAGGAGCTCGCGAAAGCCGACAAGGACCTCGGGAAAGCCGGTAAATACGGGTATTTCAGGGGGGCGATCAAGGAAAGTCTCGCCAAGGCAGAACCCAGCCCCGAGCAACGGAAGGTCATCCTCCGCGAAGCCAGGGAAGAGTATTTCCAGGCTTTCCAGAACCTCTCGGCCAACCCCGATCCCTCTGGCGCGGTGGACCGGGATGACGCCAGGGAGAAGGTCCTCGTTCTCGACGAGGCTTTCGGCGGGATCCTCCCCCTCCAGGCGCCCCCGGGAAAGTATGTCTACATGACTTCCGACATCGGCATGCGAATACATCCCATCAAGAAGAAGCAGTTGGGCCACAAGGGAATCGATCTGGCAGGGCAGGGTTGCACCGGTTGGAAGGTTCAGGCGATCGGCCCGGGAAGGGTTACCAAATGCGGATGGGAAAGCGGATACGGCTACGTCGTGAATCTTGTCCACGAGATGTCCGGGGAGAAGCTCTACACACGCTGCGCTCACCTGAAAAAGACCGGCCGGGCCAAAGCCGGATCCGTCGTCGAGAAGGGAACGGTCATAGGTTACTGCAACAACAGCGGAGCCTCAAAGGGAAGCCATCTCCATTTCGAGGTCAGAAAGAACGGTTCTTTCGGAACGGCCCTGGATCCCAAACCGTTCCTTCCAAAGGTCAAGGCAAAGGGGGAATGAATATGAGAGCATCCGCT
>CAYRYU010000022.1:10097-77189 GCA_964428355.1 uncultured bacterium
CACCGATCCTCATTGCACTCATTCTTCTCGGGCAGGTTTCCGGGCTGTTTGCCGCCGAACCTGCAAAGCCCCCACTCAGCGAACGGACCCGGAAGCTTTTCCAGGGAATCAAGGAGACACCTTCCCCAGCCCCTTTTCAAGCGGCTTCCGCGGTTTCTCTCGGACCGGTCCCGGCATTTGTGGCTGTTGCCAATCCCATTCCCGGCCCTGCCATCACCGGAAAAACACTCCACGTTTTCCGATTCGGAAACGGTCCCGAGGGCGTTTCGCCGATCGTGCAACCGTCGGCGGGGGCAGAATCCGGTGAGGGTGGAGTGATCTCAATCCTCGCCGATTCCGACCATCTCTACCTTCTCGACATTCCCGGCCGAAAAATCCTGGGCGCGGAAACCGACTCTGCCGAAACGAGACTCCTGGCAAAGGATTCAATGGGAAGCCTCTCCGTCGGGGATTTCGCCGGAAGCGCTGACGGGACAATGGTTTGGAGTGACCCGCAGAGGCAGGCTATCCACCTTTTCCGCGACCACAACTGGACTCGAACGATATGGTCCGTCGACGACCGAAAACTTTTCCGCGAGATCCAGTATCTCTTCTCCGACCCCCGCTCCGGGTCGTTCGGTGTTTACGACTCCGGACGGGACCGGACGTTCCTTTTCAACTCCCGGGGCGACCTGGCCGGGGAGTTCACGGGGGAGGGGGAACCCGCATTCTTCCGGGGCCACTGTGTTCGGTTGTTGATCGATGATGACCAGCTGACCGCCGAACTCCTCGGGAAAGACGGTTCGGGTGCCGGGAAGATCTGTTCCTACAAACCCTCCCCGGGAAACATTCTTCTCGACGCATGGGTGGCGGGAAGTCGTGAGAACACGCTGGTGATTACGATCGCAGAGGGAAAGGGGGATGAGGACCACCCGGACGACACCAAGATCCTGATTCTTCGTGAGGGCAAAGCGACAGTCAGGGCGGTTCCCTTTTCCAGCGATATGGAACTTCTCCCTTGCCGTCCCTACACACTTCTCGGCCCGGAGGGCGGTCTCGTCCTCGTGGAAGCGGAGGCGGCCCCGGAGGGAATCGCCTTCCAGGGTTACCCGCTGGAATGACACCGCTTGGATGATTATTGCCGGAGCTGCGCTGGGAACTGCTGCAAGGGCCTGACGGTCTTCCTGAACGCGGCTGATGTCTCGAGGATCAGACGGCGGGGGGGAACGGACCCGTCCGCATTCGTGGATCTGCTTCCCGCGAGGCTGGGCGACCGTGACCGAAAGGCCTACGGATTTTCCCTTGGCGGGGATGAACGTTTCCTGATCGTAATGAAGTCCCGTCGGGGTCGATGCATCTTCCTTCGCCGCGTCGGGCGGAAGAACCGTTGCTCGATACACCCGTTCCGGCCGGCCGTCTGCAGGTGTTACCCCTTCTGGGCTGAAACCGGAGAGCCCAGAGTCGTTAGACAGGCTCTCTGTCCGGAGTTTCCGCCTCTGGGAGCCTCCGACAGACGCACCGTCCGCCGGGCCTTCCAGCGCCTCAGGCAGGAATCTTTCGACTTCCTGGAGATCCTTTCCCTCTGGCATTCGGATCTGCAAGCGGAGATATGGAATGGTCGCCAGAGTGGCGGAAAAGCGGCTTCGGAGTTTTTCGGTTTCATTCAGAGGGCTTTGGTTGCCCTGAAACCGTGCTAGAGAACAGGACTCTCGACGCGAAGGTAGCTTTCCGGAAGCGCATTTCCCCCGGTCTTGATCTTCAGGCGCTGGCCCGCCTTGATCTCGAACTGGTAGGAAAGGTCTTTTTTGGGGGAAAAATCACCCGAACCGTTCTCGTACATCGATGCATCATCGGCAACACCCTGGAAAAAGACCGGAGCATAGGCTTTGTCGTCAGGGCGGGTCCAGTTGAGCAAAGAACGCCCCCGGAAAAAGATCTCCTCCCCGCGGTCATCGAAGAGCTGTACTTCCATGTTCGCGGGTTTGTAGGTGGGCATGTAGATTCCGATCTTGACCGGCCCGTCGGCGAGAGCGACCCCCTCGTTCTCTCCAGTTCCCTTCACCTCGAGCCCTCCGGTAGGGTTGCCCTGAAGAACCTGATCCAGGTTCGCCGCCGAGGGAATGGAATCCTTTCGGTCCGCAGCGGGAGTCAGAAGATGTGACCAGACTTTCCGGACCTTTTCCTGCAGAACCGGTCCCGCCGGAGTCGGCCCGGGGTCCTGGCCCGGAACTGCCCCGGAGGAGGCGACGGGGAGAGAGTTTCCTCCCGCGGGAAGGAGATTGGGGGTTTCGACCTTCTCCCTGACCGTCTGCCCATCCTGACCCAGCGTGATCTGCGCGGCCCGGGAAGGGGCGAACGGGATTCCCATACCGAGGCAGACGATCACGATGAAAACAACTTCGCGTACAAGAGGACTCTCATTGTTCGATTTCGAAAACAAAGCGCTTTCCTCCTAACAGTCCGGTAAAATCGAAAACCACGTTACGTCCGTAGCCTGAGCGGCTGACGACCGCACCATCCTTTCCCGAGACCGAGTAGCGGACCTCGTCCAGAACCGGAACACCCTTCTCATCGGGGCTCCATACCGAGAGAACCCAGGTGGTCGAGCCGGGATGTGAAATCGAGGCTGCTGAACGGAGATCGGCCCGCAGAGCGGCTGAAAGGCGTGAAAGCAGGTTGGCGTATTCCTGCTCCTGCGCCGAAATCTGGTTTGCCGAGTTCGAGGAGCGCTGCCAGAAGATCAGCATTCCCAGACTGCCGCACATGATAGCGGCGACGACGATGATCTCGATCATGGTGAAAGCCCGCCTATCGTACAAGAAAAACCTCCTCCCCCCCCGTCTGAAAGCGGAAACCCCGTTTCCAGTTCGCCGAGTCGGTGGGATCGAAGGCATGGTCATATACTATCTGGCGCGGTCTCGGGGGATCGCTCACGGCGAGCGAAAGTTCCCGAGCGGCAAGGAGTCCATGAATTCGCGCCTGGGCTGGGATGAAAACGGTTCCCTGAAGTGCGATCAGGCCGGCTTCGATTTCCACGGGAGTCTCCACGCGGATCTCCCCAACGAGGCTGATGATCGTGAGGGGTCCATCGTTCCCCTCAACGGAAACCTGGCTTTGAAGGCGGACAGAACCCTTTACCAGCACCATCCCCCCGTTCCCGAAATGAACCGGTTCGGTGACGTTCATTCCCTTCTCCAAAAGGATCACACCAGGAAGGGTGGGATATCCCGCCTTGTCCTTCGGCAAACCTCCTAGCATCTTCTCGAGGTTTTCGAACCTGGCCCCGACACGCTTCTCGAGAAAGGAAAGGTCTTCGATCAACGAAAGGTCGCCCCCGACGAACAACTCCCGGCCGGAATCATCGAGCAGGGTGTAGGAACTCCCGCAGGCCATTTCCCCGAGCCTTGCAGGCTGCCCGTCGATCTTCACCCTTTTCGGCGGGGGCGGAGGCTTGAAACCCGCGGGAAACTTTTCCGAATCGATCACCACGATTTTTTCGAAAGGGTCGCCGGGAAACTCGATCATCCGGTAGAGTCCGGCGTTGTAGGGTTCGGTGATCAGGTTCGACATCCGTTTTTCGTACAGTTCGAAGGATCCCCCGAAATTGTCACGGATCTTGCCGATGGTTCGCGAACTTTCCCCACCCGGCCAGGAGTTCCCCTGAAACGTGACGGTATCGAGCATCGGGAACGCAACGGCGACTCCCTTGTCATCGTTCTTCAACCCCTGCACCAGGGCCCAGCGACGCCCCACATTCCCCAGAACCAGGGTGGGCGAAGGAGCTTTTCCATTGCCGTTGAGGTGAAGAATCGAGGAGCAGTCTGGATCCCTGCTGGAGCACCTGGCAAAGGCATGGTGGCATTCGGGCGCACGGAGCCCTCTTTGGAGCGGGCGGGGGGAAACGTAATAGCTGAACTTGAACTTTTCCGCGGCCAGGGGCTCCTCCGGAGCCATGGGGTAGGTGTAACAACCGCCGGGAACGAGCGCGTCAGAAAACCTGACGTCCCCGCCCCCCGCGGCCAATCCCAGTGTCCATCGGGGAGCGCCACCAAGGAAGACCCAACCCTGCCGGTCGATATGGTCGCTGAACGAATCGGGGGCATAAGTCGATCCGGGGATCCCGGTGTCGCTTCCCACAACAAGCGGGGAATCCTTGAGGTCCTGGAAACTGCTGGAATCCTCCAGGCGGTTGAGCGCAAGCGAGCCCTGGCCGCGGATGAAAAGGGCGAACTTCCCGATCACGGGGGGGAGGATATTGATGATTTTCATGGGTTTGTACCAGGAAAGATTGCACGTGGCGTCACCCACCCCTGCTGAGGCGCGGACAAAGAGGTGGAACTGGGTTTCCCGGGAATCTGTCCGGAATCCTGGTCCGGCGGGATTCGAAAACAGGCTTTCCCCGGGCCTGAGCTCGATCTCGACCTTGGGAACGGTGGCGTCCTTCCAGCCCTCCACCAGGTCGGCAAGGAGCGGGTCCTCCCACGAGAACCGCACCCCCTTCGTGATGGGAAAGCCCTCCGAATCGAGGAGTTTCGCATAGACCTTTCTCAGTTCATCCGGGGCATCCTGGCTTTTCCCCGCCGGGGAGGAACCGCCCCGATTGAAATCTTCCTCCAGCCGGAGCCACATGTCGCGGGCGGCGAGAAGTGCCCCGTTTGCCACATGATACGCGCGCTCGTAGTCGGCGAGATGTGCCGCCATGTTCAGGTGCTCGCGCGAGAAGAAATGCCTGGTGACCGCAAGCAAGACGATCAGACAGATCAACAACAGAACCGCGGGAAGCAGGAATCCCCTTCTGGTCACGAGGGCCGCCTTCCCCGCACTATTCCCGAGGAGTTGTAGGATTGCGTGCGTCCGTGGCGGGGGGAGACCCATTCGATTCCGACATCCACCCTGAACATCGGTTCCGAGGAGGAGCCCCGCCCCGCCAGTTTTCTGAGGGAAACCCAGCGCATGTATCCCTTTGGCGCGGGGGAAATCCCAAGAACAACCAGGCCGAGAGGCCCTGGAAGATCGGGATCGGCGGTTCTGGGAAGGTCCGCGAGAGTGCCCGGGGGGGCGCCCCTCAGTCCGGCGAACATTGAACTGGAGAGGCTGACCGCCACCGAAAGCTCCTTGGCCGCAAGAACCGCCTTCCGGCTCCCGGAAAAGACGCTGTAAAGCGGGGTTACGACCAGCAGGATGATGGAGATCGAAACGACGATCTCGATCAGGGTGAACCCTGTTCTGGCCAAACTGCTTTCAGTCCTTTCTGAACTGGTATTTCAGGAGAGGCGTACCATCTCCGAAATCCCCCTCGAGACGCAGGGTAACGATATCACCTTTCTGAAGCTTCGCCTCGACAGCGGTTTCCTTGGGGGAGGAATCTCCAGGCTTTCTTTCGAAGATGGAATCGGCTCTTGCCTGGCCATCGACGGACAGGGGCGTGGCATCGGTTCCACCGTTCCGCTTCCAGGAAAGCCATGTGCGCTCCTTTCCACCGCTCGAGATGACGACCGAGAGCTGGGCGGGTCCGTAGGTGGAAAGCTTGGCCATGACCTGGAGGGTTCCGGCATCCGGGGCGGTGAAGGTTTTCGTCCCCGGATTCTCCGCGGTTAGTGAACCCCCCTCACCCGCTGAGGTTCCACCGGAAGTCTCACCCGGGCTTCCCGCCGAAGTCCCGCCGTCGGTCCCCCCGGTCGTTCCCCCGGAGGTTCCATTTCCGTCGATTACATCATCCAGATTTCCTGCTCCGCCCCCACTTCCCCTGGTCAGCCGGATCTTCCCCGAAAAGCCAGGGAAAGAGAGGGTGCCGATGCTGTCGGGCTTCCTGATCTCGATTTCGTAGTCCCCTTTCAGTTTCCCGTCCACCCAAACCTTGCACCTTTTGTTTGCCCGATCGAAACCGATCTTCAGGTTGTGGTTGCCGGAGTAATTCCCTACCCTGGCATAATGGTCCTTGTCCCCTCCAGGGTTCCGGATATCCCCCGTAGATGCGCTCATGAAAACGATTTCGCCCCTGGCGAGCCGGATGCATCCACCCTCGAACAGGTCTATCGAGGTGTTCTGACCCCCATCATAAACATACCTCTTTGCGGTCCAACGTCCAAGTTTCACCGCATCGAACTCGCCATCGAACTCCAGCGTCCAGGCATCATCGAAGGAAGCGGGGATTTTCGCCGTTCCCCCCGTCTGGACGGTGACCTCGAAATCCGCGGCCAAAGCCGGAAAACACAGAAACAGGACCATGACCAGAGCAAAAAGATTCGACCTCATCGCATTCCCTCCTGGCAGATTTGCCGATCAGATTCAATTTCCCAAAACATCGTCCAGATTTCCCCCCGGGCTCGCGGTATCGCCCCCAGAAACGGGAACCGCGGTATGGTTTTGCCCACCCGCAGGCTCCCCGGCGGTAGTGTCCGTCACGACGCTCTCCCCGGGCGTTTCATCCGGAGTGGGTGGAGTGCCACTGGCCACAGGGGAGGTCTTTTCCGTCGCGGTTTCCGTGACAAGAACGGGTTTGCCGGCAAGACGGCCTTCCCTGATCTCGAGGCGGCTTCCCTGCATCCAGACGAAAGTTGGCCCCGGAGGGGAAACCGGTTCGATTTCGACCTGTCCATCAACGAGTTCAATCGCCCCCTCCCTTTCCGTCAGGTCGAACTTGATGAGAGTTCCCCGGATCGCGAGAAAGGCCCCTGGAACGACGATCTTCAACGGCCCTGGCCCTTTCCGGAAATGCCCCCGGAACGTCCCGGACATGACCTGGAAGCCCTCGGAAGTTATCCGAAGGCGGCATTTCCCGTCGAGGGTGGCAAACGAACCACCCTTGAACTCCATATTCGCCCTGGATTTCCCACCCGACAGGATCAGTTCGTCTCCCACGTGGGACTCTCGGAAGATTGGGGATACAGGGACTTCCCCCCCCGCCCCGATGAACCTCCCACCTGAGCCTGAAATTGCCCCCACAATCATTACCTGCGTGGGCTGACCTCTTTTCGGTTCCTCATTCGCCCGATCCGGTTTTCGGGACTCAGGGTTGAGGACGGAAAAGAAAAAGAAAACAATCCCCAGTCCCCCCGCAAGCACGAGGGGCCAGGAAAATCTCAGGAACCGCCCTGTCGGGGAATCCTGGGAAGGGGGGGGCCCGGAACGCTCACATGCGGGAACCGCAGGAGAGGGGGTCCCGGAACGCTCACATGCGGGAACCGCAAGAGAGGGGTCCACCCGATCGCCAAGGTTGGGCAACCTGTCGGTGATTCGTTTCCAGGACCGCTCCAAACTTCGTTCCGAAGCGGTCCACCCCCCGACCTCCAGTTGGACTGCCCTGGCGGCGGCAAGGGCACCCTCACAGGCAGGGCAGGATCGGCAATGGTCGAGGAGGTTTTGGGGAAGTCGGGCACAGTCACACTGCTTGTCCGCCTCAAGCCATCCTTCAAACATCGTGCACGGCATTCTTGCTCACCTCCTTTCGAAGGCGGGCAAGACCGCGGGAAACCATTTGCCGGGCGTTTTCCTCGCTGTTCCCGGTCATCTCCGCGATCTCCCCGTAGGAAAGGCGTTCCACCAACCGCAAGAGCAGAACCTCCCTGAAATGGGGAGGAAGGCAACCAAGGAGGTTCAGGGTTCCACCGTCACCTTCGGCGCTCCTGAACAGTTCTTCCTGATCGGCGACAGGCTGTAGCTTGCCTTCATCAAGGGGGGTGAAGGGAAGGAGTTCCATCCCCCTTTTCCGGAGATCGTTCAGTGCCCGGTTCCGGCAGATGGAGAAAAGCCAGCCCTGGAAGGTTCCGGGGCCACGATACTGTCCGAGACGGGAAAAAGCCTGCACGAATGCCTCCTGGACAAGGTCCTCCGCGTCACCTGGGTTCCCAAGAAGGGTGATCGCATACCTTTGAAGCCGGCTTCCGTAGCGGATGAACAACTCACGGGCGGCCAGACGGCTTCCGGCGGTGATTTCGCGAACCAGGTCATCATCGGATCTTTCCGCAGGTCGTCGTTCGTTCTGGTTCATCGGTGAGGGGGAAACGGGGTTCGGGATGGCTTTCCCTTTTCATGATAGAACCCGAAGAGCCGCATTTTGTGACAGGATGGCAGAAAAGTTCTTCCGGGGTTCATCAATGCAATCCGAAGGTGAAGCGCTCCAGAGATGAATAGACTGTCCTGGAGCCTGAAAGACCTATGGAGATCGAGATCGAGAAGCTCTTCTCCCCGCCTTCTTCACACGAGAATTTCCAGTCGTATTCCTCCCGGAAAAGTGCGCCGAAATCGAAGACACGGGACCTCCCCTGAGAGGAATTTCTCCGGACGATCCCTTTTTCCCAGGAGTAGGCAACGGTCGATGAGACCGGGAGCCCGTCGGGGCCAGGTTTCATGACCCTCAGAGCCAGCCCCGCGGGGGAGGTTGCAACCGAAACCGCCGACCGGAAGTCATCACGGAGAGCAGCCCACATCGAATCCGCGATATGAACCGCCTGACCCTGTTTTTCGAGTTGGGCGTTCTGCCTGGAAGCGGAGAAAAAAAAGCCCCACAGGGCAGTTGCCAGAAGGGCCGAAACTCCAACCGCAACCATCGCTTCAACCAGGGAGAAACCCTCCCACTTCCCGACCGTGGAGGGCCGGCGACGGTGCAATCCAGTTATCATTTGCGGATCCCGGGTTTTTCTGCCGGACGGGGAAAATCTCATCAAGCCGGTATTTTCCCAGAAATCGCCCTTTCACGCAACCAACGGGGATTCCCAAAAGCGCCGGGGAGAAAATGAAAGACGCGCCATTCAGCGCGTCTTGTTCACCTTGCCGGGAGCGCTTTGAAAAAGCCTCAGCTGAGAAGCTCGAGGACACGGGTCCGTTGGGAATCGTTCACCTGGAAAACTTTGACCGCCAACCGGGTCTGGATCTGACTGGTGGTGAGATTGACCATTTCGGAGGCCATGTCGAGGTCGGAAATCCGCGAAAGGGAACCCAAAGTATTGAGCCATTCATTGTTGAGACTGGAAATCTGCGAGATGATGCCGTTCACGTTGGCTCCGATGGTAGACCGTTGCGAGGTGACGGAATCGGAAGCGGAATCGGAAATTGCGAGAGCGGAGGAAGCTCCCGCCTGGGTCGTTACGTCGATCTTGTCCAGGCCGAGAGCATCGGAGGTCATGGACCGGATCGAAAACTCGTCGCCGCTCTGCAGGGTAGCCTTGAAAGAGCCATCCAGCAGTTTCATCGTGTTGTATTCGGTATTGTTGGCAATCTGGTCGATGCCGGTTCTCAATTGGGATATCTCACCCTGGATGGACTCCCGGTCTGAATCAGTCAAGGTTCCGTTCGCGGCCTGGACCGACAGTTCCCTTATCCGTCCGATGGAATCGTTGAGTGTTTGCAGGGCACCGTCAGCCACCTGCATCAGAGAAATCTCATCCTGGCTGTTTCTCGATTGCTGGGCGACCTCCCTGGAAAGGGCTTCGAGAGTCATCGACATCGAGAGTGCGGCGGGATCAACGGATGCACTGACCAGCCTTTTGGCCGCAGCCAGCTTGGTGACTGAACTTTCAGTCTTGGTCAGGGCTTCGCTCAACCGGGTGTTGATAAACAAGGAACTGGATTTGTCGACCATCATTACCAGCACCTCACTCTATAACTAAATATAACTATTTTGGGAATCTTGTCCAATCTGTGGGGGAAAGGAAACGGACCGGGTCTTTCGGTACCCCGAACTCGAGGTTGAGGGGACTTCGTTTCCATCAGGATACGGTCAAAAGGATTTCAGGGCCGCCGCTTCGTCGGGAAAAGCTTTTCCGATTTTGAGCAAACCAACCATCTTGAAAACCCCGAGGGTCAGTTCGTTCAAGCCGACGAAAGCCAGCTTGCCGTTCTTTTCGTCAACCACGATCTCGGTCAACTCGATGATCTGGGCGATTCCCTGGCTGTTGATGACCGGGGAACCCGTGAAATTCAGGATGAAATTCTGAACTCCCTTAGGAAAGGCATCCTCGACCGCCTTTCGGACCGCGCCTCCACCGCTTTCATCAAGGTAACCGGAGGAACGGATGATGCACACGTTTCCGTTGAGGGTTGTTTGACAGGAAAAGGCTGACATGAGGGAATCATAATCGAAGAAGGCGGGAAAGTCAACCCGGCAAGCCGTCAAAGCGCCCGCGGTTGCGGCTTTCGAAGATGACCCTGACGTTGACACGTGCCGATGAAGGGGATACACTCCAGCAGCAGGTGATCGATGACATGCACGGGGAAAAGGCCCGCAAGGAGTATCTGGGACGGATCAACGCCGTAATCGATTACGTCCGGGAGAACCTGGAAGAAGAGTTGTCGGTGGAAAACCTCGCGGAGGTGGCGGGATTTTCCCCATTCCATTTCCACAGGATCTTTTCCGCAATGGTGGGGGAAACCCTGAAAGGCTTCGTAAGACGGATCCGGCTGGAAAAGGCGGCGACACTTCTGCTGAATCAGACGGACCGGTCCCTGACGGATATCGCCCTTTCGGTGGGTTTTTCCTCCTCCTCGACCTTCACCCGGGCCTTTCAGCAGTTTGCCGGGACCTCGCCTGGGGATTTCCGGCGATCGGGGGGAAGGACCAGCAAGCTGGGCAAACCGGAAAGCAATTCCGGCAAAGCGGACAGCAAGAACGGGAAAGCGCTCCTGGGTTCCGAAAGCTATCATCTTGTCGGAGTATCCC
Organism: uncultured bacterium; assembly: GCA_964428355.1. Lineage (GTDB taxonomy): Bacteria > Muiribacteriota > Ozemobacteria > Ozemobacterales > Ozemobacteraceae > CAYRYU01. The sequence continues at coordinate 20,734 of CAYRYU010000022.1, forward strand.
AAACAACTTTTGAAAGGAGCTTTTCCATGAAAGTCAGCGTCCAGATCGTTCCGTCCAAACGTGTGGCCTATGTCCGACATGTCGGTTATGGGAACACCTCGGGCATCAAGAATGCTTTCGACCGGATCTGCAAATGGGGAAACGCCCGAGGACTTTTCGGCCCCAAGACCGAGGTTTTGGGAATCTGCAACGACAATCCCCACATCACCCCTCATGAGAAGTGGAGGTATGATGCGGCCATCACGGTCGGGGACGACGTAAAACCTCAAGGCGAGGTCGGAGTGACGACGATCCCCGAGGGGAAATACGCGATCTGCCATTTCGAGGGAAAGATCTCGGAGATAGGGCGTGCATGGGCAGAGTTCATGAACGATTGGCTTCCCCAGAGCGGCTTCCAGTCTGATGACCGGCCTTGTTTCGAGAACTATCTCAACGACGGGAACGAGGATCCCCGCGGGATCTTCATCGTCGACCTGTACGAGCCTGTCCGCCCTTTGTAGAAGGCGAAACGAACCCCTTCAATAGGACATAATCAGTTCGGCGATGGTGGTATTCCGGTCCTTCGAAAGAGGCTTGACCTGCCCGCGGAAAGTGGCCCCGCGCTCGTAGGGCTTGACCGGCACTGTGCGCAGATTCACGCTATAGCGCTCGGGAGGGTTCCCGTCGACGATCACGAGGATGATCTTTCCGCTTGGATCGACCGCGATCACCGTCCCCTCGATGTTTTGCGGAGTGCTGTCGAGGGGTTTGGTGGTCGCGGGAGGTTTTTCTGCCGGTGGCTTGGTTCCGGTGGCGGGGCCGGGAGCGGAGGGGGCCAGGAACAGGAACCAGATCAGCATGGTGAGGACGCCGCCGACACCAAAAGCGAGAACTGCGAACTTGACCAGGGAGGGGTCGACCCCCTCCCCTTCAGATTCGGTCTTCTTCTGACGCATCTTCTGGATATTTTTCAGGGCATAGTTCGGCTGGGCGGACTTCTCACGTGCGACCTCGGCGTCAATGCGCTTCTGAAGGTCTTCGAGCAGGTCGGCTACGTTCTTGAACTTGGTTTTTTCATCCTGGATGAGGGATTTTCCCGAATCCTTGCAGAAGTTCTCTATCAGATCCCTTTTTGCGCCCTGGGAGGACTGGAAAACCCTGTAACAATGCAGAATAATGTCCTCGTCGAGATGGGGTTTGAAGATCAGGCAGATGTGACGGAGGTTTTCCGGATCCTGCTCACGCTGAAGCGCACCCAGAAGGGTTTCGCGCACCGACGGGAAATCGAAGTGCCCGGCACTGAAGATGGCGAGGTTCCTCTGCTTGGGCTGGACCGAGAAGAGCATCTTTTCGACGAGGGAAAGGGCGGAACGCTTGTCGAACAAAGCAAATGCGCGAACCGCCGCCGCCCTGACGTCATCCGAGACGTTCTGGATCAGCTTTGGAAGGTAGGGAACAAGGACTTCCGGATCGAGGGCCTGAAGAGCTTCGATTGCGGCCGACAGGATCGCGGGATCAGAGTCGGAAAGATGGGGTTCGAGATACTCGGCGTCGCCCTTTTCCCCTACCCGACCCAGGGAGCGGACGAGAAGGATCTTCTCCTCGGCGGAAACGGAGCCCAGAAACTCCTTGATCTTCGGACGGATCGATTTGAGGGAAGCGGCGGTGAGGTTCGAAAAGGCAGCCGCTCTCTCCGCGGGACCAAGGGTGGAAAAATCGATCTCCTGCGTTTTGGCTTCCACGGGCTTCACGGGGGGAGCCTTCCCCTGGCTTTCGATCACGGCCTTGACCTGGGGATCGGTTTCCTCTGACAGGTGGCGGCCCAGAACGGCCTGGGCATCGGTAAACCCGAGGCGGGCGAAGTCCGCAAGGCGAAGGGCGGCGGCCTTGCGCGTATTCGCATCGCTGGAGCTGAGGGCAAGTTCGAGTCGTTCGATCAGTTGCAGGGCTTTCCTGCGCTGATAGACCTCTTCGAGGTCTATCGTCATTTCCTCCGGGGTCTTCTTGACCAGGCCCGCCTGGTAGAGAGAACGAACCACCCCGGAAAGGATCTCGTCGATCAACCTGCGCTTTTCCCCCCGGCTGGCTTCCTTGGCTTCCAGAAGCCGTATCGGTTCGTCGGGCGTGGGGTTCGCCCGGAAAATGAACCCCGCGCGCTGCAGCATCACGGGGTCGTCCTCGATACCGAGGAACTTGATCATCAAAGGTTCTATATCATTGAAGGGGAAGAAAAAGGCGTGAAACAACGCCGCCTGACGGTCGCTGGGGTCGTCGGAAAAAAGCATGGCTTCGAAATGGCGGAGGGCTTCCTTTGGATCCCAGCGGTAGAGGAGGCGGACCGCGCGAGACCGGATTCCGTGAATCGGGTTAACGAGCAGGGGAACGATGAGCCCCTTCAGGGAATCCGGGCTGAGCTTTTCGAGGGTTTCAACGGCGGCGGCGAGCACCCTCGGGTCGTGATGGCGACAAAGGGACTCGATCGAGGCAATATCCTCGAATGAGCCGTGCTTTCTGAAGAGCTTCAGAACCGAGGGAAGGACCCGGCTGGAGAGCTCGGTCCAGTTGATTTCCCGGAGGGCCATCGCAACGAGCGGGGCCTGGGATTTGGGAACAGCCTCGAGGAGGAGGACCAGCGAAAGGTCGTCGCGATTCGGGTTCTTGAGGAGCTCCTCGACCTCGGCAACCTTGAAGGATTGCTCCCCGTCCTTTCCCATTTGGCGCTCGATCCGGGCCAGGATCTTCCGCATATGGAACCGGGTATCGGGATCGGGTTCCCCGTTCATCAGTTCCTTGAACTTCCCCAGCTGCTCTTCGGTCCAATCGAGGTCTTCGATCCGGGAAAGGACGGAAAACCTGATCGAAAGATCAGGGGATCGGATGTCGTCGAAGAGGGTTTTTACAAGATCCATTCGAGGTTCACTTCTTCAGGAAGTTGTATTCCTCCTCGAGAAGGGAAAAGGAGGGTTTGAGATCCAGGGCCAGGCGGAACATCTCCCGCGCCGTCGTCTTGTCCCCGCGGTCGAGCGTCACTAGGCCGAGGTTTCTCAGGATATACCGCTGGACGGGGCGCTTCCGGTCGGAATAGAAGGCATTCTTCAGCGTCTGTTCCGCCATCTTCCGGTCGCCCTTTCCCCACCAGGACAATCCCTCGAGGTTGCGGCCCGCAAGGGCGAGATCGCGGAGGAAACCGTCCCTTACATCCTTCAGCTCCGCCCCGAGGCGTTCGAGAAGGCTGACCGCGAGCTGGAAATCACCTTTCAGGAAGGCTTCGGTTCCAAGGACATAGAGGCCCAGAAGGAAATCCTGGCGTTTCTTGCCCAGATCGATTTCCGAGCTTTTGATCGCTTCCGCAAGCTTGGGATCGGTTCGCAGAAGCCCCTGGAGCTTGTCATACATCTCGACGTCCGTTTGTGCCTGGTGGGGGGTAATCAAGGCATCCCGGTAGTAGACCGTGCCTTTGGTGAACCCCTTGGGTTTCATCCGGTCGTCGTAATCTATCCACATATCGGAACCCAGGGGATAGAAACCTTCTTCGGGGAAGAGTGCGAACGGGACGTCGGTGAACCCCTCACCCTCGTCGGCCCATCCTTTCACGGTACGGACCATTCCCTCGGCCTCCGCGGGAAAAGATTCCCTGATGGACTTTTCCAGGGCGCTCTTGGGGACCCGGGTCTTGATGGAACAGACGATGGATCCGTTCGGGACCGCTGATTTGGGAGTTACCAGGAAAACCATTGTTTTCGTTTCCCTGGCCCCCAGCCTGGGGATGGTTTTCGAAACGGCGTCCGCTGTCCATTCATGGGGTAGAAGAAGGCTGACGACGATCTTGTCGAGTTCTCCGACCGTGGCACTGACGGTCACCTTGACCTCGAGGGGTATCTGGAGCCTGGGAGGAGCGGCGAGAGCCGCAGAAAGGCGGTACCAGGCAGGAATATTCGGGGTTTTCGCCTCCGAAGACGGGAAGGAAAAAACCGACATCAGAAACACGAACGGCAGAACGAGGGACGATCTTGGCTTCATATGGCTTCCTCGCCTGGAATCAAGATTGGCCCGGTTTGCGGAGCGGACCCGGGACTCTCACAATTTATCAGGGATTCCCCGCCGGAGTAAAGGGATTTTTCCCCGGCCCTCAATTCACTTTGGAACCGTTCGAAGGATCCTGGGGCATGCGGATCTTCAAGGAGGTCCGGCCGGCTCCACCGGGTTCCGAGGTTTCGCCGGAGTCTCCCGAGATACCGTCTCCCGCTCCATCAGGGCCGAACACGAGCTTCATCAACTTCGGGTAGTTCTCGTCCACCAGATATGCAACAACCATCAGGCACTGCATGAACTGCTTCCGGGTGATGGCCCCGTCCTCCAGGATGAAGTTGCTCGCCGCGGAGAGCGACCTTCCGTCCTTTGCGAGTTCGAACCGGATGTCGAAGAAATCGTTCATGACGGCCATGAGAAAGAGGAGGACGTCCATTCTCCGAAGATTCACATTCCTGATGAAAGCTGGAACCCTTATCACGAGATGCTTGTTGCTCCCATAAACCAGCATCCTCATGGTGAGGAACTTTCCCTGGAGATACATTTCCAGGCAAGTCTCGTCGATGAACTGGAACTTGTACTCTTCGAGGGTCAGAAACTCCGCGACCTGCTTGATGAGTCCTCGCTCGAGCTCGGTTTCCTGGATCGACCGGCTGCTGTCGACGGTCATTCCTTCACCCCATCCACGATCTTCTTCATTTCCTCGGGAAGCAGCTCCAGTGCCTCGCTGGCGATTGCAAGAAGCTTGCGCTCCTCGGGGTCGATCTTTCCGTCCCGCATGACCGCGAGGAGAATCTGGCGGAAAAGTCTTCGGGGATCGAAAGCGGCTCCGTCATCGACCAGGGGGTTCGCCTTCAAACTGGCCTCGACCTTGGCGAATATGCGACGATGGGCATTTTCATCTATCCGGAGGGCGTTTTTCAGGCGGAAGATCATCTGGGACTCATCGGATTTGATCTGACCGTCGCGCAGGATCTCGAGGAGGACCAGCCCGAACAGCTCTTCGGCAGTGAGCGCTTCCGTCCTATGCGTGGAAGGCGCCTGGGCAGCGGTTTCCTGTTTCCCGAGGCCGGGGAATCTGGCGTTCAGCTCCTCGATCGCGGCTTCCCAGTGCGGAACGAGAATCTCGGGAAGATGTTGTTTGATCCCGTTCAGCCGCCGTGCGCACCAATGGAGGAAAAATTTCTCCAGTTGCCCGCCCGCTGTCTTCTCCAGAAGCAGTGAGAAACCCCGGACCAATGCGATGAATCCGCCGTTGAGCCGCAACATCTCGAGTCTCTTCATAAGTTGAAGGACCGGCGGGGCGCACAAGGGTCCGCTTTCGGCGCGGAGATGGGAAACGAAGTCCTGGGGGGTGACGCCCTGGAGCCTGCTCATTTCGAAAAGGTGTTCCTGGATCTGTGGAAGCTCCGCGAAACCCACCAGAAGCCTGAGATTCAGGGAATTGGCGAGCCGGGATTTCCGCTCATCCGAACGAGCCAGCATCCGGCTGAAGTGCAGAAGGGAGTTCAAATGGAACTGATCGCGGTCCAGGGCCTTCTCGAACATGGTCCGCGCCATTTTTTCACGATTCGTCTTCTGATAGAGCATCCCGAGATTGTAGTACGGATCGGGAGTATGAGCGGCAATCTCGGTCTCCTTGAGATACCACTCCTCCGCCTCGGCGGGACGCTCCAGGAACCTGCAACAAAGGCCGATCAGGTTGGCGGCTCTTTGGATCCCGGGGGTTTCCTGGAAAGCCTGGCGGTAGGCATCGATGGCTTCGGCCAGTTTTCCCTGGGTCTGGAGCCGGATTCCCTCGATGAGCCTTCCCGTGCGGTCGAACCGCTCAGCCTTGACCAGGATTCCCTCCGCCGCTTGATCTTCCCCGAGGTCAGCCGAGCTGAGAACATGGAATTGGGACGGGGCGAGCGAACGGTACTGCTCGACCGTGATGGGAACCGTGGCCAGAGGGGCCCCAGCCTGGAAGGAAAAGACCGTCAGGCTGGCCGGTTCGCCGTCGACGAATTCGGGATAGATCGCGAGGGAGTTGCTCATCCAATCCTGCCACCCGAGAACCCCGCCATCAACCTGGAACGTGACACAGGGAAGCCCCTGGAATGACCCGATCTTGGCCGTTGCCATGTTTCGCCCTCCTCAGGGTGGAAAAGACAATGGGTTGGTGTCCTGCGAACCGGACAGGGAAACGATTCCCCAGCGTGTACTTTGGACGATCGCCATTTCGCATTTCTGCGGTGGAAAGGAATGCATGGTCCCGGATGCATCGTAATAGCTGTAGACCAGGTCGGAACGCACATGGACAAGGGTTTCGGAGGATGGAGAAACCCCCCGGTCGATCAGGGAAACCGAGATGCTCGAGGCATCGGCGAAGAAAGCCTGAAGCCGACTTCGAAGAACCGGGTATCCCCCGGCCCCATTCGGATTGGCCGGACAGTAATATTTCAGGTTGGTATCGACGCTCTGCATCGCTCCATCGATATCCTCGCGGTTGATTGCGGCCAGGAAGACATCGAGGAAGGCATTGATCTCCACCTCGATCGGATCGGAACCCGTTCCTCCGCTTCCTCCACCGCCCCCGCCACAACCCAGGATGAACGCGCCGATCAGGAAGGCCAGAGAGACGACGAAAAAGACGCGTATCATTCGGGAAACAGCTCCTCTTTCTGAGATCAGAAAACCCGCAGATCGCGGGACCTCAATCGGTGCTCAAGAACATTGGGAGGGGTCGCCCGGAACGACCAGGAATTCTGCCCATCCAGGCGACCGCCAACCATCCCGTGGCTGGAAGTGCGGGGTCAAGCTTTTCCGGAGCACCCCATCAGCTTCATCTTCCTCTTTACCACCTCACGAATGGCATCGCGGGCGGGCCCCAGGTATTTTCGGGGGTCGAACTCGCCGGGATTCTCGGCGAAGGCCTTCCGGATCTGCCCGGTAAGGGCAAGCCGAAGATCGGTATCGACGTTTATCTTGCAAACTCCGCCCTTGGCGGCCCGAGCGATCATTTCTTCCGGAACGCCCTTGGAATCAGCAATCTTTCCGCCGTATTTGTTGCAGATCGCTACGAGATCCTCCGGGACGCTGCTCGCTCCATGGAGTACGAGAGGAAAATCGGGAAGGACCTTCTCGATCTCGGCAAGCCGGTCGAAATCCAGCTTGGCGTCGCCCTTGAATTTGTAGGCTCCATGGCTGGTGCCGATTGCAATGGCAAGGGAGTCGCAGCCGGTGCGTTTGACGAAATCGGCGGCCTGATTGGGGTCGGTGTAGCTGGCATCCTTTGCCGCGACTTTCACGGCATCCTCCACGCCCGCCAGACGGCCCAGTTCGGCCTCGACGGTTACACCCTTGGAGTGTGCATACTCGACGACCTTTTTGGTGAGCGAAACGTTCTCCTCGTAGGGGTGCTTGGAACCGTCGATCATGACGGAAGTGAATCCGCCGTCAACGCATTTCTTGCAGATGTCGAAGTCCTCGCCGTGGTCGAGGTGGAGGACGACCGGGACATCCGCCCCCGAGGATTTTGCCATCTCGATAGAGGCCTGGATCAGGTGGATCAGGTATTCGTGCCTGGCATACTTCCGGGCTCCGGCGGAAACCTGGATGATCAGGGGGGATTTCTCCGCAATCGCGGCTTCAAAAATCCCCTGGATGATTTCCATGTTGTTGACGTTGAAAGCGCCTACGGCATAGTGGCCTTTATAGGCTTTCGCGAACAATTCCTTGGATGTTACGAGCGGCATGGGAACCTCCTTCAGTATGAGAGCGCATTTTCGCGGTCGATCCGGGAGCTCGACCGATCTGACGATTCCCAGCCGGACCGCCCGGATGGAAAGGTCGAAAACCCCTCATTTCAACGGGATCTTCCGACGCGAGACCGGCGCGGATGATACGTCGAACGAAGTCTATCAGAACCCCAGCGGTTTTGTCAAAGAAACCGAACCCCCCTTCACCCAATGGGTTCATATGTAAGGGGAAATATGGTAGAATAGAAAATGAGAGAGATATGTACGGATCGCAACAGAAAATTTGGGGGTTTCTCATCATCCTGGCGGGTTTCGCAACCCTTTTTTTTCCATCGGCCATCCAGGCCCAGTCCCCGAATCTGACCGCGAGTGAAACGGCCGGAGTCAGGCAACTTCTAAGCATGGCCAGAATCGCGATCCAGAGCAAACGCTTCAACGAAGCGAGGCACCACCTCGACGAGGTCAAAAAGAAGCTCAAGAACTCCCGATTCTCCGACCTCGATGCCCTTGAAACCCAGTTCACCGCAGCCAAGAAGGAAAGAATCAGGTGGCTCCTCGACAAGGCCTTCACCGCCAAGAGCAAGAAAAGCAACACCGACGCGAAGAAACAATTCAGGGAAGTCCTCCTCCTCGATCCCGGGAACGCTGAGGCTGAGGCAGGCCTGCTCGAGGTCCAGAAGGATCTCAAGGCCGTCGAAGACTACAAGAAGGCCGGCGTCGTCGTTTCCGAATCGACGGGCCAGGGGGAGGACCCCAACGCCTACTCGATCGGCTTCCTGATGATGCAGGCGATTGCGAAAAAGCGGCAGGGGAAGTTGGCGGAAGCGCACGAGAAGTTCCTCGAGATTCTCGCCCGCCAACCGACGAACATCGAAGCCCAGACGCTGGCGAACCAGGTGGTGAAAGAACAGTATCTCAACGACCTTGTCGAGAACGCCGAAGCGAACTTCAAGTCCCAGAAGCTGTTCCAGGCCGTTGGCGATTTTGACCTGCTTGTACAAGAGAATCCCGACCGGATCGATTACTTTTTCAAGCGTGGAAAGGCTCTTCTGGGTTTGGCACGGTATTCAGAGGCCATCCGTGATTTCCACAAGGTTCTTCTCTGGAAACCGCCGCCCGGCAACAAGGACCTTGCGGAATTCGAGATTCCGAGATCGGAGGTGCTTCCGGTCCTGTCCAAAGCCTATTTCGGCAACGAGGAACCTCTCCATGCCTATGCGGCATCGTTCGATCCCAGCACCGGCAGGGCCTACCAGCCGCTTTCGTTCAGGTGGTCCTGCCGTTTCAAGGCCTATCCGATGACATGGAGCCTTCTCGCCATCCTCTTTTCCATCCTCCTCGGATCCCTGTACTGGACATGGACACAATTCGACGCCGTGGTGGGCATCGTCCCCCCGAACGATATCTGGGAACTTGGAAAATGGTTTCTGTTGAGCCACGTTTTCGGCCGCCTGCCTCCACTCAAAAACCTCGGAACCCTCCGTACAAGTGGAAGATTGGCGGTCATTTCATACGTCCTTGGCCTTTCACTGATCCAGGAAGGACGCTACGAAAAGGCTCTCGAGAAGTTCCAGTATTGCTACTCGCACCCCGGCTTCGCTCCGAGATGTTATTTCTTTCTTGCTCTCATCCGCAGGGAAATGAAGCAGACCCTTTTCGAGCATGATTTCGAACAGATGATAATTCTTACCATGAAAGACCCGCCCATTCCCTTCCTTCCCGCCATATACCGGAAGTTGGAGCAGGAATTGATCGAGTCCCTGGGAAAAACCTCCAGTGTGGAGGAATCGGCTTTGGCGAAAAAAGCCCATGAGATCTTCTTTACCTACCTGACATGAGACGGCTCTTTTGAAAACCTTGGAGGACAACTTATGAATTCGTGGATCAGAAATAGCTCTCTGGGGGCCACTGCAAGCAGAATCGTCATGATCCTTGTCGCCAGCATCCTCTTCCTTTCCCTTCCTTCCGTTGTTTGTGAAGCCCGAAGAGGAGGTGGTGGCGGAGGGGACGTGATTGTTGGCGGAGGTGGAGCCTACGATACCTACTTCGTCGAACCCGCCCAACCTCCACAAGGGTATATAACCCTCCCAGGGGATCCCGACCCGTATGCTTTCAAGATGGGAAAGATGATCAAGTATGTCGAGCCGGAACCCTCCACCGGAAAGAACGACCGGGGAGACGACATCATCAACTTCTTCCGGCTTACGTGCAACCATAAAATGACCGAGGCGGGGAACCGACGAATTTTGGAAACCTATGAAGACGTCGATTTTGTAAAGGGAATCCGCTATGAAACAGTGGGCCCGGTTGGAAACACCTCCGGAATCGTCGTCAGCAACGGAAAGATCAAATCCCTTCTTCCCAACGCCTCGGAGCACTACGGAGAAAGCGTATATCAGGAGCTCCTCTCACTCCTGAACGGGAAAAAGATTCTGATGAAGGGAGGTTACGACACCAGTGATGGGCTCGTTCCGCAGTTCGCAGCCGCCCACATGTCCATTTTTGTCGACACGGAAATCGGACTTCCCAAGCTTTATGCCCTCCCGTACCGAACGAGTTTCTCGGGAACCGGGGCCATTCACAAAGGAAACGAAGTCGTTGAAGGCTTCGATGAGCCGGGCCCCGACCAACCCGCCACCAAATTCTGCATCGGACATCTTGACGGGACATGGGAAACCGTTGGGCCGATGGAACCTGGGGTTCCCCATCACTGGACGTGCGAGAAGAGAAACGGCAAATGCGCCTGCTGCCAACCTCCGTGCGACGAAGACCCTCCCGCCACGCATGTCGCTTTTATCGTTCCTCCCGAGACCCCCCCTGACGACCACAGATGCTACGAATTCCCCGATCTCAAGAAAGCGATCAGGCACGAGCCTTCCGACCCGGGACCGTCGAAAACCGGCGGTGGAAACGGGAACATGAGCCTGACACTGGTTTTCAAGGACCGCACCCCACCCCGGATCCTCGACACGAACAAGAAACCCACCCCGGATTTCAGACTCCCCAAAATCGGCGTCGACCCCTGGTTGGTTCCCCAACCTCCCCTCCCCCCGACGGGCCCGAATCGTGCGACGACGGGAGACTGGTTCAGGCCCACCACCGAGCTGATCGCCCTCGACAATGCCGCGGAACAGGTCAAGAGCATCTTCGGCATCGGAATGGTGGATGGCCCTGGCAATCCCGCGGAAAACTGGATATGGACAGGAGAAACGCCCGCGATCTCCGCCAACGGCCAATCCCTGAACTCGCATCTGTTTCTGCCAAATCAATGTCTCGGAGAGATGAAGTATACCCTGTTTCTCTGGGATACCGACGGCAACCTCAACCCGGGGGAAGGCGGCATCGTGGAGGACGACCCCGGGAACTGCTACCATCTCCGGTACAAAGACGCCAGGAGCTATTATAAGGGCCTCGGAACCACCCCCGATGACGCCGCCGACTTTCCCTGCCAGGCCCCGGGAGGCTTGCCCGATATCGAGGAAAGAACGGTGGAAAGCGAGGGGACGGTCTTCGTCGACGACAACGACTTTCCCAACTTCCTCGTCAAACTTTCCACCAAAGTAAACCGGGGAATGCAGGCCCAAGGCGGGGAAACAATGTATTTTCCCTTGCCCGCCACGGACACCACCAAGGTCAAGTCAATCGACATATCTGCCTACACCGATTTCATCCAGGACCCCTACCCGCCCGAGCTCTATTTCACCCCGATCCACGTCGATCTGAGCAACTGCCATCCCAAGGAGAGCACGTGGAACTGGAAAATCGGGCTCGGGAACGTCGAATTCGGCGTCGTCTATCCGCATGAGAACATCAAGCCTTTCGTGATGAAGCATTTCACACTCGAAAACTACGTAATGAGCGACAATTCCGATTCAACCGGAGACCCGATCGATGGCGACGAGGCCACCTTCGGTGAAAGGAACGGTTTCGGGAAATCCGCTCTCCTCTACTGCCAGAGACCCCTGCTTGAAGATGTCGAGTACGAGGTTTCGATGTGGGCAGAGGACAACGTGAAATGGATCAGCAATGCTCCGTCGGACGCAAAAGACCGGAGCATTCCCGCCCCCTACACCGGGATCAAGGAAGCCAGGTTCGTGATCAAGATCCCCAACAATTCGCCTCCGGTGGAAAAAGAGGTCCAGCTCAAGGACCAGTTCGTCAGTGAGCCGGTCAAGGTGGTCTTCCGCGAACCCACCCCCAGGGATTTCCATGCCCCTCCTTTCCCGATCGACCCTGTCGCCCAAGCGAACCTGGAAAGGGCCTGGCCAAGCATCGTTGCCACCGCGAGGGATTACAAAGGGAACGAGCGTTCCCTCCAGATCTTCTTTGCCGTTAGCGACGAGAAAACGCGGATCCGGGTCCTCGAACAGCGCCACCTGAAGAACTGAGTCGGGTGGAAAAGCCGGAACGGTGCAGAAAGGCATGAGAACGCAACCAGGAAAAGGCGTGACCCTTGTCGAAGTTCTCATCGCCATGTTCATCTTCGGGCTTTCCGTTCTTCCGATCATCAGCACCTTCTCCCAGTCCTTCACCCTCGCCTCGAAGCAGGTGGACCAGGAGATGGGGCTGAAAATCGCCGAAGCCGCGATGAACAAGGTCTGTGCAGTCGAGTTCGGAGCGCTCGACACCCAGAAATCCGGTCCCGCCAATACCCCCCTGCCATTCGAGATCCAGACTCCGGCCGGGATGGTCAACACCGTCATCAACCTGGGCTCTTCCAACCTGTCGACCGCGGCGGGAGGCGGTATGGTCACGATCGGGAAGACTGAATTCCGGATCAACGTGAGCACCTCGAAAGAGTTCGAGGGTTTTTCCTTTCCCGTCGTCACGCCTCCCACGAATGCACTGGTGTATTCATTTCCCGACCTCACTCCCCTGAACCCGCCCGCCGGCCTTCCCTTTTTCCCCCCTCCACCCGATTTCCCCCCCGGCGCGATCATCGCTTCATACTCCTGCCCGCAGAGTTTCCTGAAGATCAATGTCGACGTGACATACGGCGACCCGCGCCGCACAATCTCTCTCACCTCCTTCAGAGCGGATCTCCGGGAATGATCAACACCAGGCGAAAAGGGATGGCCATTCCCCTGATACTGGGAATTTCGATGGCCCTGATCATTTTCGTGGGGGTCATGTTTTTCAACACCCGGCAACAGCGTGGAACGCATGAACGTCTGGAGAACCAGACCAAGGCTCTCATGGCAGCCCGAACGGCAATGCAACTGGCGAAATACAAGCTTCGGGTCCTTCCGAGAGAGTTCTTCACGATCGGGAACCGGCAGTTCAAAGCCACCCAACCTGCCATTGCCACGGCCGCCATGCTCGTTTGGCTGGCGGATCTTCGGACGGATGGCCCCGACTTCCCGCTGAACCCGGCGAAAAAGATCCGCGGTTCCTTCCCCGAATCGGGAGAATACCGGTTCGGGATTGACCGATTCGAGCTCCTGAGCCAGCGCGAAGAAGGGTACAAACAGGATTACGTCGCGATCACGACCTGGGGTTCCTACAAAGGGGAGCGGAAGATCCTCGATGAGCTTATCGAGGTCGCGATCATCAACGAGGAGGGGGCGGGTTCCTGAAGGACTCATCGAGGTTGGAGTTTCTGCCGAGAATTGACATGACGACATGAAAAGATCCCCAAAGGGGTCCGGATTTCCATGCCCACCGGGATCAGGGAGGGGTTTCACGATTCCCGAGGTCCTGGTGACTTTTCTCATCCTCGGATTCGCAGTGTCCGCGATCTTCTTCGTCTACCGGCATTCGGTCAACTCGTTCAAAGCCACCACATGGAAACAGGAGCGAACCCGGCAGGCCGAGGCTTTCTGGAACATCCTCCGGAAATTCCTGGAGGAGGCCACGGACGAGCTGGTCAAGAACGGAAGCGGCCCGACCTGGACCCTGGACAAGAATCCAAAACCGCTGAAATACGCTCCTTTGACACCGGGAAACCAGAACAAGAACCTCCTCGCCTGGGAAGTCCACCACGTGGATTCCATGGGAGACCCTGATTACCAGCAGAAGCACATCCTGAAACTGGAAGACGGAAGGTTGTTTCTTGCCAGCGTTGGGGGTGGCGGGAAGTTTTCCCACAACGGCCACCCCCTGGTCGAGGACGTCAGCCAGTTCGTCGTGAGTTCGACCAACATCCGTTTGTCCCCCGGAACCGGCCCGGACGACAGGAACCGGGAGTATCTCGAAACCACCCCCAGCAGCGATCCGGTCGTGGGGTCCGTGGTCGAGATTTCCTTCACCCTCGCCCCTCCGCCCGACTTTCCCCTCCAGAACCTCCGAATCGGCCAGTCCGCCAAGTTCAAACTGGCTGTGGGCGCGATCACCGATTCGAACCCAAGTTATTGAACAGATGAAGCCTTCAGGAAAACCCGCCCTTCCCCATCACCGTTTCCCCACGGGGTTGATGGCCCTGACAGGGGTTTTTCTGCTCACCGGAACCCAGGGGTGGGCGGAGAACATCGAGTTCGTCTTCCCCGCACACCCGTTCTACCATGCCCTGACAGTGGTTCTCGCGATCTTCCTCGTCATCCTGATTGGGGTTTTCCTGTACGGGCTTCGTTGGGCCCTCGGCGACAAAAAGGTTCATGTTCCGATCCAGGTGAAGAAGGATGCGGAAAAGGTCTACATCGAGAAATATCGCGAAGAGTACAAGAAGAAGAACGATGCGCTGAACGCCCGTATCAAATCGATGCGTCAACAGTATTCGATGATCTTTTCCAAGGTGAAGAACCTCACGATGACGCTCGACCCCGGACAAATGTTCCGGACGATCATGGACATGCTGGAACAGGAAATGGGAGTCGGAAAGTTCATCCTTTTTCTGATCGACAAGGAAAAAGAGGAGTTGTACCCATTCCGCTGGGTTGGATTCGAGGACAACATCCGGATCACCCACATGATTCCCCTCAGGGCCCTCCATTACCTGACTTATTCGGTCAAGAAAAAGCAGATGGTCTACAGGCTCACTGCCCTCTCCGACCCGGAAACCCGCGGATTGGCCGGACGTGATCCGCTTCCAGACACCCTTCTTGCCCTTCCGATAGTCGACCAGTCGGTCGTTTATGGAGTCGTCTACGTCGAATCCTTCCTCGACGGAAAGGTCGACCTCGACGAGAACGACCTCAGGTTCTACTCGACCCTGACTTCCTTCATGGGTCTCGCCATGGCCAACGCGAACGTCTTCCTCCAGACACGGGCCGAGTTGACTTCCACCCGCGAAATCACCGAGAAGCAGATGCAGGAGAAGAAGCTCCTCAAGGAGATCTTCTCGAGATACACCTCTCCCGAACTCGTCGAAACCCTGATGAAGAACCAGACCACCCTTGAACTGGGAGGAATAACCAAGGAGGCGACCATCCTGTTTTCGGACATCCAGGGCTTTACCGCCTTCAGTTCAACCCTTACCCCGATCGAGGTGGTCAATTCGATGAACGAGTATCTTTCGCGGATGACATCCATTGTCCTTGACCACGAGGGCGAAATCGACAAGTTCATCGGCGACGCCATCATGGCAAGATTCGGCGTCCTTTGCGACCTTCCAAACCACGGTTCCGTAGCCGTCCAGACCGCGATCGCGATGGTAGAGGAGGCCCGAAAGCTACAGAACGAATGGGAAGCCAAGGGACGGAAGGGTTTCTCGATCAGGGTCGGAATCGCAACGGGTTCCGTCCTGGCGGGAAACATCGGGTCGGAGCGGAGACAGGAGTTCACGGTGATGGGGGCGACGGTGAACCTGGCTTCCCGTCTGGAATCGCTCAACAAGGACCTCAAGACCACCATCCTCATTGACGAAAACACCCAAAAGCAGCTTGGGCCGGATTTCAAGATCATCCCCAGAGAGAATGTCGAAATCCGGGGCCTGGAGGGAACCATGCGTGTATTCGAGGTTTCGGGTTACTCCGGGGGGGCGACGAAGGCGAAGGTGATCTCCCTCAAGGACAAGATCGCCTCGGGGAAGTTCCATTCTCCGCCCGGGGAATCTTCCGTGGAGTCCCATCCCGCAAGTGTAGATGCCACGGAAAAGCAGCTTCCCGAGAAACTCCCTTAGAAATGAGATGAAAAGACCCCGTTCTCCCAAACTGGTCCTTTTCGATATCGACGGGACGCTTCTCCACGCCGGCGGCAGCGGATACCGGGCCCTCGAGCGTGCCGTCATCGAGGTTCTCCGCTCGGAACGGGGACTTTCGGGAATCCGTCTCGATGGAAACACCGATCTGAACGCGATCCGCCAGGTGTGCGAGCGGGATTCCCTTCCCGAGCCTTCGGAGGAAACGATTTCCCTTTTCAAGAAAACCTACGCCGCGATCCTGACAGACTCCATCCGGGGCAAGGGGCATCTCAAGCCCGGAATCCCTGAGCTTCTTGCGCGCCTTTCGCGAAATGGTGACGCCGTCCTGGGCCTGGTGACAGGGAACATCCGTGAGGGGGCTGCAATCAAACTGACCCGCTTCGGCCTCGAGGGGTACTTCCGACTGGGGGCTTTCGGCTGCGAGAATGCTGAAAGATCTTTCCTGGTCGGCCTCGCAATGAGAAGGGCCTGCGATGAAACCGGAATCGGTTTCGACCCTGTCGATGTCGCCCTGGTCGGAGACACCGTCAACGACGTGAACGCAGCGATTCCCTGGGGAATCCGGTGCCTCGCGGTTGCAACGGGCTCGACCGGCATCGATGAGTTGCGAGCGGCGGGGGCGACGTGGGCTCTCCCCGACCTGGCCGATCTTTCCCTCGTCACATCCTTCCTTCTTTCCGATGCCCCCCCACCAGGCCTTCCCACATGAATCCTCGGGAAGTGACCTCATCCACGGGCAGGTTCTACGACCGGAACGCATCCGAATACGCCCAGAGCGCTTTCGGGAGGGATATGACTTCGCTGATCGCCCCTTTTCTTTCCCGGCTTCCCTCTTCTGCCACGATCCTGGATCTCGGGTCGGGCCCCGGCCGGGACTCCCTCAAGATGGAAAGCCATGGATTCCGCACGGTCAGCCTTGACATCTCCGCGGGGATGCTTCTGGAACACCGAAGGCGGGGAGGAACTATGCTCGTCAGGGCCGACGGAACCTATCTCCCGTTTCGGGAAAGGGCATTCCAGGGAATCTGGTGCTGCGCGGCAATGCTCCACCTTCCGAAGGTTTCCGCGCCCTTGCTGATGGCGGAAGCAACCCGTGTCCTGGTTCCCGGGGGAACCTTCTTCGTTTCGGTCAAACGGGGAACCGGAGAAGGAAACGGCCCGGACGAGAGGTTCTGGTCCTTCTACGAGCCCGGGGAGATAGTGAGTCTCCTGGAATCGGGAGGATTCCGGATCGATGGATCCGGAACTACAGCCGATCTGGCAGGACGTCCGATCGAATGGATCAACGTCCTCGCTTCAACGCCCTCTCAATAGCTCCGGCAGAGAAGATACCGATAGAAATCCCCGCTTTTCCTTGCCCGGAGAAGGTTCACAGAAGAAAGTTCGTTCCTGTCGCCCGGATGAAGGATCGACAGGATCAAGGGTGCCTTGATATTCTCGCAGTTCCACTCCCTCGAAAGGCCCCGAATGCTGTTCCAGACTGGGGCCTTCATCGCCCAGAAGCGGCGGCTCTGACGGTCTTCGCCGCCGAAGGGCATCGGCAGCAGGCCCTGCTGTGCAAGAGCGTCCAGGAAAGGTTCGAGAGCAGCTACGGTTGAATGCTGGGTATCGTGAAGGAGGATGACGCCGCCTGTCCCACCGGAGGCCAACTGGAGCTGGCTCTTGAGATTCTTCATGATCATGGCCATGTTCCGGTTCCGCCAGTCCCTCGGGTCGACGGTCCAGAGCATTGCCGACATCCCTTCCTGTTTCAGGATGTTCAGGACCTGGCCATTCAAGCCTCCATAGGGGGGCCGGAAAAGCCGGGGGGTGATTCCCGTGATCTGGGAAATGAGGTTGTTCGTGTCCCGGATCTCCTTGATGATCCGTTCAGGTCCGAAGTTCCTGAGGTTGGGATGGAAGTAGGAATGGTTTCCAAGGGTGTGTCCCTCTTCCGCGATCCGCTTGACGATCGAGGGATACTTCTTGACGTTCATCCCAACCAGGAAAAAGATCCCCTTGAGATTTCGGGATTTGAGTATGTCGAGGATCTGGGGAGTGGTCTGGGGGTTGGGACCGTCGTCGAAGGTCAGGAGGACCTGACGCTGGCGGCTGATGGTCGCCTTTATCATTGCCCGATTGTAGAAAACGAACCCGGAATCACCTGAGGACCCCGGAGAGGCGGTCGAACTGCTTTCAGCCACGGTCCGGACGGGAAGGATCACCGGGTCGGATGCAAGGGCCATGGCCGAAATGGGGCCGGGCCAACTCGCCAGGGCGAGAAGGAAAACGGGCAAAAGGGCGTAAGAGCTAATCGGATGTTTGCATTGCATCGGAATTACTATCGGACCCCCATCCCAAAAATCGAAGGGAATTCCCCCCAATTTTGGAATATACACTCTTTCGAAGGCTACGTGAAGAGTTGAAACGCCCCGGTTTCCATGTTCCATGGGTTGCACCCGATGTGGTATGCTTGAGGAACTTCCCTCTCTCCTCATGGAGGGTGAGGCATTCTGTCATTCGGGGAGGACGCCATGCGGCGGTTTCCTTTGTCAGACCTGATCATGGTCCTGTTTTTCCTGTTTTCGATTCCGGCATTCGGGGGAGGGATACACGAGGCGGCAAAGACCGGTGACCTGGGGCGCCTCCAGGAAATCCTGCTGATCAATCCCTCCAAGGTCAATTCCCGAGTCGATTATGGAATGACCCCCACCAGCTATGAAATGACTCCGCTCCACTGGGCTGGACGAATGGGATACCTGGACATTGCCCAGGCACTCGTAGCAAACAATGCCGACGTGAATGCGCGCACGAAGCGCGGATCGACCCCCCTTCACATGGCATCGATGAGGGGGAACACCGACGTGGTGCGCTTTCTGGTCTCCAAGGGCGCGGACCCGAATGCGAAGGACAATTTCGGGTGCACCCCACTCCATCTCGCCGCCATCCAGGGTTCCGTCCCCGTCTGCACCGCCCTTCTGGCGAGCGGGGCCGACATCCTGGCCGGAGACAGGATCGGGAACACGCCTTTCCACGAGGCGGTCCTCAACGGGCACATCAAGGTCATCCAGGTCTTCCTGGACAGGAAGGTGGAAGGCACCTTCCCGAACTCCGAAGGGGATACCCCGCTCATACTGGCGGTCCGGGCCGGACGACCAACGATCGTGAAAATGCTTAAGGAAAAGGCGGGAGGAATCGCGACCCCGAACCTGGAAGGGAAGGTTCCCCTTCATTTTGCGGCGGGACAGCTCAACGGTGAACTTGTCGATCTGCTCGTAGAGCTCGGCTCCCCAATCGACCCCAGGGACAAGGCGGGAGAAACACCCCTTTACCTGGCAGCCCGAAAGGCTTTCTGGGAAAGTTCCTGGAACAAGGGGCGCGCGGCAGCCTATTCCGAGGGATTCCGCAGGATCTTCACCACGCTGGCCAAAAGAGGAGCTGACATCAGCTGCGCCGGGAACGACGGTGGAACAGTCCTGAGTCTGGCGAACTTCATCCTGGGCAGCGGAAGGGTCGCCGAGATCCTGCATTCTGGCGGGAGAAAATGACGTAGTCATGGTTCCGTCAGTAGCGGGAGAAGTCGCCCTTTCGGGCGGTTGGCGATGAGTTTTCCGATGGGAGGATCCCGGCCGCTCCCTAGAATGAACCCGGGTCGGGGGATATGGTTCCTGCCATTGGCTCTTGCAGTCCTAGTTTTCTTGCTTTTCGGGGAGGGTTATTCCGAGGAATCAGTCCAGGTCATCATGCCGTGCAGGTTCAACCTGGTCCCCTGGACCCTGGACTCGATCCGGAAAATCCTCGCCCGGGATCTCGAGCACCCGGTTTCCCTCATAATCCGCCCCATTACCGGGCCCAATCCGACCGAAGATTTCGCAACGGACACGTTTTATCTGCTCGAAGAGGGGTTTTCGGATGGGATGCGTCAGGCGGGCCTCGCCTCGTCCTCCTGGGAACTCGATCTTTACTGGGTTCTTGCCTGCAACAAGGACTACATGCCCGCCGTCGCGTCCGCGCCTCCGTCGGATCTGAACGGATTCTTCGCACTCCTGAGGAAAGTCCGCGAGAAGAACCCCGAGATGTTTCCCTGGTTCGAGTCTCTCTACTCGGCCAACACCGTTCTTCGTCTGAAACGCTCTTTCGAGGCTGACGAGGGCGAGGAATCGACCACGATGGCTGTTCCCGTCGGATCCGGTACCACGAGGCGGTTCCGGAGGAGTCCCATCAGGATTCTTCACGCCGCCCTCGACGCGAAATTCCTGAACCCCCTTTCGATCGAAGCGGACGAGGGAATGGCTTTCGACGTTTTCGAAGCCCGGGACACCGTCTTTTCCACTCTCTGGGTCACGGACGAGTTCTTCGAATCTCCGCTTTCAACGGGAATAGTAAGCTCCCTTACGAGGGAGATCGGGTTCTTCCCCTTTCCCTGCGTCAAGGGTTCCCCCCGTATTCCGAGAACCCGGTTCACGCTCTGGGCCTTCGGTTCCCCGGCAAGGGGTCCGCTCCCGAAACGAAGTGCGGGCAGGGGGGCTTCCCCGGAAAAGGGGTTTGGTTTCGAGGACCTGATGGGGAAGGATGAACTCCGCTGGCAGAAGAAGAGCTTCGGGAGCTTCTACGACCGGCTGGTACAGGGGGAATTCTGACCGTCGATGTATATTTCGCTCCGGATAAAAGTGATGGCACTCCTCTTCTTCCTGATCGCGGGGCTGGCGTATGTCTTCAACGAGAGCGCGGCGAGGCTCATTTTCGAGAAAACGGAGGAAACATTCCAGGAGCGGATGTTTACCCTCGTGAACTCGATCCGCTCCTACTGGGATAGCGAGAAGAACCAGCTTCTGAGGACGGCTTCGCTTTACGCGGTTTCCGAAAAGGTGGTCAACTTTTCCATCTACGGTCTGAACAATCTCCTGCAGAGAGAAATGAAGCGCCTGCTCGCAAATTCCGGTTTCACCGAGTTGGAGATCCGCCTGAAAAATGGGCTTGCCCTTTCGACGACCCGGGAAGAAGCCGCCCGGGAGATGCCCCTGAACGAAGCGGATCCGCTTCTGAACATCTCGCGCATCCTCGTAAAGTCCGTTGACAACGGGCTCAACGTGAGTGCCGTCGTTCCGATCCACAAGCTCGGGGAACTGGTGGGTCTGCTCACACTGAAGCGCCTCCTGGACGACCTCAGGTTGAAGAAGATGGCCCGGAACATCCAGGCTGACGTGGCGGTCGTGGTAAGGGGAAGCGTGGTGGCCAGCTCGCTTTCGGGACGCCTGCGCACGGATCTTTTCCGGCAGGTTTCCGCGGAACCGGAACCCCACGAGCGGTTTTTCACACTCGCCCTGGACGACCGGATCCATTCGATCGGAATCGTCGATATCGCCGAGACCGTCGACCGCCAGACCGTTCGCATGTACTGCGTCCTTTCCCAGGAGAAGATGCTCTCCCTTGTGGAATCGGCGCGTCGGCAAACCCTTCGTCTGATGCTCATCGCGCTGGTGGTTTCGCTCGTGATCGCTTTCCTTTTTTCGGAATACGTCCTCATTTCGAGGATCCGCGTGATAAGGGATGGCTCGAAGATAATCTCCCGAGGGGACCTTTCCCATCGTCTCCCTTCAACCCTGAAAGACGAGCTGGGTGATCTTTCGAGATCGTTCAACGAAATGGCTTCCCACCTCAAGGAGAACCGGGACTCCCTGGAAAAGAACATTATCAACCTCGAGAATCTCAAGAACTATGTTTCGAACATTCTCGGCAGCCTCGGAACCTGCGTCATCACATGGAACCGCCGGGGATACATCGAGACGGTGAACCCCAGCGCGGAAAGAGAACTTTCCGAGTTCTACCCCCGGATGGTCGGACTGGGCATCCGGAAGTTTCTTGGTCCGATGAATCCCCCGTCCAGAAAGGCGTTCATGAAGGTTCTCCGGTCGTTCGCCCAGGCCGGGATCGCGAACCAGACCTTCGACCTGGAGTTCGATCTCGGCATCCGACGGGGGTTCAAGGTCATGCAGGGCGCGTTCAACTACCTCAGGGACGGCAACCAGAACCCCTACGGGGTTGTCCTGACACTGGACAACATCACGCAGAGGAGGATCATCGAGCAACAGCTTTACCATGCGGACAAGCTGAGTTCGATCGGCCAGCTGGCTGCCAGCGTTGCGCACGAGATCAAGAATCCGCTGGCATCGATCAAGACCCTTGGCCAGCTCCTCCAGGAGGATACGCCACAGCGTGATCCCAAGCGCGAATACATCGACGTGATCGTATCGGAGGTCAACCGGCTCAACCGGGTGGTCGAACAGCTTCTGAAGTATGCGAAACCGGAGGAGTCCAGGTTCGTGACGGTTGCCTTCTCGGAGGTGATCACCCCGGTTCTGTCACTGGTCCATCACGAAGCGGAGCGCCATCGCGTCGAGATTTCGATGGGTTTTCCCGAAGGCCTCAAGGTTTATGTTGACTCAGAGAAGATCAAGCAGGTATTTTTGAACCTGATATTCAACGCTGTCCAGGCCATGCCGCAAGGAGGGCACGTGAAGGTATCGGCAACGGACGATCCGGTCAGCCAATGGACGATCTGCCAGGTGGAGGACGATGGGGAAGGCATGTCCCCTGACCTCGTCAGCCGGATCTTCGAACCGTTCTTCACGACCAAGCAGCGTGGAACCGGGCTTGGGCTCGCGATCGTCAAGAAGATCATCGACCTGCACGGGGGGAAGATCGAGGTGAAGAGCCGCCTCAAGGAAGGCACCAGTTTCACATTCTATCTTCCCCACGAAAGAAAGGAATAGAGCAGCATGCTTTTCCAGGCGCACAACATCCTCATCGTGGACGACGAGAAGTCCATCATTTTCAGCCTGAAAGCGGCCCTCCAGAAGGAGGGATACACGGTGAAGTCAGCCGAGAATCCCCAGGACGGGCTCAAGATGATCGAACCGGGCAACTTCCAGGTCATCATCTCCGACTACAACATGCCGGTCATGAACGGAATCGAGTTCCTCAAGAAGGTCAGGGCGATCGATACCGAGGTCGTTTTCATCATGATGACCGCGTACGGAAGCGAGAAACTCGCGATCGAAGCCATGCGCGAGGGGGCATACGACTACTTCTCGAAACCTTTCGACATCGAGGAGATGCGCATCATCGTCGCCAAGGCCTGCGAGCGCTTCCAGCTGGCATGGCAGAAGAAGAGCCTCGAGGAACGGTTCCTGGCGGAGCCTGAAGCCGACCGGTTGATCGGGGCTTCCGAACAGGTCCGGCTGGTGCGGGAGCGGATCGACCAGGTCGCCAAGAGCGAACTGACCATCCTCATCCAGGGGGAGTCGGGGACGGGCAAAGAGCTCGTCGCTGAAGCCCTCCAGAGAAAGAGCAACCGGGCAACCGGACCATTCGTGAAGCTGAACTGCGCCGCCCTTCCCGAAAACTTGATCGAGAGCGAGCTTTTCGGATACGAGAAAGGCGCATTCACCGGGGCCAACGCCCGGAAACGCGGCAAGTTCGAGGTCGCAAACGGCGGAACCATCTTCCTCGACGAGATAGGCGACATGGCCCTCAACACCCAGGCCAAAGTCCTCCGCGCCATCCAGGAGAAAGAGGTGGAGCGGCTGGGGGGCGTCGAAACGATCAAGGTCGACGTCCGGATCATCGCCGCGACCCACAAGGACCTCAAGGGCCTGATCTCCAAAGGGCTGTTCCGCGAGGATCTCTTCTACCGGATCAACGTGGTAAGTATCCAGCTCGCCCCTCTCCGGGAGAGGGTGGAGGATATTCCTCTGCTGATCGAGCATTTCATCAAGGTGGCATCCGAAAAGATCGGCCGCGAAATCAAGGGAGTCACCCCGCGGGGAATGACCGCCCTGAAGAACTTCAAATGGCCCGGGAACGTCCGCCAGCTGGCCAACATCATCGAGGGCGCTTCGGTCTTCGCCAAGGGCGACCAGATCGACCTTCAGAATCTTCCCGAGGAGGTCCGGCTCGGATTCGCCCCCGAAACCCCCACCGCAAACTACGACTGGATCGCGCAGGAGATGGAGAACGGGAAAACCCTGGACGAGGTCATCGCCGGAATCGAGAAGGAGATGATCATGCGCGCTCTGGCGTCCACCGAGGGAAACCAGTCACAGGCGGCAACCAAGCTCGGTATCAAACGCGGGACACTTCAGTACAAGATGAAGATGTACAACCTCTCCTGAGTCAGGGTTCGGAGTAGTAGATCACCCACGTCTTGAAATCCCCGATGGTCGGGGTGACGGGGAGCTGGACCTCCAGATCCCCTCCGTTTCCGTAGAAGTATTCGAAGACATCGCACCCGTATCCCTTGATGGTACAAACCTGGTAGGGGACCGGGTTCTCCCCGTAAACGAGGTGGCGCAGTCCACGCAGACCGGAAAAGCTGTTGCGGAGCTTGATGCCGGGGAATTCGTGGACCCCCGGCCGGAAGTTCTTGAAACTTCCCGTGAACCCGATTTCATCGCAATACATGGCCAGCGAGAACTCGTGAAGAAAACTCGCGAGGTTCTCCGTGGCGGTCCCGAGAAGGCCCGCGAGAATGATGTTGTTCTCCACGTCCACGAACCCGACCGATCCGTTCCGCTTTTCCAATGCCCGGATTGCGCTGTAGCCCGAACCCCTTTCGAAAAGGTACTGGACGAAAAGAAATGACATTCCGTAGTTCTCGATTCCCGCGGAATCCGGCCAGTGGTTCAGCGACACGTTCTGGGGATTGTCCAGGTAGGCCGCCACCTGCATGACCGGAGTCGCCCTGCCCTGCGCAAGGCCATAGCCTACGACCTGTTGGGCGAAGCAGGACAGACCCTCATCGAGCCAGGTCACACCCTCGGTTATTCCCTTCTGGTTGTAATACATCATGTGGGCCAGTTCGTGGGCGAGAACCCCGCAGAAGTCCTCGGGGTTCGAGTTGAATGTCCGGTCCCAGAGGTAGAGGATTTCGGTTCCCGCGGAATGGGTCTTCGTAGAGTCCTTGTCACGGGGATAGAAGTATCCCAGCGTTACGAGATTTCCCGAAACTCCCTGGTTGATTCTCGGGCTGAGGAACAGGAGGATTCGGGATTGTGCGTCGACGTTTCCTTCGGGGGGGGTGCTCACCCCGTCCCAGCAGGCCGTAGCGATGGTGGCATAGATGTCATCGAACCAGGCGGCAATGACCTCGGCACTGGAGGCCGTTACGGCTGTGTTCGTTGCAAGGTCGAGGTATACGAGACATTTTTTCCCGGTGGCCGCAAGCGCTGCGGAAGCGAGGATGTCGTTGTTCGGGTCTTCGGGAGAAGCGCTCCCGAAGTTGACGAGATAGAATGAGGCTGTGGCGGGGGCAGGTTCGGAAATCGCCGGCCGGACAGCACTTTCTTCACGGTTCCTGGCGTGACGGGCTTCCCGGGCCGCCCAGGACCGGACCAAGGGCCCCACATCCCTGCGATCCCTGGAATACGGGATTGTCTCTATTCTTGGGACAGGGCGGATCGAACCGGCGGGAAGATTGGGAACGGGCTCGGTGTTCCCTCCCAGGCAGCCGTAGACGGTGTAGTCATAAGTATCACCGAGTTCTATCGTTCCGTTTGCCGAGGTCACGCTGACGAAGGCGATGTGATCGGTGCTCTTGAGAGATGCGATCCGAAGAACGTTTCCGGAGGACACATCGGCGAAATTGTAGATGCCGTATTCCTTTAGCGTGGCCAGGGAGGTGTCATAGGAGGTGTAGGTTATGGCATCGGTCTTGAAATCGTTAATCGCCACCCTGATCGGAATCGACTCTCCGGGCTGGAGAACGGAGGAATCCGGGGCCGAGAAAGATATCCGGGTGTTGGAGAAGGACAGGATATCGGTGCCCTGCAGGGCCTTCTTTTCCCCAAGCCACACCTTGACCCTGCTCTTGTCGGTTCCGAAGTTCTTTCCGTATAGCGTGAGGGTGATTCCCGGAATGGACCGTTTCGGACTCAGGTGCACCAGCTCGGCAAGAATGGTGATGTAAGCGGTCGAGAAACCGTCGAGCTGGTACTCGTTGCTCGCTATCCGAACGGTGAATGTCCCGCTGGTGCAGTTGGGTGGAAGGATCACGTTCATCTGCTTCGCCGTATGCCCGGCGGCGACCACCTGGCAGACAAGACCGTTCAGGGTGACCGAGTTGAAACCGGGAACCGGGTTGAAATTCCGGCCCGTGATCGTGATCTTCGATCCTGCTTTCCCGCTCGGAGGGCTGGCCTTCACGGCGAAGGGCTTTCCCGTGAAGTTGACCGCCTGGATTTCATGTGATTCCTCGGACCCTATTATTACCTTGACCCGTCCCGTTTCGACCTCGCCGGGAACCCGGATCTGGATGAACCCGTCCCCTTTGGAATTCCAATCGAGAATCTGGGCAAACTTGTCGCCGATCTTGACTTTTCCCGGGGTTGAACCGAGACCGGTCCCCAGCACCCCGACGATGTCTCCATCGGTCCCGAACGCGGGTGTGACCGCGATGACGGAAAAATCCCTGCTGACGGTGGCCACCCCTGAAGCGAGAGAAAAGTTCACATCCTTGGTGATCATCCCGGCGAAGACACGGACACCGGACAGCTGCCCGGGCGCATAACCTCCCGAACGGGCGACAACCTGGTAGTCTCCGGCGTGGAGACCTCCCAGCAGATACTTCCCGTCCGTCCCGGAAGTGGCCTGGCGGTCCCCTGCCTCGATGATCGCTCCCGAGATCGGAACGGAACCACTCCCTGTCACCTGCCCGTTGATTCCCCCCGATTCGAGGGAAAAGGCATCGGTGGTTCCACGGGTCTCCCCCTTTGAGGGGTTGATTCCGCCACATCCTGAGACGATAAGAAGAATGGAGAGAAGAAAAACGCCGATGGAAACAACCTCAATCCACTTTCCGACCGGGCGACCAACATTCATGAGTGCCCCGTTCCCCCCTTCCTCCCTGAAATTGTATGGTCTCTACACCAAAGCTGTGCCCCATGCCGGGCAGGGAGAAAGCATTGGAAGCTGAAATTCCCAGAGAATGGGGCCAAGAAAATGCTCCTCCGAAAAGGACTTTATTTTTCCAGATAGCAGAAATTGTGCCAGAGCACTTCCCCCCTGTCAAGTTTAGGGTCCGTTTTGCCGAAAGGAACAAGGAGAAAAACTGTCAACCCCATGCGGGGGTTTTCTGAAATGATTAGGAGATGGCCTATGAGGCAAACAAATTCGTGGTTCCGGCTCGAGACACCCATCATACTCCGGTATACGGCGCTCGCGTTGGTTCTGATCCTTTTCTCCACGGGATCAGTGTCGGCGGACATCACGAATGTCAAGCTCACCGTCAAGACCGACCCTGACACGAGCACAAACAACCTGGCAATCAACAGCAACGGAAAGGTAAACCTTTCCGCGTCCTGGGAAGGCCCGGACACAAAACCCCACACCTGCATCTTCAAGCTCGGAACCGATGCAATTGTGTCAATCCCCTCGTCGTCGAACAACGCATCCACCAACGTGAGTGCTTCGACCGTCGGTCACGGCGACAGCAAAGCTTTCAACTGCGGGGTCATCGCCAACGTCCCCAACGCGCCTGAAGTACCCGGATCTGGTGACAAGACGGTCAAGGTCGACCTCGTCCCCCCCACGATCACGGTCAAGATTACGAAGGGGCAGTACTGCACGAACATTCCCCCGAACAACGTCGTGGAGTTCACCGTCTCCTCCAATGAGCCGATCCAGGCTCCGACCTTCGACCCGCCGAACCCGGGAGGAGTAGCTCCCACAACGACCGACACTGCGCCGGCCACCGCCTTCAAATACACGATGACCCTGACCAACTCCACCTCCGCGGGAAACTACATCGTCAAGGCGGTCTGCCGAGACAATACGGTCCCGGCGGAAAACGGGAACCAGGCCGCGGCCCAGGATTCATTCAACGTCACCACCGCGGGACCGGGAGCCCCGACCATCAACTCGATCGTCGGAGTTGAAGCCGGAAAACACATCAAGAGTCAGGGATTCTCCCTCACTGGGAAGATCACCTCGGGAATGGTCACCGTCAACCTCTTTGAGTCCGGGAACACAACCGCGATCGCAACCGCCTCTCCCGCGGGAGAAGACTGGACCATGTCCCTATCGAATGTCACCGAAGGCAAACACTACTATTCCGTCAGGGGAATCGATGCCCTCGGCAACCAGAGTGCGGCATCCGCCCAGTTCGAGGTCCAGGTCGATTTGACCAAGCCCGCGACGCCCAAACTGAACAAGCCGACCTCTCCGGTCAGCCCCAACGTCCAGAACATCACGATAACGGGCACCAATGCATCCGATACCGCCGCGGCCGGAGTTGAATCGACTCCGATCAAAGTGACCCTCTACAAGAACAGTACCACCACGACAAGGGCTCTCCCCATGACCACCACGGCCGACTCCGGAGGGAACTTCACGTTCACGGTCGCGAGAGAAGACCTGGCAGAGGGCGACAACATCTTCTACGCGACCGCGGAAGATGCAGCCGCAGGACCTCCGGGCAACGTCTCCGACGTCTCCAACGCGGTCAACGTCAAGCTGGATGGAACAGCTATCGGGGTCAACCAGGTCATGATCGCTCGGGGAACGGCCCTTGCCAGCCAGACCATCCCCGTTACCGGCCAGTATTTCGGCTCAGGAACATACGCACTCCAGGTCAACTTCGACAAGGAGATGGATAAGACCGTGATGCCCAGCATCGCCGTAAAGCCCGCCGGCGGAGCCGAGGTGGTCACCACCTCCGGAAGCTGGATCAGCTCCTTCACCTTCATCGGAAGCGTGGTGATTCCCGCCAACCAGGGTGGGACCTACGACGGACAGGCCGGCATCAGGGTATTCGGTGCCAAGGATATCGCCGGGAACGTTATGGGTGAGTATTCCCGACCCGACGCATTCCTCGTCGACACCACCCCACCGACAACGACGATGTCATCGATGGACACGATCTACCTTTCGAACACGAACCCCCAGGTCACCATCCAGGGAACCTGCAACGACGAACCTGCGGCCAACTGCTCCGGGGTGGGGTATGTCCTGATCGCGACTCAGCCATGGGACGGTGCCACCCCGATTTCATACACAAAACGCATTTACAACAGCGGCCAGTCCACTCCCTGGGACTACAACCTCCAGAAGAGCGCTTTCCCCGCCCAGGGGAAATACAAGCTGTGGGTGATCGGCGCTGACCAGGCAAGGCCCGATCCCAACGTCGAAACCCTGAACCAGGCAGGATTCCGGACCATCGTCGTCGCCAGTGCGAGCCCCGGAATCGACAGGATCTGTTTCGACGACGAATCCACCGACATAGGGAACAATCCCACCATATCCTCGGCGGTCGTGAAACTGACGGCAGTCTGCACCGATCCGGGCGGTTCGGGTTTGAACTTCAACGTTCCGCCCTTCGTGTTCACACTCGTCCACAACCTTACTAGCACGACGATCACGGGGAACTACACCAATAACGGAACGAACACGATCTACATGACCTTCCCCCAGTTGACCCTGAACGGCACCTACACGGTCACCGTCCAACCCGTTTCCAATGCCGGCGATGCATTGACCCCTCCGGCCACACGGACATTCGTCCTCGACACGACCGGCCCCGACAACGTCGGGTTCGATCCAGGCTACAAATTCACAGTCCAGGACAATTATCCCCCCATTGCTGCAGACGAGGTCTGGGCAACCAACTCCGCCGAGGTTAACTTCGGTTACACCTCCTCGACGATCGAGGTGTCCTACAACGGCGTCGTCGTCGGGAACCAGAAGTTCATGGCCTCCTCAACCACCCTTATCTGGGACCTTTATGGAACAGCTTCCCATCCCAGCGACCAGAGCGGAGACGGGAGATACGACGTCACGGTCGTTCCCAAGGACCAGTATGGGAACACCGGAACGACAAGGAAATCCTATTTCTATCTCGATACCCAGCACCCGGTGGTGACCCAAACCGACCCCACGAGCCTGAGTGAATGGGTGGGACTCTCGAAAACCTCCCTGGACGTGTTTCTGTCAGATGCTCCCAAGGACATAACGGCTTCGGGCGCGGCCATAGCCGGGGATGCAACCTGGCAGGGCGGACCTGGGAGCGGGTTGAATGTGGGCGCAGCCACTTTCACCTTGTCGAGCGAGGGTGAGGTTGTCCGGGGAGTCGGGATCACCACTTCCTCCATGAGGGTGGCCATTCCGAATCCACAACTATTGAACAACGATACCGGCCTGGCGACCCTGGCAATACATCTCGAGGTCCCCGACGGAGTCCAATACAACGGCCCGAATATCATGATGGTGGATTATCCGGTCTACATGGATATCAAGCGGCCGCAGTTCACCTTCGATTCCACTGCCCCCAAGCCGAACGGAAAATACTGCAAGAAAAGCCTGGCCCTCAGGGGCGGGGTGCAGGACCGGGGCACCTCCAACCAGCTTCTGGTAACGAGAGCCGGAGTGGGTTTCGACCTGACCAACTGGGAGTCCGTCACATGCACTCCCGCCCTTTCGACAAAATCCGCTTCTTACACCCACACCCTTGACATCTCGAAGTTTTCCGATGGATCCCTGATTATCTACGGCACTTGCACGGATAGAGCGGGGAACGATTCGGACGATGGAGAGCAGTCGGGCGCGGCTTCCCCCACGGGAGTCATAATCAGGATCGATCGGACTCCTCCCCCGGCACCGCTCCTGGTCCTTCCCCTGCATGATTCCCTGCATCGGACCAGGGGCCTGAGCTTCAAGTGGAGCGAGGTCATCGGAGCCGACAAGTATCTGTTCCAGGTCGCGGACGACTCGGCCTTCAACAACATCATCAACCATGTAGGAACCAACGCATCGTATTCCGACCTCAAGGGCGAGGTCATCTCCAGGATCGCGAGCTCTACCCAGACCGGAGCTTTCTCGGTTCCCAAGGACGGCACCTACTATTGGAGGGTCGCCTCCATCGAAACCTGCGAGGACGGTTACAACATCAGCGCATGGTCGGTCACCTGGAGATTCACGGTGGACACCATCAAACCGAAGGTCCTCGAGGTCCAGCCGACTCCTTCCACCGGAAACAAGATCACCACCGGAATGGTGACTTTCACCATCCGGTTCAGCGAGAAGATGGATGCAACTGTCCCGCTTACGGTCTCACTCACCTCGGCGGGAGGCCAGATGATGCTCGTCGAGCAGCTGACCTACACCGACAACACCTGGACGGGAACCACCGTCATACCCAAGGACAACAGCCCGATCTACGACGGGAACGCCGTGATCTCGATCTCGGGCGGCAAGGACATGGCCGGAAACCAGATGGAAACCGACTCGACGCACGTGGTCGTGATCAATACGGGCCCCGCCTTCGAGACGAAGATCTTTTCCAACCCCGCCCACGAGTATGACATCCTGGTCGTTACACGCTCCACCGAAGCGCTCAATGCTCCGCCCACCTGTTCGATCACCCAGGGTTCGGGGAAAACCCCGGTCACGATGAACTTCCTTAAGGAGCGCTACTACGCGGGCGGCTACCTGATCGACAAAACGCAGTCCGGGAAGGCCTACATCGACATATCCGGAACTGACCTCCAGGGCATGACCGGAAAGGGCTCCGTGGAATTCACCGTTGCCGAGGTCTCGGCCGAATCACGAATCACTCTGAAAACACCCGAAAAAGACGCCCAGTTCGACATCGGAACCGGGACCTTCTCCGCCCCCACCGCCCTTTACATCCTGTCCCGGAGCATCCTCGAGTCCCCGAGCTCGACTTCGGCCATGGCCAAGGTCGCTTCGACGGTGAAAAAGGGAATTCAGGCCTCGGTTTCCGGGGATTCCGAGCTGACCGAGGTCCTCGCACTGGAGGACATCGGACCTTCCACCCTGAAGCTGTCCCGAAAGATCGCCTACTCCGCCGACCTGAAGGGTCTTTCTTTGAAGGTCCCCGCGGAAAAGGTCGCCCTCTACCGGTATGGGGGAGGAAAATGGAACTTCTGCGGCGGCACGATAAAGAACGGCAAGATCGTTGCCGCACTCCCCGGGCTTGGAAGGCTCGCTCTCATGGCAGACACGAAGGCTCCGCGGATCTCCTCCCTCTCGCCCGCCGACCTGGAAATCCTCGAAGATCCCGCACCGACCTTCCAGGGAACGATATCGGACCTCGGCTCCGGGTTCACTCCCGAAGGAATCACCCTCTCGATCGACGGTCTTCTCCAGCCCGGTGTCACCTTGAACGCCGACGGGACCTTCAGCTACAAGGTCAGGGCCGCCCTTTCGAAGGGATTGCACAAGATCGAGCTGACCGCCACCGACCGGGCCGGAAACACCGTCTCCAACTCGTTCTCGGTTACCGCCCCCGGACCCTTCGCCATCGACGAGTTGATGGCCTACCCGAATCCCACACGCGGGAACGCGATCTGGTTCAACTACAACCTTGGACAGCGTGCCGATGAGATAAGCCTCAAGATCTACGACACCGCCGGAACAAGGGTAGCCGAGTTCCAGACCTTCGATTTCCCCGCGCTCGCGGCCGGGAAGATCAAGTGGGATCTCTGCAACGACGATGGACGAAGGATTTCCAACGGAGTCTACTTCTACAAGATGGAAGCCACGAGAAACGGCAAAACCCACAAGGCACGCGGGAAATTCGCCGTGCTTCGCTAGGATCAAGGAGCGCACGCATGATGAAGAAAGCAGTTCTGGCATTCCTTCTGGCGGTTCCTGCCCTGATACTTCTCTCCGGATGCAGCGGGGGAGTCAACGGGGAAGGCAACAACACGTATTCCCAGACGGGGGGAACCACCGTTATCAGGGCGAACTCGTTCAACGACAATGCCTGGGTGCTGATCGAGAAGGGGCAATACGAAAGCGCCATCTCTGTCTTCAACCAGGTTCTTGCCGACAATCCGACGGTTCAGGAAGCGGCCGAGGCCAACAACGGGATCGGCTGGGCCCGCTCCCGCCTGGGAAGCCTCATCGACGGGCTTCCCTACTTCGAGAAGGCCAGGTCCATCCTGAACGACGCCAAGGTCGGAGCCGCAGGAGCATATCTCCAGAAGGCTTCCAAGGCCGACATGGAAATGGTGGTCAACCTCCTCTATGTGCAACTGGGAGGAAGCACTCCCCATTTCCATTATGTCCCGACACGCAATACCGGGGTCTCCGACGCGGAGTGCCACGCCATGCTCGGCTACGCTTACGCCGCTCTCGGGCAGAACGACGACGCCGGCATCCAGATCGAGTATGCGAAGGAGCTCAATCCGAACTGGGAGGGGACCACGATCGAGCAGGCTTCGAACATGATCGACTTCCTCACAAAGTAATCCGGGTCCCGGGTTCTGCCGAAGAGTATCAGGAGGCGGTGAGTGTTCCTCACCGCCCCTTCCAGATAGAAATGATTTCAAACCCGCAAGGGGGCAACATGATCAGCGAATACGTCCCGGGAG
Source organism: uncultured bacterium (assembly GCA_964428355.1). Classification (GTDB taxonomy): domain Bacteria; phylum Muiribacteriota; class Ozemobacteria; order Ozemobacterales; family Ozemobacteraceae; genus CAYRYU01. The sequence goes on from CAYRYU010000022.1 coordinate 53,928, forward strand.
CAGCCCGAACGGAAAGGTTGCGGCCGTCGGCCGTCCCCTCCTTCAAGAGAATCCTGTTGGTCGCACTCGCGCTTCTCGGAATGTTCTACATGACCGGGTGCCTCCAATCATCCAAGAAAGTCCTGGGGAATATCCGGGGCAAGGTTTACGACTCCAACGGCCATGTCCTTCGCGGAGCAGCGGTCGAAGTCTACGGATCGGACCACACGGTCGTGACGGACGAGCTTGGGAGATACCTCATCACCGGGGTCGAACCCGGCTCCCACAAGATCGTCGCCACCTACGAAGGCCGCTCGGTCGTCAAGGTGTTCGACATTCCACGTGGCTCGACGCTCGAGGGGGCTGACCTCCGGTTCGACGTGATCGACCTCCTTCCCCCTGTGATCACGGATGTTACCGTTGCCAGCATCACGGAGACCACCGCCACGATCCAGTGGAAGACCGACGAACTCTCGGATTCGATAGTCGATTTCGCAACCGGCCCGATCGGACTCGGAACCTACACCTTCCTGGCCAGCGACACCGCCATGGTCACGGAACACTCCGTCGAACTGGTCAGTCTTCTTCCGAACCGGACCTACCATTTCCGCGTCCGTTCGCGGGATTTCGCCGCAAACGAAGGCGTCAGTTCCGACTACCAGTTCATGACCCATTCCGGGGATGCCCCCGCTGTGGTGTCCGGGTTCGCGATCGTTCCCCCGACCGACATGGAACGTCTGACACTGACATGGTCTCCCAATACGGAAGCGGATCTCGCCGGCTACAACATCTACCGGGGCGACCGGAAGGAAGGACCCTTCGCGAAGATCAACGCCGACCCCGTCACCTCGGTCGCCACGTCCGTCTCCTATACGGACGAGGGACTGCTTGTCGCCTGGAAATACCATTACTATGTTAAAGCGATCGACGTTGCCGGCAACGAAGGCCCGCCTTCATCCACTACTTCCATGCTCACGACCGGTTCCCTCAGCGAGGACCGGACCTGGTATGCTGCCGAAACCCCCTACATCGTGACCGGGGACATCCGCGTAAGGGGCGGAGCGGTGCTGACGATCGAACCCGGTGTCGAGGTCAAGTTCACCCAGGCGGATCATTGTCCGGACGTGAACGGTGCGACGATGACCGACCTGATCGTCCAGGGAGGTCTGAACGCCGTGGGAACACCGGAGAGCAAGGTCGTATTCACCTCGGCGGAGACCTTTCCGAAGAAGGGGAACTGGGGCGGGATCAAGTTCCTCTCGACGGTCGAGGCGGACAACCAGTTGAGGTATGCGACCATCATGTTCGCGGACACCGGCGTCCGAAGCGAGGGGTCGACTCCCGCGATCGAGAACACCGAGATCGGCTTGTGCGCGATCGGCCTGGACCTGGGTCTTTCAACGGCATTGAACGTGAAATACAACACGATCAGGGATTGCACGCTGGGCCTCATCACCGCGAACTCGAACATCCGGAACAACCTGTTCATCGACAACCAGGTCGGCATCGGAACTTTGGGCGCGGATCAGCTCGAGCACAACACCATCGACTGCCTGGTAGGTGTGGAGGTTGCCTTCGGCACACCAACCATCAAGAACAACATCATCGCCTACACGGGTTCGGGCCAGGCCATCTATGGAATAAACCAGACGAGCGAGACGGCCACCCCCTCGATCTCGTTCAACGATGTCTACAACTTCTCGATCCCGTACAATGGCTTGACGGTCGCAACCGGATCAGGAAACATCGCTTCGGATCCTCTGTTCATCGGAGGCCTTCCCTACGACTACCATCTCCAGACCACGGCCGACGGCTATGCTTCGAACTCGCCCTGTCTGACGTCGGGTGACGGAGGAGTCCAGATGGGCCGCTACGGCCCCTGATGATTTGCACTTTCCCCGAAAGGACCAACCGGGGGTTTTTCATTCCGGGGAATTGGAAAGTGCGGGGTCAACCCGCGGAACCGCCGCCACGCGTGGGCTTCTTGGGCGCCTGGGGGTTGGGGGGCTGTGAATCGGAGGTCTGGAGGAGATAACCCTGTTCGAAAGCACGAATCCAGTGGTTTACCAGTTCTCCGTTCTCCTTGAGGAACTCCTTGAAGGTCAGCTTTTCCCCTTCCTCGCATTCTTGTTTGTACTGGTCTGTGACATACTGGGTTAGGGGTTCGCGAACCTTCTGGTCGAGGAATGTCCCTGCCCCGACAAGGAACCGGTGATCGCCAAGCTTCAGGACCCGGGTATACAACAAGGTGCCCTTGACGCTTCCTTCCGAGCCCACGGCCTCCAGGACATCGAACTCCTCGCCCTGAAAGACGTCGCGAAGCTTCATAGAATGCTTGGGAACGACGTCCAACACCTGCAAAAGGGTCAGGTAGGTTTCCTGAAGTGCCTTGCAGATCTGCATCTCCTGAAGGGTGAGGTTTTCCGAATTCCTTTCCAGGAATTCATCCATCAGGCACCGGCCTTCGGCGTCCGAATCGTCGAGGAGAAACCATGAGAGGAAGAGGAACTCCTCAGTCGGGTTGAAGGAGTATTCCTCCCCCTCCTGGAGGTCATAGAAGAACTCGAGGGATTCCCCGACCTCCTCCATGAATTCGTCCTCGAGAACGAAGGTCATGAGTTTGGCGAAGAGATCTCCGAAGATGCTTTTCAGTGATTCGACCTGGGTTTCCATGACAACCCCTCGGAAAAATTCGCCGGAGTTCGCTTCTTTCATCGGTGAAGAGCCCCACACGGCTTCCCCATGGTAACCCTTCCCCCGCTACAAATCAAGCATGGGAAAGGGTCCCCGGATCACGGGGCCGGGGTCTGGTCGTAACAAGGGGAGTTGGGTCCGACAGCAATTCCGGGGCAAAGAACCGACGGTGAAATCGAGGTCATCTCCTGATCCGGATTTTCCGGAGAAGCATGTCGAGCGATCTCCCGACCTCGGAAATTCCGACGAGGGCGGCGGCCACGAAAAGGACCAGCAAACCCGCCAGGGTCGAAACCCCAAGGGCTGCCAGAGACCCCGCGAGATGTCCCAGACCCGCATTCGCGATCGCCCCCGACACGACCGGATGGACCAGGTTGCAAGTCCACGCGGCAAGTGCCGAGACCGTCAGGGTCTTTCCGATCTGGGCTCCCAGCCCGAAGCCCGAGAAGCCTCCGAGCCGCCTTCCCAGCAGAAGGAAAAGGAACAGGGCGTTGACAGCCGCCGCGACCGATGAACCGAGCGCAAGACCCCAGTATCCGCAAGGCTTGATGAGGGCAAGGTTGAGAAGGATGTTCACGATGACCGAGGCGAAACTGGCCCGGACCGGAACCTTCGTTTCACCAAGCGCGTAACAGGCGGGGCCCAGAACCTTTATGAGGGAGAAGAAGAAGAGGCCGACCGCATATGCCTGCAAGGCGAGGGCGGTGGCGGCGGTATCGGAAGCGGTGAACCTCCCGTGTTCGAAGAGGATCCCGATCGCGGGCCGTGCAAGTGCGATCAAAAAGAGACTCGAGGAGATGTTGATGAAGGCCGTCAGCTTGATCGAGGAGGCAACCGTGGCCGCCATATCCTTCATCTCCCCGGATGCGGCCTGTCGGGAAACGACCGGAAGCGTTGCCTGCGCGATCGCGACCCCGAAGATTCCAAGGGGCAACTGCATCAGGCGGAATGCGTAGTTCAACCAGGAGACCGCGCCTTCCCCCTGCGATGTTGCAAGGATGGTGCTCACGGCAACGTTGATCTGCGTGGCCGCGAGACCGATCGTTCCTGGAAGGATCAGTTTCCCGATCCGGTTCAAACCCGGATCGCGGAAATCCACTTCCCAGGCCGCGTGGTATCCGTGCCGAAAAAGTGCCGGAAGCTGCGCAACGAGCTGGAGGATTCCTCCAAGCATGGCCCCGACGGCCATCCCCACGATCGGGGGCCAGCCCCATCCTTCCGCTATCGGGCAAAGGGTGAAGCCCGCAACTATCATCGCGAGATTGAGAAAAACAGGCGCGATCGCAGGCACGAAGAATTCCCCGAGCGAGTTGAGTATTCCCATCGCGATAGCCGCCAGCGAAATGACCAGGAGAAACGGGAACATGATGCGGGTCATCAGTACCGTGATCTCGGCTTTTCCCGGAACTGATGCGAAATCGGGGGCAAGGAGGGCGACCAGGAGGGGTGACAACGCGATCCCGGCAAGGGTGATGGCTCCGACAACGAGAAGGAGGGAAGAGAAAGTCAGGTTCGTGAGCCGGAAGGCCGAATTTTTTCCCTGCTTCGTGAGGACGGAATTGAAGGTGGGCACGAATGCCGAGCTCATCGCACCCTCGGCGAAGAGGTCGCGGAGAAGGTTGGGGATCCGGAATGCGACATTGAATGCATCGGTCCAGGTTCCTGCCCCGAAAACGTATGCGAAGGTCTGTTCCCTCACCAACCCCGCGATTCGGCTGAGGAAGGTTGCGGCTCCCATGACCGCGGCGGAACGCGCTACCGAGGTCCCTGTCGCGGGTTTTCCCGGTGTCCCAGACATCGCGGACCCGGCGGTTTCCGCTGACGGGGCGGATTGCGCAGCACCGCCGGCCCCTACCCCGGGGCTTCCCGCGATTGGGGGTTCTGAAGGAGCCAACTCAGGAACCCGTTTCCCAGGTCATGAGGGAGCGACGGGCCCGATGACGAGCAGCTCGTCATCGGCCAGGAGAATGCGGGACCGCGGGTTTACGATCAACTCCGCCCCCTTCGGCCGGACGCCGACCAGAAGAATTCCATGTCGAGAATGGAGATCATGGAGGGCCTTCTCTACCGGCATCCCGACCAGTTCGGGGTTGATCGGCTGGAATGCAAGAGCATTCCCTTCCTGGTTCGTGAGGAGGTCCTTGAAGAAGCCGAGGAATCCCTGATGCATGGCGACCCTGGCGAGAAGACGGCCGGAAATGTCGCCCTGGACGACGACATCTTCGACTCCACCCATTTTCAGGTGGGCGGAATACTCCTCGTTGTACAACTCCGCGGATGTGTGGATCCCGGGATTGAGTCTCTCGATGGTAAGTGCAGCGAGGATGGTGCGGGCATCGATGTCCTCGGTGGACCTGTTGTGTCCCGCTTCTGAAAGGATTATCGCTATCCGGGCCCTGTTCACGCTGGCCTTTTTCAGCGTTTCGACCTTGGTGAAGTCCTCCTTGAGGACGCTGATGCAGTCGGTCCTGACCCCCCGGTTCTTGAGCTCGTCGATGTCGGCGTGTTCGGAAACGAGAAGGATCTCGGTTCCGGAAAATCCTTTTTCGCTCAGGAACTCCGTGACGAGTATCGCCACCTTCGAACTGAAACCGCAGATCACGATATGGTCCGTCATTTCCTCGGGATTTGGGTGTTTCGACATCGCGCTCTCCTTGAGCTTGTCAATCATCAGGGCGGAGAATGCACCGGTCAGCATGGCGAAAGCCCCCATGCCGAACAGGAGAAGAAGGGTGAAGATGATCTTCCCGCCGAAAGATTTTGGGTAGTCGGCATACTCTCCGGCAAGAAGGGAGAACAGGGCTTTCCAGAAAGCATCGGACGAGGACTGGAGCTTTTCATCAACACCCACCTCGAACTGGGCGAGGCCCTCGGCCCCGAAAATGACGGCGAAGATGATGAACCCGATGAGGATTCCATACTCCAGGATCCTCGTCTCGAAAATCGCACCCAAATTGGACATCCTTCGCTGGAGGATGGTTCCCATGGAAAAGATCCTCAAAAGGCGGGCTATCCGGAAAACCCGGCCCACCCGGAAGATCCTCAGCATCGGAATGACCGCGATCACGTCTATCCAGAAGCTGCCCAGGAAGGAGCGCGTTGAGGCGGAGACGAGCCACCGCAGGGTGAGTTCGATTACGAAGAAGAATGTTATGAACTCGTTCAGGAACTCGACTGCAAGCAATGCTTCGGGGGAAAGTCCGATCATGTACTCGATGAAGATGAGTAGTACCGATGCCAGGATCAGGATGACGACCAGTGCCCCGAAAACGGGTGAATCGACGAGCTTCCTTATCTGGGGGAACCTTCTCCGCTCGACGAAAGCCGTTTGCATCGTGGTTTGAGGCACTGGCATATCAGGGCCGATTCTAGTTCATCCCTCTCCCGAAAGCAAGGCGGAAAAAAAGGCTTGCATTATCGCAATTTGTGAGAGACAATGTATGCATCATCTCAAGGAGCGCCAGCCGAACGGTTTTGATGCTCCGCAGTTCATGTCCTGGAGGAGAATCATGTCCATAAAAGTTTTCGTCGGTAACCTTCCTTTTTCCGTTGATGATCAGCGTTTGAAGACGGAATTCAGCCGCTTCGGTGCGGTCGAGTCCGCCAAGATCGTGACCGACAAGCACACCGGCCGCTCCCGCGGTTACGGGTTCGTGGAGTTCGCCGATCAGGCTTCCGCCGAAGCTTCCATCCAAGGGATGAACTCCCAGCCGATGGATGGCCGCAACCTGACCGTCAATCTGGCAAAGACCCAAAACGAAAACCGCGGATAAACCCTTTCGGGGTTGATCCGATTTCCTTCCCGGAAGCATCCGGAAAGGAAATGGCGGTTTTTGGTGACCCTTTTCCGCCCTTGATCCAGCCGCATTTTGAGCTGGATCCCGGGCGGAGGGGTTATGGGATCGAGAATGTCCGTCAATCAGCCTCTCCTGGACAAGATCCGGGAAAAGGTTGATCGGCATTTCGAGGTTCTCTTCAAGAGAATCCTTACCGCTTCGGCGGAGTATGGTGTTTTCGGGATTTCGCTCCTCGAAAAACTCCATAACGAGCTTCCCCGAACCGAGTGCGAGAATTGTGGCCGTTGTTGCAACGCGATCTCCATTTTCTCCATCGAGTATCATCATGTCATCCGGGAATTGATGGCCCGGAAAGACCCCGGAGACCTCCGAAGGAAGATCCAGACTGCGCTCCGTTTCGAGCCTCGCATGGCGGAGGTGGAGGGCGAGTTCCGCCTCCGATGCGCCTTTCGGGATGACGAAAACCGGGTCTGCCGCATTCACCCTTTCCGACCCTTTGCCTGCCGCCTTTTCGGCCTCAGGCATGACGACGGGACCAGGGAATGCGAAAAGGTGCGGGAAATGAACCCCGGATCCTCGATAACGGACTCTGCCAGGGAAGCCCTGCAGGCGAGAATTCTCGATATCGCCGAATCCCATGAGGTGGAACCAGGCAGGGCGATAGGCTTTTTCCCGCTCGAGTTCTGGCTTTTCCGATTCGCCCTTGGCCCGGGAGCGGCACTGGAAATCTACCGCGAGATTCTCGTTCCCGCATCGACCCCTCTCACGAGGTTTTGGCGAAAAAGCTGAACCTTTGCTCCGTTCCGGGGGTTTGAAATTCGGTATTCAGATGGTATCATTGAAAACCAATCTGTCCGAAGGGGGAAGGGCATGGGAAAACTCCTGAGGGTCATCAACCGTGAACAATGCATCGGTTGCTATAGCTGCATGTATGCCTGCAGCCGGACCTGGTTCAAAGCGATCACGGCGGAAAAGGCCGCCCTCCGGGTCAGGAATTACGCAGGCATGGAAGGGGCCTTCTCCATCCGTCCCTGTTACGGCTGTCTCGTCCCGGACTGCGCCGGAGCCTGCCCGACCAAGGCACTCTTCGCCCGCGAAGGGGGCGGGGTCCAGCTCGATCCCGCGAAGTGCATCCATTGCGGGAAATGCGTCAAGGCATGCGTTCCAAAAGCCCTCCAATGGGATGCCGAAAAGAGACTTCCCATCACCTGTCGTCACTGCGGCGTTTGCGTCCAGTTCTGTCCGAACCAGGTCATCACCATGGTCGAGCAGCCCGCAAAAGGAGGACAATAGCCATGGCCGTCTTCAGGATGATGGAGATCGACCTTTCCACCCAGTACTGCATGGTCCACGATGTTTCCCCCCTGTTCGAGAAGCTGCTCGGAGGAACCGGAGTTGCAACCCGCCTTCTCCTCGACTCGCCTGCCGATATCGATCCTTTGGCCCCCGAAGCTCCGGTCTTCTTCGCCATCGGACCTTTCAGCTCGGTTTTTCCCGTCGCGACCAAAACCGTCGCCCTTTTCAAATCCCCCCTGACAGGAAATCTCGGGGAGTCCCATGCCGGAGGGCGGCTGGCGATGGCACTTTACGGGGCCGGGATCCACGTCCTGAAGATCACGGGAAAGGCCCCGGGCCTCTCCTACCTGGTGATAAACGAAGAACAGATGGCCATCAGGACGGCCAATTCCCTCAAGGGAATGTCCGCCCTTGCGACCGAACGCGTACTGAGGGACCGCGAAGACGCCACCTTCAAGCGATCGATCCTCCGGATCGGCCCCGCGGGAGAGAGGCTGTCACCCATCGCCGAGGTCACGGTGGATTCGTCCAGGCACTTCGGCCGATTGGGCCTGGGATGTGTCCTGGGTTCGAAGAACCTCAAGGCGATCGTCATCTCGGGCGGAAAATACTGGCCAATCGAAAATCCCGGCCCATTCAACCTGGTCTACAAAAAAATCTTCGACGGGGCTGTGAAATCGCCCGTGATGAAGAAGTACCACACGCTCGGAACCCCGGTCAACGTCGTTCCCCTGAGCCGCATCAACGGCCTCCCGACGAGGAACTTCTCCCAGGGTTTTTTTGAAAGCGCGGAACACATAAGCGGAGAGCGATTCGCGGAGAAGCATCTCTGCCAGCAGATCGCCTGCGCCCACTGCCCTGTCGGATGCATCCATATGGCGGGACTGCGGGAAAGTTTCGATCCCGAGGAACACCATTACAAGACTTTCAAGGTCTCCTACGATCATGAGCTGATCTATGCGTGGGGCTCGAACCTTTCGATACCCAAAACGGAGGATGTGCTGAAACTCCTCGTGCTTGTGGAAAAGCAGGGTTGGGACTCGATATCCATGGGTGTTACCCTGGCATGGGCAATCGAGGCGTTCCAGAAGGGGTTCCTCGGCCCCAAGGAAACCGACGGACTCATTCTGAATTTCGGCGATGTGGGGGTTATCGAGAAGATCCTGACGCGGATCATCGCCGGCCACAACGAGTTCTTCCGCGACCTCGAACGGGGTGCCGCAGCCTGTTCCGAGAAATACGGAGGCAAGGAGTTGGCGATCGTTTTCGGAAAGAACGAAGCGGCCGGGTACATGACCGGCCTTTATTCCTTCCTGGGCTATGCAACCGGGGTCCGGCACTCGCACCTCGACGCGGCCGGATACTCGATCGACCAGAACAATCTCGCGAAACCCCAGGCAGACGAGGACTCGACGCGTGCGCTCTACAAGGAAGCCAGCTGGCGGATGGTCCTGAACTCTCTGGTGGTCTGCCTCTTCGCCCGGAACATATACGACAAGGCCACGATAATCGAATGCCTCGAAGCCTTGAACATCAAGGGGTGGACCGAGGCCCGACTCCTGGAAACAGGCCGCAGGATCCACACCATGAAATGGCTGTACAAGAACCGCTGCGGCTTTTCCTTCGATCACCTTACCCTTCCGGGGAAGTTGGCCCGGGTCGAAACAAGCGCAGGAAAGGTTTCTCCTGAAAGGTTCGCCGCCCAGGTGGCATTTTTCCGGGGACTGGTCGAAACCGACCTTCGCGAGTTCTCGTTTTAACTAAGCCACGAGGTGGATGACGATGCGTAAGTTCATGGCCCTCCTTTCGTTTTGCGGATGCGCCACGATCACCGGCGGAACGATTTTCCTGTTGAACGATGCGGTTCCCATGCAGCAGGTCGAGCTTATCACCCGCGATTTCATCCCGCATCTACAAGTCGCGGGGCTGGTTTTCGTCCTCGCAACAGCGATCCTGTCGATCCTGGTTCTTTTCACTCCCACCCCGGGGAAGGTGACAGTGCCCGAAAAGCCGGCAGCCGCAGCCCCGCCCGCCACTTCCCAACCAACCCCTCAAGTTGACGAGTTACAGAGGAAAGCCGAGGAACTCGAACGGGAACTGGTGGACAGAAAGGTCCTCGTCGAATCGCTCAAGATCCAGCTCCTGGCCGCCGAAAAGGCACTCGAGGAAAAAGCCAAAAGTCCCCCTGTCCCTCCCATTCCTTCGATCGACCCAGGGGAACTGACAAAGCAACGGCAGGAGTTCGAGCATGAGATTGCGAGGAAAGACGGGGTTATCGAATCGCTTCGCGGAGAGATCGAAGCCGGGAAAAAAGCTTTGGATGAAGCTTCGAAAGTTCCTCCTCCCAAGCCCAGGTTGATCACTTCGACCCGCTCCGACGGGATTCCCGACGTCGCCTTCCAGATTCTTTTCATGTTCCAGAAAGAGGGACGCCTCCTTGACTTCCTGATGGAGGACATCAGCGGAGTCGATGACGGCGACCTCGGTTCCGCCATCCGGCCCATACACGAGGGGTGCCGGAAGATATTCCAGGAACGTCTCCTGATCGAGCCCGTTCTCGCCTCCCCCGAGGGAGAAACGGTCAACCTCGGGGAAAAGATCGATCCCGGACTCGTCAAGCTAACCGGCAATGTCCCCGTTGCGGGGCCGTATTTCGGAGTCCTTGTCCACAAGGGTTGGAAGATCCGTGAGTGCAAACTTCCCGAGTTGGTTTCGGGTTGGGCGGGCGATGCGATCGTTCCCGCCGAAGTCGAGATTTCCTAAGGAGCCGTTCCATGAGCCAGCCGAAATTCATTGTGGGAATCGACCTGGGAACGACGAACATAGTCGTGACCTCCGCCCCCCTGACCGCAGTAGAGGACGAGAAGCCTGAAATCCGGATCTTTCCGGTTCTCCAGGAATTCGCCCAGGGAACCCTCGAGGAGAAGGAGTTCCTTCCCTCCTTCCTTTTCGAGCGGCTACAGGAAAAGCAGGTCCTGCCGTGGAAGCGCGAAACGGCGCATATCGCCGGCGGTTTCGCCCGCGAGCGAGGGGCCGAGGTTCCCGGCCGGCTGATCTCATCGACGAAATCCTGGCTGTGCAACCCGCTTGTTGACCGCCGCGAGGCTATCCTGCCCTGGAATGCCGCTCCGGATGCCAAGAAACTATCTCCACTCGATGCCCAGGCGGAGTTCCTCACCCATGTCAGGCTCGCGTGGAACCAGAAAAACAAGGCCAAGCTGGAGGATCAGATCGTGATCGTCACGATCCCGGCATCCTTCGATGCCGCCGCCAGGGATCTCACGGTCGAGGCGGCAAGGGCCGCCGGACTCCCGACGATCGTCCTCCTCGAGGAGCCCCAGGCCGCTTTCTATTCCTGGATTGCCCAGACCGATGCACCGTGGCGGGAGCAGGTCAAGAAAGGGGACGTGGTCCTGGTGGTGGACGTCGGGGGCGGAACCTCCGATTTCAGCCTCATCGAAATCGGCGAGGAGGGCGGCGATTTGACCCTGAAGCGCGTCGCAGTCGGGAACCACATCCTCCTGGGCGGCGACAACATGGATCTGACACTTTCCTTCCATCTCAAGAAGAAGCTCGAAGCCGCCAAGAAACGCGTCGACAACTGGCAGATGCTTGCCCTGACCCACGCATGCCGGAAGGCAAAGGAACGCCTGCTTTCGGAGCCCGACCTGAAGTCCGAACCGATAGTTATTTCCGGCCGCGGAAGCAGCGTGGTAGGCGGAAGCATCAAGACCACTCTCGAAAGGGGCGATATCGAGACCATCCTCATGGAAGGCTTCTTCCCCCCCTGCAAGATGGAAGAACCCACACACGAGGAGCCCGCGACCGGCTTCCGTGAGCTGAATCTGGCCTACGCGGCCGATCCCGCTGTAACCCGCCATCTCGCGAAATTCCTGCGATCGCAGGGTTCCGGCGGGCAATCCTGTTTCCCGAAGGCGATCCTTTTCAACGGAGGGGTTTTCCTCGCCGAGCCTTTCAGGAACAGGCTCATAGAAGTCATCAACTCATGGCTGAACGAGGCCGGCCAGTCCGAGATCCGGACCTTGAAAGGGGCCGATCTCAGCCGCGCCGTGGCCATTGGAGCCACCAGTTACGGGCTCGCCCGGCAGGGCAAGGGAATCCGCATTAGGGGCGGTGTTTCGCAAGCATACTATCTCGGGATCGAATCATCCCTCCCCGCCGTTCCGGGAATGGAACGGCCGCTCAAGGCTCTTTGCGTGGCCCAGATCGGAATGGAGGAGGGGACGGTCGCCCAGATTCCCCAGCAACGATTCGGACTCATCGTTGGAAAGACGGTGGAGTTCAAGTTCTTCAAATCCAACTGCCGGCGGGATGACAAGGTCGGGCAGCTGTTCGAGGAGGTCCCCGACCAGGTCGAGGCGACAAGTGGCCTTTCCATCAACCTTCCCGTTGGTGAGGGGATGTCAGCCGGAGACCTTGTCGAAGTCGGGCTGGAGGTTGGAATCACCGAAATCGGGACCCTGGAAATCTGGTGCCATGAGAAGACCGGGGCCCACAGGTGGAAGCTCGAGTTCAACGTCCGCGAGGCGATCAAGTAGAATTCCCCCCGGTTATGAGCGCATCCGAGTCACGCAAACGCCGCACCCAGCCGCCCCCCACGGGGATCCCAGGAATCGCCGGCCCTGCCTCCCCTCCGGGAGATTTCCCTGAGAACGGGCCACCCTTCATCATTGGAATCGATCTGGGAACAACCCAGTGTGCCTTGTCGTTTTTCGACACCAGGGAACCTGCAGCGGGAATCAGGCCCTTTCAGATTCCCCAGTTCGTGGGGGCTTCGCAAGTGGCCAATCTTCCGACACTCCCGTCGGTGGCTTTCATCGACGAGGAGAAGGGAGCCCCTGACGGCCCGGAATGGCGGGACGAAGACGGGGTCCTGGTCGGGCAGTTCGCCAGGGAGCGCGGCTTTGAAGTGCCTGGACGTGTCGTCCACAGCGCAAAATCGTGGCTGTGCAACCCGAAAGCCGACCGGACCGCCCCTATCCTTCCCTGGCAAAGCGAGACGGTCACCCGGAAGAGATCACCGATCGAGATTTCCGCGCTATTTCTCCGCCACCTGGCGCAGGTCTGGGATTCCAACATGGCCGCCGGGCGACCGGAAAACCGCTTCACGGCGCAGAAGGTCATCGTTACCATCCCGGCGTCATTCGACCCGGTGGCGAGGAATCTGACCCTCGAAGCCATCGGAAAGGCTGGATTGTCGGGGGTGACCCTCCTGGAAGAGCCTCAGGCAGCGTTTTACGATTTCATCTATCGCCACCCGAAGGATCTGGAAAAGCGTCTCGAAGGGGTCAGGACCGTCCTGGTAGTGGACATCGGAGGCGGAACGACCGACTTCAGCCTCATCCAGGTCAAAATGCCCAAAGGAGCCCATCAGCCTGAGTTTCACCGGCTTGCAGTCGGGCCGCATCTTCTGGTCGGAGGTGACAATCTCGACCTGGCGGTGGCGAAGTTCGTGGAAGGGCGGTTCCAGAAGAAGGGCCGGAAGTTGATCTACCGTCAATGGATGGCCCTGCTAAACCAGAGCCGCAAGGTCAAAGAGGACGTCCTTTCCGGCCTGGGCTCGGGAACCGTTCGGTTCACCCTCCCCGGGGCAGGCAGCCGGGTCGTTTCCCAAACCCTTTCCGAGGACGTGGGAAAGGATGAAATCCGCGCGATGCTGATGGATGGCTTTTTCCCACCGGTAGGTCGCGATGAAAGGCCGGAGGAGGAAGCTGGAATAGGCATCTCCGAGGCGGGGCTCCCCTATACGCGCGACCCGGCAGTCACGAAGCACCTTGCCATGTTTCTCGGGGAACACGGCGTTCTTCCCGACGCAGTCCTGTACAACGGAGGGACTTTGCTCTCGACCGTGATCGACGACCGCCTGACGGAGATTTTCGCTGAATGGCGCGGAGGGGATATCCCCCTGATCCTGCAGAATCCGAGACCGACCCTTGCGGTATCGTGCGGTGCCGTCTACTTCGGGATGGTGGAAATGGGTTTCGGGCAACGGATAAAGAGCGGAAACCCCGTTTCGCTCTACCTGGGAATCGGCACCGCGGAAGGTTCGACTGCGTCCGCCCATGTTCCAGAGCATCTGATGTGCCTCCTTCCCAAGGGAGCCGAGTCGAACCGGGAGTATTCGGTCGAGGGAAAGACCTTCGGCCTCGACACCCGTGGGGACGTCGCCTTCTACCTGTTCTTCACCCCGGCCCCCCCAAAGGATGAAGCCCTCGGGACCATGGCCGGATATTCATCCCGAAAGCACCGGCCGCTTCCCCCGCTTTCCTTTTCCACTCCCGCCGCAGGGGAACCTGGAATAGTGGAAGCTTCGCTGAGGGTCATACTTCGGGATTCGGGATATCTCCAGGTCTTCTGCGACGAAACCGGCGAGTTCGACGGAGCCCGGACCGCTTTCCAGCGCGAACTCGTGTTCGATCTTTCGGGACGGGAAAAGCCCCGGAAACCTGCCGCCGCCAAATCCCGGAGCTCGGTTGGGCGTTCCCACCAGTCCCGGATCCGTAAATTCCTGGATGGCGTGTTCGAAAGCCAGGGGGATCCGCAGAGATTCAACGGGTTGTTCAAGGGGCTGGAGGAGATACTGGGAGATCGCCGGGAAGCCTGGAACACCGACACACTACGTTCTCTCTTCCCGATCATTCTGGAGGAAGACCGTTTCTCAGCAACCGAGGATGGCCTGACCTGGTATCTCCGCCTTCTCGGATACACGCTCAGGCCTGGATTCGGCTCCCAGGGAGATACCGACAGGGTCGGGGAACTCCTCGAGAAGTTCCGCTCGCCTCCCACGACGGGTTCATCAGCTTTCTGGACGGAATGGTGGATCATGTGGAGAAGGATCGCCCCCGGCCTCGCCCCGGACCGCCAGGCCACCTTCCTCCGGGCGTTCGAACCTCTTCTTTTTCCCCCCAAGAGGTATGACAAGAGCCTCCGCCAGCCCGAACCCCATGAAAAGAACCAGATCTGGAGGTTTCTGGGGCAACTGGAAAAACTTCCCGTCTCCGAGAAGGAACGGTTGGGCTGGTGGATCCTCCGCGCACCGGCCTCTTTCGGTCGTGACCCCGTGGCCTTGTATGCACTTGGACGGATGGGTGCCCGGGAGATGTCCTACGCCGGATCGACCCTGTTGGTTCCCCAGGCAACGGTCCAGTCATGGACCGAAGGGCTTCTCCAGTACCCCGACACCACAGCGTCCTATTTCGATTGGGCACTAAGGGAACTGGGGCGGAAAACCGGTGACCGGCTGGTCCAGATCGACGATGCAACACGGAAAAGGATCGTCGATCTTTTCAAGAAGCGGAACCGGAAAAAGCAGTTCCTAACGCCCCTGATCGAGATTCGTCGCCTGGCTGCGGAGGATTACGCCGACTTCTGCGGGGAAACGCTCCCCTCCGGATTCGTCTGGGTTCGTGAGGAAACCGCCTCCTGAGAGACGGGCAGAAGGGCAGACCGCCCGACCGAAATGTCCGGGCTTCACCACGAAGACACGATGGACACGATGGACACGACGGACCCGACGGACACGAAGCATATCGAGCCCGAATAGCTTCGTGAACTTGGTGCCCTTCGTTCTTTGTGGTGATCCCTGGCAGAAGACCCTGAATTGAAGCGGTTTCAGGGCGTTCCCGAAGGCGCGCTGATCCTTGACCGGAAGGCTCCGGGTCTGTTATCATTCGCCATCTTCCCCCCCCCGTCAGGGTCATGGACCCGAACCTGAATACCAGAAAGGGCTGGAACCCCGCAATTATGGTGGAACCGATTCGATACGACCCCTCCCGCGATGAGGTCGAAATCATCGACCAGACGAAACTTCCCGGGCAAAAGAAGCTCCTGGTCCTCCGGGAACCGGAGCAGATGGCACACGCAATCCGGACCCTCCAGCTGCGTGGCGCGCCCGCCATAGGAGTCGGGGCCGCCTACGGGATCTACCTTGGAATGAGGAACTTTTCCGGTTCCCCCGACCGGCTCAGGGAGACCCTCGAGAAGGTATGCAGCCTGATGGGTTCGACGCGGCCGACCGCGGTCAACCTGTTCTGGGCAATCGACAGGGTCAACAAGGTCGTTTCCGAAGCGATCGCCAACGCGGGTTCGGGAGACGCGGTGCGGGCGGCAAGGACCGCGGCGCTGGGGGAAGCGCGTGCGATCCAGGAAGAAGACGCGAACATGTGCCGGACGATCGGCGCATTCGGTGCCGACTTCCTCGAAGACGGCCAGACGTGGCTTACCCACTGCAACGCCGGGGCACTGGCGACAGCGGCCTACGGGACAGCCCTCGGCGTTTTTCGTGCCGCCAAGGAGCAGGGAAAGCGATTCCGGGTCTTCGTCGACGAAACGCGCCCCCTTCTCCAGGGAGCCCGACTGACGGCCTGGGAACTCCTCGAGGACGGAATCGACGCCACCCTGATCTGCGACAACATGGCCGGAACGCTGATGGCCGCTGGGAAGGTCCACGGCGTGGTGGTGGGAGCGGATCGCATCACCGCCGACGGTTTCGTCGCGAACAAGATCGGAACCTATCCTCTCGCGGTCCTCGCGAAGTATCATTCGGTACCTTTCTACGTTGCCGCTCCGGTCTCCACCTTCGACCTTACAATCAGGACCGGAGACCAGATCCCCATCGAGGAACGTGACCACACCGAAGTGACCGGGTTCGGAGGGGTCCGAACCGCGCCGGAGGGAATCAAGGTCTTCAACCCGGCCTTCGATACGACTCCCCCGAAACTGGTAAAGGCGATCATCACAGACCGGGGTGTCCTGACCCCGCCGTTCCGGTCCGCGATCAAAAGACTCGTCCCAAGGCTGGACAAGCGATG
Source organism: uncultured bacterium (assembly GCA_964428355.1). Taxonomy (GTDB): domain Bacteria; phylum Muiribacteriota; class Ozemobacteria; order Ozemobacterales; family Ozemobacteraceae; genus CAYRYU01. The sequence goes on from CAYRYU010000022.1 coordinate 70,525, forward strand.
AATGTCCTGAGAGAATTTCAGCAGACCGGAAACGACCTCTTTTTCGGAGGTCTCAACAACTCCCACTCCGGGAACATGAGCGTCCGGATCGGGGGGATGATGGCTATCACGCGGACAGGTTCGATGTTGCACCGTCTCGGGCATGGCGACATCATCGAAACCTCGATCGCGAACGAGGATTCCCAGACCCCGCTCGCGTCGCGCGAATACCCGGTCCACAAGGCCATCTACCAGGCCACGGATTCCATGGCGATCGTCCATGCGCATCCTCCACATGTCATCGCGCTCTCCCTCGTCGCGGACCGGCTCGTCCCGCTCGACGCGGAGGGAAAATACTACTATCCGCAGGGAATCCCGGTCGTTGCCGTCCAGAACGCGGTCGCATCACTCGAGGTCGCCGCCGCCGTCGCCCCCCTCCTTCGCACCTTCCCCATCGTCGCGGTCCGAGGCCACGGGACTTTCGCGGTGGGGAAGGACCTCGAATCGGGCCTCCACTGGACCAGCAGCCTGGACAACGTCGCACAGATCATCATCCTGAACAAGCACTACACCGGGTGCTCCAAATTTTCAGCTTAGAAGCTTAGAAGGACGAACATGCTTTTCGAAAAAACCGCAACCGCCGTAACATCCGCCAGGGAAGAGGAAATACTGGAGTTCTGGGAAAAGGAACGCATCTTTTTCGAGTCCCTGAAAATCCGCGAGGGTGCAAAGCCTTTCGTTTTTTTCGAGGGTCCCCCCACGGCGAACGGAACCCCACATCCCGGCCACGTCCTGACGAAGGCCCTCAAAGACCTGATTCCCCGCTACAAGACGATGTGCGGACATTACGTCGGCCGGAAGGCGGGCTGGGACACGCACGGTCTTCCCGTGGAGCTCGAGGTGGAGAAGGAACTCCACCTGACCTGCAAGCAGGATATCGAGAAGTACGGGATCGAGAATTTCATCAAGAAGTGCAAGGAAAGCGTTTTCCGGTACGAGAAGGAATGGCGCCAGATGGTCACCCGGGGCGGTTTCTGGATCGACATGACCGACCCCTACATCACCTGCACCAACAACTACATCGAGACCATCTGGTGGATTCTCGGCCAGTTCTGGAAGAAGGGGCTGCTTTACGAGGGCCACAAGGTCGTACCATACTGCCCCCGCTGCGGAACGGCCCTCTCCTCCCATGAGGTCGCGCAGGGTTACGATGAGGTCGAGGACCCTTCGGTATTCGTGAGGTTCGCCGTCCGCGGGCAACCTGACACCTACTTCCTCGTCTGGACGACCACCCCCTGGACACTCCTTTCCAATGTGGCTCTTGCCGTGGGAAAGGATATCGAGTACTGCCGCGTTAAGCATGGCGGCCAGACCCTCATCCTTGCCAAGGCCCGGCTGGAGGCTCTCCAGGGAGAATACGAAGTCGAGTCGACCTGCCGCGGTTCGGACCTCATGAACCTCGATTACGAGCCGTTGTTCGATTTCCACAAACCGAAGAAGCGTGCCCATTTCGTTATCCCGGGCGAATTCGTCTCGACCGAGGATGGAACGGGGATTGTCCATATCGCTCCCGCCTTCGGCGAGGACGACTACAAGGTCGGCAAGGCGCACGACCTGCCCGTCGTGCAGCTCGTCGACCTCGACGGGAAGTTCACCCCCGAAGTGACCCTCTGGAAAGGGCGCTTCGTCAAGGAAGCCGATCCCGACATCATCAAGCACCTCAAGAAGACCGGACAGCTCTACCACTCGGCCAGGATCAAGCACACCTATCCGTTCTGCTGGAGATGTGACAGTCCCCTGCTCTACTACGCCCGGCATTCCTGGTTCGTCCGGACCACGGCGTTCAAGGACGAGATACTGGCGAACAACGAGAAGATCCACTGGTATCCCGATCACATCCAGAAGGGCCGGTTCGGCAACTTCCTGGAAAACATGGTCGACTGGGCCATCTCGCGCGACCGGTATTGGGGGACTCCGCTTCCCATCTGGAAATGCGAATGCGGCGAGCATCTCTTCATCGACAGCATCGAGGAGCTCAAGAAGCGGGGAAAGAACTGCCCCGCCGACATCGAGCTGCACAAGCCCTACGTCGACGCGATCGAGATCGCGTGCCAGAAATGCGGCAAGGCCATGCACCGGATCCCCGAAGTCATCGACTGCTGGTTCGATTCGGGTTCCATGCACACGGCGCAATGGCACTACCCCTTCGAGAACAAGGAGACGTTCAAGGCGAACTTCCCCGCCGATTACATCTGCGAGGCGGTCGACCAGACCCGGGGCTGGTTCTACAGCCTGCTCGTGACGAGCACCTTCCTGCACCAGGAGCCCGCCTACAAGAACGTCGTCGTCCTCGGCCTCATCTGCGACAAGAACGGGATCAAGATGAGCAAGTCGAAGGGCAACGTCCTGGATTGCATGGGGCTTTTCAAAAAATACGGCGCGGATGCCGTCAGATGGCTCCTCTACTCTGGAACCGCCCCCTGGAACACCCGGCGGTTCTACGAGGAGGCAATCGCGGAGGCGCAAAACCGCTTCCTGGGCACGCTCCAGAACGTCTTCAGTTTCTTCGTCCTGTATGCCAACATCGAGAAGTTCAACCCCCTCGAGCACAAGGTTCCCCTCTCGGAGCGCGCCGAGATCGACCGCTGGATCCTTTCCCGGTTCCACCACGCCGTGGCCGACGTGAGGGCCTCCCTCGACATCTTCGAGGTGACCCGTGCCACCCAGCCGATGGAGGAGTTCGTCGACGATCTCTCCAACTGGTTCGTACGACGCAGCCGGCGCCGCTTCTGGAGCTCCGAGGACACCGTGGACAAGAAGGCCGCGTTCCTCACCCTCTGGGAGGTCCTGACCGGGTTCGCCCGGCTCGCCGCCCCCTTCACTCCGTTCATCACGGAGGACATCTACCGCAACCTGGTCGTCCGGATCGACCCCGCCGCGCCCAGAAGCGTCCACCTGACCGACTACCCGGTCGCCGACCAGAACTGCCTCGACCCCGAGCTCGAAAAGAGGATGTCTCTCATCAAGAGGGTCGTCCAGCTGGGCCGCGCCGCCAGGAATGAGGCGAACCTCAAGGTCAGGCAGCCCCTGGCGGAGATGCGCGTCGTCATTTCCAGTCCCGAAGAACGGAAGATCATCGAGGCCATGAGCTACCTCATCGCGGAGGAGTTGAACGTCAAGTCCGTTCTCCCGACCGAGGACGCCTCGGCCTTGACGCGATACGTCGTGAAGCCCAACTTCCGCAACATCGGGAAAGGACCCAACAAGTCCCTTATCCCGGCCATCAAGGCCCATCTCGAAACCGCCGATGGAAACCTCGTCCAGAAGAGTCTTTCAAAAGGCGGCTATGCTTTCCAGATCGATGGAAAGGAAGTGCGCCTCACCGCCGGCGAGGTCGAGGTGGGAACCGTCGCGACCGGTGATTTCGCGGTGCAGAACGAAGGGGGCCTGACCGTCGCGCTCCAGAAGAGCCTCACCCGTCCCCTCGTCCTGGAGGGACTGGCCCGCGAGATGGTCAACAAGATCCAACACATGCGCAAGGAGATGAACCTTGACATCCAGGACCGGATCGTTATTGAATACGCCGTGACCGACCCCACCAGAAAAGCGGATATAGACGAGTCGCTCAACTCGTTCGGAGATTATGTGAGACAGGAGACCCTCGCGCTCGAAACCAGTGCGAACCAGGCCGTTGAAGGGGAATCCTGGAATGTGAACGGGATCGACGTCCGGTTCCTGATCCGGAAGGCCGCTTCAAAAGGAGGAAACTCGTGAAGTTCCAGGTCCAGTTGAAAAGCCTCACCGACGCCCTGGGCGTTGTCGGACGTGCCGTCGCAGGTCGCGGCACCCGTCCGATTCTGGCCAACTTCCTCTTCGACGTCGAGGGGGAGGAGATCCGCCTCGTGGGAACCGACCTCGAGATCATGATGTTCTCCCGCCTTCCCGCCAAGGTCGAGATGGGGGGCCGGTTCACGGTCCCGGCGAAGCTGCTCCTGGAAGTGGTCACGAGCCTTCCATCCTCCTCCGAGACCGAGTTCCTCGACGTGAAACTCGTCGATGGAGTCGAAAACGTGATCCAGCTCCTTTGCGGGAGGACGAAGATCAATCTTCAGATCCAGGGTGTGGAGGATTTCCCCCCGATTCCCGAGATCGAGGGTGCCGAGTTTCCCAGCTTCAAGATTTCCGCCGAGGAGCTGAAGGGAAAACTCAAGGAGGTCGCCATCGCGATAGGGGGAGAGGAGGGGAATCCCTCCCAGCGCGCCGTGTGCCTGAGCTTCCACCCGGAAGCCCATCTGACCATGATCTCCACCGACAGCAAGCGGCTGGCTATCACGAGGATGGAAAAGCTCTCCTTTCCCAAGGAGTTCGAGCGCTCCTTCCTCCTCCCCGGCCGGGCCGTCCCCGAGATCCAGAAACTTCTCGAAGCCGAAGACTCGCTCGGCATCGGCTTCTTCCAGTCACAACTGCTTTTCTCCAACTCGAAGTTCCAGCTCCTTTCGCGTCTGATCGACGGAAAGTTCCCCGACTACAACCGGGTCCTTCCCAAGGAATGCACCCGCCGCCTGTTCTTCAAGCGGAAGGAGTTCGTTCCCGCCCTCAAGACCGTGATGCCGCTTGCCAAGCACAGCAGTTCGATGGTCCGGCTCGACATGGGCGCAAACGAGACCAGGCTTTGGTCGGAATCACGTGAGGAAGGGATGTCCGAAGCGTTCATCAGCAGCCGCCTCGAAGGGGAACCCGTCAGCATAGCCTTCAACGCATTCTTTCTTCTCGAGTTCATGAACGTCGTGAACGAGGAGTCGGTCGTCCTGGAAATGACCACCCCCAGCTACCCCGGGGTTCTCAAGCCCGAAGCCCCCGGCTTCCAGTTCACCTACGTGGTCATGCCGATGACCTTCTGACCGGAAACGAGAACCTTGTGACCCATAACCATCAGGCCGGAACGGCCCAGGAAAGAGAACCTTCCCAGGAGGGCGCCATGAACAAAGAGGACCTCACCAGACTCAAGGACGGCCTTTTCAATCCCAGGGCCGATATCAGGAAGAAGGCGCTTTCCGAGCTCAAGAAGCTCCCCACCGATGAAGCCCTCCAGCTTCTCGTGGCGGGGCTCGGAGAGAAGAGCGACGACATCCAGGCGGATCTGACGAGATCCTTCCTGTCGTACAAGAGTGCCTGCCTGCCGTATCTCGTGCGGGCCTTCTCGCATCCGACCTGGTCGGTGCGGCGCGCCGCCTCGCGGATCATCGGAGCTCTGGGAGATTCGGCCCTAAGGGAGTTCCTCGAACTCGTCCCCAAGAACGAGGAGGATGTCGACTACTGGATGGTCCAGACCCTGGGCCTCATGGGCGGGGAAGCGACCCACTACCTGATCAAGGCCTTTTCCCATCCCAACCTCCGCATCCGTGTTGCCGCGGTCCGTGCCGCCGGAAACGTGAACGATCCCCAGGTGGTCCCACCGCTCCTCAACCTGCTCGAGGAGAACCGGTGGCCGCTCAGGAAGGCTGCCTACGACAGCCTCGAAAAGGTCCACCCGATGAACCCCGAGGCGGTAAACCAGGCGCTCCAGAATGCCTCCCCCGAAGCCAAGTTCTGGGTGATCAAGCTCGCGGGCCAGCGCAAGGATCCTCAACTGCTGCCCCTGTTCACGGCGATTGTCGATGCCGATGCCGACGAGTGCAAGCTCGAAGCCGTCCAGAACATCTCCCTCATAGAGACTCCCGAGGCGCAGAAGATTCTTCTCGGATACCTCAGCCACCGGTCCTGGATTATCCGGAAGACCGCGGCGGAAGCCATCTGGCGCCAGGGAATGGAAGTCTCGGATGACCTGCTCTCCGCCGTGGCCGCTCCCGATGTCGACACCCGCTACTGGACGGTAAAGATTCTCGGCCGGACGAACGAGCCGAAGGTTTTTTCCAAGATCATCGAGCGGCTTCGGGATGCGCATGCCTCCGTCCGTTCCGCAGCCTGCCAGGCCCTCGGAACGCTCGGCGACAAGCGTGCCCTCGCCCCGCTTATGTCGGTTCTCTCCGACCCTTCCGAGGAGGTCAGGACCAACGCCGTTCTCGCCATCAGCCAGATCGGAGAACGCGATGACGGGATGGTCTCCGCCCCGTCGGTGCCCAGCCACCTGAAACCCGAAAATCAGACCGAGTGCCCCCACTGCGGGAAGAAGGTCGGGATCAACTTCACCTTCTGCCCGTTCTGCCTGGGACACCTGAAAACCGCCTGCAAGAAGTGCGGGCGGCCCATCGACCCGGAGTGGAAGGGGTGCCCGGACTGCGGCGAACCGGTCTGACCATTCCCCGATCCCACCGGGGAGCCATCACCCGGCCATCGCCCGAATCCGGTCTGCCGGGTAGAAGGTTCGTTTTCGGCCTTTCTCTTCTCTTCATCATCGGCGGCCTGTTTCCACTCCTTGGCCAGGACTCCCCCGCCGGACCTTACTTCGTTTTCCACTCCTCCTTCGGCAGCGCGGGACACGGTGACGAACAGCTGATGCAACCCAAGGGGATGGCATTCTCCCCCGATGGGGCCCGCCTCGCTGTCACCGACACCGGGAACAACCGGGTCATCGTTTTCAAGGTCACCCCCCTGGCTCCCCTGGCCGTATCCAATCCCGCGGCATCTCCCGCCGGAAACCCCTCGCTCGATCCCGGCGATCCCGGGAAAGACGGCCCGAAGGGGAC
>CAYRYU010000023.1:0-13237 GCA_964428355.1 uncultured bacterium
CCTGGAGCGGAACGGGTTCCCGAAACACTCGCCTGTGGGAGCCGCAGGGGAGGGGGAATCTCTGGCCTTCCGGGCAGTCGCCTGGGGTGGGATGGAACCCGTTGAATGCCTTGTGGACGCCGATCCGGACCTGGTGAAGCCGAACGGGGCAGTCCTGGCGACCAAGAACGCCGCGGTTACCCCTTTCATTGCCAGGGTAAGAAACGACCTGGGAATCCCCTTCTTCGTCGGGGTTCCGATTTTTTCGGGGGACCGCGTCACCGGCCTCCTGCTTTCCGGGCGGGCCAGGGAGATGAAACCCTTCTTCCCCGCCCTTGACGAACAGGATGTCCATACCATGGCGGCTCTGGCGGGTTTTCTCGGTTCCGCCCTGACCAACGCCAGGCTCTTCGAAACCCAGCGGAAGATGACGGAAGCTTTTCGCCGCTTCGTTCCGATGCAGTTCTTGCAGATCCTGGGCCGCGAGAGCATCCTGGATGTGGGCCTTGGTGACCAGGTCCAGAAGACGATGACCATCCTGTTTTCCGATATCCGTTCTTTCACCTCCTTGAGCGAGAAAATGACCCCCAAGGAGAACTTCGACTTCATCAACCGTTACCTGGAGTTCGTCGCCCCGGCAATCCAGGAAAATGGCGGATTCATCGACAAGTACATCGGCGATGCGATCATGGCTCTCTTCCCCGGCGATGCGGATAGTGCCGTTCGCGCGGCAATCGGCCTTCACAAAGGGCTGGCGGCTTTCAACCGCGAGTGGAATTCGAAGGGGAACAGCCCGATCCATATCGGGGTCGGCCTCCACACGGGTTCTCTGATGCTCGGGACGATTGGCTTCCGGGAAAGGATGGAGAACACCGTGATAGCCGATGCCGTCAACCTCGCCTCCAGGATGGAAGGTTTGACCAAGCAGTACGGGGCGGGTATCCTGCTTACGGGGGAGACCCGGAATTCCATGGGTGGGCAGGGGAGCGTTCTTTTGCGTTTGGTCGACCGAGTCATGGTGAAGGGGAAACACGCTCCGGTCGAGATCTTCGAGATCTATGAATGCGACCCGCAGGAAGACCGGGCCGCGAAAAGCGATCTGGGCGGTCCTTTCCTGGCCGCTATGGCGAGCTACCGGTCGGGCGATTTCCAGAAGGCAGCTGAAGGTTTCGAGGCGATCCTTGCCCGAAATCCCCGGGATGGGGCCGCCGCACTTCTTGCCAGGCGGTCAAGGAAATTGCTGAACGACCCCCCTGCGGAATGGCAGGGGGTCGTCGGGATGGAAAAATGAAGCCGGTTACTCGATTACCGGGTAGACGGGCTTGATGTCCACCGGCACCTGGGCGAGGCGGGCCAGCACTTCCCTCATTTCCGGGGTCGGTTTTCCGTATTTTTCCACAAGGGCGCAGGCCCCGGCGTAATCCCCCAACGCTTCGATCTTCAGGAGCATCGCCGCAAGCTCCCGGAAGTCCTCCCGGATCTTGTCCGCATGGGCTGAAAATTTTCGGGTCTTGGAATCATATCCGATCGCGCCTTTTTCGGTGAGAAAATTGAACTGGATCAGGACCCCGGTCCCGTGGGCGTCATCCAGGCCGAACCTCGCGGATCTGAAAAGCCCCGCCAGGTAGGTGGGAAGCAGGTTCTTCTCCAGCTCTTTGGCGATTTCACCCTTGTCGATCAGATAGAGGGTGTTGAACATCGAAAGGGTGTCTGCCTTGGCTTCCTCGATTCCGGAATACTTCTCCTTGAGAGCCGTCCCCACGGGCTCGGTTTTCCCCCCGATCGTGACCGTCGAAGGCCCGAGGCTGTGGGCCAACTCGTGCTGGAGAACGTTCAGGAAGAATGCCTCTGCGGAAAGGTCATTCACGTCAGCCTCGTTGAGAACCTCCGAAGCCACGGGCCGGAGGATACCCTCGAACTTCGCGGTCATGAGATTCTTGAGAAGAACCTGCTTGTTCCCTCGCTCCTTCCGGACCCTCTCGTCGTTGGGAAGGTTGTACGCTATCGACTGTACGCCTTTCCTGGAATCCCCGCCGGTCGCCAGGACATCGACAACGCGGATCGGGGACTCGTACTTTTCCCGGACCCATTTCACCCCTTCGGGCATCGGGAGCTTTTCGTCGAGCTCCTTGAGGTACTTCTGGTACACCTGCAGCTTCTTCGATTCCTCGGGGTTGACGACCGTAACGTATCCCTCGAATGCGGCTTTGTAACCGAACATCTTGTCCTCGTAAACCTCGTAGGGGCCGATCGTGACGTCTATCGGGCTTCCATTGACATCCATCCAATCCATGTCCGATTGGTAGTAGTCGTTGGAGGCGAATGCCTCCCCCCGGCTGGCAAGGAACTTCTTGAGACTGTCGTTCCCGCAGAGTTCTCCCGCCTCCTTCATCAGTTTCGCCGCGGGTTCCAGCCATTTCTTGTAGGCTTCCGAATAGGGCACGGAGACGAGCTTCCCATCCTTCCGATCGATCACGGTGAAGTTGCTCTTGAACTTCTTTTCATCTTCGGGATGGGCCTTGAGCCAGGTCTCGAGCTCCTCCTTCTTCATGTCGGGGGGGTAGAAGTTCGAACCGTCGGGCTTGGTATGGGAGCCGATGAAGGGCTTGTCCCCGTCCAGGCGGTCGAAGGGGCCCGCCATTATCTCGAAAAACTCGGCGAACTTCGGGTCCAGCTCCTTTGCGCTTCTGATGGCAGCCCGAAAGGCTTCGTTCAGGTGGAAGGTCTGGTTGAGGAAAATCTCGTCGATGAGGTTCGTCGCCTCGATGAGCTTCTTCACCGCTTCTTTTTCGTTCTCCTTGAGGAACGAAACATCGATCTTCATCTCCACCGGGGCAATCTTGGCAAGCCTCTCGGCGATATCCTTGCAGGGGTTGGAAAGCTCGATCGAACCGGCTGTTCCCTTTTCATCGGTCGCCGGGGTTCCTTTTGCCGGTCCGGCAACTGGCTCCGCCGCATGGAGAGAGTCGGATCCACAGTATGCAATGATTCCCGCAATCATAAGGGTAAACATCATTCCTTTTTTCCCCATTTCGTTCTTCCTCCTGGGAGAATAGTCGGACGGCGGTTCCTGCCTTGGTTCCCGCGCGGCATCACGATACCACACGAAGGGGGTAATGACAAAAATTCCCCCCCCCGCGCGATTTGGAGCTGATTCGGGGACTTCCGTCCGTGATTGCAACTGGGAGAGGTGCTTCATCCGTCGAAGCCTTTTCGAACCCGTTCTTGATTTGGGGCCCGGGTGGTCGTAAGATTTTCTTAAGGACCCTGACTCCGTCCCCGGATGAATTCGGGCCCAAGAAAGGAAACTTCTTCAACTAAAGCTCCCCTTTCCGGGCCATTGGGCTCCGCACGAGGTTGAAAGGAGAGGATCCATGATCCACCGGCCTCCGCCATATTGTCCGAGACATTTTTCCCCGAGACCCGCGGGGGCTTTTTTCGTGCTCGTTCTCCTCGGTTTTTTTCCCGTGAAGAGCCTCCCGCTGTTTGGCGGGGAAACCGGAGAATTCGAGAAGTGCTTTTTCCGGCAAATGGCGTTCGCCTTCTTTTATCCACGTTCCTGGAAGCCTGAGCTCAACCCCCTCGCCTCATTTTCAACCGTGATCCAGGCGCAAAAGGTGAAGCAGAACTCGTTCCAGTTTGTCCTGCCCCCGGTCCACCCCGATGATCTTCCAAAGCCATGGAAGTGGCCAAGGGTGGTTGTTTCCATCTGGGAGGGGGTTCCACCTGGTGACGAATCGTCGCATGGCAGCGAGCTTCGAGAGAATGGAGTTACCGATTTTCTGGAGGGATGGGGGTACATCGAGAACCACTCGCTGGTCCTGCTCATCCTTCAGGGGAACCGGGTGGCAAGGTTCGTGTTCCCTACCGGGTTCAAGAAATATCGTTCAGATATTTTCCAGGTTGCACGGTCCTTCGTTTTTCTCGACCAATCGGAACTGGATTCTATGGAAAAATGCTCCAGCCCTCCCCCACCCTGTCAGCTGTTCCTTCAGGAAGCCAGGGGGATTCCAAGAGTGATGGATGGAATCCAATTGTCCGAGGAGATCCTTATGGAGCGGTTCTGCGCGAGGATCGAAAAGGACCCGCGCGATTTCGAGGCTTTCAGGGATCTCGGAATATTCTACCGACAACATGGTGCGCCCAAGGAAGGGGCGAGGAGTCTTCTCCTGGCAAGAAAGATACGGCCAGACGATTTCAAGACGAACTACTATCTCGGGTTGTGCGAACGCGACAAGAGAAGACCTGCGGTTGCGCTCGAGTATCTGTTGGGGGCGGCGAACCTGAATGGGGAAGATCGTCAGGTTCACCAGGAGATCGGTGAGATTCTGCTGCAAAACAAGAGATTCAAGGAGGCGATTCCCCATTTCCATACCGCGGAGAACTGGGAGAAGCTCGGCTTGTGCCACATCGGCATGGGAGACAAATCCGGAGCCCTCGACCAGTTCCTTATTCTCAGAAAGAAGAAATCGAGAGATGCAATGAGCCTCCTGGTGGAAATAGAGAAAGCATTCGGGACGGTGTTTCCCTCCGATCCACCTTTTCGACCTTCCCCCGCGGAATTGGAACGGGAGGGCCCGCTCGTAACCATTGCCCTGCTCGAAAAGATTGACCGGGAGGGTTTCCAGGGGAAAACACGGGGAAGAAAACAGATCCAGGTAAGGAGCGGGTTTCTCACCCTGGGAAACGATACGTCTCGCAGGCTCGCGAAGGAGTGGTGGGAAGGGGTGGATCCCGATGCCCGTTGTCTCCTTGAAACCTTCGTTGTTGAAACGGCCGTTCCGGGCATTTTCCCCTGGATCGGGATCCAAAATCCCATCGTCACATCGCGGTTCGACCAGGCGGAGTATGACCGTTTCTGCGGAACTCGAGACCGCGATTCCGCCTGGCGGGAATTTTTCAAACTGTTTCCCTCATCTGTGGGAATAGTGGGCTTCTCCCGCATCTCATTCAACAAAACACTTGACCGTTGTCTGGTTTACCAGGAGTATGACTTCCCTGGGAGCCCCCGTTCATGGCGCGTGATCTTCCTCAGGAAAGGGGAACGCGGATGGGAAACGGAGGACTTGTACTGAGATCGAATTCTTGGCCTTACTTTTCCGGGCTGCTGAACGGAATATGTCGATTGCTATTCAGAGCGCTTGCACTCCAGGTCTTTTTGGGACTGGTACCCCTTCCATCGACCCAATTCGGTTGCCTGTGGGCGGGGGAGGAGGTTTCGGGCGCGGGAATCGATGGCTTGATCGCCCTTCCCGCCCCCGATACCATCGGCAAAATCCCCCTGGAAACGAGCCTTGCCAAGCGAAAAACCCGGCGTGAATTCTCGGGAAAAAGCCTGGCACTCGGCCAGATCGGCCAGATGTTGTGGGCGGGCCAGGGAATCACCCACGACCAGGTTTTCCGGACAGCCCCGTCCGCCGGGGGCTTGTACCCCATTGAAATTCGTGTGATTGTGGGCAATGTGGATGATCTTCCTTCGGGCGTCTACCGTTACCGTCCCGTGACCCACGACCTCGAGAGGACTTCCGGGACCGACCTTCGGACCGATCTGGGGAAGATGACCTTCGAACAGGATTTCGTGGCGCGTGGGGCGGCCCTTTTCGTGGTTTCGGGAGTTGTAAGCCGAACCGGGGGAAAATACGGGTCGAGAGGTTCCCGTTACGTTTTCCTCGAAGCCGGTCATGTTGCCCAGAACATGCTGTTGCAGGCCGCTGCGCTCGACCTTGCGGTCGGTCTCGTTGGAGCGTTCGGCGATGAGAAGGTCCGCAAAGCCCTGAAAATGGTTGATGAGGAGATCCCCCTGTATTTCATCCCCGTCGGCCACCGCTTGCCCGAAAAGGTTGGAAATGGCTCGAGGCCGGAAGAGTGAATCCCCGGATTGAGCCGGGAAGGGAACCCCGGTCCTGTGAGGGGCGAAACCGGATGAGACCTGTGACCAGGCCGGGTGGCAAAAGGATGTGGGCATGACGGGAACGGTGATGGCCGGGTTGGTGGTCCTGATCGAGCTGGTGGTTCTGGCCTACCTCCTTTTCCGGTTGAGACTAAAAAAATCCGGGGTGGTCGGAACCACCACCCAGGCAACTCCCGTCCACCCAAAGGGAGCAGTGCTGCCAGCTTTCACTTTGCCGAAGATCGAAACGGGTTTTCCGGCCCATCGTACGGAAATCCGTATCTCGGCAGTTCTCGAATACCTTCAGGCCTCTCCCGCCGCCCAGGGCGTTTTTACGTGGTTCAGCGAAACCGCGACCAAGGTTTTTCGCGGGGATCATGCCTCGGAGATGGACACCGAAATGCTCGGGAAATTGGGAAAACTGGTTGAGGAAGAACCCCGGAGAGTTTTCCCCGAGCGCATCTGGGAATTCTTCTCTCCTGCAGACGGGGCGATCATCTCTCAGGAGCTGGGGTTCCTCACCGACGAGATCAATGCCCGTCTTGCGGCGATAACGTGGAGTCCTGAGAAACCGGTTCCCGAGAAGTTCTGGAAAGCCGTGGTGTTCAGCCAGGCCCTTTCCAGGATCCAACGCCGGGCAGGGAGGCGGGATTCGGGTTTCTCCAATGCCCACGTTTCCGTGGACTCCCTTCGCCTGTCGCTCGGAATGGGTGAGCGCGACCTCGAGCGCCTCGAGATGTCGGCTTCGGGAGCCCGGGAGACCATTCCCGAGGTCGTCGGGCTCGGGGAAACCCAGAAACCGGCGATGGAAGCTTTTCTGGAGCATCTTCGAAAGGTCGTTTCCCAACCTCCTCCGCCCTATTCCCCGTCATCCGATCCGGAAAAAGAGTTCCGGACCGCGTTCGAACAGCTGCGTGCCAAGACCCTGCGGGATGCGTATTCCCCCGAAGCCAAAGAGCTCATTCGACGGTGCCGGGTTTCCTCGATTGGATTGCTGGGGGCCCAGAAGAGCGAGGAATCACGCGAAGCGCTCGAATCATTGCTGCGGGAGGAAATGAAACCCCTGATCAAGACCCTGGAGTGGGGTTTTTCCTTCGCAAGCGAGAGCCGTCTGGATTGTTATTCACGTATGGCGGTGAGACCCCCTCATCCGGCGAAGCAGGCGCTGGAGTATCTGGCGGCTCGCCTTCCCCTACTCGAGAAATTCGAAAGCCATGGTGCACTGAATCCGGAAACGCTTAGGACGTTGATGCGGTTGGTGGAAAGCCACCTTGCCTTCCTTGAAGAGAAGGAAAACCTGGAATCTCTCAGTGCTGAAGACCGGAAGCTTGCGCCCCAGGTCGTGAAATCCGTCCGTGAAAGGCTGAAACAACTCTACTCCTAGAAAAGCCTGCCCATTTGCCCGGTTCCCTTCAGTGGATGAAGGTGTCGACCTCACTGAGAACGGAGGATTTCTCGCAGTCCCCCACGATCACTTCGCCCCTCATCTCGGGGTTCATTGCTTCCTCTTGTCCTGGGCGCGGTTTTTCTCGACTAGTTCCTTTCGAGGGGGCCAGGGGGAAAAGCCCATCAGGGGACCTGGATAAACAGTTCGGATTGCGGTGATGAGGCCGGGAGGGTCGGGCCACTGGGAGTCGGGGATGAAGCGGTTCTTCGCAAAGGCTTCGCGGACCGACTCCGGGGAGTCAGCCCTTTCGAGGGACTTCTGGAGATTCTCTTCGGAGAAAAGTGGAGCCTCCCAGAGCTGGGGTTCCCCTTCCACCCGTGACCACTTGTAGTCCATCCATTGGAGATCCCGGACCAGCCTCCCATCCTTCCAGGCCCCGAAGATTCCCATCTCCAGCCCTTCGTCGATCGCATAAAAGGCGATCACATCGCCAACCGACTTCGAAAGGACTGCCAGCTCGAAAGCCAATGAAAGATCCGGACCTTCCGCCCAGATCGGAAGGTTGTCGCTTCGTCCCCAACGATCGACGACGGCGAATGAATGTATAGCCGGGTCGAAAGCGAGGACCCCGAGCGGGCTGGAGTGCTTGCTGACCGCTCTCGCTTCCTTGATGGCGGTTTCGAGCTCCGGAACCCCTCCCCCAGGAACCCGCGCGTACACGGCACCGTATGAGTTCATCAAATCCTCCTAAAAACTCAGGCTTTCGAATCACTATACCATCCCTTTTCCGTCAGAAAAACACCTGCTCGATTTCCGGCTGCTTCTCCAAAGATGGACCGGGAGTGTATGATATCCGTGTTCTTTTTCCTCCGGGGAAAAGAGAAGGGGTTTCGTCCTTTTGAGGGTGAATCGCGTGCTGGAGGCGAATTTGAGAAACCATTTAACTGTGCTGTCCCTTGCGGGGTTGTTTGTGATGTTCTCTGTCGGCCAGGTTTTTTCGAGACCGGAAGGAGGCCCCATGCCCGTTCGGATTTCGGTTGATGAGCGGGTGGAGCTTATCAGCATCATTTTCAGGCTTGCCGGCAACTCAGAATACTGCCAATGCCGGGTTCCGGCGTATGACAAGGAAATCCAGACCTGGTTCGAAGGCGCGAAGAACCACCCAGTGGTCAAACTGGCTTCCCGTCTTCGGCAGGAAAGAGGCGTGAGTTATGACGCCCCCATGTCGCTTTCGGTGCATCTTGTCGAGGGTTTGTCCCTGGTGGGAAGGGTTCCACTTTCTCCGTTGCCGGGTGAGATTGACGACCGCTGGACTCCTGAAGACCTCGGCGAATTCTGCTCTCTTGCACGTGATTTCGTGAAAGACACCAGGTTTGGGGAGTTCTTCAAGGCTCATTCACCCTTGTACCGGGCATCCTGTCATGCGCTGGAATCGGTCCTTTCTTCGCAGGCGGACTTGTCCTGGTTTTCTGATTTCTTCGGAAGCACCCGGCCGGTGGATTACCGTGTGATCCTGGGCATGGCGAACGGAGGATGCTGCTACGGCGCAAGATTCGTTGCCTCGCAGGGGACCGAGATCTATTCGATCCTGGGGGTTGGCTCCGTCGACGGAAAGAGTTCCCCGGTCTTCGGACGGGGGGACATTCCCACGATCATCCATGAATTCGGGCATTCCTACACGAATCCCCTGGTGGATGCCGCACTTCCCCAACTTGCCTCCGACGGCCAGTTCCTTTTCTCCTACGTGATGGGCGCGATGGGGAGTCAGGCCTACGGGAACTGGGAGACGATGATGCGGGAATCCCTCGTCCGGGCGACGGTGGTCCGGTACCTCCTCGCTCGGGGTTCGAAAGACGAGGCGGAAAAGGAGATTGCTTCTGACTTCGCAAGGGAGTTCGTCTGGATCCGGGAGTTGGTGGAAAAAATGGGAGAGTACGAGAAGGATAGGAAGACCTACCCGACATTCGAATCCTTCATGCCGGAAATAGTCAGGTTTTTCGGTGAGTTCGCCCGGGAGTTCGAGAAGGAAGAACGGAAGCGTCCACATGTCGTTGCCCTCGATCCCGAAAACCACGCCCGAAGGGTCGACCCCGCGTTGAAGGAGATCAAGGTCACCTTCGACCGCCCGATGAAACCGGGCTTTTCGTTCTGCGGCGGCGGTGAGGAGTTTCCCGAGTCTCCGAAGGGCAAGGGCCCTTTCTGGGCTTCCGACAAAAAGACCTGTATCATGCCCGTTCGTCTCAAACCCAGACATACCTACCGGATGGGGTTGAATTCCATCCGTTTCCGGAGTTTTGAAAGCGAGGAGGGCCTTCCCCTGCGGCCGGAGGAATACTCCTTCTCGACCGGGGCCGGGAAGAACGAACGGGTCGTGATTCCGAAGGTGGTTTCCATGAAACCGTCGAACGGCGCGACCGATGTCGATCCCGCGCTCAACCAGATCGAGGTAACCTTCGACGTCCCGATGGGGTCCGGGCTGGCTTGGTGCGGCGGGGAAGGGTTCCCGGATACTCCGGAAGGGAAGAAGGCGTTCTGGACCGACGACCGGAAAACCTGCATCCTTCCAGTTAAACTCGCACCGGGGGAAAAATACCTCCTCTTCCTCAACACAGATGAGATCCTGGGTTTCGAGAGTGCCGAGGGGGAACCCCTGGACCCGGTCTCCTACACCTTTTCGACCCGGGCCAGGTGATTCCGGCGGTTTTCAGGAGATCCAGGCTGCGCTGAGGTTGTTCCGCCCGGATCGGCTCCGTCCGGACCGGTCTGGTTTCAATCGTGGTACTGGACTATGATCCGGGAAATGTATCCCTTGAATCTGTCGGCGTTCCTTTGCACGAAATTGGTATGGGAGGAAGGCATCACCTCGTCCAGGCCGAAATGGATATTCTGCTTCCAGAAATAAGAAAGGACCGTTACTTTTCCGGGCTCGACCGGTACTTTGTAGAACTTTCGGTGCCTCTTTTCCGTCCCGGGGGAGACGCGGTCGGTTTCGTTCCTGGTTAGCCACTTTTCGAGCTCGAATTCCGGTGTTCCTGCTCCGATGACGAACTCGGCGTAGTAACGTGAAGTGATCATGGGCATCTGGCGCGTGACCGTGGTCACTTTCTCCACGATGACCTCGGGCTTTCCCTTGCCGTCCTTGTGCTTGTCCTTGGGCGCGGGTTTCGGGCTCTTCTCGACCTTCCTGACGGTTTCCGTAACAGGGATGGTGTATTGACCATTCTGGAAGCATTCGACCAGTCTGGCGGGGCCGCATCCACCCCACTTTCCAGTGTTGTCTTTCATCCTGACGTTCAGGTAGCCGGGCCCTCTGGCTACCCAATCTTTCGAGGCGCAGATGATGACCAGACCGCACCCCATCTCCTTCAGTTTCGAAAGCCGTTCGGCGACCCTGGTCGACGCTGGAGTCTGAGGCTTCGGTGTGACCGGTTTTTCAGTTGCGGCGGGGGGGACGACCTCATCCGGGGAAGCCTCGTCGTCGGAATTCCTTTCGTCCTGGAGCTTCAGGATCTGTTCGTTGGAAAACCCCATTTCCTTCAGCTCTTTTATCTCGTCCAGCGTGAATGCAAGGCAAACCCCGGACAAAAAAAACCATACCAATGCAATCGCTTTTCTCACGTCTTTCTCCTTGGCTCCGATCTTCATGGAGTGTGTTCGAATTCTGGCATTTCCTTGATTGAGGGACTTCTCGCGAGGTTCTGGAAGTTCGGAAGGGTGCCCGGTCAGTCTCCCTTGAATGCCGCCTGGAGATCTGAAGAGGAAACGGTAGGAACGTTCTTCTCCCACCAGTCGGCCCACGACTTCTTCAGGCCGGTCCGTCCTTCCGGGGCATACCAGCCGGAGATGTCGGGGATCTGCCTTTTGGAGGCGAGATTCATGAGCCCGATCATCGTCCGGATCTGACAAACGAGCTGCCGGTGGGAAAAGATCGTGCCGGCTTTTTCGAGGGGGCGGAAAACCTCGAACAAACGTGGGACTGATTCCAGGTTCCCGTCTTCGGCCAGAACAAGGTTGGCTTCGTCTGCGAAGATCGTTCCCTGCTGCGTTCCCAGGCTCTTCATCGTTTCCCGGACTTTTCCGAGAGTTTCCTGGCCGGCTTTTCGCGATACAGCTTCCGCTCCGGCAACCACGCGGAAATCGGAAACCGGCGCGGCGAGAAGCTCTCCAAGCCGATTTTCGGGAAGTCCCTTCGCAAGAACACGTGCCGAATCGAGCCAGAACATTCCCGAACGCTCTTCCGGAAGCTCGGGAAGCTTCAGGAAAAAGGGCATGGCTTTTTCCGGGCTTGCTTCGGCGAGGCCCCCAAGGCTTTCGAGGAGGGGACCCAGCTCCCGTTCCTCCTTGAATCCGGTTTTTTTCATAGAGAGGATCCCGAACTTCGAATCGAGCAGGGAAGAGATCTTCTCCGCGATTTCGGGATTGGGACAAAATGCGAGATTTCCCAGGGCCATCGATTTGCTAAGATCGTCAAGGGAATCGATCTTCGGAAGAAGGACTTGCCCTATTTTGCCACGGAGATCCGCGTCGAGCATCCGGATCTCCATGGTCATGTAGATCCATCGGGGAGGCGATTTCCTGACGGCTTCCTCGCGGCTCATCCCTTGCTGTATCAGCATGTTGAGCACGTTCGGATCTGGTTCGGCGGGCTTCTGGAATTCCGCGATCATTTGCTGGAAGGCTTGCTCCTGCCGCTCCCGGGGGATTCCGAACTTGTTGGAGTTGTTGGAGCCAGGAGGTTGAGGCGCAGCAGGAAGCTGGAATTGCGGGAGGTTCAAGCCCTCAATCATCGCTTTTTCGATCATTTCCCGGTTTTTCGGGTTCATTCCCAGTCTCGCCAGAATCCAATGATATTCGGAACGCCCGGGCTCGGGAACCTTCGCGAGGCCCTTCAAAAGCGCCGGAAGAATCCGGGAATCGCTCACCTGCGAAAGATCGAGGATAAGATCCTTGATCCGGGGGCGATTCGGAAGGTCTTCGAGGAACTCGAGAATTCTGGCGACTTTGGCTTGCATGGTTTTCTCGTCCGCATCTCGAGCGAGGGCAACATCCTGCCAATAACCCTCCCATTCCCCGGAAGGCTTCTCTCGCGACTCCTGGGGTTCAGGCGGCTCCCGACCCGGGTTCATCCGGGAGGCGATTTTCTGGAGCTGTCGGAAAAGGGGAAGATTCCCTCCCCCCGGGGATTTACAGATCTTCTCGATGGTTTGACGTGCTTCGGGAAAGGTCAGGCGCATTCTTGGCGGTTGAGGGGTTGCGAACTCGTAGCTGCCGGTGGCGGTCTCTTTCAGCCGGAATCTGCCCTGGAACAGGGGAACCGAGTAATGGAAGTCACGAAACGTTGGAGGAGGGCTGGAAGAACCCGCAAAGGAGGTACTGGTGATGTTTGATGGGGCCTCGTTTCCCTTTTTCCAGGCAGTTACCAGATAGACTTCGCTTGCCAGTGTTTCGGGAAACACGGGGCCGTACTGGTTGGGGGGAACCCTGAGGATCAGCTCATCGCCAGATTTCGGGTCTCCCTTGAAGACCTCCCGAACCCGGTAAAGGGCCGTTATTCCTCCTCCGGTCCGGCATTCGAGTATGGCAACGAGGTCTGCCCCGGAAACCAGCACCTCGAAAGGCGCGGGGTCGATGGTCGTCGCCACCCCCTGCGTGACGATAAGTGCGACCAGGGCGGGAAGGAACAGACCGACGTATTTCATGCTGGTTCGTTTCATTGAATCCTCCAATGGTTCCCCGGTTCTCGGTGGCGGGCCGGTTCCGCTGACAATATATCAGACACCGCTCCGAATGGGAATTTGGATTCTCGGATCGGGCTTCCATTCCTCTGTTCCTGGCTGGAACCTGATCCGATTCTGCTTGTTGCGGCCGAATAAGCTTGTTGCGGCCGAATAAGCTTGTTGCGGCCGGATAAGCTTGTTGCGGCCGGATAAGCTTGTTGCGGCCGGATAAGGAAGGGTAGAATGTGCCTGGTGGACTGGAGT
>CAYRYU010000023.1:13337-32193 GCA_964428355.1 uncultured bacterium
ATAAGCTTGTTGCGGCCGGATAAGGAAGGGTAGAATGTGCCTGGTGGACTGGAGTGCCCGGGAAGCCGGCGTCCAAAAGTCCGCCCTTCGGGAGGAAAAAGAGAATGAGAAAGTTGGAAGAAAAAGTGCCTGCCCGCGTCGTTTTCCTGTTGCTTGCATCTGCCCTTCTGGCGCCCCATTTCGCCGCATTCGGGGAGGAGCCGCCGAAGGCGGAAATGAAAATCTACAATGTGGCCCTGTTCAAGAACGGGCTGTCCTATTTCCGCGCCACCGCGACCTTTCCCGCCCGCGTGACTTCAGTATCCCTCGGGCGACTTCCCGTTCCCACCTTCGGGACTTTCTGGGCGAGATATCCCGGGAGCCTGAAGGTCAGGAAGCTTGTCACATCACTCGAAACCGTCGAAGAACCGATTTCCCC
Source organism: uncultured bacterium (assembly GCA_964428355.1). GTDB lineage: Bacteria > Muiribacteriota > Ozemobacteria > Ozemobacterales > Ozemobacteraceae > CAYRYU01. Next base: position 13,756 of record CAYRYU010000023.1, read on the forward strand.
TCAAAGTGTTTCCCAGATCGTTCTGGCCAATGCAGGCCGGAGGGCCCGGCTCTTTTTCGGAAACGGCCCGACGGAAAGCATCGAGGGAACCGTCGTGGAACCCACCCAAGAAAGCGATTTCCATGATGATGCTGGTCCGTATTCCATGAATTTCCGCTCCCCGGGTCCCACCCAACCGTACTTCGGGGTGCGGGCACCCCCCCAAGCACCGGTTCTTCTGGTGAAGAACGAGAAGGGTCTCATCGCGTTACACCCGGGGTCGGTAATCCGGGCCGAGTTCGAGGGGAGTGATCCCGTGGTCAAGGTCACCCAGAAGAGGAAACGGCCAACCATAAGGTTCGAGGCCGAGCCCGCCGAGAGTCCGGTTCCCATCGAGGTGACATTCCTTGCAAAGGGCATCACCTGGGTTCCGGGATATCTTGTCGACCTGACCGACCCGGCGACCGCCACCCTTTCCGCGGGCGCCCAGATCATCAATGAAGTCTGCGATCTGGACGGGGTTTCCCTTGATCTGGTCACGGGTTTCCCGAACGTCCGGTTCGGTGAAATCAGCAACCCGGTTGCGATGGCGCAGAGTCTCGCCGATTTCCTCGCATCCCTTGCGGCCGGACGAACCGATCCCGCGAGGATGTTCCGGAACGGAATGGCCCAGCAGGCTATCGTCATGAACAACATGGACGTCCGGACGGGTGCGGGGGGTGGCCTGGAAGGATACTCAATCCCAACGGAAGGGGCTGTCTCGGAAGATCTTTTCCTTTTTCCCCTCGAGAAATTCTCCCTGAAAAAGGGTGAAACAGTGTGGGTTCCTCTCTATTCCGTCGGAGTACCCTACCATCACGTCTATACCTGGAAGATCGGGGATTATCTCGATCCGAACGAGCGTTATCAGCAGTCTTCCCGTCCGGCTGACGAGGTTCCCGGACAAGAGGTCTGGCACTCCTGCCGGTTGACGAATTCGATGAAGATGCCGCTCACGACAGCGGCTGCTGAGTTCGTGGCGGAAGGAAGATTCGTGGGCCAGGACATGTGCTTCTACACCGCCCCCGGAGCGAGGACAACCATCAAGATCAACCGGGCAATGAACGTGGTGGCTGATGAGACAGAATCAGAAACAGAGCGGAAACGGGATGCCGCGGTTTTCTATGGCTCCTCGTTCGATATGGTGTCGGTCCGGGGACATCTCAAGGTGAGGAACCGGATGGACAAGGTCATCAAGATCGAGATAACCAAGGAGCTTTCGGGGGAGGTGAAAAAAACGGAGCCGCCTGCCCGGGACACACCAACAGCCAAGGGACTCAAGAAGGTGAACCCCAGCCATTCCCTTGTGTGGGAGATCGAGGTTGGTCCCCTGGAAGAGAGGAGCCTTCAGTATGAATATCAGGTCTACATCAGGAACTGAAACGATGATCGACGGGATCAACCATATCACCCTTTCCGTGGTCGATATCGGCACTTCGTTCCTTTTCTACAGGGATGTTTTGGGGTTCAAGCCTGTCATGAGATCACCCTTCAGCGCGTATTTCACCTTCGGCGGGATCTGGCTCGCCCTTGTCGAAGAGAAGTCGGCAAACCGGGAAAACGACACCTACGCTCATATAGCCCTCAACCTGGTAAAAAAGGACTTCCGGACCATGGTCGAACGCCTGGTCGAAAACGGGGTGGTACAATGGCAGGAAAACCGCTCGGAGGGCGAATCCTTCTACTTCCTCGATCCGAGCGGAAACCGGTTCGAGTTGCACTACTCGACGCTCGAAGCCCGTGTCAAACACGGGAAGGAGGAATGGGACGGCGTGGAGTGGTTCGTCTGAATGGGTCGGCCGTTCAGTCGCTCGGAAGCTCAACCGCTCCATTCGATCACACTTGATTCCAACGGTTGGTTTTTGGGATGAATTGGGTTACCTTGGGGAATCCTGACATCAAACATTGGAGGCCTTTCGGTGATTATCGACCAGTTGAATTCAGTCCATTCCCGGTTCGGGGCATTTTTATGCACACTCCTCGCCGTTTTCATGGCTCTCCCCGCCACCGCACTCGAACCGGTTTTCCGGGTTCGACTCGACGGTGAGATCAAAGTCGCTCACACCGTTCCCATCAACCAGGCCCCGTGTTGGCAGTTGGTCGCCGAGGGATTCAACGTTCCAGGGGATCCTTCCGCGAAGGCGTTCGCCATCGACAATAACTTCCCCCCCTCGCAGGACAAATGGAAAAGCACTGTTCCGGCTTACGGGAAATTCCGTTTCAACTACCCTCTCGGCGTTGCGAGGAGCACTACTCCCGCGGCGGCGTTCAAAGTGAAATCTCTTGGACACAAGGCGTGCAGCTCGGTCGAATGGAGGCCCCAGACCAAGCAGCTTTCCATGAAATGGAAGATCGTCGACGATACCTCCAAATTCGTCAACGGAGACGGCTCGAAAGGGAAATGCATTGAGCTGACATCCGAAAAAGACGCGGTCCTTCTGGTTGCTTGCGGGGAGGGCAAGCGCTGGGCAGCCGGTGGATACGAAATGGCCGACATCGGGGGATGGGGAAACACCCGCCGGTATTCCGATCCGGTTTACATGGAACCGATGGACGAAGGAAAGATCGAGTATTACTACGCGATGGCGGTTCACTTCAACTGGTGCGCCAGCAAGGTCCTGGCGATTCAGACCGTTGGGAAGGGCGTTACGAAGAACCCCGAAGTCTACATCGATGGCAAGAAGGTCCTCTAGGGCTTTCGAGTAACCTTTTACAAACAGGAATGTTGCCCGTGTTGGGCGACATTCCTGTTTTCGGCCGGTCTTTTCGGTTCAAGGAAACGGGAGGTGGCCCCTTCGGGTGGGATTAAGGTAAAATGTCCTTGAGCTTCACCCCAAACGGGAGTCTGTCGCTGTCGAAGTTTTCCTCCGGAGAGAACCTCCGGGTTGGGTTTTCGAGGATTGAGGGTCCGCGCGTTCCTTATTCGAAGAAGCATATACTCGAAAAGGAGATCCGATGGGAGGGTTGGGAAAAGCCGTTCTCGATACCCTGGAGAGGATCTCTTCCAGGGGTGTCGGTCTCGTATTGGTGATCGGGGCCGACGGTGAGATCATCTGGCGGAATGCGAGGTCAGGGGTTCTTTTCGAACGGCGAACGGGTGATCCGGAAATCTCCCACAGGTTTCCCTTTCTCTCGGTCGGAAACGAGGAGATCTTCCTTTCGAAGACCGGACAGGCCCTTGATGGTTTGAAGCCCGAGCCGGTCGACCTTCCTTGGGGTTCCGGGAACGGGGCGAAAGGAACCATACGGTGGGAATTCATCCCCGTCGAAGACGATTCTGGGAGCGTTGGAAAAGCGGTGGTTGCTTTCGGCCGTTTTCCCATCGGTGAATGCCAGGGGTCTTCCAATTTTTCCGCCGTTGAGGAGCGGTATCGGCTTCTTTTCGAAAACACCGGAATCGGCATGATGTATATCCATAGCGACACCAGGCTGATCCTTGTCAACAGGGAACTCGAGAAAATGACCGGTTTTTCCAAAGCCCAGCTCGAGGAGAAGATGAGCTGGACCGAATTGATTCCACGCCTTGGTGACCTGGATCGTATGCTGAAGTATCATCGCCTCCGGAGGATAGATCCATCCCTCGCTCCCGAAGTCTATGAAACCAGCGTCCGGACACGGGAGGGGGTCGAAAGGGAAATCTCCATCAGGGTTACGATGATCCCTGATACTGATTTCAGCCTGGCTTCCCTGATCGACATCACCGATAGAAAGAGGGTGGAGGAAAGCCTGCGGAAGAGTGAAGAGAAATATCGCACCCTGGTGGAAAACCTGCAGGATACTCTCTACAGATGCGATCTCGAAGGAAACATCACCTTCGTCAGTCCTTCCGGTGCCCAACTCCTGGGGTTCGATTCCACGGAGGAACTGGTTGGCCAGAACATCGCCAGGGATCGCTATTTCAATCCCTCCGACAGGGAGGCCCTGGTTTCGATTCTCCGGGAAAAGGGGAGGGTCGCAAATCACGAGGTTTTCCTGAAACGCAAGGACGGCACCCCAATGGTGGTGGTAACGAACAGCCAACTATTCCATGACCATAGCGGCAAGGTTGTCGGCGTAGTGGGCATTTTCAGCGACGTCACCCAGCGGAAGGTGGCTGAAAAGGAGAACCACCGACTTGCAGAGATCGTTCGGCACAGCCGGGAACTCGTCAATCTCGCGGATCTCGACGGAAAAATGTTCTTCCTCAACGAAGCGGGGATGAACATGCTTGGAATCGATTCGGAGGACATCAAGAACACCTCCATCCTGGATGTCATCCCCGACCATCTCAAGGAGTTCGTTGCTCGGGGGATACTGCCGAAAATCCTGGCCGGAGGGGATTGGGAGGGGGAGCTCCAGTATGTGAATCTCAAGACCCGGAAACTGGTGGATGTTCAGGTTCTGGCTTTCTCGATCGAGGATACGGGATCAGATTCCGGTCCCATCAAGCGGAAATTCCTTGCGAACGTATCTCTCGATATCTCTTTGAAAAAGAAGGCGGAGAGAGCCTTGCAGGAACACGAACAAAGATTGAGGGGAATCACCCAGAATATTCCCGCTGTCGTCTACCAGTTTTTCGCCACGGATGCGGGGGAATACGGGATTGATTTCTTCAGTAACCCCGCTGCGGGCATCTTCGGCCTGAAGAGTGATCTGAAAGGCATTTTCCAGGAATTCCTTTTGCACGTTCACGAGGAGGACCGGGAAAGCTTTCTGGCATCCATTCGGGACTCGGTGAAGGGCTGCTCGAACTGGGATTTCCGAGGTCGTTTCGTCAAGGACTCCGGGGAGGTCATCTGGTTTCACGGCCACTCCACACCCACGCGGAAGGGGGACCGCCTGGTTTTCGACGGGGTCATCCTCGACGTCACAGACCGGATGAGAGCCGAGGAAACCTTTCGCCAGTCGGAAGACAAGTTCATGAAGATCTTCATGACCACCCCTGATTGTATTGTGATTACGAGGCTTTCCGACGGGCTGTTTCTGGATGTCAACCTGGGTTTCGAGGAAATCATCGGGTGGAAGCGGGAAGAAGCCCTCCAGCGGACATCCCTGGAAATGAACCTCTGGGTAGATCCCAAGGATCGGGACTTCCTGGTCAAATCCTTGGAGGAGTCCGGAGAGATCCTCCACCATGAGACCAGGCTTCGCAGGAAAGACGGACGGGTGCTCAACGTTATTTATTCCGCCCGCTCGATCAGGATAGCCAACGAGAAGTGCCTGATCAAAATCGTCCAGGATTTCACCGGGCGGAAACTCATGGAAGAGGAGCGACGCAAGCTCGAACTCCAGTTGTTTCAATCCCAGAAGATGGAGGCTATCGGAAGGCTGGCGGGTGGGATTGCCCACGATTTCAACAACATTCTCAGCGCAATCGTGGGCTATTCTGAACTCTGCCTCGAATCCATGTCCGATCGGCCCGCGGAGAAGGGCTTTCTCGACCAGGTTCTCACAGCTGCGCACCGGGCCAGGGATCTGGTCAGACAGATCCTGACCTTCAGTCGAAAGGGGGGCCCTGAAAAGAAGCCGATCTCCGTCTTTCCGATCCTGAAGGAAGTCGTCAAATTCATGCGTGCCTCGCTCCCCACAACGATCGAAATCCGGCAGAAGTTCGAGGAAGGCCCGGGCGCGATCCTGGCGGACCCCATCCAGATTCATCAGGTGCTGATGAACCTTTGCACCAACGCCGGTCATGCGATGAAGGAGAAGGGGGGTATTCTCGAACTCGGTTCGAGGATCCTTCCGGATGGGGGAATCCCATTGACGGGGTCTCAACCGTTACTGTGCAGATGCCTGGAATTGTCCGTCAGGGATTCCGGCCATGGGATTCCCCGCGAGTATCTGAACCGGATCTTCGAACCCTACTTTTCAACCAAAGCCCATGGGGAAGGTTCGGGATTGGGGCTCGCGGTGGTGCACGGAATAGTCAAGGATCACGGAGGCGAAGTCAGGGTGCAGAGCGAAGTCGGCAAAGGGACTATTTTCTCAATCATCCTTCCCCTAATCGAGGACATGTCCGAGGACCTCCTGACCGAAACCCAGGAAGAGGTCTTGAAGGGAAAAGGCGAGAGGGTTCTTTTCGTCGATGACGAGAGGATGGTGTCCGATTTCAATCGGGTCATGCTCGAAACGTTGGGTTACGAGGTTGTCATCGAGACCGATCCAGAGCGTGCAGTTGAGGTTTTCCGGAAAAGCAGCTCGGGTTTCGACATCGTGATAACTGACAAGACCATGCCCCGCATGACTGGCTTCGATCTTGCGGCCCAGATCAGAGCCCTCCGTCCGGACATCCCCATCATCATCTGCTCGGGACTGCAGGAAAAGGAGGACCAGGAAAAGCTCGCGGCGCTTGGTATCAGACAATACATCGCCAAGCCAGCGAGAATCAGCACCATTTCAAAAGCCCTCAGGGAGGAGCTGGAAAGGAAATGATGTGGTGGAAATCCCTTTGGGGCAGTTCAGTTTTGCCTTGTGATTTCTGCCGTGACCTGCTTTCGCTCCTCGTGGTCCCCCACGAGCAGGACGTAAGCGAAATCACCCATCACGGGGCTGTCCATTGGGCAGCTGAAAACGATTTTTTCGGAATATTTCTCCATGACCTCCTGGTGGGAGAGACGGTAAGGTAGCCGGTTCACCCGCCCGATGTAGAGGCTGATCATGTCACGTGGACACGACAGGGGGCCCTTGGCCCCGTTCAGCATTCCGGCATAGGCTTCCCAGATATCGATTCCGTTTGCGTGGTTGATCATGTCAAGGGTCAGGACACCGGGTGGGCGGGAGTTCATCTCCAAGCCAAAGAAACGCGTGCCAACCCGGAAGAACTCGATGTGGAAAAACCTGCCCCGAATCCCGAAATTGCGAACCAGGCGAGGACCGAGCTCGGTGAAAACCTCGGGAACATCCCTCTGCCGGAGATTGTGGTACGAAAGTACTTCCCCCCCGACGATCTCCAACAGCCCGTGGTTTACCGGATGGATGGTGCTGAAGATCACGTTTCCGTCGAGATCTGCGAGACCATCGTAGGAGATGAGCTCCCTTTCTGAATCTCCAATGAACCGCTCGAGAAAGTATTCCGTTCCCGGGGTACGGTTGCCGAAAAAATCCCTGGCCTCCGCGACGTTCGATATTTTGTGGGTGTCAGAAGCTCCAACCCCGATATCGGGCTTCGCGATGATCGTCCCTTCCTCGTTCAGGAAGTTCAGAAGGTGGTTCTCGTCCCTCATGGTTTCTCCACGGACCACTTCCACCCCGGTGGAACGGAAAATCTCCTTCATTCGGGATTTGCAGATCAGGTTGAGCAGATCCCCGGGCCGGGGGCCCGGAACGTTGAAATCTTCTCTTAATCTGGCTTCCAGTGGTAGCCAGAACTCGTTGAATGATTCGATATGGTGAAGTCGACCGTGCCGGGCGATGTAACCTGCAACGGTCCTGTAGATAGGTTCGTATCTGGTTTCGTCGAACCGGGCTTTTCCCGAATAGCAATGCAAATCGATCCGGTGGTAGTCCGTGAGGGTCGATTTCAGCTCATTACTCAGTTCATCGTGATGGGCGTCCCCAATCCCGAGGAGAAGGAAACCATTCCGGACCAAAGGTTCGGAAAAAAGGTACAATCGGGGGGGATAATGAGGGGAAAGCATCAGGAAATTCTTCACGTGTCGTTCCTTAAAATGGGGGTTGGGGAATTAAACCACAAAACCCCTCCCATTTCACCTTTTTGATTCCCAGCCCACGGGCTGTCGGAGTAACCCCCAAAGTAAGGTGGCCTCTCCTGCGGTTCCTTGACTTTCTTCTTCCCGACCAATAAAATGGGGTGGAACCAAGGGAATTCCACACCAGGAATCTCCCTCAGACGAGATAACGCTGACTGAGGAAGGCAATCGACTTTATGTCAATTTCCAGAAAAGGAAGCCGTCTTTTCCTGCCGTTTCTTTTCTCTGCGGTTTTCTTCCTTTTCGCACCCTCCGCATTTTGCATTTCCGTCCTGGATTCCGCCCGCCTTTCCTGCGAAGCCCACAAATACGGCCGGGATGATTTCAAGATTCCGGAAGGGTACACTGTGCTTCTCGGGCACGCCCGCCCAAGGGGCGGATTTCAGGGCGTGGCGTTCGAAAAGACGCAGACCGGTGAAGTGGTCGTTGCTTTTTCCGGCACCAATTTTGCAGATCCGGAAGATCTTTTGGCCGACCTTGGAATCGGGATTTCCGATACGGGGGCACTCAAAAGAGCAATCAAGATCCTTCTTCACCTTGAAGATCAACTGGTAGGCGGCGAATCGGAAAAGGAAATGATGGCTGTCATAAAAGTGGCCATGAACAAGATGATTTTCAGTCCCTCCGAGAATGTCAGATTGCAGATCGATGACGCCCGGAAGTTTTTCAAGGATGTCACATCACTCATGTCCCAAAGAAAACGATTCGCACTCCTCCACCGTGATTTCGAAGATGCGGGAAAGGAACCCCCAATCGTCCTCACCGGCCATTCCCTCGGTGGGTTCCTTGCACAGATCCTGGCATCCGAAAATGACCTTTCCGCCCACACCTTCAATGCCCCTGGCGCGGCTGGAATGATGAACGCTCTCGGTTCCCCCAAGATAGTCAATCATGTAAGAAGATTCGACCTTGCCGGAATATATGGGAAGCATGTCGGCAGGGTTTTGAACTATCCCTCGAGCAAAATCTCCGTTTCGAACTACTTCATGACATTCTTCATCAGGAACCACGTGATGAGCCAGTTTCTGAATGATCTCGAGCAGGGTATGGGATCGGTTTCCGACGGTCACGAATGATCCATTGCCCGTTGTTCCGCCTTTTCCCGGGGCCCCTTTTTCCTGGCGCCCATGGTCCTCTTCTTGCCGTCGTTTTCGCCGGTTGATCGAGCCCGATGACCCATCCGGTCCCCGATTCCGAAACCAACCCAGGGAAACCTGACGGGAGGAGCGGGCTTCGACGGTTTCGCGGGGAAAGGATCCTGCGTTCCATTTTTTTGCTCGTCCCGGTCGTCCTATTCATCCTGACCAGGGGTGGGTGGTCCGGGATTCCAAGTTCCAGTGATTCCGGGAGTATCCTGCCCAAGCCCCCTCAGGTTAAGCCTGAGAACCTCGGCGTCCCCCACCCCACCGCCGGCGTTCCGGGGACCGGCTCGGAAACCGTCCACGTCGGGATCTACCTGCAGAACGTCAACGATATCGACATCAAATCCTCGACTTTCCTGATGGATTTCTATCTCTGGTTCAAATGGAAGGGAGAGATCAACCCGACCGAGAGTTTCGAGTTCCTGAACCTCGTTGACAGTTGGTCCATGACGAGGCAGGAGGTGTATTCCGAGCCCCGCGTTCTTCCCGATGGCACGAAATACCAGGTTTACCGGATCCAGGGAAAGTTCAATCGGAAATTCGATCTCTCCGCTTTTCCGCTCGATGTTCAGGACCTCGCGATCGAAATCGAGGATTTCCGCCACCAGGCCAGGGATGTCGTTTTTCTTCCGGACCAGCAGTCCACATCCTACAACAAGAAACTGAAACTTCCCGGCTGGCTGATCCAGGGAATCCGGGGGGAGGTGGAAACCGCCCCCTACGAGACAGACTTTGGGGAAACCGGAAACCCCGCGCGTGAGACCTATTCGAAGGTTTCATTCCTGATGAGGATCGCGCGCCCTTCCGGGGCTTACCTTTTCCGTCTTCTGACACCCCTCGTGATCGTCCTGCTCTGCGGTTTCACCGTCTTTTTCCTGGACCCCCTGTACATCGATTCCCGATCGACGATCGCCCTGACCGCCTTGTTTTCGCTAATCGCCCTCCACCTAACGGTTTCAGCCGATCTTCCCCAGGTTGGATACCTCCGTCTGATTGACAAGTTGTACAATGTTTCGTATTTCGTCACGTTCATCATTCTCGCGGAAACCATTGCCGTGGTCCGCCTGTGGGACCGAGGCGAGAAAGAAAAAGCCCATCGGGTAGACCGGATTTTCCTCTGGGGGGTTTTTGCCCTTACCTCGGTTTGTTTCGTCGGTCTGCTTGTGTGGAATTGACCCCGGGGAAGAACATCGTCCTCATTTCCTATCTTCTTTGTGGTATTGGAATATGCATCCGGGGGTAGTAGAATGGAAAAAACGGAAAAGGAATGAATCGAAAAAGATGAGATTCGATGCGAGGGAATTGCGGCTTCTCGTCCTGTTTCCATTGGTGGTTGCATCACTGATATGTTTTCCGCTCCTCGCCTTTGATGAAGGGCCTCGGGGCCCTGTCGAATTCACGCTCCTGCACACTTCGGACATCCATGCCCACCTGATGCCTTTCGATACCGCTTCCGGGACGGGGATGGGCGGCTACGCCAGGATCAAGTCGTATCGGGACCTGCTCGCCTCAGAGGGTCGGGAGATCCTCATGGTCTCCTCTGGTGACGTGTTCCAGGGAACCCTCTTCTACCGGTTCTTCCAGGGAATTCCAGACGTTGAATTCATGAACTCCACCGGGTATTGTGCAATGGCCCTCGGGAACCACGAGTTCGACGGCGGGCCTTCCGGAATCATCGACGCCTTTCGAAGTGCCCAGTTCCCCGTTCTTTCCGCCAATCTCAAGTTTGTTGGCAACAAGGTTCTCGCCGATCTCGTCCGCCCCTGGACGATAGTCCCCGTGGGAAGCTCCGGCAACCAGGTCCGCATCGGTCTTCTCGGGTTGCTCGATGAAAACCTCGCTCTCAATGTCCCCAAGCAGTATTTGACAGGGTTGTCCGTTGAGAGGGCCGAGGATGCGGTGCGCCGCGAGTTGCCGCGCATGCGGGCTTCAGGAGCCGATATCGTCATTGTCCTGTCCCACCTCGGATGGAATCGCGACGTCGAGATCGCGGAGGCTTTTCCCGAGATCTCCGGAATCTGCGGCGGCCATACCCACCTTTTCGTTGATCCTCCTATCGTCAGGAACACCCCATTCGGTCAGCAGTTCCTTTGCCAACCCGGCCAGTCGGGGCAGGCGGTGGGCCGGCTCGACCTGTTCGCTGTTCCCACCCCCGACGGAAGATTCCGTCTGGAAGTCCGTGCTGCAGGGCTCGAACCCATGGACTCGGGAAAGCCTGAAGATCCCGAAATCAAGAAGACCATCGATCTGATGTGGGAGCAGATCAGGGAAAAGGTCTGTCGCCCGGTTGGGGAAGCCCTCTTCCGCCTGAACGGAGACCGCCCCGACATCCGGATCGGTGAAACGAACCTCGGGAATTTTGTCGCTGACGCTTTTCTCGATGTTGCATCCGCCGATATCGCCCTCGTGAACGGAGGTGGGATCCGTTCCTCGATCGAGAAGGGAACCATCACCGTGGGTGACTGCCTGAACGTCCTTCCCTTCGACAACAGGATCGTCACCCTCGAAATGACCGGGGCAAGCCTCGGAAAACTGTTCGGCCAGGTGCGGGCCGCGATGCTTGCCACCCCTGGATTCGGCGGTTTCCTCCAGGTTTCGAGGGGTTTTGGGGTCCGGTTCGGAACGGCGGGAAACGAATTGTCCCTCAATGGGAAGCCTCTAGAAGTTGACCAGGTCTACAAAGTCACCACCCTCGATTTTCTCTCGACCGGAGGAAACGGCCTCACGGCGTTCGAGGAGGCCCTGGCCTCGGAGACCGTAACCGCACTGACCACCGACGCCCTGATCAAAAAGATCGAGCGATTGAAGAAGGTCGATCCGAAGCTCGAGGGTCGCATCGTCAGGGACGTTAAACTCCCCGAATTCAAACTCCCAAAGAACACTGTGAAAGTCCCACCTCTTCCCGGTAACTGACGACCTTGCGGAAAGCCTGACCGTGCACATGGGACTTTTCCGGCCAGCGATACTACGGGGATTTTTGCTGTTTGTTTTGCTTCTCGAGGCATTTTCCGGTCCGGTTTGCGCCCAAGGCTCTGCTGTCGCGCAGGATTCCCCTCCGGAAGTGGAACTCGAGCTTGAAATCATCGCTACCGCCCCGACCCGATTTCCCCGCGCCCTGGCCCGGGCAACCGATGGGGCCCTTTGGGCGGCTTTCCAATCCGAAACGGGGGTGATGGAAGGGGCAGGGTTGGCGCGGGTTCTCCCTCAGCCGGGAATCGTCCTCCAGGGATCCAAAACCCCGGGATGGCGTTCCGACAAGGTTCACGCCTTGCTCCCCGCTTCCGGTGGAGGGATACTCGCGGCCACCGAACACGGCCTCCACCGGGTTTCTTCCGAGGGCATCGCAACACCCCTTGGCGAAGATCTCCCCTGGCATGTCCTCGCGTCCCGACCTGATGGCGAAGTCTGGATGTGCGGCATCGATGAAAGACACCGGCTGTGCATCGGACGTCTTGTCTCAGGGAAAATCAAGTCGTGGAAAGCCCACGGTGGGTTTCGGGAAATCCTCGGGATCTTCCCCCGGCCATTTCCAAAAACGGGAGTATGGGTGGTCACCCCCGGAGAAATTCTCGAGGCCGATGGGAGGATACTCAAAACCCTCCCGCTTGGGACCACCCTTCTTCATCTGCCTCCTGCAAAAGATGTCGAAAGGAAAATGCCTCCGGTCTGGTTGTACGATTGTGCCCAAACCCCCGATGGAAACCTTTTCCTGATCGGTGCCCACAAGAAAATCGTACGTTTCGGGGGCGGAAGGTTCGATGTCGTGGGGGATGGACATTTCAGCGAAGTCCAGGCAGGCCTTCGTGAACAGGAACTGTTCGCGACCGGTTTCGATGGGAAACTGTGGAAGTGGGACGGTAAAACCCTCTCTTGTATCGATGAGGCAGCGAAACGCAGGAACCTGGGCCACTTGACCATAGATGATCGAGGGTCGGCCTGGGTGGAGGAGGATATCCCAAACGAGCCTCATTCCATCCTGCGTTTCGATCCGCCATTTGGAGGTGGCCCCCGTGGTCGGGCTTCGCTGGCGTTGTTCCCCGGGTTGCTTTCCCCCGGGGTTCTCTTCATTCTTGGCGACGGAACGGGCGGGGTATTCCTCTCCACCAACGAAGGCTTGTGCCGTGTCAAAGGCGGTCCCGAAACCCCGGAAACCCCGTTCCGGAAAGGGGCCACCGAGGGAGATTCGAAGATGGCATCGCTCATCATCCGTGTTGTTCCGATGGTTCATTGCGCCCGCGGGCCCCAGCTTTGCAGAAAGTGCCGGGACCTCGGTGGAACGCAGATCTGCCTGCTAGACATCGCTCCTCCCAACTCGGGAATGGTAACCCGGCGTACTATCGAGGTTTGCATCGACGGGGAAAAGTCCTGGCGCGAGTTCGAGATTGTCCGGTCCTTCGCGAACGAGGCCGAGGCCCGTGCCTATGCCGCAAAGCACGGGATCAAGGACGTCGAAATGGAGTTCCGGGCAAAGGAATAGAAACGGTTCTGTTCCGGTGGGGTTTCCGGGCGACCTTGCAGATGATCACGCAATCCGTCTATGATGGTAGGGATACCGTTCGAGAGGAAATGGAGGGTGTTTCCATGGACGACTTTCTGGATGTGGTTCTGTTCCCTTTTGCACTCCTTGCCGGAGGCATTTTGTTTCTTCTCGGGAAACGGTATCTACAAACGGACGGGCGGGGTCGACTGTTGCACCGGTTCGTCCTTCTGACTAGCGTCGTTCTGGTTTTCCTGGGAGGCGTGATCGATGAAGAAAGGGCCTGGGCCCAGGATGATTCCGTTTACGATTCCCCGCAGACCGGGAAAGAAAGTCCTTTGAACTCTGACCCCCAATGGCGGAGAATCCGGACCCTCTGGAACGACATAAGGGCTTCGGTTTCCTCCGGGGAGTCCTGCCCAACTTCTGTTTATGCAGGTTTCGAGAGTGGGCTTGCCGCAGCCCGGAAGTGGGAACTGACTTCGCTGGGTGGTTCCCTGGACTCAGTTTTCAAGGATTTCGTGGTGTTCCACCTGGAAAGTTCGATCGGGAAACTGAAGTTGGATTTCTCGGGTTCGGGTTTCTCCGAGGAGACCCAGGCAAGAAAGTTGATCGAAACCCTGAGAATCCATGGCAATCTCCTTGCCGCACTTGAAGAGGCAAAGCTTTTCGACCGGGAGATCGGGAACTGCCTCGAAGATGCCCTCGACGACGCTTTCACCGATGCCGCGCATGTTCCCTTCGCGGTGAGGTTGACCTCGAACGGAATTTCGGATGAGGACTACAAGAACCTCCTCGGCGGGGTGATCGACGGTTCCTTCAAGTATTGCAGGAACTGCCCCGCGCCAAAGGGCCCTGCCATGAGCCCCGACGAGCCGCGGATTCCATCGGTGAAACCGATGTACGGGGTCGATGAGGTTCCGGGACCCGTTTCAGAATACGGCGTGACCGACATGCCTGTGTCCAGGCCCAAATACGGAGTGATGGAGTTTCCCCCGCCCGAGCCCGGTCCCCAGGAGCCCGCTCCCCCTGTTCCAGACGGTCCTCCCGTCGATTGCCAACCCGAGTATGGAGTCCGGATGACTAGGCCCGGGAGGAGTCCGGTAACCCGCAGCACATACCTCCGGCGGAGGGCGGACGTTTCACCCGGGCAAGCCCTCGTCGGAAGCATCCTCGGGATCATCTCTGTCAGGCAGGCGGGTGGAGCCTGGGTCCAGCTTTTGACGGGCAATTCGATCTTCCTTTCGTCGACCCTTGAAAACCCCCAGGGGGTTCCTGCGAAGTTCACGATCAAAGGGGCGAAGGAAGTTCCGGTCGGGGGGAAAAGTGTCCTGACCGGTTGGGAAATCCGCACCCTGACGGGAATTCCCCTGCCCTCCAACTTCTGAAGTTGTTTCCCGGATTCGCGATGCCTTTCCTGGAACGTTTTCTGGACAGGAACTGGGCGAGGCTCTGGAACACCTATTTCCGGATCCGGAAGTGGGCCGGGGTCCCCGCTTTTCCCGATGACGTTCAGTGGCTGGCAACCTCCAGGTGCAATCTCTCATGCCGGCATTGCGGCTCGGATTCCGGAAAGACCGATCCAGGGGAACTCTCCACCCGCGAGATGTTCGCCCTGATCGACGACTTGGAACTGCTGCACCCGAAGCATTTGACCCTGACCGGGGGTGAACCCCTCCTTCGGGAGGACCTTTTCGAGATCCTGGCATACGCGGCGAAAAAGGGGATCCGGTACAATCTCGTTACGAACTCCACCAACGTTCCGCGATTGGCGAAGGAACTGGAAGCGCTCCCTCCCATGGCCGTTAAGGTAAGCATCGATGGGGTTCCGGAGACCCACGCATACATGAGAGGCGATCCGGACAACTTCCAGGCTTGTCTGGAAGCGTTGACTTTTTTCAAGGGGCTGGGTATCGGAACCCGGGTGATTTGTACAACCCTCAATCAGCGGAACATTTCCGAGATAGGGGACCTGTTCAAGTTCGTCTTGTCTTCCGATGCAACCTTTTGGGAGTTCCATCTCCCGGTTTTCGAGGGCCGGGCTCTTGAAAACCACGATTGGATGAAGGTCACGAAGGAACAGACTGACGGGATCTTCCGTTTCATTCTCGAGAACCAACCGCTTTTCCCGATCTTCCTCGGCGAGGGGTGCGGCTATTGCGGTTCCCTGACGAAGAGACTCTACCTCGGACGGAGGTTCTTCTGTGGGTCGGGATGGACCACCTTCACGATCATGAACAACGGGGATGTGGCGGGCTGCCCGGCTTTCAGGAAGGACTGGACAGAAGGCAACATCCGTGAGGAATCGGTTGTCAGGATCTGGAGCGACAGGTTCGAGAGGTTCCGCAAGGTCACCCATCATCTCGAAGAAGACTGCCGCAAATGTGGGCATCTTTCTGCATGCCTAGGGGGATGCTGGCTTCACCGCAGAACCGGAGACCATTGCTTCCGGGAAATCTGGGATCCTGAACAACGCAAGGCTTTGAAGGGGTGAACGATGGGAAAACCGGTGTGGGTTTTCCGGGAGTTCGTCGCTTCATTCTTCCAGGAAAAGGGTTGCGCGATTCCCCCGGACATCGTGTGCCAGCTGAGCTTCGACCAACCGCTTCGTGCGGCGATTCTGGAACCACGATAAGCAGGTTCGAAGGTCTTCTTCCAACGGAACAGGTACGATTGGCCACTCTTGTCTGGCCTGCATTCTTTTAGATCCCTGTTTCGAACAGATTCCTGTGTCCGCTTTATTCCAATAGATTCCTGTGTCCCTTTTTTTCCCGGGGGATTTCCTGGAAAAGGCTTTTTAGAAATGTTTCCATGGATTTCTCGAAACGGAGATGCAGGGTGATTCCTCCCGAACCCTGGGTTTTTTCCAGGATTTCGACCCTTTCTTTCCTCAGGATATCGAGAATTTTCCCGAGTGCCCGGAAAGGGACCAGAACATGGGCATCCTCGTGGATCAGGATATTCTTCTTGGGAGCGGCCTGGAGACAACGGGCGGCTGTTCCACCGTAGGCTCTGATCAGTCCGCCCATTCCAAGCTTGATGCCCCCGAAATGTCGCGTCACCATGATTGCGACGTGGTTCAAACCTTGCTTTTCGATCGCTCCCAAAATAGGCTTTCCAGCCGTTCCGGGGACTTCGCCGTCGTCGGAAAACCGGACCTGGGAGTCTACAAGGTACGCCCAGCAGTTGTGCGTAGCCGCCGGATCGCGGACCTTCTCGAAGAAGGCATTTGCCTCATCGACAGTCACGGCTGGGGCCGCTGTGGCAATGAACCGGCTCTTTCTTTCCACCTCATTGATCGAAAACACCCCGGACAGGGTCAATTTGGGCATGACGGCAGACTTTCCTCCCTGTCGATCCCTAGTCCGAAGACAGAAGGGGAAGCAGGGCGGTTACCTCTTTTCGGACGAAACCGAGGTCTTCATGGAGCTTCTTCAGGTTGGGCAATGCTTGCGTCAGGAAGGGGTTTTTCGAGTCTGCGAGCTTGTTCAACCAATCGTCCATGGCGGGACTTCCCGGGGCAATGGAAATACCTTGTTCAATTGTTTCATAAGCCTCCCGGGCCCATTCGGCGAACTGGGGTGTTGTGACAAACTCCTTGAGCAGTACAATCTCCTTTTCGTCCTGGCGTTTTTGCAGGTCGGGAGAATCCCGGTATTCATGGATAGAACACTTCCAGAGCCCGGGGGAAGAATCCGTTCCCCTTACCAGTTCGTAATGTCCTCCGGCTGGACAGGCCGTGGGATTATCGAGATTACCTTCCTGCTTGATTCTTTCAAGAATCTCCTTGTCCGGCAAGTCCCGGATCTTCGGATCATCCATGAATAGCAGCTCAAAGGAGGCGGTCAACTGTGCGGAAAAGTTCCGACAATCGATGGCTTCGGGCTCCTTGGGGACGCTGACCAGGCCAAGAGAAACGAGAAAGGAAACATCGGAGGAAACGGCTGAAGGAAGACTTTTCCACATGTTGAGCTCATGGTCGAGATGGGGTTTGATGTCTATCAGCGGATCAGGAAGCCCTTTGAAATACGGAAAAGCTTTCGCCCTAGGTTCGATGGGAACCTTCTTTTCCAGTAATTTCTTGAGAATGGGGATCGCAATCAATTTCTGGATGAGAAGACCGAAATAGAGGGATTTCACCTGTTCATCTTTCGCCAGATGCTCTCCAAGGCGAAAACAAAGTTGTGCGCTTAGGATGGCTTCATCAGGCTTCCCCTTTTCCGATTGCATCCTTGAAAAAATGGACAGCGCTCTGGCGAGATAAATGAAATCCCCCAGGGGAAGCTTTTGATCGGTGAACATCCATTTCCGTCCCGGGTGGAGATCGCAAAGCCGGCAGCGAGCGCCTGCACGGACCTCGGCAAAAGCATCCCCGACGGGTTTGGAAAGGAGGAATTTTTCCGCGTTCCCATCGATTGGGAATGTGAAGAGCTCACTTCCGCTTCTTTTCAACAGTCCCATCGCATCAAAGTCTTTGGTGGAAGCCTTACTCGCCGCTTCGAGGAGAATCGCGGCAGCTTTCCGGTAATGGACTCCTGCGTTGGTGATCGGCAATTCGCCTTCCGCCCAAAGGAGGTGAGGCAGGAGGAAAAGCAGAAAGATCCCAGGTCCCAATCTCGAGCCGTTGCGAAACCGTGATACCATCCGTTTTCTCCTCTGTTGACGCTTTCCGGTCGGACGATTGTCCGGTGAAGGGGGTCGACCTAAGCTGATGGGGAATCTGGCGCGATTGCGGCAATGATACCACCAAGTGGAACCTCGAGCGAAAGCGGGGAAGCAAGACTCAGTTTTCATCGTTCCCCCCGGAAATTGACAGAGTTTGCCCATTTTGGATCGGTGCCTTATCCTATAATCATCGGAAGGGGGATGTTTTCGTATGCTCGACCAGGTGGTGCCCCTCCTGGTGATGGGGGGGGGTGATCCTGCTCGTTTTCTTCGCCCTTCATCTGGCTGCCCAGCAGGAAAAGAGGCGGGCGGAAACCTTCGGGCAGACCGGCGAAACCCTTGGTATGACCTTCCTCTTCCACAACGGACAGCGGGTCGAGCCCAACGAGATATGAAGAATCCATGACAATGCTTTCGATTTCCTGAGTGTCTTCCGGGAGACCCTGAA
>CAYRYU010000023.1:32293-74744 GCA_964428355.1 uncultured bacterium
CACCCAAAGAGAAGGACCTCATCAAGCAGGGGATTCTTCCCAAGAATTACCCGATACTCAAGGAGATCATGGCAAGAGGGGGTGCGGAAGGAAAAGAACTGGCCAAGCAGACTGCCCGAAAGGGAAAACCGGGAAGCCCCAGCTTTTCCGATTCCTACGGTGATCCTGCCGGAATGCTTTCTTGGGCGGAAAACAACGGTGGGAATACGAAACTCACGGATTTCATCAAGCAGATCCGGAAAGGCGACATCATCCTTGCAGGGCCGGGGAAAGAGGAGCGCCGGGACAAGGATGCCATCTGTTTCCTCACCCGTGGACCATTCCACCACTCGTTGATCTGCGTCAGCGAAGGGCCTCCCCCGGAGTTCATCGATGCGACAGGGAAAGGGGTTACCCGAACTCAATGGACCTATTTCTGGGGGGGCGGAAACTACCGGATCGTCCGTCCCACGGAGGGTCTCCCCGCGGACCAGGCAAAAAAGGCGGTGGACGCCGCGGTTTCTTATGCCACCAACCAGCTCGGGAAACCGTACGATTGCGGTTTCACCGATTCCGACGGTGACCGCGCCTTCTATTGCAGCGAACTGGCATACAAGGCGTATCGGGATGGGGCGGGGATGAAGGACCTGCTTCCGGCGAAATCACCCGAGCGGGACAGCCTCGTGGTCAGTCTTTGGGCTGTGATCGACGGTCTTGGGCCCCAAAACAAGCATGAAATGATGGACGGACTCCTCCATGCCGTAAAAAAGGTCATGGAATCGAAACCACAGAACTGGGACATTCTCGATCAATATGTCATTGACGAAGTCCTCCCCAAATGCAGCGCAACAGCCGGTCTTCTCGATACACCCGAAGACCGGAAGGCCGCGAAGGAAATCGTCAAGGAAATTCGCGAGGGGCGGGCTTTTCCCAATTTCCAGGCCGCCCAGAAAAATTACCAGGATGCGCAAGCAAGGGGCGAGTTCACCGACCACTGGTACACGTTTGGCGCGGGAAAGGCAAAACAAGCCGTCTCTCTCGGGAAGAAGGCGTGGGCGTTGGGGAAAGACCTTGCCTCGCTGAAATCGCGCAGCGGTCTTTCCGTTACTGCCACGGTAGGACTCCTTGGGAAGGTCTTCATGCCTCTCTACCGAAACCTTGGGACATTTTCCGAATACCTTCAGACCGCCGGTTCAAAGGGGATGATCTCCATCCCCGCGGGGGTGAAGACTCTTCTTTCGGCAACCGAGTTCCTCAGCGACATTCGGGAGAAGACCCAGGATATTCCGATCCTCGGGAGCCTCGCCCAGATCCTGCCAGGAAAGGCTCGGCAGATCATCCAAAGCGATTTCACCAGTCCGACCGATCTTTCCCAGCTGAGTTCATGGCATTACGACTATTTCCCCTCCTGAAATTCGGGGAAATTCGGGGACATGAAATCTTTATTGAAAGGGCTGGAACTCTCCACATTGCGCGGCGGGAGAAATGCAGATGACTGAAGAGCAAAAGGGCTCCCCCACCCTTGGGGAGGTCGAAGAACGGGCTGCCAGAGGTGCTTTTCGCAAAATGGTTCCCCGGGTATCGGTCGTTGGTCTGGTGTTTTCACTTGTGGCAACGGGAATCATCACCTTCTTGAGCGGGTGGAATTCAGTTCCGATTTTCGGTTTCACTCTTCTGTTGGCCTGGATTTTACTGGGAGCCATCTCCCTCGGGCCGCTCCGACGACTGGAATTCAACCGGATCATCCAAGATGAAAAGCTCGATGACCTCTATGACCAAATGGTTCTCGGAAAAGGAGGGCCCCTTCTTGCGGCGGTACTCGATGGAAGGGAGATCGCAGCCGATGCCGAACTCCCTGCAGGAATCAACCTTTCGCACATCTTCCACATCAAAAGACAGCTGGTGCTCAAAGGTCAGCTGAGAAAGGGAGTGCGCCTGTACGAGTTCGTCTGCCGGAAGAAGTCCCCCAACACCGGGTACAGTCCAGGGGACCAAACCGTCCTCGGGTCGATGTACGTAGCGATCGGAAGATACCCCGAGGGAACGAAGCTCCTTCGGGAGCGGCTTGACGAGATCAAATCCGAGGTGCATCCCAACGGGCGTCTTCTTATTGGGCTCCTGATCCAACTTGCCTTTGCCAGTATCGTCCTGCACAGGGCCGAAGAAGCCCGTGTGTATCTCGAAGGGTTCCGAAAACTTTTCGAGGAAGGGTTCCGAAAAGACTTGGAGACAGTGACCCGTGACCTTCTCGAAAAGATCCCGGGCGTAAAGGGTGATATGACGCCGGGCGAGGTAGGATTGGCGATTGACCTGGCCAATTTCTGGGAGCTATCGGGAGAGTTCAAAGCCCTGGCGGGTGATCCCTCTGCCGATGAAGACCTTGAAAAGGCGGAAACGCTGATGTCGATCGAGGAAACGCAGGGGATCCTGACTCTTTTCCTTCCCTCGGTGAAGCATTCCAGAGCTTCACTCGCCCTCAAGTATGGAGATTTCCGGAGAGCGGAGAAGCTGGCCGGGGAATGTCTGGAATACTTCGAGAAAAGAACCCGATACCGCGGGCCCGATTATTTTCTCGCCAAAAGTTCGCATGCTTTCGCCCGTATGAGGCAGAGCCCCGGAGGTTCTGCTTCAGCCGAGCTCGAGGCAGCAGTCCAGGGAATGAAATGTGAAGTCGAGGATTCCCAGCTCGATCTTGCCACCTGCCTTGTACGATTAGGTGAAAGTCGCCATCGGGAAGGGGACACCTCATCAGCCCGAGCGGCACTGCAAGAAGCTCTGGATGTCCGCTCCCGTCAGTATCCGGAAAGGGACGAGAAGATCCAGGAAGCAAGAATGCTTCTCGCTGCCCTGGGATGACGGCTTCATGCCCCTTTCATCCTTGAGGTTTCCGAGATTCACTGGATCAAAGTGCTTTCCCATGACTCCGAAGGTAAAGCAGTTGCTTGCGAAAAAGGCTCTGTTCGCAAGGTAGAAAGGAAACCGTTTCGAAATGACAAAAGACGGCAAGGTCCGGCTTCCTGATGGGAGGTGGTTGGGATACGCGGAGTATGGTGATCCGAACGGGAAGCCGGTGTTCTGTTTTCACGGCGCCCCCAACTCGAGGCTTCTCCATGGGCCTGAGGAACCCACCCGGGAAATGGGAGTCCGGTTGATCGTCGTGGAACGCCCAGGGTTCGGCCTCTCCGATTTCCAGGAAAACAGGAAACTCCTGGATTGGCCCACCGATGTCTGCAGTTTGGCCGATGCCTTGGGGATCGATCGCTTCCCGGTGATGGGCTTTTCCGCCGGGGGCCCGTATGCCGCCGCCTGCGCCTTCCGGATACCCGAAAGGGTTCCCCGGATCTCCATCATCTGCGGTGTGGGGCCAACCGACGTTCCGGGCGCTCTGGAGGAGATGCCTGCAATCAGGAGACTGGGCGCGATGATCGCGCGAAAAGCCCCCTGGCTCCTCCGCGGCATCCTTTGGTTGACCGCTGACCCCAAACGCGATCCCGAAGGCTTTTTTCGGAAAATGCTGCGCGGGAACTCCCCCTTCGACCGCGAGCTGTTGAGTCGTCCCGAAATGAAGGAAATGATGATAGCCCATTTCAAGGAAGCGACCCGGTCGGGGATGCGCGGGTTCGCCCAGGATGCGGTGATTCTGTCGAACCCCTGGGGGTTCAGGCTCGAAGAGATCCGGGGCCCGGTGTTTCTGTGGCACGGCGAAGGGGACACAAACGTTTCCCTTTCCGCAGCCCGCCACGTTGCACGAACCATTCCAGGATGCCAGGCCACCTTCCTGCCCGGTGAAGGCCATTGGTTGTTTATCGGGCATTGGAGGGAAATCCTCCTGCAGGTGGTGACCTGATTTCTCGCTTCCCATCTGTTCCTCCTGAATCTGTTTTCTGATCCGAAAAGGAACGCTTCGATGGTTTTTTCATCCGCCAGCCGCGCGGGGAAAGAGTTCGAGGGATTCCGTGAGGTTTTCACCTCCGGGCTCGGGAGGCTCCTTGGCGGAGAAACGCTCGGAGGCTTCCTATTAGCCGCTGCAAATGCAAGGTTTTCCCCCCACCTTTTCGGAAACCTGTCGCGAAGGCTGCGCGCCCCATTCGAAAAATGGAAGAAAAGGCCGGGGATTCTTTCTGACGGTCACCCACTTCCCGAGTTCAACCCTTGCGATGTCATCACTTTTCGAAGAATGGCACAGGCAGGCCTGCGGGCGCTCGAACCACCCTCTTTCAGGACGGTCGGACCGTGGGAATTGCAGTACAACATGTTCAGGTCGTTTCGGCCCCAGCGGGCGGCGGAAGACTCCCCTGACTCCCTGCGTAAGGAGTTTGATCGTGATGGTTTCCATTTCAACAAGCCTTTCCTGCTTGAGGAATGCTTTTTTTCCGGTGAGTTGGACCGAGTCAAGTTCAGGCTCTTCTTCAACAAGTTCCCCGTGGTCGAGCTGCATTCCCTCCTCGTTCCCGACCCCGATCAAGAGCTTCCCCAGTCCCTCGATGAAAAGTACCACCAGTTCGCTTGCGCGTTCGTCGATTCGATCGGGCCGAAGATCCCCGGCGCGGGAATGGGGTTCAATTCCTACGGAGCGTTTGCGTCCGTCAATCATCTGCATTTCCAACTGTTCGCATCCCCCCGGGAGTTCCCGGTTCAGATGCCTGACTGGATTCACAACGGGGGAAGTCTCCCCTATCCGACGGTTTGCAGGGTCTTTTCCGATACCAAGGACTCCTGGAAATTCCTGGAGTCTCTCTTCCGCCAACAAACCGCTTTCAACCTTCTCTACCTTCCGGGGCGGGTTTTCTGCTTCCCCCGGCGAAGGCAAGGCTCCTTCCGGCATTCTCCATGGACGACCGGTTTTGCCTGGTACGAGATGAGCGGAGGCATCGTCACTTCCCACCGAGAGGCATTCGACTCTCTCGATGAGGGAAGAGTGGAAACCGAATTCCGGCTTCTCCATCCCTGATTTCCCGCTCCTTTCGCACCGAGATGGGAGAAGGTCCCCAATCCGCCTCTCGTCAAGATTCTTCCATGGCTGGGTTCTCGTCCTTGTCGGACATGCTCTCAATGAATGGTTTCCAGGAACATCGAGATTTCGTATAAATTGTGTAGCAAAGGTCATGGACGCGGGGCTTGCGCGTGAGGCGGAAAAAGTTACCCAAAACCATATTGCCAGAGGTTTCCGGTGGATCTAGAATGAGCTTGAGATTGGACTTCGGAGCGAAAAAGGATTTGCCAGATGCGAAAATTTTTAATTGTTACCGCCCTTGTTCTTTTCCTGGGACCGGCATCCGCGAGAGCATTCCTTCCTGCCGGCGGAAGAGAAACTCACCGCAGCCCGAACCCGGTGGAGATTTCCGAACCGGCGGGTCCCTGGGCGGGGCCAGTTCAACCCGATCCGGATCTTGTGAACGCCATCCTGTGGGAACCGATTCTTTCCTCGGGGATCTCGGAAGTCACCTTCACCAATGATGGAAAGAGAATTTCCAGCCTGCTCGGAAACCTAACCGATCCCACGGAGGGGGATCCCAGCCAACTTTGCCGGGACTTCCTGCTGTCCCATAAGGACTTGTTCAACCTTCCCGACTGGAAAGGAACGGATTGGCTTGCGGTCGTCAGGGACGAATCTGTTGCAGGGGCAACCCACATCGGGCTTCAGATGAATGTCGATGGCCTTCCGGTCGACGGCGCGAGGATCGATCTCCATGTTGGAGGAGACCGCCGCATCCAATTCGTCACGGGGAGCTTCCCGGTCGTATCTCCAAGCCACAAACCGTTCACCGTGAATCGGGAGTGCGCCATCTCCGCGGCAACCCTCGCCATTGGGATGGAGGGCTCGAGGAAAGCTCCAACAGCCGCGAAGTTCCTTTTCCCAAAGGCAGGGGAGCTTCTCCCATTCTGGAGGGTGGAGCTTGCCCCGGAGGCGCCTTTGGGGGACTTTTCAGTTGATGTCGACGCAACCGATGGAACCGTGTTCCGGGTTGGAAACATGATGACCTTCGTTTCCGGCCAGAGTTTACGGTTCACTGGAGTGGGGTCTATTTTTCGCCACCATCCCCTCCAGAGCAAACCTGAGCTGGCACCCTTGTTCAATCTTGCGACTCACACTCTTTCGGGCAACTTTGTCCTGGTCCGAAATGATGACGGGCCCGGTGCGGTTTCCATCGATGACAGATATGACTTCCCACCCGAAAACACACACTTCGACGAATCGAATGCCTATTTCCATCTCGATCGGGTTCATGATTTCTTCCGGGGTCTCGGTTTCACGGGTATGGACCGGGTGGCCCGGGCCTGGGTGCATTATGGGACAAATGTTGACAATGCCTTTTTTAGCCCTCTCGAGGACAGGATCCGGTTCGGTGACGGAAGCCGGTTCAACGATTTCGCAAAGGAGGAGGCAGTAATCTACCATGAGTATTCCCACGCCGTCCTCCACCGGATCGTGGCTCTCGAATACGCCCAGGAAGCAGGGGCGATCAATGAAGGGCAGGCGGACTATTTCGCTTGCAGCTTGAGCGGGGACCCAAAGATCGGGGAATGGGTGGGCGCGAAGGCGGGAATGCCTTTCCTGCGTAACCTCGAGAATGGGCTCCACTATCCCGAAGACTGCACCAACGAGGTGCATGACGACGGACGGATTTGGGGGGGAGCCCTGTGGGATCTTCGCCGCGTTCTTGGTGCTGGAATCACAGACCGTCTGGTCCACGGAAGCCATTTTTTCCTGAAACCTGGGGAACCATGGTTCAGGGATGCGTACCAGGCGCTCCTGGTTGCCGACCAGAACCAGCATGGGGGGCGGAACAAAGCCGTTATCGCGGAAGTGTTCCGAAAGCGTGGAATCGTCCAATCGGACCGGAATGGGAAAACCTACTCGAATCGGGACCTCGAAGGCATCAAGAGGTTCAAGGCCGTTCACGGGGAGACTTGGAAGGATCAATGAATGGCTTTGGCGGAAGAAACACCCCCGAATCTGGCTCAAGGGTTCTGGGAAAACCTTTCGGGGAACCTAGATCACGGCTTCCCAAGGGCACGGTAGTTTGAGCAGTCTCTTCCCCCATTTCGATGTTCCCGGAACC
Source organism: uncultured bacterium (assembly GCA_964428355.1). Taxonomy (GTDB): domain Bacteria; phylum Muiribacteriota; class Ozemobacteria; order Ozemobacterales; family Ozemobacteraceae; genus CAYRYU01. The sequence continues at coordinate 39,337 of CAYRYU010000023.1, forward strand.
ACCCTGATCGAAGACCCGGGAACCACCATTTTCAACGCTTTTCTCAGCCTGCAGAGTGCCGTTTTGAAAGCATAGGGATCGAACTCGGGATCGAAAACCATTCCCCAGGCAGATGCAAACAGCTCCTCAACGCGGATCGGCACACCCCTCGACAGAAGAAGACATTCGAGGAGTCGGTGAATCCTGGATCCGGGTCTGGCAAGAAGAACACGGTTATCGAAGGAGAGCCTCCCGGCCGGGCCGTCGAAAAGGAAGGTTCCCTGAAGGTTTTGTTTTCTCCAGCGTTGGTACTCTCCCGACGTGATTGTGAAAACCTCCCTGGCTGACAAAAGGGTGAAAACTTTCGTCGTCTTTGAAGAGGTCAGTCCTGTTTCGCGCATCAACCGCGAAAAACCGGGGATTCGTTCGAGGAAGATCCGGCGCATGGAATCCGGGGTCCGGCTCCAATGGTCCTTGACGAAGCGGCTTGCGGCAGGTTTGCCTGACCCGATCAAGTCGCCCGCATACCATGCCCAAAAGGGGTCCAATGCTCCGGAAGAGATGATCAACCCGACATCCTGGTCGAGGTCTCCCGGGATTTCCGCGAGCAACCTGGGGGCCCTCGCAGCGATCATGACACGGGCCTGTCGGGTTTCCGGGCGATTCGGGGTTTCCTTGAGCCTTTTCCAGGCTTCCCGGAAACTGCTGATTCCTTTTCCGGGCGAAAGAAGGGACTGGCACATCGCCAACCCCATGTGGAGTCCTCCCGATTCGATCCCCGAAAGGCCCAGCTCCTTTGATCTTTTCAAAAGGCTTTCATACCTGATGATTGCCTCCTTGAACCGTCCTCCGAAGCGAGAGGACATCGCTTCCAATGTGCCTCGAACGAATTCGCCTCTCGGGTCAGAAGTCATGGAACCTTCCTTCGGAATTTTCTCCACAAACTTGTCCGATTCAGATTCCCGCCCCGATAACTTGTGGCACCAGGCCAGAAGGGCCCTCAGGGAACTGCAGAATCCGGGTTTCCCCCAAGTCTCCCGGATCAATCGGGTTTTCTCCAGGGCTTCCAGCGCCCTGGGAATCTGGCCAAGCTCGAGGTGGGCCTTGGCTTCTGCGACAAGGAGGTTGGCCCGGTTCCATCCCCCAACCCTCTTTATCCGCCTGGCCCTCCGCAAAATTGTGAGACACTTCCGGAATCGTCCTCGTGTGTACTCCGCCTGCGCGAGGCTTGTCAGCAGGACGACTCTCGCTTCCCGGAAGATTTTCGGGGGAAGCGCAAGCAGCGATGCCCTTAAATGACTCACGGCTTGGTCGGTGTTCCCCAGACGAAGGTGGAAGTTCCCAAGGGCCGACTCGACCATCATCAAGCCCCGGGAATCCTGGTTTCTGGAAAAAATCGTCCGCGCGGCCTCATACTCCCTCAGCCCTTTTTCCGGCCGCCCCGTCCGGCAAAGGATTCCACCCTTCGCGTAGCGTAGCTCCGCGGCATGGCGGGCTTCCTCCCGAGGATTGCATGTCTCGAGGTGCTCCTCGATGAGGGCCAGGGCTTGGTCGGATCTGCCCGAACGGACCAGTGAACGGGCGACCGCGACGCATGTCCGTGGACCCAGGTGAAACCCATGGGAGAGCCGGTGATTCGCAATCCAAAGAAGTGTGCTTTCGCGACCTGAATCAAAAAGCGCATAGGAAACAGCTTCGAGGGACTTCAGTGCCGGATCTTTCTCGCCGAGGCTATATCCGATGTGAATGGCGGACTCAACCCGCGAAAGATTTGGAGAATCCAGGTTGGCCCTCGCCCAACCCAGAGCGCCATCCAGCCTTGGGACTCGCCCGCTCCGCGCCCCCGGGCGGAGGCGATCCTCGAACCATCGGTGTAACCAGACCGGGAATCTGCTGGTGGAATTGATTTCTCGAAGGGTTCCGGCATGGGAGGCGAGAAGGGCGTCGAAATCCCTTTTCGGAAGGTCTTCTATGAACCGGGTCGCCCATCTCTTCAGGAAAAGGCACGCCCGGGGGGATGGATCCCCTCGGATAGGAAGCCTCCCCGCCATTTCAAAAGCTTTTCGGAAAGGCGGGAACCGGCGAAGCTCCAACCATTCATGCTTCTCGGGCGTGTCATCGGGCCTCGGCTCCGGTGCCGGAGATCCCAGGAGATGGGAAGGGAAACTCAGGTGAAAACGTCCGTCCCAGAGGGCTTTCCGGCTATCCACCCTTGGATCGAGCCGAATCGGAGTCGGGGAAAACCATGCCCAGGGAATCTCTTCGTATCCCGCCCTTCCCGCGAGCGTCATCAACCAGCACGCCCTCTTCAGGACGGTGTCGGAATTCCTTCGGGCTGCCCGTATGAGCTCGTCAACCCTGATGGGAAAACGTCCGAACCATTCCACGATTGTTTCGATCGAAGGGCCAAGGTCGAGATATGCCAGGAGGTCAACAAGGGAATTTTCCAGAGACGACACAGCGAGGCGGTGCTCCCCCATTTCCAGAATGGGAACGGTTTCGATTCGGTTCCTTCCCCGATGAATGAAAGTCAGGGAACGTGATCCGATCCTGCGGGGTCGGCGGCGTGATGATGTCACTATCGTCAGTATTCCTGGAGGTGAGGCAAGGTGGCCAAGCAGGAACAATGCGGTCGAGTGGGAACAGTATTCTCCTTCTTCAAGAAGGAGTTCCAACCCCTTGCAGATCTCCAACCGCTCCCTCATCAGCATGGAGAAAGGATATCGTCGGCACCGAAAAGTGACAAGTCGGTTCGCTTTCCCGCAAAAAATGTATTTCGTGAAACGGGGTCTTTTCAGGATTCTGTGCTGGACATGGAGACCATGTCGCACATTTTCGGGCGCGGATAGTACGTTTGGCCCCGGGATGCGCAGGCTCGCAAGGACGAGACCGGACAGATCGCGCGTTGCCACTTCCTCAAGTCGCTCTCAGGATTTCCAAAGACGGAGCTTCGTTGCCAACCAGATGAAACAGCGCTAGAATTCCCGAAGAAGGGGCGAACAGGGTAGTCGCTTCCAGGAGGATATTGTGCAAAGAGGGGGTCTTCTATTCGCTTTCTTGATGTTGTTTTCGGAAATGGTGGGATTTTGCCAGTCCGCCTCGGAGCCCAACGATTTGCCCCTTCAGTGCGATCCGGTGATGCTTGCTCCCTCAAGGGGTACCATGTGCGACTTTCCGGCGGAAAACATTGAGGGGACGATCTCTGGAATCGAGTGGGTCCCGGAAGTGTTCGTCAAGGGCGCGCCGGGTGCAAGCGGCTCGAGGGGATGCGATCGAACCATTCCCGCGCACTATCGGGTGATCCTGACGGAAATTGGGGCAGGACCGGAAGGTTCCGGTTCGGGAAAGCCCCGAGTGGCGGAGTCCAAGGATGCTCCCCGGGAACTGAGATTGAACCACCCCATGGATGATGGTTCTCTTGCCAAGGGTTTCCGGATCAGGGTTTTGGGCTACAAGAGGTTCGGCGACGAAGGGGGCGTTTCGACCCGGTTCCAGGAGATTCAGATTCTTTCGAAGTGAACCCGTCCCTGCCTTGGCAAGACTTCCCCGAGGTGGAAGACCCGAACGGGCCGTGCCCCCGGGAAAATCAGTTCAGGAAGCGGAACTGAATGCCAATGAAGCCTTCCGGATGGAACTCCTCAACCAGTTTCTTGATTCTGGCGGATTTTCGGTTCAGTTTTCCATCCTTCACCAGGACATCCCCTTCCCCGATTGTCAGTCTCGGATTGCATGGGATTTCCTGGAACCCATCCTGGTCGAGCCGGAAAATTGGAACCAACTGGTTGCGACGGGCGAGGAGCTTTTCCACCATGACCTGCTGGACGAAACCAGGCCAGCCTGAATCCGCGATGGCTGCGGAGATATCGTCGCGGGAAAGTGAGCAGATCCGCCGGGCCATCCAACGGGCATCCGACCAGGTGCACGCTGTCCAAGCCCGCGGAACGAAAACAGGGCGAAACAGGAAATGAATCCCGAACGGGGTCTCGACAATCCAGCGCTCGCTGAAGAAATTGGGTTTCCCGATTCCAACGATTTTTCCGAAGGTCGCGCCGCTGTCGCTCTGGAACTCCGCTGCCCGATCGAAATCCTGGGTCTTGGGGTTGTACAAAAACGAGATCCTTGTGTTATCATCCTTTGCATCAATGTTGTTGATCCATATGTTGAACAACATCATCCCCCGCTGGATCCGGTCGCGGGTCGCCCCCAGGCCGCTAAGGGGGCTCCCTCCAAGCCTCTTGCATGCGGGATTGTAGATCGACATCTGGCATTCCTTGAATTTCACGAAAAAGGCGCCGATGTACTTCTTGTCGATGTCTTCCGTGTCGGCCATCCGGGCATCGACGATCCCTGAGCCGAGGATTTTCCCCGCATCATCCTTGACCATCGGTCCGTCGAGAACCCATTCTTCCAACTTGAAGCGGAAAAATGCTTTCGAAACGGCGTTCTTGAGATCCTGGAATGTGCTGATTCCTTCTTGGCCGGCTTTGGCCTGGGGGAGAACCAGGATCGTCTCGCCCGGACCCGAATAGAATTTGGGGTCGGAGTATCTTCCCCCGATATCCAGGTACAAACGGCCAGCCGCAACGTCGGTGTGGACCTCGTCCCCCCACTTCATCTTCCATTTGATTCCATGGCGGTCCTTGACCGTGATCTTGGGGGAAGTCGCCTCGGCCTTGATTTCATCGAAAAAAACGACCCGGCGCGCGTGTGCGTAATCGAACTTCGAATACTTGGGATTCAAGGCCCGGATTGAATCCTGGATTTCCCCGAACTTGGCATTGAACCTTGGGCCGGCGTTGCCTTCATCCAGGACGGGGTGGGTGGAAGGAGGTTCCAGTCTCGAGATCTCGATGGGGGAAAGCTTCGCCAGCGAATCCGGACCGAGCGGGCCGGTTCCCCGGTCGGCGAAGAGATTATCAGCCTCGGACCCTGCCCTGCCGCTTCCGATGGGCAATTCAGGTTTTGTTTCGCGGGGTAGGGCTAGAAGGAGTGGCCCGGCGCAGACGTGGGCGGCAGTGCTCAGGAAGGAAATCAGGGTGGCCGAAAGATAGGCCAACCCCTTTGGCCTCTTTCCGAGGTCCGATAGAATCCCGTAGTGGATCCGTTGAAGTTCCAGAAACTGTTGTCGGATAGCCGTTTCGTCATCTCCCTCATCGGCCTCTTCCAGTTGTGTCCCGATTGGGATGGAGGCTGCGATCAAACGGTCGTAGGCCCACAAGGCGGTGCTTTTTGAAATCTTTTCGGCGTCCCCCCCGTACTTTTCTTCGAGTTCACGGTACAGCTCGTCCCGTTCCCTTTTCACCCGTTCAAGGAAAACGGAGAGGTTGGCTGGAGTCAGTGAAAGGGTCTTGTAGCCAGGGATGGTCTCATTGCTCATACCGCTGAGCTCGAGAGCGGGGAGCATCTTTGGTGAGAATGACACCAGAAGAAGGGCCAGAACCATCGCGGGGAAGATCGGTTTTTTCATCGAATAACCTCCAAGATCGCGCACTCCGGCAACTGGATCAATTATGACATAACATTTGCCCAGGGACAATTCGTCAGCTGGCTCCAACCATCTGACCTCAGAGAAAGGATGTCACGGTTACTGGGATACGGGCTGCAAAAATTTCCCACCTACCCGGAGGCAGGGAAACATCACGCGGATTTGTTCCAGATCCGGAGCTGGATCGGGGAATCGGGCTCGCGGCCGTTTACACATTGGTCATAGATGCAGAGCCCGTTTCGGTCTTTCGAGGAGGGAAGAACCCGAAAATCGACGCGGTTTTCCCCAACACGCAACAGGTGGCTGGGAATCTCCCATGTATAGGGTTCCCCGGACCCGTTGTCGGAAATGACTTTGATGGTCGTGAGTCTTTGACCGTTCACGAAAAGGGTGATGTCCGATTGGCCATTTTTAGGTCCCCGGTAAAAAGGAAACTCGGATGAAAGTCGCGCAGTGATGTCGGCGGCGAGAATGGGAATCTCCGGAATCCGGAACAGGTAGCTCAAACCTCCGGAATTCGCACCAAACGCGTGGGTGTGTGTTGCCCCCTTCTTCGAGATGGTACTGCTCCCTTCGTAGGCTGGACCGTAATTGTTCCAGCGTGAATTGGGCGGGTCGAACTTCTTCGGGGAGATCTGAATCACTGTTACGAATCTGTCATCCCCCTGGGGGTTGGGGAAAGAACCCTTATCAAAACCGGCTTCGGCGCGATTACCGGGAAAACGGCCAGCCGCGGGGGCCAGTAACTCTGCCCAAAGCCCTCGAATTGGAAGGCAAATGAACGGCTCGAGAATCAGGAAACCCAAGATAACTGCTCCGAATAGCCAAATGGCATTTTTTCCCATACTCATACCCCCCCTCGCTTTGATCAATCTAGATCGGGGACATGAGAATCTTTTGAAAAGATTCTCATGTCCCCAAAATTCCGAAATCTGCCTCAAAAGGCCATTCAATGTGCTTGCAATGGCTGAAAAAAATCCCCCCCAAAACCTGCACGTTGGTAAACCGCTCCTGGCCCATGATCTGCGAAATTGGGGACATGAAGATCTCCGGAATAGATTCTCATGTCCCCCATTTTATCAGATGAACTTGCCTTCGCGGTTGGGGAGGCCGATGGAGCGAATGTGCCCGAAGGGGATGAGGAGGGTATAGCCCTTCAGGTCGACCTTCAGGAGGGGATTCATGCAATTCTTATCGCAGTAGAGAATCTTGCAGACGTAATCGAGTGTCGTGGTGGAAACCTTGACCTGCGTCCCTGAAGTTATGAGTTCAGCGATGGTCTGGTCGGAAGATTTCAAGTCAGCCCCCTCGTTGACCGCCCTGAACCTCCTTGACAACTCCTTCACCAGGCGGAAAAGGAAGGTATTGCTGAGTGGAGGGTTTTCTTTTTCGATCTTCTTGAAGCTTTCGCGGCTCAAGCAGCCCAAGCGCGTTGGGCCCAGGGCTTTTGCGCAGGCGGAAGGCGGTTTCTCATCGATGAATGAGACTTCCCCCAAGAGATCGAACCTTTCAAGGATCGTGATGAAATTGCCGGCCCCCTCCTTGGATTTGAAGATGCTCACCCGACCGGAGAGGATGAAACAAAGAGGGCTACTTGGGGACCGTTCGTCGAAAATGATCTCCCCGTCTTGGAATTCCCTCTCTTCCATCAGTTGGGCGAAGACCTTGGCCTCCTCATCCCGGAACTCTGAAAAGACTGGCAGTTCCCGCAAATCACGGCTGACGCTCATAGGACCATCCCTTCATAGATGAAATGTCGTATCTTAACCGAGGTCAAAGCCTAGTCCAAATCTGCATCGAAAACAAGACTTTGGGCAAAATCCCCTGCATATTCCAAGTAACGCAGAAACCAAATGTCTACCACCCTATTGACTTCCCCTGAATGGGGAGGCTATCCTGAAAAAGGGTACATGAAACCCTGGAAATATTAGCCAGTTTGACAATCAGAGTTCCTTGATAAGTTGGCAACCGGTTCTTGTGGGAATCATGTTGGAAACGGGCCAGGAACGACCTCATGGAGACTCACCCCAAAGGTGTTTCGTTCCGGGGCCGGTCCAACATAAGTGGAATAAGAAAGGAAAGGGAAAGGCAGTGAAAAGATTTGGTGCGTTGTTGGCAGTGTTCGTTCTTTTGGGTTGCGGGGCCTGGGCGGGGGAAATCAATCTTCCGAATGCTCAGGGGAATGGTCTTACGATCGGTAACGAAACCAAGGGTGGAGCGGGCGATTTCTCGATTCGCATGTCTTGTTCCATCGACAAGATCCATTTCTACGATGCCAAGACCCCCAAGGGAGACTTTACCGTCGTCTACAACCCGAGTTTTGCTTTCGGGGGAGAATACGGATGCCCCCAGCTGCCAGTTATCACCAAGCTAGTCCAGGTTCCTTTCGGCGCAAAGTTCAACGTTTCCATCAAGAACTATGATGTCCAGGAATACAAATTGGCTGATCACGGGATCTCCAAGCTGGTCTATCCTCATCAACCCTCCGCCCCCAAGGACGGGTCCGAAGTTCCCTTCGTTTACGAACCCTCGTCTTACATCACCAAGGGTGAGAATGGCCTCCCGATGACCTCTTTCAAGGAAATCGGAATCATGCGCCACATGCGCCTCGCCCAGCTGATCGTTGCCCCGGTGAAATATGATGCGACCGAAAACAAACTGGTTGTGTACAACAACCTGGATTTCGAGATCACCTTCACCGATTCCGATCTTCCGGCAACCAAAGCGGAACATGAAACCCATTACTCCCCCGCTTTCTCCTGGTTGGAAAAGATGGTCTATGTTCCCGAAACCCTCCGGTTTTCCACAAAGAATGCGGCCCAGGGCTACGTTATCGTTACCGACCCGGCTTTCAAGGATGCCATGGGCCCCTTCGTCGAACTCAAAACCCAGCAGGGATTCAAGGTCAGCATGGTGACCACCGAGCAGTTTGGAACCGGGGCCGCGATTACCGAAAACCTCAAGAAATACCTGCACGACCTCTACAAGAATCCCCCCGCAGGCGTTCCTGCTCCCAGCTATGTTCTTTTCGTCGGAGACAACGAACAGATCCCGGCCTTCAAGGGAAAGACCGGATCCCACATCACCGAACTCTATTTTGTGGCGGTCACCGAGGGCGATTTCCTGCCCGAGATGCTCACTGGACGCTTTTCCGCCCAGAACCTCGACCAGCTGAAACCCCAACTCGAAAAAACCATCGAGTATGAGAAAGGCCAGTTCGCCGACACTTCCTTCCTCGATGACGTCGTCCTCACCGCAGGCTGGGATTCGAGCTGGGCCAAGAGCCATGGCTGGCCCCACATCAACTACGCGACCGCCAACTACATCAATTCCGCTGCCGGCTTTGACAAGGTTTCCAAGTATCTGTCCGCCGGTTCCCAGCAGAACGTAGCCGCCATCGTAGCCGACGTCGCCCGCGGAGTTTCCTTCATGAACTACACTGCCCACGGCTCTTCCACTTCCTGGGCAGATCCCTCCTTCACCCAGAGCGATATCGCGAAGCTCGGGAACAAGGGAAAGTACCCGTTCGTGGTGGGCAACTGCTGTCTCACGAGCAAATTCGAGGTTTCCACCTGCTTCGCAGAGGCCTGGCTGCGGGCCAAGGATTCGGGCGCAATCGGCTACGTCGGTGGAACCAACAGCACCTATTGGGATGAAGACATCTGGTGGGGCGTCGGCCTCCACGCCATCGTGAAGCCCAACGATCAGGGCGTTCCCCCCGCGAAGGACCAGACCGGTCCCGGAGCTCTTGACGCCATGTTCGAAGGGGCCGGAACGACCGCCGCCGGGTTCATGCTCGCCGGAAACCTCGCGGTCGAGTCCTCCACTTCCTCCCGCAAGCAATATTACTGGGAAGTCTATCACCTGATGGGCGACCCCGCTCTCAAACCCCGGATCGGAAAGTAACCCGATCAGCTTACCCCCTAGGGACCCGAGACCCTGGTCACAAGTGGTTTTGAGGGGGTGTTCTGAACGATCTTCGCGCTGGTTCCGAAATTGCTTCGGAGCCAGCGTTCTTTTTGGCCCTCTTGGAGGCCCCCAGTGGAACGATGAAATGAAAACCATGAAGTCACTTACGACCATCCTGCTCGCAGCGTGTTTCCTGTTTCCTTCGCCCGCCAAGTGTCAGGAAGTCGCCTTCTCTCCCGACCCGATGATTTCCTTCGCCCATTTCCTCATCGGGATTGCGGAGGTGTTCCCCACGGGGAACAGTTTCAACCGGAAGGTTTTCGCCTATCGTCGGGGTTCCGACGCACGCGACCGGGCTCATGTCGAAAAAATCGCAAGCTTCGTTCGTGGGCTTTCCAAGACCAGCCCCGTTCTTCGGGATTTCGAGTTGAAATTCTACCGGTCTGCTTTGGGGAAGAGCTCCGCGAGCGCCTTTTTCCGTGCCCTTTGCCAGGCATTTCACAAACAAGCCGGTAAGGATGTCCGTTTTGACTTCTTCCATCTCTACGTGGCCTTTCGCCTTTCGATGGGTGGAAATCCCGACCTGGTCGAAAAGGTGCTCGGGGATGTCGCCCGGACAAAGGAATACGGAGTTTTCCTCGATTGCCTTGGGAAGATCCGGGGGTTTTTCGGGGTCCCCAGGAATACCTTGCCACTGAGGGTTGTGCCGGTTTTCCTGCACGCCCGGTCCTCGGAAATCCCAAAACTGAAATCCCTTGGGATCACCGGAGTATTCGGTCTCAACCTCGAGGACCTCCAGATCGTCGAGTTGGCGCTTGTTGAAGGGCGGCCCGAACTGACCCTCGGGGGGCTCAGGCATCTTTATGCCGTGACCCTTCACGAGATCTGCCACTTTTTCTTTTATCGCTCCGAGGATTGCCACCGCTGGTTTGGAAAAGAAGCCATTCCCCAAGAAAAACAACGGCATCTCATCGCGGAAGGAATCGCCGCAGCTCTTGGGAACGGCGTCTTCCAGACCGCAGTCCGGAATGACGACCCTCAATGGTACTCCGATCGGGAAATCAACTCTTTTGCCCATCGCCTTTTTCCGCATCTGGTCGAATTTCTGCAGAAGGGTTTTCCGCTGGATGCGCCTTTCGCCGAAAGAGTAAAGAGCCTATCGGCCCAAGGTCGTCCCGAACCAACCGGACAGGAGGACCCCGAAACCTTTCCAGGAAACCACTTCCGATACGAAATCGACTTCCCCGACCCTGAAGACTAAACCCTTTTCCCGATAATGGGGAAATACATTACGTTGAACCTGAATTCTTTCTTCGCGGATCAATTTTCCGGAAAAATCTTTCCCGAAAGGGGGAAATCAATGAAGATGCCGAAAAGCATTCGCCTCCAGGCCTGGTGTTTCCTGCTCGTTTCGCTTTTCGTTCTCGGGGGAGCGGTTTTTGCCCAGGAGTCGGAATCCGCATCGGATCTTGGAGCTTCCGTGAAAGGCGATAATGGCCAGGAAACGGTGGTTTCCCAGGACAAATCCGCCAAGACGGCGGCCCAGCTGGCCGAGGAGAAGATGAAGGAGGATTGTGTCCAACTGGTACGTCTTGCCTCGGGAGACGCGAAAGCGGACATTCTGGAAAAGTATTGGGATAGGCTTACCCACCAGACAGACGGAACCATTGCAACTCCAAGCACCCTTTCCACCGCCACGTTGATCCTGGAAAAATTCGGAATCACCCCGCTCGACGGTTCAGACCGGGGCTTCAGTCCCGATGCCGAGATCCGGGGCGGGAAATGGGAGGATCGGAGCATCCAGGCTCTATATGATCTGCTCGGGGCGCTTCCGGAGAGCTTCCGCACCTGCACGAAGCGGGTGGAAATCTGCACCTCGTTCGACAATCCGAAAACCAAGAATCCCACTTCAATTTTGGGATACTACGACTTATCGAACCAGGACATGGTAATCAAGAGCGGAACCCCTCAAAAGGTCCAATCCTACGCCATTCACGAGATGACCCACGCATTTCAGCGGTTCAATCCACAGATCGGATTGGATTGGCTCTCCACCTTCTGGCCCGAGGGTCGTCAGGCGACCCCATCGGTTTCCCTCTACGGAAACACTAACGGGATGGAGGATATGGCGGAATCCGTTCGGGAATACTGGGACAACGGAGCGCACATGGCTGCAGACCATCCCGAAAGATACGCATTCGTCAGGGACCGGATAATGGGTGGAGTCGAGTTCATACGTCAAGCCCAATGACGCGCAAGTGGCTTCAGATGCCAGTCAGCATTCAACCCATGATCCGGAGCCCGAGGAAATTATCGATCAGGGCAATAAGTTCATCCACTTCGCCCACGGACATCCAAGGGTTGGAGAGATGCTCCCTGATCTCCCGGTCATTCAGGCCCAGTCGCCGTCCCTCCGCCACGGCAACCGCGAAACCCTCGATTTCCGTGGGCCTGTGGTGGTAGGGGAGGGTTTCGTCCCAGATGTCCCTCCCCTCCATCAACTGGCGGATATGGGTCACCTCGTGTAGAAGGTCAAGGTAGAGGTCGAGGTCGTTCCCATCCCGGTAGTAGTTGAGGGACAAGACGATTATCGGGACAGTCTCGTCGATCCAGCAAAACCCGGGGACGGGAGCCACCCTGACCCGGGCTCTTTCCAGGACCCGACCTGCGGGGAATCTTTCGGTCCCCACGAGCTGCAAAGCTGGACTGGACAGGCTTTCGGGAAGAATCTCGAGAAAGGGGTAATCTCCCGGCGGAAGACCCCTGACGGGCGGGGAAAACCCGTCACCCTTGTTTCTCGTTTCCTTCGATTTCATCACGGTTCCCTGTATCGGAAGCTTCGCCTCTTTCCTTGAAATGTTCTCATTTCGAGGCATCCTCGAAGGGGCAAAGACGCGGGCGGGGTTCACACCGATTGAGTTCGAGGTCGAAGCGGTACCGGTTGAGCCTCAGGAGGTCGTCCGGGACCGCTGAAACGCGGTTCTCCCCCTCGAGAATATTCGCAAGGCTCTTCAAGAGATCCGCAGCTGCCTTCGCGCTCTTTTTCCGTTCATCTTCACCAGAATTCCGACCAGGCTTTCCTGTTTCAGCGAGAAACCGGCGGCAAACCGCGATGTGCGTTTCGACCCACAGCTTCAGGACCTCGGGTTCCGATTTCCGGATGGCTGCAACAAGGTCATCGAACCTGGTGGTCTTCGTTCCCGAAGCCGGTTCGTCGGAAAACTCCCTCCTTGGGCCGCGAAGGTCTTCGATCGACCATGTTTCCCCCCCCTTGCAGCCGTCGCACACTCTCCACCATTCGAAAGTCTGAACCATGTGCCTGGTTCGGGATCGGTCAAGAAGCTTCAGAAACCCGACGGAGTTCCCCGCCACTTCAGGATCCTTGTCCCTGGCAAGAGTGGCGAGAAGCTCCCGGGTGGTCGGATCACCGATTCGTGCAAGCCCCCAGGCCCCGGTTTCCCTGATCAGCGAGTCAGAATCCCGGATCGCGGCGGAAAAGAACTCCTTCATCTCCGGAGTCTCGAATCGGGCCATGACCCGGACCACCTCGCGTCGGAACCCGACATCCGGATCATCAAGGTAGGGGGAAAGGGATTTCCGGCACTCTTCCGAAAACTTCGAATTTGCGAGCCTCGCGAGCGCTTTTATCGCTTCGTTCCTGGGTGAAAACCCTCTCCTTGTAACTGCCTCCAGGATGGCAGGGGTGGAGTCGTTGTCATACTTTTTCCAAAGTCCTTCCAGCGCGGCAAGGCGAATATCCTCGTGTTCGTCCAGAAGGGCCAGGCGAAGGAGTTCCATCCTCCAGGATTCGCTCGTTGATGCCAGCCAATCGATAACCTCCCTGCGAACTTTCGGAGAGCTCTCTTCGAGAACGGCGGGAAAAATCCTGTAGAAACCGGGGTGAAGGTAAAATTTGATCTCCTTGACCTCCTCGAACGCTTGGAGAGCTTTCCGTTCATCATCGACCAGAAAGGTCGCCACAATCTTGTTCGCCTTTGGGTCAGAGGATTTCAATGGGTCGAGGCAAAGGCCTTCTGAAAGCAGGAGTTCCCGCATCCTGGACATCCGGGTACGGGGCGGTTCCCGGCGGATGCCCGGGGTCTTGAACAACCTCTTGGTTACCTTTTCAAGTTCAGCCGCCATGCTTTCGGGAATGTTGCCCAACACCAGGGCCAGCGCCCCTTCTTCCTCGTTCCACTCGAAGTACATCGGGAAAGGAAGCCGCGGAATCCGGCATTTGTCGACATCCACGCGAAGGCTCGACCAGCTTTCCCGGATTTCCTGGCTCAAATGATGGGAAAGGGAGTAGCGCGGCGTCCGGAGTTCCCAGTTCCAGTCGCCCCCGCCGAACATGTCCGGATTCGAAAAATCCACGCACCTGAACTCGGCTTTCAGGCCCTCGTCGAAAATGGATAGAATCTCGGCCAGAAGCATCATTCCGCCGGAATATCCTTCCGGAACGTCCCTGACGATCTCGGGCCATCTTTCTTTCATCTCCCGGTCGATCGCAAAAGCTTCCCGCGGCTCCAGGAAAAGAGAAACCCTGCCTTCGTAAATGCTTTCCTTCGCCTTGTTCATATCACCCGTTTCCCTCTCCGGCGGAATAACCCCCCGAGACTTGATTTCCCCCATATTCTCGTTCCGCGGTTTTCCCTGGGCGTTGCTTCCGAAAAGAACCATCAAACCGAAAACCAACAATAAGTGGATGGCTTTCAAGGGGAACCCCCCGCCTCTTTCCGGAGGTTGTCCACGCCCCTTTCCTGTGAACCGGCGGCCCGACCATGTTCACACAGGTGTTTCCACAACCTCGGATCGCATATTCCTGTCATGGAACGGGAGAAGCTTTATCCCAGGTTTTCAGGTCTGGACTGTTAATGTCCTCGAACCCGTATTCCCCGTTTTCGTTCGTCAGGACGATCACGAATACTTCCTGACCATCGACCCTGAGGAACGCGAGGACAGCGCCTTTGGCCATGAAAGCGGGGCCGGTTTTCAAATCCCCGGTCTTTTCGACGTTTCCGACCTTGGTCTTCATTTTCTTGAATACCTTCGGGAGGTCACCGGGTTTGATCTTCTTCTTGTTGGTGGAGTTGCACAATCCCATCAACCCCTCGCCGTCCTCTTCCCTGATGGCTTTCAAAACCGCTTCCGCAACACACCTGGGATCCTTGCGATCGACCTGGGCCTTTTCAGGTTTGGGGGCCTGGGTTGGATTTCCCCCGGTCTTTCCGGCTCCAAATGATATTGAGAGGATTTTTCCCGCATCCATCATCATTTCCTCGACCTTTCCGGTGGAGGGGTTCTTGACCATGCAATCGAATGTGGGAGATGTGTAGTGGGTTTTCAGTCTGCCGAACTTCAGCTCGTATTTCCTTCCGTCCTTGGCTTCGACAAAGTGGACGTTGTTCCTGATCTCGATTTTGACAAGGTCCTTGAACATCAGTTCGATCTGGCCTTCATCCGTCGAGCCCGAAACCGTTCCTTCAGAGTTGACCCCGGTGACCTCGTACTCGTGATCGGATGGTTCCCCCGTCTGGAGTTTGTCGGTGACCAGGGTGGCAGGAATCGGGTCGACATCGCCGTAGAAAGACGCTCCCGACATCGGAATCCCCAGGAACGTGATCAGAATGAGTGCAAGCGTGGTTCTTCTCATGACGAAATCCCCCCGGAAAAAAATGAGGCAACCGTAAAATGTTACCACGAAACCGGTGAAGACCTTTTTCCCGTCCGTATCTGGTTTTCCCTGCGAGGCATCGGGTGCCCCCCGCTTTCCTTCCCGGGACAACCCATCAGTTCTGTGATACATTTCGGGGAAGGAAGTCACGACCCCGAAGCCGAAAGAGGATCCGGACGATGGGGATCTCTCCCGGATTTTTCGCGGGCCTCGGTTTTCGGAAACAGGGGAAAACGGAACGGAGGTCGAAAGACCCTATGGAAAGCCAGATCCCGGACGGAATTCGCCTTGAGAGAAGCCGCACCGGTTCCATCTCGATGAACCGGGGAACGGAAAAGCCCCTCCCGTGGGCTTTCAAACTGCTGCTTCCCCTTCTCCTGTTGTTCCTGGTGGAGTGGGACCCCGTGATGGGGCAAGGAAGGCAGGCTCCGGGCGTTCCGCGATTTCCCCAGGGGCCAAAGCCCGCGGCGAGGGGAAACCCGCGAGAGGTCACCGAATTGAAAAACACGAGTTTCCGGATCGCTCTCGGGAAAGTCGATGGAAATCTCGAGCCGCTCCTTGGGATCAATGCGGGCCCCACCCCTTCGGGCGAAGCGGGGAATGCCGATCTCACGGAACAGTATCATTTGGCGGGCATCCAGGAGGTGCGAACCCAGGACTTCTATGGTCCGATGGACATGAGCATCATGTTCCCCGATTTCCGGGCCGACCCAGGGGCAACCGGGTCCTTCGATTTCAGGGAAAGCGACCGGGTCTTTTCGGCGATCCTGAAAGCGGGGCTCCGGCCGTACCTCCGGGTCGGGGATTCCTACGACAATGCCCGGATTCCCACGAATCAGGAAGAGTTTTCCCACTATGCGAGTGCGGCAGTCCAGGTCGTCCGGCATTTCTGCTTTGGGGCAATGTCCGGTTTCCGATCGGAGCCCAGCGGGGTCGAAATTGGGAACGAGCCCGACAACGAGCGCTTCTGGCCCGGCCGATATGAGGACTTCTTCCCATTTTTCGCCGGAGTATTCAAGGAATTGAAACGTTCGAGTCCTGGCCTGAAGGTCGGCGGTCCGGGATTCGTGGTCTCTTCCTACAAGATTCCCGAGAACCGGGAGAAGGTCTCCCTTTTCCTTGGTTACCTGAGGGAACACGGAATCCGGCCCGACTTCATTTCTTTCCACCTCTATTCCGACGATCCCGCCGAATACTACGATCTGGTGAGATTCTACCGCCATGAAGCGGCCAGATACGGAATGGAAAAGGCGGAACTGCATGTATCGGAATGGAACACCGAGACCGGAGGGCTGAAGGTCCGGGTGGGTCCCCAAGCCGCCCCTCTCGTCACCGCCTGTTGGATAGCTCTCCAGCAGGCAGGTCTGGATGCATCGTTCCTGTTTCGGGGAACCGACACCAACATCGACAATCCCGGTTTCTATGGGATTTTCTTCGCCGACGGCCGGAAAAAGCCCGGTGCATTCGCTTTCCACCTCTGGAGCCGAATGGCCCCTTTCAGGGACCGTCTGGCGGTCGATACCGGGGAAGAGGTCCTCGATGCCGAGCCCGAGGTGGGCAACCCGCTGAAGCCGGTCTGGATTCTTGCGGCCCGTGGGGAAAAAGGGAACATCGGGATGCTGGTTTCCAATATCGGGCGCCAGAGGTTATCCTTTTCTTTTGCCGAACCCTTCGACCGGGCCCGGATCGCAGTCACGGAGTTCGGGGATGAAAAGCGCGGCCTTGTCGAACTGCATCCATCCGCGGGGGATCCAGTCATCCTCCCCCCCTTTTCGGTCCAGTTCCTCGAGATCGTCAGTTCGGAAATTCGCTAAGGGTGCCACCTTTTGGGTGTTTCGGAGGAATTTCCCATGTGAAATCACGTTCTGAGGGAACGTGGTGAATCCTTGTCACGGGTTCGGGAAAAACGTTATCCTGAAGCGGGAACTCCGGTTTTCGTGCCGCCCGTTTCCCGAGGGAGGTCAGAAATGACGATTCGATCAAAGTGGAAGCCAGTCCTGCTGGGATTCCTTGTTGTTCTTGGGATTTGGGCCGTCGGCCCCGTTCTGGGCGCGGAAAAACCCGCTCCCCCGCCTCCGCCAGCCCCTCCCCCGGGGCCTTCTCCGGTTCAGGGTGGCAGCCCCGCCTCGGATGGGGAGATCGTTTTCGAGACGGAAGCCTTGCAGAAGGGGGAGGTGGCGGTTAACGCTTCGGGAAGACCTCTTCCGGGGCAATACCAGCCCGTGAGCTTCCTCGTCGCCACCGATAGCGTTTTTCTTCTTGACTCCAAGGAACGGACCGTTGCCTGCCATTCCCTGGCGGACGGAAAGAAGGTTCTTTCCATCCAGCTCGAACCTGGGGAGAAAGGTTCGGAAACCCTCTATTCCGATCTTGCGATGATGCCCGATGGGACGCTCCTCGTTGCCTCCGCGCGCCCTCAGGCAATCCATTTCATAAAGGACGGAAAGCTTCTCAGGAAGATGGACATCCACACCCTGGTCCAGTACATCGACCGATTTCGGACCGACGATTCCGGTTTGATCATGGTCGATGACCCCATCAAGGGGAGCCGATACGTATTCGACGACAAAGGAACGATCGTCCGGACACTTCCATGGGAATTCCTTCCCATCATCCTGCCGGGGAAAAAGGTTGCCAGATCGGAGATTCCCGAGGCTTCCCAACCACCTTTTCCAGCCAGAATCACCCTTTTCGATCTTGCCGATATCGTCAAGGGAACCGGCACTTTCACTCTTTCCCTTGAAAAGCTTCCTCTTTTCGTTCAGGTTTTGGGGATGACCCCAGCGGGGGAGTTGCTGGTCTTCGTGATCTCCGGCCGGGAGGGGGACGTTCCAGAAAAGGGTTTGGCGATGAGGGTCGATCGGGATGGAAAGGTCGTCGGGAGTGTCGAGATGCCCTGGAAGGCCCGTTCGTCGACCTTCCGTGCGTTGAATGTGCGGCCTGATCCCGAAGCGCCGGCAGGATTTTCCGCTTTTTTCGCTTTCACCGAAAACGGGAAGTTCCGGATCTCCCGCTTCAGGATTCCATGAGTCCCCAGATTGTTCCCTGCTAGATGGTGTTCATCAGTCCCATGGAGTTGTCGGCGTAGATGTCCTTGCCGTTGTACTTCTTGTAGATCTTCCAGGGATCCTTTCCGCAGTCGGCGTACAACGAGCCGGAGATGGTCTTGTAGAAATCCTCGATGGTTTCGTGATATGACCCGTAGGTTTTCTGACCCATCCCGATGCAGTTGTAGGGATGGAAGTTCTCCCTGCCGCCCGAGCTCTCGTTGACCGCCACCACCAGGAACATCCGCCAGTCCATCCCGTATTTCTTCGCGCACTCGATATTCCAGGAGGCCTCGGGAAGCAATCCTGCCACGAAATTGCATTTGCGCATGAATGCCTCGGAACGGGGGAGTGCATCACCCGAATCCGCGGGGGGTGTGGGGCCCTGGGAAGGGGTGGAATTGATGATCCGGGCGCTGTGAAGCGCTCTGTCGGTTCCGAATGTCGGCCCGTGGTGAGGCGGAACCTTGACCACATCCGGAGTCCATTGCCCATCCTTTACCCGGTAGGTGTAAAGGTCGATCTGGGCGGGTTCGCTCGCGCCGGGAAGCTTCACCTCGAGCGTTTTGCTTTCCCCACCCTTGAAAAGGTAGTGGTCGTCGGAAAGCAGGGTTTGGACTTCCCATGGTTCACCATTCTGCTTCACCTGGGTCCCAGCGGGGAAGACATAACTGCTGAGGTGGAATCCGATCTGGAAGTCCTTCTTGACCGAGATTTCCACTTTGGAGTCAGAAACCCAGTTCACGGAGAAATACTTGTTGTCGAAGGCTTTGGGGATCTCCATGACCTGCTCGTAGGTGATCTCCGAAAGGGGGACAAGTTCTGAAGAACTCGCAACGCCGATTCCGGCGGAATCCGAGCCCGCGCCGAAGATTCCGTCCTTCCCTTCCTGGCACTCGAGGCGCAAAGGGGAGAGCAGGAGGGAAACGAATACCAGAGCCGGTACCATGTATTTCACGATATTCATGCGGGCCTCCTTTGAGGGAAGTATTGGCGATCTCCGATCCGATTTTCCCACTTCCTCGTCTTCCCAGGTCTGGTTCCCATTTGTCGGGTTCTTTGATACTACCATCCGATCCTCAGGCCCGGTTGAAAATTCTTCGAGCCGGAAAGATCTGCCCGGACTGGCAGAAAGTGCATGGAAACGTTTTCCCCGGTATAATGCTTCTGGTGATTCAGTTGTGTGGGAGGTTTTTTGATGGACGCAATGTTTCCCAAATGGCAGATTCTTCTTTTCCTGCTCATTTCCACCTTTTTCGCCCCAGGGCCGACACTTGCCGGGGAGGAAGCCAACGTGAAGAGGCTTTCACCGAATCCGGAAAGGACGGGGGAAATCGCGTTCCAGTGCGAGGCCATCCCGGAGGAGAAACCCCGGGAGTTCACCCCGGGGATCTCGATGTATTCCCCTGCCGAGCCTTGCAGTTTCCTCGTTTCGACGGACTCGGTCTTCCTGCTTGATTCCCGTGCGCGGAAGGTCAGCTGCTTCGCACTTCCCGACCAGACATTGAAATACGCGATCGAGCTGGATCCCGCGTTGGCGGAAAAGAACGTCATGTTCACCGATCTCGCCCTTTCTCCGGATGGCCAGCTTCTCGTTGCAGCTTCCAGGCAGGGAGTGGTCCACGTCTGCCAGGATGGCAAGGTTCTTCGGAAGGTCCCTCTAGGGCAACACGTCCGGCTCATCAACCGGCTTTCAACCGATGGAACGGGGCTTTTCATGGCCGACGACCCTGAGAAGGGTGTTCATGGAGTTTTCGATTTTCAGGGGAATCTCATTGCCGCGGTCCCATGGGACTTCCAGTCGGTTCTCCTCCCCGGTCGGCAAGTCGTGAAGACGGAAGTTGCGTCCTCTCCGCGTTCTTTCAACGTTACCGCCAGGATTTTCCAGCTTTCCGATCTGTCGAAGCCGTCTTCAACCATTTCATTTCCCATTGAGAATCGCCCCCTGGTTCTGGAGACCCTTGGCCAGACGGGAAACGGCGATCTGGTCATCTATGCCGTTTGCGGGAAAGCCGGAGATGACCCCGAGGATGGTTTTGCCCTGCGGGTTGGTCCAACCGGGGAAATCCGGGCTCGGACTCCCCTGCCCTTCCGCGATCTGATGGCCACGCTCCGGGTTTCCGCCGTCAGGCCCGACCCGACGGCTCCGGGGGGTTTTTCGATCTTCTTCAGCTCGGTCGTCGATGGGAAGTTCCAGATCCGGAAGTTCCGGATTCTCTGAAAGGGACTACTTCTCAACCACCACGCAGGCGCTGTTCATGCCCGACCAACGTCTGGCGAACTCCTCCATGCTCCAGGCGGACTGGCCTCGCGATGCGGGATCATTGATCAGGACCGAGTCTCCGGCGAAGCCCCTAACGACCACGAAGTGCCCGTTCTTCGAGGTCACGTTCGCGACGACCGGTTTTCCCTGTGCAAGGATTCCCTTCAGCCAGTCGATGGACTGTCCGAATGAACTGTACGTGTTGGGGAATCCGGCGGCCTTTCCTCCGTTCACGATTCCCTCGACGGAGGTGCCGTTCCTTTTGACCCGGTCATACCCCACCAGATCCGCGCATTCGGAGATGCTCTTGTGGACACCGTAAAAATCCAGGACCATGGCGAAACTGGTTGGCCCACACCATGACATCCGGTAGTCGACCCCGTTCACGATACACTCGTCGGAATTCTGCGAGCGGTAGGGGACCGCGAGGCCGCCGTCGGCTGCGGTTCCCTTCGAATCCGGGGATGGGTTCAATATTCTTGCGCTGTGTACCTTCCGGTTGTCCCCGAAGGACGGCCCGTGGTGGGGAGGGGTTTTCACGACTTCCTCCACCCACTTCCCATTCGTAAGCCGGTAGGTGTACAAGTCGATCTGGGCCGGATCACTGGCGGGGGGGAGCTTGACTTCGAGTGTTTCGGTTTCCCCGCCCTTGAAAAGACGGTGTTGGTCATCGAGAAGTATCTGGACTTCCCAGGGCTGCCCGTTCATCTTGACCTGCGTCCCGGGAGGAAAGGAATAGCTGCTCAGGTGGAATCCGATCTGGTACCCTTCCGAAACTGAAACCTCAACCTTTCCATCCCCAACCCATTTCACGGAGAAATACTTGTTCTCGAACGCCTTGGGGATCTCCATCACCTGGCAATAGTTGATTTCCTCGAGGGGAACGAGGGCGGATTCACTGGCGACATCGATTGTTTCCGAGTCGGACGCAGCCCCGAAAATCCCGTCCTTGCCATCCCCAGTTTCGGCGTGGAGGGGAAGGAAGGCTGCCGTGATGAGAACCAGGGTGAGAATCTTTACATGAAGGGATCTCATTTGTGCCTCCTTAACGGCTGCGAATTTTCAGGCCTCTCGAACGGTCGCATCTGTCTGCCGAGGGAACGGTGATCCGCGTTTTGTCTCAGTGAATTCTACCACCGGGTTTTCAGAATCGGTTGAGAATTCTTCGTTGAACCGGACGTTCGTCCCCAAACCGGTTCGGTTATGGCTGCTCCCCACCTGTTCGATGCGGGCAAGATGATTCATCCTCCACTCGGGGGTCGAAAATCCAGCCCTGATCATCGGTTTCTCGGACACCTCGGGCAAATTGACACTTTTCCCGGCATCCATTATTCTCCCCGGGGAGGGCTGTCGGCCCCTTAAGGAAGACCCGAGGAATCTTTATGAGGAGGAAACCAATGAGACTGTTTTTTCTCGCTCTTTTCGTGTCGCTTTTTTCGCCCTTTTTCGCCCAGGCGGAGGATGTCTTTGACCCGGGGTACATCAAGACCTTCGGAAAGGGGTCCATCATCGCGTCGAACAAGGGATACCCCGCTTTCGGCAAGTACGATCCGGCCCAGACCAAGTTTAAGAACGGAACCTGTTTCATCAAACCCGCCGACGGAAACACGCTGGATTTCCGATACATCCTTCCGGATGGGAAGAAGATTCCAGATATCATCGCAAAGGTAAAAAATGACCAGGCCGGAAACGCGAAATACCAGGATGGGGCGAACAAGGTATTCTGGGATTTCTGGGTTTCCCACCAATCTGACGGGACTCCTAACTTCGGTTCCTCGAAACCCTGGCCCTCCAAGTTGGGCGATAACCCTGCCTGGGAAGCGAAGCACAGCCTCTGGTACAACATCAGCGACGAGTCAGCCAATACGGCGGGGGCGCAATGGTGCGATATCAGCGCGGGATTCTACGATTGGCTCCCGACGGCGAAGCCCGGATGGAAAATCTGGGTCACCGTTTCGTTCGGCTTCAACTACATGGTCGGAGCGGGAGAAATGGAAACCAAATGGGACCCCGACAGGAAGAAGTTCATCCAGGTGGAATCCACCGGAGCCCTCGGGTTTGCGAAATCCGAACCGATCGTTGTGGGGACTGTCGAAATCGAGTAGTCCCGTCCCCGAAAAACGTCAAGGGACGCAGGAATCTTCCCCGGAAGGAGTCTGCGTCCCTTCGGCTTTGTGCTCATCACGCCTTGTTCAGGGATCGAATCGGTAGCCCGCTCCATGCACTGTCTTGATCAAGCGCGGGTTTGCAGGGTTGGTCTCGATCTTCTTTCGCAACAGGGCTATGTGCTGGTCGATCGTCCGGCTGGTTGGCTGGATATCGGGCCCCCAGCACCTTTCCCCGATGAGTATCCGGTCGAGGACCTTCCCGGGATTTCGGGAGAATAGCTCCAGGAGCTTGACTTCACGGAGGCTGAAGTCGATCTGCCTCCCCTCGATCCGGCCCCGAAGTTCAGATGGGAAGACCTCCAGCTCCAGCAACCTGAAAGGGACTTCCCACCTGGCTTCTTCGGCATCCCCCTCTTTTCCGGAGGTTCCCTTGCGGGATTCCATGGCTTTGCGCATTGCCAGAAGGCGCCGGGTGGCGGACCGGACCCTGGCCACGACTTCCCTGACCCCGAAAGGTTTCACGATGAAATCATCCGCCCCGAGTTCCATACCGACGATTCTATCCACTTCCTCACCCTTTGCGGAAATGAAGAGGATCGGAATGACCTCGTCCAGGCTCCGGACCTTGCGGCAAACCCCGAAGCCGTCGACTCCGGGCATCATGATGTCCAGGCAGAGAATGTCGGGACGGTCTTTTTCGAAGCTGCGAAGCGCTTCCTGGCCGTCCGCCGCGAGAATTACATCGTATCCCTCATTCCGGAAGACCCGGGAAAGACCGTCCCGGGTTGCCGGATCGTCATCCGCCAGAAGAATTCGCATCGTTCCTCCCGTCGTTTCGGAAAACCTCATGGGTTTTCAGTTCCACCAGAAAACATGAACCCTTCGCCCCAGCCTTCTGGAAAGGGCTTCCGCGCTCCCCGGACGGATCGAGGATGACATCCCCGCCGTGGAACCGGGCAAGATCGCGGGAGATCGACAACCCAATCCCGGTTCCACTAGAGGTCTGGGACACATTTTCCTGAATCCGGAAAAAGGGTTCGAAAACCCGCTCGGAAAAGTGGGGTGGAATCCCTGGTCCATGGTCCTGGACCCACACCCGCAATAGGGGACCTTCGATCCGGCTGGCCACCCCCAGAAACCTCCCCGATCCGGCGTACTTTTCCACGTTCGATACCAGATTTCCAAGGATCTGTGCAAGAAAATCCGGATCGAAAGCCATCTCCTGCTCCGCGCACAGCCTTGTTTCAAGCTGGATTCCCTTCCCGACCAGGGACGGGCGGAAGGTTTCCAGAATCGAGAGGATTTCCCTGTCCGGAATGGCCCTCCGGGGTTTTGGGGGTTGGGGGCCGGCCTGGTTTCCGGCGAACGCCAGGACATGGTTGATCAGCTTTGAAAGCCGGTCGATTTCGAGTGAAACCGTTTCGAGCAGCTCCCTTTCCTCTGGCTTCCCTTCATCCATCTGCATTCCCAGAAGTTCGACGAACATTCGGATGTTGGTTAGCGGGGTTTTCAGCTCGTGGGAAACGCGGTTCACGAAACTCACCTTTTCCATCGCCATGGCGGATTCACGCCTTCCTTCACGGTAGAGATGGAAACCCAGGAACGCAACGACCAGCAGTGACAGCAGGATCAGGGAAGTCGTCTGGAAAAAGACGCCGGTCTGGAGATTTTCCACCACCTTTTCCCGTGGGGCGAAGGCCTGAAGCCGGAAGCCTTGAAGGGGATTGCGGAGGAGGAGCACAGCTCGAGGCTTTTCCTGTGGCTCGATCTTGTAAGATCCTATCGTTCCCATCTTTCGTTCCGCGGGGTCGGAAAAGACGATCGTGCCCTCGAATCCCGCATTTCTACGGGGCATTGTCCCATTTCGATGCCGCAAGAAGGAATCGAAAACCTCGCGCACCATGAATCTTCGTACAATCAGGGTTCCATCTTCCCAACGATGCAGGAAGAAGAGATAA
This sequence comes from uncultured bacterium, assembly GCA_964428355.1. Lineage (GTDB taxonomy): Bacteria > Muiribacteriota > Ozemobacteria > Ozemobacterales > Ozemobacteraceae > CAYRYU01. The sequence goes on from CAYRYU010000023.1 coordinate 63,760, forward strand.
GAATCTGAACCGTCACTCCAGGAACGCCAACCTGTGCCGGAGACTCCGGGAAGTCCGGAAGCGACTGATGCCGCCCAGCTCGAAAAAAAACCTATCATCGGGTCTCCCGATGCGGGATGCAAACCCCCGGACGGGTTCGGAAACTCACTTTCGGAAGGAATGAGGGAAACTCCGGATGATGAGACAGCAAAGACCGCCTCGGGGGCGAAACCGGGAGGGGGTGATCGCCGGAAAACCGCCCCCTGGCTGGCGGGGGACGTTGAAACAACCAGTTCCATGTTGACCTCGGCAAGGAACCCGAAAAACCCGCTTTCGATTTCCTTGAGCCGGGATACCAGAAGAGAATCGAAAGTCCGGTCAACTTCCTCGAGTTCCATCCGAACGAGTTGCGCTCCCAGCCATGTGAGGAGACCGCTGGCCAGGAGAACGAGAAGGGCCAGTGCTGTGGTGAAGCGGAGGTTGGGCTGGGGCGGAAGCTTTTTCATTTTCCGGCCTTCCATTATAATCCTCCTGTCGAATCCGAAAAAGGGACGCTTCAGAAACCTTTCAGATGAAAACCTCCCGCAGATTACGCAGGTTGCCGCAGATGAAATCACCGTCTCGCATCCGCGACCGTTTGCGCTTCCCGTGGGTATTCCACTGAATCCCTCGAGGTGGACGGTGCCAAATGAGTTTGACGGAGATGATCTTTCCCCCTGCACGCCCCAATTCTAGCGGTGCACAGCGTCGGGCGGGCGATGGGATGGTAAAATGTCGGTAAAACCTTTGTAAAACAGGTTTTCTGGATGTGATCCCGTCTTGATCTGAGGCGGCCATCTGGTGTAGGATCGAACATCCGGTTCCTGATGCGGACTCCAAGCATTTCGAGGGGAAAAATGAAATTTGGACGGCTGATTTTTTTGATCCCGGTTTTCTTTCTGGTTTCGTCCTTCAGCTTGTTCGGAGCGGTGTGCCGTGATTGCGGGGCAGAGATTCCGGATGAAAACAACTTCTGCGGGGCCTGCGGGGCAAGGCAGAGTGTGGTTGCCCCGGTTCCGATGGGCACTCAGAGGGCTCCCGCTTCGATGCCTCCCCTGAGGCCCGGCAAGGAACTCCCCGAAGAGCGGTTCAGGGCACTTTTGAGACCTTTCGAGGCTTTCGAACCTGAGTTGATGATCTCGAAACTCGGTTCTCCCAGCGTGAGATCGATCATCCAGCTGAAACTCGTGCCCCTTCTGGAAGCTCTTGGGAAGAAGCTGTCCCAAAAGGGGATTCCGTTGACCCGGGTTCAGGCAAGGACGTTGAATCTGATGCGGGAAAGGTATCTGGCCATTCTCGAGGGATCCACCACCCTTGGATCCGATCGGGGAATCATCACGGAGAAAATTTCCCAACTTGCCTGTCTCCAGGAATACCTTTTGGCCGGCCAGGATGAAGAAACGCTTTCTTCTCTTTCCCAGGTCGAGGCGGTATATGCAAAGGAACTCCAGAACCTTTCCGCAGGGATGGACATCCTCAAACAGCGATCGGGGTTTGCCAATCCAGGTGTTGTTTACCGGCTTTCCCGGGGCGGTGTAAAATCCGCCGATGACCAGTATCCCTTTACGCTTCTCGTTGAGGGCGGGGGAAAGAAGATCGGGAACCGCATGCAACTGTTTGATCAGAGCGGAAAAGGGATCTGCCGCCTGGAATTCGTCGGCGATGAGGGCGGGGTCAGAAAATACGCCGGAAGAATTCCCCGAAAATCCCTCGGGTCAGCTCCCCTCCGGCAGGTGGTTGTCGAGTATGCCGTCCGGTCCAAGTTCTCTGCTTCCTGGGAAAAGCAGAAACTTCGGCTGTTGCTTGTCCCATGCCTGTTTCCCGGTGACCCAGGCGCGTTCGAGCTCGAGGCATACCATGGAATGACCGCCGTCTACTCCCGGATAAGATTTTTGCAGAGCATCGGAAAATACTGATTCCTTGTCCCCCTTTTCCATTCCCATCCCCATTCCCATTCAGATTACCTGTGGTAGAATGAATAGGGATTTCCCGCATCTTTCCAAAAAGGAGTTTTGAGAAATGAAGATCACCCTACGCCTCATGTTGATCGCGGCTTTCCTGCTCGTTCCGGCCCTGTCAGGGTGGGCATTGAACGATTGGACCGTTTTGATCTACATGGTGAGCGACGACGACAAGATGGACCTCCAGGAAGCGAACCTGAAAAATGTCCGGGATATGACCCTTTCCGGACCTCCCGCGGGTTGCGATGTGCTCGTGATCGAGGACAAGAGCAAGAAACCCGGCGGTTCGTTTATCTCCAACCTTTTCTCATTCCTCGGAAAGAAGGACGACGTTGATTCGGGCGCTTCGATCTTCTCGATCAAGAAGAACGACGTCATTGTCGAGAAAAAACTGGGCGAAGCCAACATGGGATCCCCCTACGTGCTCTGGGATTTCCTGAAATTCGCTGCCGAGAAGCACCCCGCGAAGCGTTACTCCCTGATTTTCAACAGCCATGGCAGCGGAATCTTCTCCTGGCGCGGAACGGGCGGGACTTCCAGCCCGAAACCCGGAGCCGTCGACTTCAACCCCGAGAGGTTCGTTGCCTATGATGAGACTGACAACGATTGTCTTACCGTTTTCGAGATCACGGCCGTTCTCAAGGCTTTCCGGGAAAAGCTCAACAGTGGCCGGAAAATCGATCTGATGGCTTTCGATGCCTGTCTTCCTGGTTCGATCGAGGCGATGTACCAGTTTCGGGAGTCCTGCGAGGTCATGGTCGGATCGGCGGACACAACTTCCATCACCGGGTTTCCCTACGGCCGGATCATCCGACAGTTGGGGGGCGCGGTTCCAACCACTCCCGCCCAGTTCGCGCAGGCGATGTCCCAGGCCGGGCTCAGCCGGATGGGGTTCTGGAACCTGACTCGCGCCCAGGAGCTTGTTTTCTCCTTCAACAACCTCGTTCTCGAGGTGGAGAAAGCCCGAAAAGAAGTGGGGACCGGGTTCAAGTTCAAGCCTTCCCAGGAATATGGTAGCAAAGCCCGCTACTGGGACCTCGGGGACCTCCTCGAAAACCTTTCATCTCCCCCGCAATGCAAGAATGCGGCCGTGATCAAGCAGATGGCGGGAGAGGTTCGGGAAGCACTCAAGTCGTGTGGGGTTGTTGGAGACAGGATAGCCGCGGTTTCCATCGCCTGGCCCACCGCCGAGGAGTACAAGAAGTTCCATGCCTTCTACAAGGCATTGGATTTCGCCCAGGCCACGAAGTGGGACGAGTATCTCGATTTCGACCTCGGAGTGAAGTGACCTTCCGCCGCCTCAGGAATCCAATCGCCAGTTCTCAATGGCCGAAAAGAGTGCGTAGGAGATGAGACATCCCCCCAGGAGGGCGAGGGTCAGGAGTATGACCTTCGCCCCCCTGACAAAGGGGGATTCCTCCGGGCCCGCGAAATCCATTTCATTCCTGAGAAACCAATAGTTCCAGAAAATGCATCCAAGGATTTCTCCCCCACCGATCAGGACGGCTGCCTGGTTCGAGAACACTACGATCAAGTAACAGACCGGAAGGCCGAATAGGTCCAGGAAAAACATCAATGAATGTTTCGAGCCGTGGACGGCCATTCCGAACAACAGGCACAGCTCGTACCGAAGCAGGGCAGCATATACCGAGGGGAGAATCAGGGTCGCGATCACCCCTCCGACTATGTTCACTTCCACCTTTTCAAGGAATCACACAATGGGAAGGAATTCAACCCAAAACTCCCGAGGCTTCGTACCCCGCCTGAAGAAATCCTGGGTTTTTTTGTAACCCCACACCCGTTACCGCAAAGTATAGGGTGTATGAGGTGGAAACCATGAGCTTGAAAGAACGTGAAACTCAGATCTTCGACCTCCTCGAAGGGACTCTGACCGAGCCGGAAAAGACCGCCCTGCTCCGTCATTTCGAGGAATGCAGCGACTGCCGGAAGGCTTTTCGGGAAGCCCAGGCAGGAATGAAGGCATTTGCCGGCCTTGGAATCAAGGAAACGGTGGATCTGATCCCCCGTGTCATGCCCAAGATCCATGGCCAACCCTCCCCTGGAAAAGGTTTTCCGTGGATTTCTTTCGTCGTGGGAGGCGCTTTGGTCGCTTTCTTGATTGCCGGTGTAGTCAGATTCGGTTCCCCGGTGACCTCAGGCCCTCCTGTCGAGAAAGCCGAACCAACTCCGGTTCCATCCGTTTCCCCAAAACCTGCATCCCCCACCCCCGAAACTGCCAGGCCACCGGTGATCGCTATCGTTCCCGACGGAATCAAGGTCAAGAGTGTCCAGACCCATGGAGACTGGGGCGCGATCGCCCCTCCTTCAGAAGAGGAGGTTGCGGCGAAATCGGTTTTCAACACTCCCGACAAGGGCGCCCTTTCTCTGACCGATTCCCGTGGAGACGAGCTTTGCCTGTTGCCCTCCTCCGAACTGCACACTTCCGAGAATGGGTTCTTTCTTGCCCGGGGCGCGGTCTGGTGCGAAGTGCAATCCCGTTCCAAGGGTGGGGAAATGGAAATCCGCACCCGCGATGCCCGGATCCTCGTAATCGGAACCGCTTTCGGGGTTGTCAATGGAAAGGATTCTACAACCGTCGAGGTTGTCGAAGGATGCGTCACGGTTATAGCCTCCCAGGGTGAACCGGTGCAACTCCTCCCTGGAAACCTCGCCGAGATCGTTGGCGGACATATTTCCACGCGGTCCCAGGTTCCCTCTGACGTGGATTTCTGGAAGCCCTGGATTCCGAAGTCCCAAAATGGGCAGGCGGGTGGAGCAGTTCTTGGCAATGCCACTGGCTCTCCAATTATCGACCGTCCCGTCCCATCGACCGACCCCGGGGAAAACGCGACCGAAGCTGCAACCCTTTCCACCCCCGAACCGGGACTGGCTTCTCATTCAGGACAGGTTGGCTCATCCTCGAGACCCACGACCATCTTAAAGGGCCACCCGATCAAGTTCGATTGACCGGAATCAAATGGAGGAAATCATGAAAACCCGAACCGTTATCCCACTAATCCTCACATTCACACTCTTCTTCCTGGTTTCGATCGATCCAGTCCTGGCTCGAAGTCCGCTTTCCGTTCTCCAGAAACACAAGACCGCGGGAATGACTTCTGCCCCGGCGATCGTTGGGCCCTTGAAGGCGCGGGTGGCGACCTACAATATCGCCCATGCCCGCGGAAACAAGCGTGGTGGGCTCAACGAACTGGGTAACATCTGGAACCTGAACGGGATAGCCAAGCTCCTCCAGAGTCAGAAGGTCGATATCGTCGGACTGACGGAAGTTTCCGGCCCCGATTTCCGGGCCGGTCTGATCGATCAACCCGCTTTCCTTGCAATGAGATTGGGCTTCCGATATGCATACGGTGAGAACGTGCGTGACGGGCTCATCCTGGTAGCCCAGGGAAATGCGGTTCTTTCCAGATATCCCATCGTATCCGCGAAGAACCACAAACTGTTCCGGAAGGATTCGAAGCAGGAACAACGGGCGTGCATGGAAGCGGTTCTGGCGATGGGGAACAACAGGAAATGCCGGGTTCTCGTCGCCCACCTCAGTCTCGATGGAGAGGAAGCCCAGAAACAGATCGAACAAATCTGGGGAATCGCGGAGAAATCCACCGATCCGGTCATTCTGATGGGTGATTTCAACTCCCATCCCGGGGATGCCCGCATCAAATGGCTCTCCGAGCGGATGACGGACATTACTTCCAACGTCAATACCACCTACATGAACAATCCGGGAGACAAGATCGATTTCATCTTCGTCAAAGGCGCGGTCCAGTCGGCGGGTACCGCCTCGGTGACGGGTTTCAAGGAAGGCTATTCCGATCACGGATGTCTCCTTAACGACGTAACCTTGTTTCCCTGAGTCCCCGGAGTTTCAACAAGGAGGCGGACTCCGATGCGTAGAAGAAAACTGATCGCCCTTCTGGTTGCCCTTGCGGTCTTCTTCACCCCGTTCGCTCCCGAGTTCGCCGCCTGGGCGCAGAACTCCCAGTCCGGCAATATCGAAGCGGCCAGAAACCAGTTCCAGGACGTCTACAACCAGATCATGGCGCTCGAACCGGTCAACCCGGATGCGGTTGCGGGTGCGATCCTTGATGCGACTTCATGGGTGGAGAACGCGGTCTCCGACAAACCCGATGTAGACTACAAGGCCCAGATCGCCGAAGCCAACAGCAAGATCGAAGAAGCCAAGACCAAAGCCCAGGGTATCATGGACCAGCTCAATTCCGGGGGGCTGGATGAAGCCTCTTCCGCGAGCGCGGTGAAAACGGGAGAGAGTATCCGCGATGCCGCCAATTCTGCGAAAATCTACCAGGAGGCCATGTGCAAGGCGGGAAACGCCCTGGTGAACGTCGGTTCGTTCATCTCCGACCTGGGAGCCGTGATCGGGGTCGTTGGCGCAGTGCTGGGAGTGATCTCTCTGGCTTTTCCCCCCAGTGCGGTCATTCTCGCCCCAGCCGCGGCAATCATGTTGAAGGTTGCGACCGCGATGGGGATCGTCGGCCCACTTATCAAGGCTGCGGGGGAAGGGCTCATCGAGGTCGGGGAGAAGGGAATCACCAGCGATGCGGGGTTGCTGTCCACCGTCGGGGGCAAAGTCGCCGTCGAGGGCGCGAAGCAGGTTCTCATCCAGGTCGCCACCAGAGGACTTGGGAAAGTTGCCGGAAACCTGGTCGAAAAACTCGGATCGAAGTCCAGCCTCCTCCAGAAAGCATTCGATCCAAAAGGTTCCCTGGCAAAATGGATCAACAACTCCGATTTTTTCAAACAGCTCTCGATTCGAAAAAATTACTCGAATATTTTCACCCAAATGAACAGTTCCCCGGGGGTTCGGAATTTCTTGAAGAACAACACTTATGGAGATCTGATCATCGAAGGGGTCCAACGTGGCGGGACCCGCCTTTACGAAAAGTGGCATGATTCGCTGCCGGAAGCGTCGCCCGTCAAGCAGATCCTCCCGAGCTCCAATCCGGGAAACGCGGGTGGGTACGCAGCCGACAGGTTCTCTGACCGGATTCTCAAGCCCGCGGAAAAAAGGAGGAATGATCAATTCATCAGCACTCCTTCCGTCGATGAAACCCCAAAGTATCAGAAGAGGAAAGACAACTCGGGGTTATGAACCCGAAAAAATGAAATGATCCCGATTTTGCTCAAAACGAGGCACAAAGGCCGAAAAGCCTTTGTGCTTTACCTTGTCTGCGCCATGGCACTTGCCCTGTCGATTCTCGTCGTGAGCCTGAATTTCTTCAAGAGGGGTGCGGTCACCCAGCTTTCGAAAACAATAGAGCAGGAGCGGATGACTACCCTTGCTCAGGCCGGGGTCAACGAAATGCTCGCCGAGGTCAAGTCCCAGGTTAACGACCGCAAGAGCGGGATCGGGAAAGCTCTTTACCAACTTTGGGCGACGAACACGCCGGTCAGCTCGGCGATGGTTTTGAAAAAGCTTTCGTTTTCGGCATCCGATCTGGGCGAAACCCAACGGCTGATCAGGGAAAACCTGGGCCATTCCGGCGAAATCTCCGGGGAAGCCTCGATCGTGATCACCCAAAGCATCGGTCAGGGCCGGCAATCCTTCCTTGGTTATGTCCATTTCGTGGCCACGATCAAAGCCCAGGGGATCCAGGAGCGGATCAGGGTGAAAGAAAGACGGGAACTGAAGGTCGTCGACCTTTCCGACCCCTTCCTGGACAAATACGCCCTTTTCGTGAAGAGTTTCTGCGAGAGCCTGAACGACCCAAAGAAGCGCCTGGTCGTCCAGGGGATCAAAGACCCCGAAAAGTACTCCTTCGTCTACCTTGGAAACCGTTCGTACCCGAAATGCGCGGAGTTTCCCAACGGCTCGAAATCATCTCCAACACCGCCCGTCATCCTCGACCTGGATTTCAAGGAGGACAGAAAACTCCTTGGGGGGTTTCCCAACCCCGGTCCGTTCGATGCGAAGGATTCCAAGCTGAGGCAGGCCAGCGCAGACAACCTGTTTTGGAGAAGCTCTCCCATCCCGGTGAAGAATTTTGTCGGAAATTTCTCGATCCAGGAAGGGTTCCACAAGATCCGGGAGTTCCGTGACCTCTACCAGGAATTCATCAAGGTTCTCCAATCCCAGGATCAACCGGAGGGTTCGATCGGCTTCCTCGTACTGAACGACTACAACAACAAGGCGAACGGGGGAAAGACCCCGGAAAACACCGAGATTTTCCGGAGCATGATCAATTCACTTTTGAAGGAAATCCAGTATCATTACGGATACTCCGATTTCCTGAGGGTCTTCCCTGACTCCAACCAGTTCACGAAGGAATACCCCTTCACCGGGATCCTTGACTACTTCCAATCGGTCCTGGATCCGAACTCCCCAACCTGCAACCCATCCCGGTTGAGAGGGGGGAAAATGCCGATGATGTTCGGGGAAAACCGGGACACCTGCACGTTTGTCGAAGGTCCGGTCCAGTTGCGATTTTTCAAGGTCGCTTTCATAGATGAATGCTCTTTCAACCTGGAGGGGTTCCAAAGCCTGAAATATTCCATGGCTTTCCCCTACATGAAAATGGGGTTCGAGCCGCAGCCCCAGACCTTCGTCGGCCGTAACAGGCCCCCCCTCGACAAGTTTACCGACAACTTGATGTCGCATCCGATACACTGGCCAATCAACGCGCTTTTCTTCGATTCACAGCAAGTTCTCCCTACGACGGTGAACAAATCCAAGGTCGAGGGATACGACATCTTTCCCAAGTTCGAGCCGTCACTGAAAACGGTTTCCCATTTCTACCTCACCGCAAAAGATTTTCTGGACGACCGGGTCAAGAACATCGGGGGCAAGGAGATCCTCGATCTCGATGGAATCACCCTGATCCTGGGGATCGACGGAAGAGCGTTGGATCTTTCGGGGGTCCGAAACTTCCAGGGGAAGGGAACCATCATGATATTCAGGGGAAACTGCCAGCTGGGTGAACTGCTCCCCGCCCCTGGGTCCGAAAGCTATCTCAAGGTCAACCTGATGTGCGGAAGGTTTTTCGTGCCTTCGAACTCTGGAGAGACGAACATTCAGGCTTCTCTGGTCGCGACCACGCTGTTTCCGGACAACTCACAACCCGACCCCAAATCCGAGGGAGGTTTGTACCTGGGAGGCGGGAATGTCACCGTGGCGGGGAACCTCGTTGTTGACAACCTCCTCGAGCTGTCCGACCTGAAAGAACAGAACAGGCTGAAGATCGTTCACGACCCCGGGCTGTACTTTCCTGATTACCCGGTCAGGGTGAGCTTGGGAAAGGTCAAGTCAGCTTTTGCCGTCGATTTCGAGACCGGAGGGAGCAGTTGAGATCGAATTGGCTTTTGGTGTTCATCCTTCTGGCGGGAGCGGTTTCTCTGGCCCTTTTCGTGACGGTTTCTTCCCGAACCCCGGCTGGAGATGAAGTCCCGGAAACCCCTCTTCCAACCGCGACTCCGGCCCCAACCCAACCTGTCCTGGATTCCAACCGGGAACCAGCCCGGAAACCCACCCTCGAAATGCAGGCTTCCGCACCCACGCAGCTGGGGCGTGGCACCCACAATCTCTCCGACGACTATTTCAAACCGCAGAGTCTCGAGGAATCCAGGGCAGGGATGAAGAACATCCTCGGCCTTGCGATCGCACAGATGTCCGCCAGCAGCAGCCAGGACAGCGGTGAACCTGCGCAGGACCAAACGAAGGGCGGGTCGGGAAATGAGTAGGGACCGGGGCAGGAGGGGTGGTTTTTCCTTCGTCGAGGTGTTGATCGCCTCGGTCGTGGGGGCAGCCTTTTTCGGCTCGATCCTGTGGTTCGTTTTTTCGACCCGGGTCGAGACCGACAAATCCGCCAACTACTTCCGGGCCCTTCAGATAGCGCAGGAGACGCTCGAGTGGGCACAAGCCACCCCCATCGCCCTGCTGAACGACCGGCAAATGGCCCTTTTACAAGGGTCCCTGGTCGATTCCCAGACCGGGAAATCCTCGACAATTTTGCCTGGGGTCAAGATCTCCTATCCCGATCAATACCGGCCCGCATACTTCTTCAGGAAAATCCATCTCGAAGAGGTCAAGGGAAAGGGTGCCCGCGGAAGATTCCTGCGGGAGATCAGGGTTGAGGTTTTCTGGAACGAGGGCCGGATGCCGGAAAGGATCGAGCCTGTGGGGGCCGATCCAGACAGGATGAAGAAACTTACCCTCGCAACCCTTGTACTGGATGAAGCGGAATGCTATTGAAGGAACACCCGCGAGAGCGAACGAAAGGGTTCACCCTGGTGGAAACCCTGATGGTCTTCTTTCTTGTTACAACCCTGATTGCCCTGGTATTCCGCCTTTCGAGTCATGTCCAGGTCAACTACCTGAAGGGAACGGTTGATCTTCAGAACCTTCAGGAAGCGAGGTCAGCGATCAACAGCCTGCGAAGGGATTTCCTTGGGGCGACCCCGAGATTCGAACGGAGTGACGGTGTGGACCTGAGGGAAGCTACCCGGAAAAAGCCCATTGTCAGCAGTCTCGGAGGACGGACGCCCGGAAAGAAGACGGTTCCGATTATCGTCGGGACCAGTGAACTCCATCTTTTCAAGTATTCGTTCGGGTTTGGCGAAGACGAGCCGGCTCCCCGGGTCGAGGAGGTTTCATACTTTGTGGACAAAGGACAGAAGGCCTTGATCAGGGAGGACGAAAAGGGAAAAAAGCTCTTCCGATCGGTCACCAATGCGAAGTTCATCCTCTATCAGTTTCCCTTGAACCCCGATATCCATCTGGTTGCCGTCAACCTGGAAATCGACAACTCCGCTTCGGGGCCCGGAAAATCTCTCGAGATCTGCACCACGATTTCGAGCCTGATCGTCAGCCAGAACCTGAACAACCTCAATTGGAACTGGGATCCCCAGAATTAGACCGACCCTGTGGTTCGGCCCGCGCCGACAAACATGTCGGCCAGCGCCGACAAACATGTCGGCCAGCGCCGACAAACATGTCGGCCAGGGTCAACGGTACATGTCGGCAATTCGTTTCAG
>CAYRYU010000023.1:74844-77161 GCA_964428355.1 uncultured bacterium
GCGCCGACAAACATGTCGGCCAGGGTCAACGGTACATGTCGGCAATTCGTTTCAGCTCGTCGATGTTGGTCTTTCCGATATCTCTCGAGCCCGGACTTCCTCCGCTTCCCGAGGGGGCGGTCGTAACCGACCCTCTTCCAGAGTTGTCGGAGGACCATGTCCGTTCTGTTGTCGTTCGGTTGGCGAAAGCTTCCTTTTCCTTCTCCCGAATCTGGGCAAGCATCTCTTCGGCATACTCCTTGTACTGATTCGGAAAGCCGGTCAGCCATGCGAAATTTGCTTTCGCCTTGGCGATATCTCCGGTACGAAGCAGAAGAGCACCCAGTTCCACACGTGCGAAAACGTCATTCGGGTTTTCCTGAAGATGCTGACGGAAATGTTCGATGATGACATCGCTCTTCCCCTGGGCTTCAAGACAAAGATGATACCTCTGCATGTATCCGGCGTTTTCCGGGTCGGACTCGTGGAGCTGCTGGAAGAGGGTGCAGGCCTCTTCCGGTCTGTTGGTCTGATAGGCGCACTCGGCGAGAAGGATCCGGGCATACTCGTTCCCGGGGTCTTCCTCGAGGGCTTTCGAGAGCCCCTCGTAAGCCTTGGGGTAATCTCCGAGCGAGTACCACAGCCTCCCTTTCGCGAGGGGGGCAAGGAGCTCCTCCTTTCGGGTCCTTTCCCATGAAGCGAGCAGCTCGATTGCGTCACCAGGTCGCTCCAGCTCGATCAGAAGTTCGATCAGGCCCTGGGTGGCTTTCGGGTCGAAAGGGAATTCCTCCAGGACCACGCGGAAGACCCGCTCGGCTTCCCTCTTTTCAAACGTCGTCCAGCGTCGGAATGCGACCTGGGTCAGAAATTCCCGTCGGGCTTCCGGGGTCGCTGCCGAACCGAGGCGGTTGAGGTGGAGAACCATTGTCGCGAGATCGATGTACTTCTTTTTTCCCGCCTTTTTCAAAACGGAAAAAGCTTCCTGGGCTTTCTGCGGCTTGTTCCACGCAAGGAGGAACTCCCCCTTCAGGAACCACAAAAGAAGGGCTTTGGGATGATCGGACAGGAGTTGTTCGATTCCGTTCGTGGCGCCTTCGAGGTCGCTTTCGAGACGTTTGGTCAGATGAAGGAAAACCTGAGGGATCGGGTCGGTGGCGTTCTGCATGATCATCCCGGTGAAATGATCCATGGCCGGGGCGAGGTCCTGTTTTCGGTACTCCGCCGAAAGCAGGCAGTCGTTTGCCAGCAGGAATTTGTAGTAGAGTTTGACCCCACCGGTGAAATCCTTTTTTGAGAAACGGTCGAGAGCCTGGATGTATTGGTTGTCCGATCCCTGGGCGTTAAGGACTGAAGCCGAAAACAGCATGAAAAGGCATACCATGACGGAAAGGGCATGTTCAGATCGCGATTTACTGCTTGTCATCACTGATCATCCCCTTCCAGCGAAGCTCCCGGAGTATCGATGGAATGGTTCCTCAACCGGTCCAGGAGGCCGCTCTTGGGTTTGTCGGGTTTTCCTCCTTCACCAGCCTGAGATGCCGGAAGTCCTGAATCTTCATCGGAGGAATCGAATATCTCTGGCAAGGGAAGCCTTGCACCGGAATCAAATGTTCCCCCCGTTGCCCATGCCCGAAGTGGAATGGCGATGGGGCTCCGGCGAACCGATTTCCCCTCAATAAGGGCTGCCTGTCCCACTTTCAACTCCTGGCCTCCGTGCCCGACCTGGACGGTTCCAGCCTGGACGCGAACCCCGAAACCTTTTTCGTCCCTTGCCACCTCCGCAAGGGAGTCCCGGGTGACGAGAAGGGAAACCTCCCCGGTTATCTTGATCGGAAACTGCGATCCGATGTGCCTTACAAGGCACTCACCCTTGCCCAGGTCGATCGCGAATCTTCTTATGACGACTTTCGAGAGAGGGGCAAGCGTTATCCGGGAGCCGCAATCCAGCCGGAGATTTGCAGTTTCGCCCGCCTTGGTTTCCACCGCGGCATTGGTCGGGACGATGATTTCCCGGAGTTTCGAAACCGCGGGAGGGCGCTTGTCCGGGTAGATGACGCTTCCGCCGCCCGGTTCCAGGACGACCAGCCCGTAGAGGAAGAGTTCCCCGAACCGTGGAGGGGCGGATGTGTCAGCGGGGGCAGGGCTGCCGGCATATGCCCCGGCCGAAACAGCAATGACAAGGGAGAGGAGGATGCCCTTTCTGATGAAGTCCATTAGGCCTCCTTGGTGGATGACTCCAGGAATTGTACCACAAATCGCTTTTGCGAAGACCTTGAAAGCCAGGTGTCCTCAAGAACCGCGCCATCCTGGCTTTTCGGCCACATTCGCCCCCTCGTGG
>CAYRYU010000024.1:0-76963 GCA_964428355.1 uncultured bacterium
AAGGAGCAACCCCAGCCCGAAGGATTTCCATCCAGATTTCAAGAGGTGGATGAGCCCACGGAAGGCCTTTCTCCGACCAGGCCCGAGGAAACTGGCCCCGCAGCCCCGGCGATCAAGGAATCCCCGGAGGGCCTGTCGCCCAGGGATGGCGACGTGCCCGATCTTCGCCCGGATGGCGAAGCTTTTCGGGACCTGTCCGCGGTTTCCCTGGCGTCCGTTCTAGGAGGACCCCGATCCTCCGAAATCGAGAACCCCTCTGACGGGGACATCCCAGCCGGCCTGGATGGTGAGGGAGTCCCCGGCGAACCCCCGTCCGTTCCTCAGTTTCCGACCTCGTCGATTTTCGATTCCCTCAGGGATTCCAAGGGAGACATCGATTGGGAAAGCCTTCTGGGAAAAAAGCTTTTCGCCTGGGTGGGGGCATTCGCGATGTTCCTGGCGGCCGCCCTCGCTGTTCGCCATGGTGTCCAGACCGGCGTGATCACGATCGGGGTCAGGATTTTCGTGGGCTTTCTTCTCGGAGCCGGATGCATCGTCGGGGGGTTTCTGCTCCGGCCTCACGGGTATGAGGTGACGGTCCAAAGCCTTTGTGCCAGTGGGCTGGCGATCCTTTTCGCCGATTTCGTCGGGGCGCACAAGTATGATTTCATCCCGGTAATGCCGACCTTTCTTCTCCTGGCATCCGTTACTGCGGGGGCCTTTTTCATTTCCGTGAAACTTGATTCCCCCTTCGTTTCGATTCTTGGTCTCGTGGGAGGTTTCCTTGTTCCTCCAATACTGGCAACCAACGAGGACAACCCCATCGGCCTTTTCGTTTACATAGCCCTGCTCAACGGGGGTCTTCTGGCAGTGGTTCTCGAGAAGGGATGGGGTTTTCTGCTGTCGATGGGTGCCGCTGGAACGTGCCTCACCCAGATCGGCTGGACGATCCGATCAGAGCCGAGTTGGTTCGAGTTCCCCTGGAAGACCGGTGCGGCGTGGTGGTCGATGTTCGGGTTCGCGACCTTCTTCAATTTCGCGGAATGGGAGGCTTCCAACAGGAAGCTCAAGGACTTCTGGATCTCCCTTCCCGCACGGCTTCTCCCCCTGCTTTCCCTCTGGATGGTGGCGATGATCCTGCGGCTGGGTTTTCCGGAGGAAACCAGGTTCCAGTTCTTGTTGCTGATGGGGCTCCTGAACTGTCTGAGCGCATTCCAGCTCGCCCGGGAACAGGAAGAGACGAAGCCCTTTTTCCGGGCGACCTTCGGAATATCCCTCGTACTGACCGGGCTTTGGTGGTTGGATGCGGTCTCCCAGGGAGGCCGGCTCATTCCGGCATTGGTTGCCGGAGTCGTGGGGGGCTTTTTCCCGTGCCTCTGGTGGGGGTTGAAGAAACACGGCCTTGGAAAGGACATCCTCCCGGCCATCCTTTCCCCTCTCTTCGCCATGGTCTTGACGGGGCACCTCGCTTACGCTGCTGGAGCGGCTCCGGGGTTGGTTCTTGGGCTGCTTGCCGTGCTCGCGGTCATTTCGGCATGGCTTGGTTTCAAGGATCCCGAGGCGGCATCCTACCATATCGTCGGAAGCCTGGTCTCATTGGGCGTTATCTCGGTCTGGGCGGGGAGGCACATGACTCCCGAAACCACCTGGATCGGTTACGCCGCTTTCCTAGGGTTCTCGGCCTTCAACCTCATCACCTCCTACCTTGCTGAACAGGAGTTCCCGGAGGGTGGGGGAGATCTGAAAATGGCGGGGAAGGTGGTTCCGCTTCTTTCGATGGGGTTCGCTGGTTACCTTGTCACCGCCGAAAAGTTCGCCGGAAACCCCTGGATCGGTTTCTCCCTTCTGTTCATCCTCGACCTCGGCCTTGCCTGGGAAATGTACCGCGGGAAAAAAGGGAATCCATTCTGGGAGATCGGCGCGGTCGGAAACTTCCTTGTGCTCTGGGCGTGGATCTTCGACCACCTCACCCCTGCCAACGTGATGACGGGATACCTCGCCTTTTTCGGTTTCTCGGCATTCTATACCGCGGTGTGGTGGGTTTTCCGCCGCTGGGGAATGGCCCAGGAGGAAACCGCGATAGTTGCCAACCTTCTTCCCATTTTCAGCATGGCCTCCGTCGGATTGATGCTGACCCACCCCGAGCTTGGTGGGAAGCCGTTGATCGTTCTGTCGCTGCTTTTCCTTCTGGATGGGCTCCTTGCGGTGCAGACCCTCGAAAATGACGATGCGCGGCCCTACCACACCTTCGGAAGTCTCGTCGTTTTCCTGTTGTTGTTCGGCTGGACCTTCAAATACCTGACGGAGGAGCTGCTTTTCACGGGGTTGGGTTTCTTCATAGTTTTCGCGGTTTTCCATGCCGCCCTACCCATCGTCCTGCAGCGCATGCGTCCGAAGTCCGAGCCGTACCAGATGATGCACCTTTTCGCGCCGCTGATGTTGCTTTTGATGGCGGTTCCGGTCCTGACGCACGCGACGGTTTCCGCATTCATCTGGCCCGCGATCCTCTTCGTCAACCTCATCGGTCTCTTCGCGGCCTGGGTGATGGCATGGCTCTGGGCTGGAATAACCCTTCTCGTCATCACGATGGGCTTGCTGGGCTTCTGGGTCCACCGGATTTCCGACATGACTGCGATCCCAGGGTTCCTTGCGGTCGATGTCTTCTTTTCCCTTCTTTTTCACATCTGGGCACATATTCCTCAAGCCGACCGGAAGAAGAGTTCCCTTGGAACGGAAAGCCCGGGTTTCATGGTCACCCTTCGGGGGAAGCTGCTGGGCGGCATGACCTCCCAGGATGAAGCAGTGGTTTCATCGGAATCCATTGTGCCCCAGGAAGAAGGTGGGGGGGAAGTCAAGGGAGGATGGGGATCCACCGAGGTCGAGGTTTTTCCCGCCCTTTCGGCCTTCCTGCCGTTCACACTTCTGCTCATGGTGATCGCGAAGATTCCGGGGATCTCCAATCCATCGGTGATTTTCGCTGTGGTCCTGCTGCTTGCTGGGCTCCTCCTGCGGCTGGTACAAATCCTTAAAAATGACCACCTTGCGCTGGTGGCAGGGATCAGCGTCGCATTGATCGAGTTCTCCTGGCATGCGAACCATTTCCAGGCTTCCCAGGCAATGATTCCGACAGTCTGGTACTCCGTCTTCCTTGCCTTGTTCCTGGCTTTCCCGTTCATTTTCCGCAAAGAGATGGAACGCCGGATGCTTCCCTGGATCACGTCCGCCCTCATGGGACCCATCCAGTTCTTTCTGCTTTACCGCTCGATCACGGAAGGTTGGGGGAAGCAGTTCATCGGCTTTCTACCCGTCGTTCTTGGTGGAATCTATCTGAAAGGCTTGTTCCACCTCAACGATTCGGTACCTGTTGAAAGGGAGACCCGGATGAGCCTCCTCGCACTTTTCGGCGGTGTCGCTCTTTTCTTCCTGACCGTTGCGTTTCCCGTCCAGTTCGATCGTGAGTGGCTGACGATCGGCTGGGGGCTTGAAGGTGCCGCGCTCCTTTGGCTTTTTCGGCGGGTTCCCCACCCGGGTCTGGAAATCTGCGGAACCGCGCTGCTCGTGATTGCCTTTGCCCGGTTGGGGTTGAACCCCGAGGTCCTGAGCTACCACACCGAAGCTCATGCCCCCGTTTTCAACTGGTACCTCTATTCGTTCGGAACAGTCAGTGCCGCGCTCCTTGCGGGAGGAGCGTTTTCGGCCCCGGAACAGAGGAAGTTGATGGACATCCCGATTTCCCCAGCTCTGTTTACCCTCGGCGGAATACTGGCCTTCATGTTGCTCAACATCGAAATCGCCGATTTCTTCTGCAAGGGGGCGGCCATCTCCTTCAGCTTTTCCCAGAGCATGGAACAGAACCTCGCCTATTCTGTGGGATGGATTCTTTTCGGGTTGACTTTGTTGATGATCGCGATCCGGTTCGCCTCGAAAAGCGCGAGATGGACCGCTTTCGGGCTTCTGTGGCTGACCATCGCGAAGGTCTTCTTTTACGACCTTGCAGACCTGAAGGGGATGTATCGGGTTGCCTCGGTTTTCGGGGTTGCGATCGGAGGGCTTTTCGTTTCCTTCCTTTCCCAGAAGTATCCCCAGGTTCGGGAGAACCCAGTGGGAGGCGGAACCAGTCCCGGGAAGGCCTCGAATACCGACCCACCAGAAGGATGATCGGTTTCCCGGCCCGATCCTGCGGATTTCCGAATGGTTTGGCCGTTTCTTTTTTTCCGGGGTCAGGGGGAAACAATGGTTCCGACATTGGGAACCGCCGCTGAGGTGCCCTGCCTTGAGACGCCCGTTTCCCGTGGGTAGGCGGCGCTTATCGTCACCGTGACTTTTGAGGGGGCGTGGCCGGCGGTGCCCGAAGTTTCAACCGAGTCGACATTCCGAACGAGAACCGCCCGAAAGGACAGGGGGTTGGATGTGGGAGTGGATGAGAACGCCGCGGCGTAATCGGGAGAGGTGGTTGTGTATCTTCCGGTGTGTTCCTCGTAAATCAGCGTGCCCTGGTCAGGCCGGTCAGGGCTCTGTTCCATTCGGACGATCGCCCAGGTAATGGACCCCGGCTGGTCCATCGGTGCCCCGAACTGTTGTTTCTCCGGGGTGCACTGGGCAGCTGCCAGGACAAGGCCGTTGTTCGAACCGAAAAGCTGGGCGGCAGTCTTTTTCCCGAACCCGTTGGGAATCCGGATATAGAATTGGGAGGAGTTCGGACCGGGTGAAGAGGAGGTGCCCCCTCCATCTACAAGTTTCGCGGGGAGAAGCGTCGAAGGATATGACGTGGATTGGATCGCCTTGGTGATTACCTGTTCGGCTTTCCGAAGGTCCGACGTGGTGTTCTGGAGCCAGGCTGCTTTTCCAGCCACCCGTTGCCCTCCGAAGAAAAGGGTGTAGGCGCCCGTGAAGAACAACCCGAGGACGACGGTGACCACCATCACCTCGGCCATGGTGAAACCCTTGTAGGATTCGCGGGCAGCGGATTTCATCGCCTCTTGACCTTCAAAACCTTTTCCTGCGATTGCTGGTAGGGTTGATTGGTTTGGGGATCCCAGATCGTGGCTACCACGGTGAAGTTGACCGCCTCCTCGTTCAAACGGCGTTGTCCGGCCACCGACAGGACCCGGAGTTTGGTCACTTCGTACATTCCGTCGTAGGGGGAGCCGATGTCCGTGGCAGCGTTGAAGAGCTTGAAATCGGTACCAACGGTTCTCGCCAGCCGGAGCGAAGGTTGGATCGTATTCCGGTTCGAGATGTCATATCGGAATTTCCAAAGGTACAGATCGGAATTCCTCACCAGCGTCACGCCGTCCTCTTCCTTTGGCCAACCGTCCTTGCCGAACCAGTTTCCCGCGTAAGAAGCGAAGTTCGCCGGGTCGGAATCGAGAGGATCGAGCGATTGGAGTTGGAACCATCTCGCATAATTGTCAGCCGAAAGGACTCCGGAGGAAAGGAACCTCGGGCCTTCGTTGAAAGGTCCCGCCTTGTGGATGTGTGGCTCAGAGATGGCGTATTCTGCCTTTCGGATGGGATCAAGGGCATCGTATTCGGTTGAATCGAGTTCGGTGAAATCAAAATAGGGGTTCTTGCCGAGGCTGTATTCGCTGGCATCGTAGAGTTCGGTCGGGAAGTAACGAACCTTCAGTTCGGCATGCTGGATTGCGCCGATGGCCAGATACTGGGCCTGAAGGTCGAAAATCGCCTTGCTCATCTGGTGCTTGTACTGCCGGCCCGACTTGTACAAAAACAGGACGCTTACCATGAGGACGGAGGCAATGATCAGAACGATCATCAGTGCCATTCCACGTCTTTGGTGGGCGGAACGGGCATGGTAGCGTGCGTTCATGTTTCCCTTCATTCGAGCTTGGCTTTGTACGTCACCACATGGAACCTTTGCGGTCTTCCCGTGTCGCTCGTTGGACGGGAGTATTCTGCCATCGCAAGATTCCACCGGATCTGAAGAAGGATTCTTTGCATCAGGTAGAAGCGTCCATCGGGGTTTGCCCTGGTTACCATCCTCTGGTCGAGTTTGATGGGTGTCTTTGTCTGAAAGTCGTATTCCGGGCCCCAAAGGATCGAGCTTGTGGTGGCCGGTGAAAGGAACCGGTAGGGGGAAACCGCGCCCGCGGGATTGTCGGGAGGGCCGGAAGGGAAGACCGAAGGGGCGTTCCCCGAAGTTTCGATCTGGAATGCCCGGGTGCTGATGGTATCCCAGCCGGCTTGTCCTTCGACCGTGGGATTCCGGAAGTATGAAAAGAACATTTCCCCCTCAGTGAAAGTGGCGGTGGTGTCTTCGATCGGGTCGGCCCGGAGGTAGATCTGGTAGTGGATTCCCCGGGAATCCGATGCGATCCCCTGGCATGCGAAACCTCCCGCGGCGACAGGAGCATTCGGGAAGAGCGTGTTGGCGAACTCGGCCGCCCGTGGACCGGTCAGGACGGCAGGGTTTCCTGGAGTGAGGTTTGCAAAAGGCACTTCATCAAGAATGGTATTGAGAACCACGCGGGCTTTGTCCATCGCGAACGTCTGGCTGACCAGGATGTCAGTCTCCTTTACATCCTGGGTCAGGAGAGCGAAGATCGGAATCAATGCCGTGGCAAGGACGAACATGGCAAT
The DNA here is from genome assembly GCA_964428355.1 of uncultured bacterium. Classification (GTDB taxonomy): domain Bacteria; phylum Muiribacteriota; class Ozemobacteria; order Ozemobacterales; family Ozemobacteraceae; genus CAYRYU01. The sequence goes on from CAYRYU010000024.1 coordinate 6,580, forward strand.
GACCACTTCGGGGAGCGTGACTCCAGCAGCCCGGCCCTCTTCAGGCCCACCCCTGAAAATGGAAAACAAGTTCTCAGGTTCCATTTTACCCATATTCTTAAGTGTACTGCATTTTAGGAGCCACGTGGAAGAAATTCAAGCCAAACAATGGCATTCCCTGGGAAATGAATTCGGGTACCTGGGAAAGAATTTTTTACAATTCGGCAAAAAATCTTTCCTGAGAGGGAAGGAAAGTCATTGCCTGGGTTACCATTCCCATTTTCCAGGAAACCTTTCCCTGCTTGCGGTTTGCTGCCTTGGCCTGCCCTTCGGTCAGACCAGAAAGTATCCATATTTCCCCCCGGGGGATTTGGCACATCGATTGCGGTTTCCATCCCAATGGCCGTGTTTTGGAGGGGGATATGTCTGGGAATCGGATGATCTGGTTTCTGATTCTCTTCTGCCTTGCAGCGATTGGAGCAAAAGCCTGCGATGGAAATCTCCTTTCCCTCCTGGAAACTGAATCCCTGGCCCCCGGCTTTTTCAAGGGTGTCCTTGGGGTCAGCCGGAAGGTCTGCGACCTTGCGGAGTCCCTTTCTTCTCTCGAGCGCGCCAAATCAGCTTTCGATGCCCTGGAAAGGGAATGGGAATCTTTGCCCCCCGAACCCAAAGGCGGGGTCGACTCAAAGACTTTTCCGGGAACCCCATCCCTGGGACCTTCTGCGCTGAATCAGCGGGGAAACCTTCTTTCCGACCTCGAGGTATCCTTCCGAAAGCTCAGGGACTTGATCCGGAAAGAGAACCTGATTTCGGCTCACGAAGAGGTTCAGAGGTTCTTTTTCCTTACGATGAGGGTTCTGGCTCTGGGGCCCTTCCAATCATGGCGTGGGAGCCTGCTTTCCATCACCGAGAAGGTCTGGCTTCTCCAGGAATCGACCAGGAGCGGGGGAAAAGCCGATCTCCAGGCTTTGACCGGCGGGCTGAGGACCGCCATTAGGGAGTTCCGGACCCAGTGCCCCGAGGAAGGTCTTCCCGCGCTGGAGAAGGTCAGTTTCTGGGCCGCCAGGCTCGAGGAGGTTGCCGCCCTTGACCAGGACCCGACCGGAGAAGGTTTTCTGGTCGGGGTATCCAGGTTGAAGAAGGAATTTGGACAATTCAACCTGTCGATGCGATCAGTTCTTGCATCTTCCCCCCGGACATTTTAACCTTTGATTCAGTCAGGTTTTTTTTCAAATCAGGAGGAAACGATGCCACTGCCCCTGGTCCGAGATCCCTTTCGAAAAAAACCTTCGGGCGTATCGCCCGCGGGGAATTTTCTATCTCTCATTTCCCTTGCGCTTTCACTTGCTTTCCTTTGCGGAGGGGGCGTTCATCCTCTTTCCGCCCAGGGGAATCCCCCGGTTTCCGGTGGCCTGACCGTGGTTTCCGTCGACATGGCCCTGGCGATCACCTTTCATCCCGCCATGCGGAATTTCGATCACAGGTCGGGGAAGTTCGTTTCGCAGGTTCCATACAATCCCCCCAGGGGAGGCCTGAAAGCCCTCAACCAATGCCAGGATGAAAGAAAAGCGCTTGCCGACCTCGAGACCGAGATGAACGCCCAGGTCGGCAAGGTGAATGCCGAACTTGCCTCGATGGCTCGCGAAGCGGCCTCGGCAGATCCTCCCAAAGCGGTTTCCGGTCCGGGACCTGAAGCCCTGAAATACCGTAGGATGGGGGAAGAGCACCGGCGCGCATTGAACGAGCTTGCGTTGAAAGTCCTCGGAGGGTTTCCCGAATCCCTGCTGGGTGACCTTCCGGCCGATCAATTGAAGAGAATCATGGCCGAGATCGATGTCGCGATCGAGGCGGAGGCGAAAGCCCAGGGGGCTGCGTTCGTTTTGAACCTTCCGACCGCGGAATATTCTGGGGGGATGGAAGCCGACAATCCCAATCCGCTCCCCGATTCGCCCAAAGATCTGATCGACAAATGGAACATCCAGAACCTGAACGACCTGGAAAACCTCGCCAAACTCGGAACGGACTCCTCCGTCCTTCCCTTTGGAAGGCCGGTCCCTCGGAAAGACCCCTCGAAATTCTGCGGGGGCCATTTCGAAAGCGTTAAGGATCCCGAGCAACTGAAATACCTGATCGGCGAATACTTCGAGAATCGGAACCTGTTTTGCAGGCCATTCGAGAATCTTGGGGCGAGGAAAAGGATTTTGCGGGGAAGTCTCGATTTCGAGGAAAAGGATATCACTCTGGGTGTCATCAACCGGATTTTCGACCTTTACAAGACCAGGAAGGCCGAACGGGACGTGGTCGCACAGATTCTGCGACAACGAAGGGGAATTCAGTGAATCTTCACCATCCTAGTTTTCAGGAGGGAGATATGGGCGGAAAATTGCGGATCGTCGCTATTCCTTTGCTGGTGTCAGCAATTCTGTTGGTGGCGGGGATCTCCGAAGGTGCCAACTTTTATCGGGAAAACCGAAATGGCAGAGTGTTCATCCTTCAGGATGACCCCAACTCCCCGACCAAAATCGCCACGGTTTTCAATCATGCCAGGGAACCGATTTTCGTCGCACCGAATGCAAAACGGATTGCAGTCCTGCCTACCGCGGGCTGGTATGACTATACCAGCAACGTTGTCCCGGCGGGTTCCCCCGAGGGGAAAGGGGAATTCCAGGGTGATCCCTACGGTGTTATCACCCTCAGGCTCGAACGTTCGACGGACAACAAGAGGAAGTATTCCGTCTACCGTGGCCCCGACAGTCTGCTGTATGATTTCATCGACCAGGAGGCCAACTCCTGGGACCGAACGACGGAAATGGATATTGCGGTCAGTCAATACGTCGGTGCCATCGTTAACGGGCAGAACGTGAAGGACACCCTTCGGGTCTATGTCTATCTCTCGAAGTTCAATGGTGGCGGGCCATTCATCTTGAGATTGGAGTTCAAGCAGGGTGTGGCGAAGCCGGTTGTTAGATTCCGCTTTACCCAAGCCCCCAACGTTGGAAACGACCCCTTCAACAAAGCTTCCCAGAGTTGGGGGGAAGTCGTCGAAACGGGAAACATCTCAACTGCCCAGGCAATCAATGTCAACTCTGCTTCTCCCACGGTTGACCTGCTCGTGTATCATCCCAACCGCCGATATTCCCTCCAACATGTTTGGGCCCCCCAGGTCAACAACGGAAATTCATGGGGAATCAACTACCTCATGGATGACAACCGTGTCATGAAGGCGAATCTCTCGAATCCGCTGACAAACGAAGCTGCGCAGATGTCGCAGATTTTCGACGTTGGGGTGGATCTTGGTGACGCCTTCGTCGATACCCTTCTCTATTATCGTTCATACTATTACCATGGGAACACCTTCGTCGCGAACAACGTCAACACGAACACCTCCCTCCCCCATATCTATTACGACATTCGGGATCCCGCCGGTCAGAATGTCGAGATTCGTGACGGAGGCCCTCACGGAGCAGTTCTCGAGACCGTCCGGGTCAATCCCAACCCAACAGTACTAGGGCATCACACCACTTCCCTTTATGGTCTTTCCTGCCGGAATGCCCTCACTGGAACCGAATTGATCGTCTACGAGCCGGTGTACAAGATCAACCCCGCGGCCGTCGCCATGAACGAAATCACCGACAATGACCGGAACAACGTTCCGGATCACGTGGACAACGATGGAAAGGGATATTGGGGTTACAGGCAGGATTATCTCATCGATCGACCCAACGGATCTTCCCTGAACACTGATTACATCCTTGATTTCGTCATTGCACACCGTTTCCCCCTCAAGGGAATCACCGCCGACACTGAGCTGACCTACCGGGAATACGCCATAGAGCGCGATCCTGCGACAACACCTGCCGCTTTGAAGCTCGGGGATGTCGTCCATATCAGGGTGGGCAATATCGCCCACCGGGATCCGGACATCTATGGAGAGTATTTCCAGTACGGCTGGAATTCCTCCCCCGGAAATGCGATCTTCTTCTTCGTTGCAAAACCTGGATTGGCCTACGCCGCGCAGACCAACACGACTGCGGAGCAATATGGCGTTGCCCGCAACTCGGGTCATATCCTCGGAGTCGAGGTGAAAAGCACATCCTATGCGACCGCCGACTTTTTTGGGGTGGTTGGGACAGACGATTACAACCAGGGTCAAGGCGACCTTTACTTCCTTGCCCGGCAATACGGTGCATACATCAAACCCCAAATCGTGGCCAGGTACCCTGGTGCCCCAGACCCACCGGTTTCCGGATATTATCTCTGGTGGAAATTCCAGTATGAAAGATCGACCTATTACGGCATTTCCCAGACGAAGTGGTTGTCTCCGACCGATACCGTGACCAAATGGATCAACCAGAACAGCTTTTTCATAGGAAACTCCCTCTACAGCCAGATGGTCTACAACGTCAACTGTGGTTGTCGCGGTCAACGGTATGAGAATTTCCAACTGGTGAAAGAAGCTTCGGCAAAAATCCACGATTTTGCGATCGTGAACATCGGGGCTCCCCCCTGGGTTACCGGGGGGTTGTACCCCACTTTGATTGCGAACACGGGCTCCACGGTTTTCGAACCGAATGCGAAGGTTACATTCACCGGGAACTACTCCGGTCGGACCGATCTCCTGAGCGGTGGAGGGGTGGGGTTCCGGTTCGTGGTTTTGAAGGGAAAATTCATCGATTCGGGAAACCCTTTCGATGAACCCTACACAAAGGACGGGGGAAAGAAAGTGGTCGACTCCTTTTTCGAACAGAGCCCGCCCTCCTATCTTGCCTCACCAACCTGGTCCCACACTTTCAATACCTCGGGAGATGAAGTTGCCTCCTACAACGTCTATCTAGGAATAAAGTACAACTACCAGGATTACAGCCTGCTTCCATATCCGGCTTATTCATGGGAGAAAGTTCCCACCAAGGACTTTTTTGCCTGGAGCAATTCAAAGGGCGGCAGTTTCATCGACGGTCAGTATCATGAACTGAGCTACGGTGCGGAGAAATTCGGGGCACCGTTGAGGATCACAATCGATTCGAAGGGTGGCCCCACCCCCGATCACCCACTCCAGATTTCGAAGGTGGAAGCCCTGGTTGATTTTGGAGGGATCGAAACCTCCGCCAAGAATGCTGCGTTGGGGGGCTATGTCGCTTCACAAACCCAGAGGTTGAAACTGAGGGCTCATGGGGCTCTACTGTTCCTCTCCGAGATCCCTGAACCTCTCGAAAGCAATTACGTTCGAATGGGAGGAATTCTCCCCGCGAATACGCGGGTTCGGATGGACCCCTCAGGGGACCAATATCTCAAGAACACTTCCACTCCTCTGTCCGATACGGCCTTCAATGCAGATCTGGGCAAGATCTCATATGTCTGGTATGTCAAAGCGAAGTTCCAGACGAAGGAAAAAGGGCCGGTCAATTTCACGAGAACCAACCCCACCGTGAACCGCGACCATCTGCTTTGGCGTGGGGATGACCCCTCAAAGGAGGGTTACCAGATAATCGGGAAGGGTACTCTCGATCGTCTCAATCAACCTCAACCGCAAGTCGATGGATTTTTCCAGTTCGAACCGCCCCCGGTGCAGCCAAAGTCTCAGGTTTCAGCGGCTTACTCGCCCTCCGACCCCTACCACCGCCGGTTGAACTTCTCCATCGATACACCCTGGTTCACTCTTCCCATCCCGCTAAACGGCGGGCAGCCCGCCGAGAGCCTGCTGGACAAATACGAATTCCGGGTTGCCTTCCAATACCAGCTGGGGAAATGGACGAAGGTCACGGTGAAGAACTACAACAGCAATACCCTGACCGATAGTTACAACTCGGCGATGGTTCAGGACATCGAGTTCGCGGGCGATGACGAAAACTTCCAGATCGAGCGAAGCTACAGTGCCGAACCAGCGGTTCTACCCTATCCCTCCTACAGATGGTCAGCGGCCCAGGCCTGTCTTGTTCGAATAATGGACACCCAGGGGCCGGTTCTTTCCGGGTTTACCGTGGGAAACCAGGTTGGGGCGGGAGATTCCTTCCCCACATCCGATATCACCTTTTGGATGAAGGATAACAACCCCCACGATTATCTCGTGCGTTCCCCCCTTGAGCCTTCGAAGCGGAATCCCGAGTTCCGATATGTCTTCGGCACCGGCCGCGATCAGTTCCTGAAGCTGAATTCCGACGAGAGTTCCCTGGACTTCCCTTACTCCCGATTCAACTTGGAAACCCCTTTCGAAAAGATCCCCTTCCTGACCAAAGATTCAAACTCAACATTGGAAAAGAACTGGTTCTTCAAGAACTCCTCCGTTTCCCTCTCCAGCTGTTCAACACAGCTTCCCGACAGCTTCGATGCCGTCTACAAATTCGGCCAGAGGGCGGAAATAAAGTATGAAACCCCTTCTGGAAGTCCCTTGTTCCTTGCGAATTCATTGTTTGCTCCAGCGTTCAACTCTGATGCGTTTCCCTCCAAATTCTTCCTTTACACCGCTCCTGGGGATTCCCCCTACTTCAATCCGTCCTCTGGAGAACCAATGGCCTTTGTCACCGATGGGAGCAACAACTTTGTGGCCGCGGGAAACGCAACGCACACTGCCCTGGTCGAGGATAACGATCCACCCCAGGTACGCGTCTTCCTTCAGGATCAGATGGATCTCGACGTGATGATCGAAGTTTCCGGGGGAATCAAGGATGCAAACGGTCAATACGGCTCGAGGAAGCTTGTCGTGAAGAACATGAAGAAATCGGACGAGTTCTGGTTGGAGGGGACTCTCGCCACCACGACCCCCTACAACCCGACGATCACTTTCCAGGAAGTGTATGACATACCTCCGGTCGGTCTGTCGTTAACGAAGCCTCTCCTTTCGGGGAAGGTACCGCTCAAGGTCAACCCGGATTCCCGCTTCAAGGTGACCGCTCTGGCTTTCGACCAATCCAACCCGAATTCCCAGGTTCCGGTGAGGCTTTCGATTCCAGATTACGACAATCTGCAGAGTTACCCGGACAGATATGAAGTTGTCTTCAGAAGGGGTCTCACGGGGAACACCTACCACGTGGAAGCCCTTGCTCAGGATCCCGCGGGGAATTCCGTCCTGATCCGCATTCCACTCGAGATTGGGCAAGCCGGAAACATCGATGTAAGGACCATCGAGGAAACCACAAAAAAGAGAAACTGAGGAATCTCCCCTCCCGGGGAAACTCGGGAGGGGGTCCTGAAACACTCGCCCGGGGCGCGCAGCCTGCGGGAGCCGCTTTTGGGGGGTGTTCCCAGGAAAGAAGCCATGCTCGATTTGAGGCTGGGACGCGATTAAGGGGTGTAGGAAAAAAAGGGCTTCCCTCTTTTCGAGGATTAGGGTACAATGACCGGGATTTTTTCCCGAATAAGTGGTTTCCCGGCGGGAGAAAACCTGTTGAAAACAGGGGGGATAGCTTGGCAAACGGGGATGAAAAGGCAATTTTCGATTGGGACGACTTCTTATTCCGCATGGGGGGGAAGAAAGGATTTTGCATCGACCTCATCGGGATTTTCCAGAAACAGGTGACAACGAAGTTGGATGAATTATCCCTCCATATCGGAAAGGGTGACTTCGAACAGGTCGGTTTCGTTGCCCATTCCCTCAAGGGAATTTCGCTCAATGTGAGCGCAGGAAGCTTGGGAAAGCGAGCAGAAGAATTGGAGCTCTGCGCCAGGACAGCGAATCCCAGTGGTGTGGGTGCCCTGTTCCAGCGCTTGCAAAAGGAATTTTCCGACTTCCAGGCGCGGGTGGCACCAATCATGAAAGAAGCCGGAAGGATCTGAGCAGGAGTCCAGGTTGTGGATAAAAGACCATTGAATGTCCTTATAGTGGATGATGACGTCTTGAACAGGGAAATGCTTGCGGGTTTCCTCGAGGGAATCGGCAAGTGTGAGTTCGCTGGAAATGGCAATGAGGCACTTGCCGCAGTGGAAACGGCCTTCACCTCGGGGAAGAATTTCGATCTGATTCTTCTCGATTACAAGATGCCCGAACTCGACGGGATGGAGTTCATCCAACGTCTTCGGGCAGATGAGGCGATGTCGGGTGTCATTTTTGGCAAGGGCATCCCGATCATCATGATTACCGCTTACAAGGAAGTGTTCATGAAAGCGTTCCGGTTGGGCGTGAACAATTACCTTTTGAAGCCAGTTTCCTGCAAAGATCTCCTGGAGAAGATCCAGGCCCTTTAGTTGAAAGGGATTCCGGCCCTTCAGGAAGGGGTTTTCCCCGCGTCACAGAATTTCCTGAAGACCTCGAGCAATCGCTCCGCCTTGAGAGGCTTGGAGATGTAATCGTTCATTCCCGCTTCTTTCGCCTTCTCGATCTCGGAAAGGAATGCATGCGCCGAGAGGGCGATGATGGGGGTTGTCACGCCTGCTTTCCGGATTTCCCTGGTGGCGGTTATTCCATCCATGACCGGCATCTGGATATCCATGAAAATGATATCCCGGGAACCCTGCTTTGCTTTATCCATGGCTTCAGCCCCGTTGACCGCGCTCTGGACTTCGGATATCCCGAAGAAGGTCGAGAGTATTCCCCTGCCAACGATGATGTTCATTTCCTCGTCCTCGACCAGGAGTATCCGCAGCTTCGAGAAATCCTTCGGGGAAGATGCCGGCAAAGAGGGGAGCTTCCCGGAAATCGTCTCATTCGACCTTTCGAGAGTGAACCAGACGAAAACCTTTGTTCCCACTCCTTCCTGGCTCTGAATTTCGAGCCCCCCATCCATCATCTTTGCGATATTGGTCGTGAGGAAAACTCCCAGCCCGGATCCACCGAAATGGGAAGAGTGCGCCTGGCGAAAGGGTTGCCCAAGAACCTGGAGTTTTTCCTTGGTGATGCCTATTCCGGTATCCTCGATGCAGAATTTGAAGGATACTTTCCCTTCCCCCGGGCTGGTGGTTTCCGCAAGACGTAGCTTGATCGACCCGGACTTCGTGAACTTGGCGGAGTTCATCAAAAGGTTCAGGAAAATCTGCTTGATCCTTGTGGGATCTCCTTGCACGAAGCCCGGTTCGAGGTCGAGATCGTGCTGGAGGGCGACACCTTTCTGCACGCGGCCGGAAACGAGATCGAGGCAGTCCATCAGGACTTCCCTCAGAGAAAAGGCTTCAATTTGGAGCTCCATCTGGCCTGCATCGATCTTGGAGACGTCCAGAATATCGGTGATCAGTGCAAGGAGAAAGATCGAGCTGCTGTGAACGCTGCTGAGAAGCTTGGAATGGAACCCATCCAGGGGAGCCTTCATGAGGATTTCCGTGGCTCCCAGGATGACGTTGAGCGGATTCCTGATCTCGTGGCTGACCGAAGCAAGGAAACGTTTCTCCGCCTCCAGAGCTCTTTTCCGTTCCTCAGAGGTGATTTCCAACTGTTCCGTCTTTTTCCGCAGCTCCGCCTGGATTTGCAACCCCTGGACCAGCTCCTGCTCGAGGCGGGTGTTGAGGCTTCGCAGTTGGAGCGTTCTCTCGACGACCTTCCTCTCCAAGGCCTCCTGGTGGTCGGCAAGTTGTCGATTCCAGGTCTGGATCTGGGCGAGCATCCCGTTGAATCCTTTGGCCAGAATCGCGACTTCGCCTTCCCCATCCAGTGCGACCCGTTGCGAATAGTCCTGGGAGTTGGTAACCCTTTCCATGGTATCGACCAGCAGCATTATCGGTTCGGAGATGGATTTCTGGACCTTCGAGAAGACCATGTAGGCGATCAGGATGGCCACGAAGAGGAACAAACAGGTGACTGTCATTTCGAAAAGGATAAGACGGAAGAAGTTCGAAAAGTCGTACCTGAGGAAGACGGTTCCGATGACTTCGCCGGACTGGGTGATGGGCTTTACGAGGGAAAGGTGGGAGAAAGTCCAGGTCGGGCCGGCCGGAAACACGGTTTCGGGGAATGAAGCCGGGGTTCCCCCTTCTTTGAGGTATTGGGCAAGCATCTCACCATTCTTCAGGGAAATCGTTCCCTGAATGATTTCGGGAATGCTTCGCAGCGATCCGAGGATCTCGGCGGAGTTTTTTTCATCACGGAAGATGATAGCGGCGGAGCAGTTTTCGCCGATGACTTTTGCCTGGGTGTCCAGCGTGGTTTCAGCGATCGTTTTGTAGATCAGCACCTTGTCGAGGACGAAACCGATCGCGACGAAAAGGAAAAACACCCCGACCGACCGCAGGAACAAACCCTGAAGCTTTTCACCCAGAGAAACGTAGGGCCGGGGGTCACTCATCCACGATCTTTGCCAGCTTCAGCAACCTCGAATCGATCCTGATTCCCGCTTCCCGCGCAAGTCTGGGGTTGATCCCGAACCTCACCTTGTCGGCTTCGAGGAAGAAATGGATGATGAAGGATCCCGGCTCCCAGGCTTCATTGGCAATAGTCAGGATAGCCTTCCCCTTGAAAAAGGCCTTGAGCTCCTTGAGCCGCTGTTCCCCATCCTCGATGGCGAATACGACCCGGCATTCGGGCGGAACCTGTGCAAGTGATGGAACCATCGTGGCAATGAGCTCCTTGCTGTTGATCACCTTGCTGTCGATCATGGCGATGAACTGGTCGAAACTCCCGTTTCCGACGAAGCAAATCGTGAGGGAGTTCCCTCCATCAGTCGGGGCCTGCCATTCGATGAATTTCAGGAAGTTGAAGATGAAAGCGGTCTTGACCTGCGCTTCATCGGTCTGGGAGCCCACCCTTCCAGGGAAAAATGATGAGAAGAGGGCGATCAGCAGAATCGTGATCGTTTTCCTTCGGGAGGATACCATCATATCCGCGTGAACTCCATCAATACCGGGTATCCAGGGTGATCTGGAAGGTCCGGCCGATCTGGGGAACCTGGAAGCAGGGGGCCATTTCCTCTGGAGCGGGGTCATGATACTCCCCGTCGAAGAGGTTCTGGACGGAAAGGGTCAGGTCCGCGTTCTTCCAGACGCTTTTTCGGGACAGGGTCAGGTTGGTGAGGTAGTAGGCACGCGTCCGGTTCCCATTTCGGGTATTCCTTGAAGAACAATATCTTTCCTCGAAGCCAAGGATGGTTTTTCCCCGGAAAAGTGGGAAGCTGATATTCGCCTTGCCCAGGAACTTCGGCGAGTTGGTCAACTCCTCACCGGTATCGATGTCCTTGGCTCTCTGAATGGCGAATGAAATCTTTCCGGTCGTTCCCTGTTCCAGCATTTTTCGTATCTCGAACTCGACGCCCTCGGCGGAAACACGATTCTTGTTCCGAAAGACAAGCAAGCCGTCATTTGGGTCGGTTTCCTGGGAAATCAATGACCGGATGGCGTTTTTGTAAACCGAAAGCGATCCGGTGAACCGGGGGTTCAACGGGTGCTCGACAGCCAGTTCCCATGATTTGATCGTTTCGGGTTCGAGATCGAGGTTCTTCTTCATGGTCTGGTGCCCATCGTCGTAGTACATCTCGTAAACATTGGGTACCCGGAAGGCTTCACCGTAGAGGAGTTTGAAAACCGGCCGGCGGGGGTGGGAATAGATCAGGGCGAAGCGGGGATTGGTGCGGTTCCTGAAGTGGCTTATGGAGTCGAGCCGGAAACCCGCGTTCAGTATCAGGTCTGGGCGGAGGGAATACTCGTCCTGGAAGAAGAAGGAGTGGGATTTTGACGTTCTTTTGTCATCGAGCATCGTGATGGAATCGAGCGTGTTGGTCTGGTCCTGTTGGGTGTTTTTCCGGAACTCAGCACCCCAGACTATCCGGCTCTTGGTCCCCAGGTCATGGTTGAAGAGCAGTTCCGAGCCCCAACGGCGTCCCCGCTGATAATCCCTTGCGATTCCATAATCCGCGGAATAGGTTCCTTTGGAAACCACCAGATCGTAGTATAACCGTGCCTGGAACCCGGAATTCGGACCCATCGAGTCACGATAGCGCGCTTCCAGGAAGCCGATTTCGTCGTAGGTCCATGTCTCGGGGCGGTTCAGGAAGGTGCCGTAAGCCCCGGTCGGGATATTCTTCTGGCGCCCGTTCCGGCCTCCCATGAAGGAGAAATCACCCCTGGACCAGCTGAAAAAGCCACGTTGAGCGCTTTCGAAATCGCATTTCCGGGAGATCCCGTCATTCGCTCCCGATTGGGCCCATTCGGGGAAGAACAGAGATTTTTCCCCCTCGGTGGAAAACGTGGTCCCCGCGATCAGGAGGTCGGATTTCCCTTCCGCCGATTCTCCGTATGAAAGCCGGTTCTTCAGCCATTTCTGGTTGCCCGCCTGGTTCGAGATCTGGAGTCCCTTCAGCTCTTTTCCCTTTTTGGGGATGACATTCACCACTCCGAAGAAAGCGTTCGTTCCGTAAAGCGAGGATCCCGGGCCGCGAACGATTTCGATCCGGTCGACAAGTTCGAGATCGAGAAGGAAATCCCAGCCTACCTGGGCGGTAAAGAAGAGGTTGTCGTTGACCCTGTGCCCATCAATCAAAAGTAGGACGCGGGTGTCGTAATCCCCCGGCCGGTTGAACCCTCGTACCCCGAGATACTGATAATTCCTGTCGTTGGTGGAATACAATCCACCGACGGTATCGAGGGCATCACCGAGGGTACGCCAGCCGTACCGGGAAATCTCCTCTGCCGTGATCACGGTCACTGCCGACGGCGCCCTGGAGGCTTTCTGGACAAACCTGGAAGCCGACTGGACCTTTACCTCCATCAGCTCCTCGATGCTGAGATCGAGTAGTTTCTCTCCCTGGGGAACCTCGCCCATTGCCAGGTCAGGAGAGAATGTTAAAAGGGAGAGCAAAGAGAAAAATAAGATGAACCACCTTTCAGAAGGTGTCCTCAAGAAACTCGCCATCCTGGCTTTTCGGCCACATTCGCCCCCTCGTGGGGCTCGTGTCCTCAAGAAACTCGCCATCCTGGCTTTTCGGCCACATTCGCCCCCTCGTGGGGCTCGTGTGGCCCCTTCCCAGGCCAAAACTTCCGATTTCATCCAGAAAAACCTCGAATGTCGGATTTGATCCCCTCCGGGGAAGAAACTCCCTTCCACTGCCAAAAGGGGAATTGTACCACGAAACCTGGTTCGAGTCAATGGTATGGAAATAACGACAAGGAGGATGTAGAATGAATTGGTCGGAAAAAACACGATCGGGAGTGAACATTGAAAGACATGAAATTCAGCCTTGGATTGATTCTCGCCTTTTTCCTTCCCCTTCATTTCGCCATTGCCGCGTCCGCCTCGCGGTTTCCAACTTCCAGACGGGAGATTTCCCCATCCTTCCGCCCATCGGACGGGAAGAAGGTCCGGATTGCCTTCTTCGATGCGGACAGCACGCTGCGCGTTGCACCGAGCGGAAGTGTTTCCGCCAATGGACCGAAAGACGTCGCGGTTCTTCCCATGCTCCGGGAAAAGTTGAGGGAACTCGAAAGCCAGGGGTTCCTTCTCGCGATCGTTTCCAATCAGGCCGGCGTCCAGAAAGGGTACGTCACCGCCAAGGATGCTGAAGCTGCCCTGGCATTCACCATCTCCGAGCTTGGGCAAAGGGGAATCCGTTTCCACTATTTCGATTTCGCCGAGAACGAAGATGAAAACCGGAAGCCCGGACTTGGAATGGCAGAACGGCTTGCTGCGCTGGTTGAGGCGAAATTCGGAGTGGGCGTCGACTGGGCCGGGTCATTCGTGGTCGGAGACTCGGGTTGGAAGAAAGGTGTTGACCTGGAACCCGACGGGACTCCGGGGGAAGATTTTTCCAACACCGATCGCCTTTTCGCCGAAAACCTCGCCAAGAAGCACCCCGGAGTGGTTTTTCACCATCCCCGGGATTTCTTCAGTTGGAAGAAGGTCGGGATCAGGAATTTCCCGGACTACGAAAGCCTGAAGAGCTTTGTCATCTCCCACCCGAGGATCAAGTGAACCCCGTTCGCCCTGATTCGAAGCCTGAGGGCCACACCCTCGTCGAAGTTCTGATCGCAGCAGGAGTCCTGGTGCTTTTCACCACGGGTGTCTTCATGATCTACCGCGGGGTAACCTCTTCGGTCCGACAGACCAGTTGGGGTTTGTCCGCTCAACAGGCCGCCCGAAGCGGTCTGGCCTTCCTGCGCGAAGAGATGCAGAGGGCCTCCTACCGGTCCGAGTGCACGGTGAACCGGGTAAAAACGGATGAGAACGGTTATTTCTTCCACATCGCTTCGGGGAGCGTCTCTGCCGGACCAGGGACCTCGGCGCTGGGGCGGTGGGCAATCTGCGCACCCTTCACCGCGAACGGAGCGGGGTTCGTATTCAGGTCGAGACTGACTCTTGAAAGCGGAACGGTCGTCTACTCCCGCATCAGAGAGGAGCCTGCATCCCTCCCCCCCGGAGGAGAAACATCCATCCCCGAAAAGGTTCTTTTCCGCGACGTCGTTTCGATGTGGTTTTCCACCTCGGCTTCGGGCGTGGCAAGCGGTTCGTTGGTTCAGATCCAGTTGGAGTTGGCGGATCCGAAAAACCCTTCTTCGCGGATCATCGAAAAGACCGCGGCAAACGTTGACGTGGGGGTAAAGCCCCTGTGATGAAATCCCGCGGAAGCGTCATGAAGGGGGTGTCTCTCATCGAGATCCTGGCGGCGGTCGCCATCATGGCATTGTTTCTGATGCCGGTCTTCCACATGTTGGTTTCCTTCTCCACCGCCTCCCGGCAGCAGAAGAGCGAGGGCGTTGCGGCGAACCTCGCCAAGGAGGAGATGAACTGGTGGATGCTGATCGCCAGCTCATCATATCTCGAATCTTCCGCGGTGAGTTTCCAGAACTGGAACTTCCGCCGACCGACTGTGGATATCGAGGGGAACCAGTTCGAGCTTGGGATGAAGATCCGAAAGCATCCCGGAATCGATCTGAGGATGGTCTATCCCCGGTTCGAATGGCACGATTTCCTCAACGGAGGCGCCGGATACAGCCCCTGCAAGGACGGGATCGAGCAGCGGATACTGGCTTCGGGATCAGATGTGGTGATGAAGATCGAACGTCTGGGGGATATCTCCCCCGACAGGGCAATCAGGGTGGGGTTCTACGACCTTCTCCTTCGGGTCCGGTGGAAGATGCCCAACGAAAACGATTTCTCCCAGACCAATACCCGGTTCATCCTTTCCAGGAGGGCAATCCTGCCATGATTTCCCGTTGCGAAAAGACCGATGCCCGAGGTGGTAGAAGTCTCTTCCGGAGAGGAATGGCTCTCCCGCTGGTCGTCCTTTTCGTCTTTTGCACCTTCACCTTCGCCAGCTACATGTTTTTCTTCCGCAAGGAAGTGAAGCAGCAGAACATGCTCCTCTTCCACGCCATCCAGTCCGAGTTCCTCGCCCAGGCAGGAATCCAACACGCCCTCCTGAAGATCCAGTTTTTCCGTCAGGAAACCCTCGACTCGGGTGCTGCGGAAAAAGGGTTGTGCCCGTTCCAGGCCATCCGGGCCCAAGACGCAGTTGTCGAGGGAAAGAACCGTTCGGTTGCAGCACTCGATATGTTGCGGAGCGATTGTTCCAGCACATTTCTTCCCTTCGCTTCATTCAACGAACCCGAGTTCGACTCGCTCCAAAGGCAGTGGAGCTACGAGGTTGCTTCCCTGAGCGTTCTTGCGGCATACTCGGATGTGGACCCCACAAAGCCTGCGGCCCGGGTTCAGGTGGTAAGGGTGGTGGGGAACGGGACCGCATTCGACCCTGCAGGGAAGCGCGGATACCGGACCGAAACGATGACCAAGACCTTCCATCTTACCAGATCGAATTGAAATTTTTCTCCTAGGAGGACTCCATGACCAGGAAGTCTCCGGTTTTTGTGCTATGTTTTCTTGCGGCTGCGATCGCCCTTTCCGTCCTCGTGGCGAGCGCGTGTGACCTTCCAGCCGAGCCAACCGCGGGCGCGGTCCCGGAGAGGAACGAGCAATACCAGGCCCTCGGGGTCACCTGCATCAATGAAACGCGGACCTCCGACCCGTTCCCGGTGTTCCTGCTCCCTGAAGGCGGTACCTTGAAGATCGACTGCCTCTGGGACCCCTACGACCACGGGGAAGGAGGGGAGCACAGTTCGAGCAAATATCAGGGTGTCGTAAATGCCGGGGTGCAAACCCTTCCGAAGTTCGGGGCTCCCTCCGGATACGGATTTTTCCCGGTCGAAGACATGGCCAACTACTTCAATGTCTCCGGCAACCGGAATGACCAACAGGAGGCCGTCGCCCGGGCGGTCGGAGGGTTCCCCTCCAACTCCTTCCTGAAATGCGAGGACAAACCACACCTCTTCCTGAACCAGACCTTCGTCAGGTCTGCGGAAAGGCAGTCGGACAAAACCGTCGCCCTTGTCATCCTCCCGGACGATCACACCGCGGGCCGGGACGGGGAAGCCATCCTTTTCCCATACAAGGGTTTTCCCAAGACCCAGATGGACGTGGAACCTCCGCTTGACAGCATTCTTCCCAACCCGGTTTCACCGGCTCCCGACAAGACCGTCATCGTGACGTCCGGGAAAAAATACAAGCATACGGCTTCCATCGTTCCGGGGTCGATCGGTTTGTACATGGGAGACCTTGCCATCGGAATCGACGACGTGGATCCGAGGGAATACCGTGCTTACCTGCATTCCACGACCCCCAAGGTGGTGATCAACGGAATCCCGGAGTATCCATCCATCGACGGTCCGCACTACAATGCCGAGTTTCCCACGCCGACCGCTGGGTCGACCAAGGTCAAGACCAAGGTCGACTGTCCCGGGGTGGGGTTCTATGTCCACAATGCCTATTGGGCATGGGAGGAGAAAGTCCAGACCTGGGTCGCTTCGACCACGACAAGCGGTGAGGAATGGTTCACACCCCCCGGAATCGTCCGGAACACCGCACCCGAAGTGACCACACGCAGGTGCAGCGTGGGTCTTTCAATAACCTGTTACAAGCCCGGTGGCGGTCCAGGAAGTATCGATTACACGGTTTTGGACGCCCGGCCGCCCATTACCGCGAAGTTTCAGATGGGTGGATCACCCTTCGTCTGCGGTGATCCGATGCCGGATACCGACTTCACGTTCACTTTCGTGGATACCCACCCCTTCGGAAACGTTGCATGCTCGCTAGGAAACGTAGGAGGAACCCCGGTCTACGTCCAGGATCCCAAGAAGGTCACCGACGACCTGGCGATCTTCTATTCCTATCCCGAGAGCAACGAGGACCTCAAGACGCCGCGCATTCCGCTTAAAGCCCTTGCCCAGAACGAACCTCTCGGAATGCTCGCCTTCGCGGAGCCGGACGGGCGCACGACCTCGGAGTTCATCGGAAGCTACTACACTCCGAAATGGGTCTGGAAGAAAGCCCAGATTCTTTCGGCTTCGGCTGAGACGGCCACCTTCGACGTGGACGACCGTCCCGGCTATCTCGGAGGAATGACCTGGACGGTCAAGGGAAGGATGAGGATGGACGTTCCAGCTCCGAAACACCTTTCCAACCAGGAGTCCGATGCCGATCTGAGCCGCCAGATCTACAGGGCCCATGGGGTTGAATACCCTGCGGCGGGAATCGCCCAGCCTTCCGATCTGAAGAAAATGCTGAAAGTGTTTGCGATCGTTTCGGACTCGGTCGGGCACAAGTCCACCTACTACGATGTCCTTTCCCATTACGCCGATACCAACGTTGACACCCCGACCGCTCGAGGAACCGAGGAGTATGTGGCCGAACCCCAGGGTACGATGGTCACCACAACCTACAATCAGAACCCCAACATCGAGGACGCCATCCTGGCGGCCACCGGTCAAGCCCCCAAGGCGAATCTCTATCCCTGGCAGAAGTACCAGTCATTCTCCGTCCGTGATGGAACCGGGACTCCCGGAACCCCGGGGATTCCCACACCAGGCACTGGAGGCTTGTCCTCGAAGCCCGAGATCCAGGTCATCATTTTCGATACCCGCAACAACCGATGCCATCTTCTTGGTGACAGGAGTCCCGCGCGGGATTACCGGTTCGTCGATTACGCTCCGGAGCGCTGGACCGATCTGTTCAAGATGTTCTTCAACGATCCCGCCGGCGGCGCGGATCTCATGGGGGTTTCGCCCAAACCCTCATTCGTCGCGCAGAGCAACTCCAGGTTCCTTTTCTACATCCGGGCCTGGGACAACATCAACACCTTCAACCGACCTCACCAGGGAATCAAGACCGTGAAATGCACGATCGACGATTTTTCGGGGAAGCCTGGTGATATCGACGCCGCAGTGAAGCTTTTCGACGGGGTTCACGCCTACGATTATTCCGAAGCCATGACGAATCCCCTCGTCTGGCAGTTCCGGGAGCCCAACTGCGATGACCGGGGAAATGGCATTGCCGGAAAGAACTGCATCGTGAAGGTCACCGCCACGGATTTCTCGGGGAACAGTTCCGATCTCCAGATCGATTTCCACCTCATCCCAGACGGGGTGGTCGAAAACACCATCCGAACCCTCGAGGAAAGGCACATTCGCTCGAACTGAAACGGAGGGCTTGAGCGATGAAGAGGACGATCTTTCTGCTCGGAATCCTTGCTGCCGCCGGGGTCCTCTCGGCCCCGGTGGCCGC
This sequence comes from uncultured bacterium, assembly GCA_964428355.1. Lineage (GTDB taxonomy): Bacteria > Muiribacteriota > Ozemobacteria > Ozemobacterales > Ozemobacteraceae > CAYRYU01. The sequence continues at coordinate 25,019 of CAYRYU010000024.1, forward strand.
ACAAGACCTTTCCGGCCAACTTTTCTCGGAGGGAATGAAGCTCTACTCCGCCCAAGACTACGGGGGGGCGGTTTTCTACCTCGAGCAGCTCTGCCAGATGAACCCTCAGAACCAGCAGGCGCGGTATTATCTGTTTTACAGCCTGGTGGCGATGAAGAGGCATCCGGAGGCGATGAAGCACGTCGATCAGCTCATTTCCCGTGATCCAGGAAACCGGCAGTATCAGGATATGAAGTCCCAGCTGAGGGCAGCCATGGGAGTGTCCTCCCAGGCTCCCGCCGGTGGAACCGTCGAGGGCCTGCTGAAAAAGTTCCTTGAAGGTGGCTTCAAGGAACAGTCCGAAATCCGGGCAACCCTGGCGGAAAAGGGGGTGCCGGTTATCGAGCCGGCGATGGCTCTTCTCCGAAGTTCCCCGGTCGATTCCGAGAGACGGAGGAAAATCGAGGGGCTTCTGGCTGGTCTGAAGGGGATCCAAGCGACGCAAGCCCTCCTGAGGTATCTGAACGATTCGGAGGGGAGTGTCCGGATTTCCATCGCGCGGGTCCTCGGAAACCGAAAGGACCCAGCTGCCCTGAATCCCCTCCAGGAAGCCCTCCCGCGCCAGGATCCGGCGGGGAAGCAATCCTTCGCCGATGCGATCGCGTTGATCAGCAAGCCAAGGGAGGATGTGCAGGCCACCCTTTCCATCCCCGACAAGATGCAGGACAGGATGTCCCATGTGGTGCCTTCCGCCTCCGTTGACGCCGCTTCCACCGCAAGCACGGTTGCCAGGCAGGAAACCAGGAGCGGCCCCGGAGGGGCCAAGAGCCCCTCAGAAGTCATTGGAAACGCCAGGCCCCAGGCAGCGGCAGCCAAAATCCCCGTGAACCTCGAGGAACAGAAACTTCTCCAAACCATGAAAGGGGATGACGTGCGGCAAAAGAGATTCGCCGCCTACCGGATCGGGCATATGCATTATTCCTCTCCCGATGCGATCGGGCATCTGATCCGCTCCCTTTCCTCGGAAGACGACATTCTCCATGTCACCGCCCTCGAAAGCCTTGGAAAACTGGGCCGGGATGCAGCTCCCGCCATTCCCCAGATCATTTCCGCCATGGACAAGGATTCGGTTCTTTCGATGTTCAGTGGTTTGAAATCCCTTGGTGCGATCCGCTCCAACCCCGAACTTGTCTTCCCGGTCCTGGGAAAGCACCTCGGACATTCCAGCGAAAATGTGTCGAACGCTGCGATGCGGGCTTTCGTGGAATTCGGGGAAGAGGGTGTTCCCTTTCTTGGCGAGTTGGAGAAGAGCGACTCAGAACGGGTGCGAACTATGGCGGAAAAAGCATTGGCAGAAATCCGTTCCCGCTCTCACTGAAGGGGTTTCCGGGCCGACGCGGGGGAATCTGGCATACCCTTTGCCCATGTCAGAGCGGTTTCCTCTTTCACGGTTGTTTCCATTTCTGTCTTCCCAACGGAGAATCTGCCTCGGGATCTGGCGACTGGCCTGGGGAGAGTGAAAGGACTGCCGCGGTTACGTCATCTTTCCATGGGGTCTCGCCGGTATGGAGGATGAGCCCCCTGATCATCCCATCGATCACGGCTTCCGGCTGTGGTTTCCAGAGCCCCGAAGCGATTTCCGTCAGGCGAGGAAATCCGAGCGGTTTTCCTCCCCCATCAACCGCTTCGGGGATTCCATCGGTATAGAGGAGCAGGTGGGAAGCCGGTTCCATGTGAAGGGGAAAATCCCGGTAACGCGCTTTCCTGAGAATCCCGAGTGGAACGTTGATTCCGTTTTCAAGCATGTTGGCAGGCTTTCCTCGCTCGAGGATGTACGGGAAGCAATGACCCGCGTTGGAAAAAAGGAGTGAACCGTTCGGGTTGGCGACACCGACGAGGCAGGTCATCATTTTGGTACGCTTCACGGAAGAGAAAAAAAGTTCGTTGATGACCGCCAGGATTGCGCTGGGAGAGATTCCGGCCTTTCCGGTAAGGTTTCCGAAAACGGCTTTCGCCATGGCCACCACGAGCGCGGCGGAAACCCCATGGCCGGAGACATCGGCGATGATGAAGGCAAGCTCTCCTCCGGGGAGCTTTTTGACGTCGAAGTAATCGCCCCCGACCTCGCGCGTCATCCGCGTATAGCCTCGGAAAGTCCATGGTGGCGATGAATGGGGGCCCTGGGGGAGGAGTCTCGATTGCACGAGCCGCGCAACCTCGAGTTCCTCCATACCTGCAAGGGTGCGGTTGAACTCCTCCCCGATTTCCTGGAACTCGTCGCGAGTCCGGATATGGACCCTGTGGTCGAGTCGCCTTTCCTCCATCGCTGAAACCGCGCCCATCAAGTCCCGGATAGGAGTGAGAATGCTTCGCCAGAGTCTCAGGAAAAGTGCGGCCAGGGCAAGCCCGAAGGCTGTCGCGAGGAGGGTGAAGCGGCGTCTCATCGCTTCGATCCTGGGGCTGACAGAGGAAAATGGAAGGGTCGCGACCAGGTAATAGTTCGGGATCTGTCGACAGGCCAGGGCCGCCAGGAGGGTCTCCCTTCCCCCGATTCGGGTCTTCTCCGAGTGAAGGACCCTTGGTGGAATGAGTTTCTTGAGGAATGGCTCGAAGACCCGGTGGGCGAAGGGTTCGGGATGGTTCAGGGAGTTGCGGGAAAAGGTGATCCCAAGGACTTTTGGGCGGGCGGCTTTTTCCGGGGGAAGGACCCTCCTGAGAAATTGCAGGGCCAGCGTAGACCCCTGGTGAAGGAAGGTCAGGGCGAACTGGGCCTTTCCATCTCGCCCTTTGAGAATCTGCGGAAACATATACAGTGTCATGTCCAGGTTTCCCGTGAAAACGAACTGGCCGATCATCTGAAGGCTCTGGTGGACGAGGGTCCACCCCTCGGACTCGAGGAGGCCGCCCAGGACGATGTCGGCACGCTGGTTCCGATCGGTGGAAGGTGCCTTGAGTGCATTGAAAAGAACCATGGTACTTCGTGCCCAGTTGATCGTGAAGTCCAGAAAGGCGTTTTTGAAGAAGCGGAATGAGACCAGACCTTCGGGCTTGATTCCCTTTCCCCGGCCGAAGAAGAGCTTCCTGTTGCCCCGATGGTCTATCATCCCTTGCCGGTCGAACACGCTGTGGAGGAGGTTCCAGCGTTGGGGTGGTGGAATCACCGCCAACTTTCTGATGTTAATGAAGACGTCCGAATGATCACGGCACAGGATCCCGCTCGACGCGATGAGCATCAGCGTGTCCAACTCCTCGTCGAGTTCCCACTTCTCGGTCTCCTTGACGAGACGTCCGAGAACGGATTCCGGGGCAATGTTCACGCCCTCACCCGGTCCATCACGGAAAACCTTGACCATGGGGACGGCCTGGGCTTCGGAAAGGGCTTCGTCCATTCGTCTGCACCAGTCCCCGTACTTCGCCTCCTTTTCCCGGATGATCATCGGGAACCGCTGGTCGATGGAGGTGAGACGTTCTTCGAGCTTCCAGAGCGACTCCTCGACTATCGCCCGGGAGCGACTCTCGAGGAATTGGCGGCCGTAAACCAAGGCAAGGGCCAGTATCAGGATACCGGGCAGGCCGATGAAGCCTGTCAGAAGAACCCTGACCGAAACAGAACCTGCCTGGTGGCCTTTTTGCCAGAGAAGAAAAGTCATCAATCCGATGGAGAACACCACGAAGCCGATCGTGATCGGGAAAGAAGTTTTGGATGGGGCTGGAACGTATCCGAAAAGGGTTATCTGTTCCAGGCATGGAACGAAAACGATCCAGCCCGGTCCAAACGGAAAGACATCCCTCTCGGAGTGTTCGAGCCGGTGCGCCATTTCCCTCAAAGCTTCCGGATCGATTCCTGGCGGAATCATTCCCCTTCCAGGGTAGACCGTGTCGATGAAACCCGCTTCCAGTCCAGGAGGGAGCATGAGTTGGAGCGCGTTCCGGGCCAGGAAGGCTTCTTCGAAAAGGCTTTGGTTGATCTTGAGGAGGACCCCTGAGGCCATGCCTGGAAGAAGGTTCGGGGCGAACTTCCATCCTGCCAGGACCCGTTTGTCCCTTTGGAAGAGGCTGTGAATCTTCCCGGGCCGGGAAATGAGTTCTTTCCAGTCGAATCCCTGGAAAATCGGTTGGGCGAGGGCGTTCACATCGTGGGGAACCCTGAAAGCGGCCTTCCAGGGTTTGCGGATCCAGGAAAAAACGGTTTCGAGGCGGGCACCCATGTCCTTATCCTTTTCGGGATCCGTGGAGAGAAGCTTCCCATCGGCATTGAAAAACCATACCTGGACAAGATTTCCTGGAAAGGGGGCGGTCAGCTCGCGGAGTCCGTCGCGGAAAGCCGGTTGCCCGACGGGGTGCATTTTGGCGATTTCCCAGACCCGCTTCAGCATCTCGCCGAAAAGATCTTCCGGGCGCGCTGAATCGCTTACCCTTCGGAGCAGGGACCTTGCCAGATCGACTTCTTCGGGGACCAGGGTTCCTTGCGGAGAACCGGTTTCCCTGGTCGGGATTTCCTCAACGGGAAATCCTGCAAAGCAGAGAAGAGTGCAATGGAAAATGAAAAAGATCCCCAGCAAACCGGGCCCCAGTTTTCCTCGCCGTTTCATACGGTCGGTTCCTTAGGAAGTGCCGGATCGATCGAAAGAACCAGGAGAGTCTGGTCATCCTCTGGAACCGTCTTCCCTGACCAATCTCGCGTTTTCTGGAAAACCGACTCGATCAGGATGTCCGGGCCGACCTGGGCTGGGCCCGAAACCATCTTCGCAAAACGGTCATAGCCGAACGGCTCGCCTCGCGAATCAAGGCTTTCTATTATCCCGTCCGTATAGAGGACCAGTCGACTGCCAGGACAAAGGTCGATCCTTCCCTCCTTGAAACGGCCCTGGGCCTTGATTCCAAGCGGATAACCCGGATGGCCCAGGAAGACCCCGCTTTGGGTCGGAGTGGAAAGTATTCCGAACGGATGGCCGGCAACGGAAAAGGACAGCTTCATCTCTCCTGGATCGAGGATGCCCAGCCAGAGGGACATCGGCCTGAAGCGCCCGCCCTGTTCACGGAACTCGGCATTCATAGCTTCGAGGATTTCGCCGGGGTTGCGGAGAGACCGTGCCCCGAGGATCAGGCCCATCTTGGCGGCGGCGGTCACGAGCGATGCGGGAATTCCGTGCCCCGCAACGTCGCCGACGGCGAAAACCAGTCGTCCCTCGGGAGTGGTGAACCAATCGAAGAAATCCCCGCCCAGGTTCGTCGCCGTCCGACATATTCCGTGCACCGACCATCCTTCTCCGCTTGCCGGTTTTTCCGGCCAGAGATTTTCCTGAACGGATCGGGCTATCTTCAAATCCCTGAGGTCGCCAAGGATTTCCGAAAGCCGGTTCCCGATCCGGTCCAGTTCAGAAATTCCACCGATCCGGACAGTCTTTTCGAAATCCCTGTTCTTCAAGGCGAAAAGTCCCTCCCCAAGACGCGAAAGTGGCCCAAGAAGCTTCGAAGAAAAGAGATGGGCGGCCAGGACTCCCAGAACGAGCAGGGAAACCGTCAGTGCCCACAAGCGTCGGTCAAGGCCCCGAATTCCCCTGAGTACAACTTCATGGGGTTGCGCAAGCAGAAGGACGTAATCCTCGAGATTCGTGCCTTTGATTGCCGTCAGAAGATACTCACGGTTCGAGATAGCCCCGACAAGGTACTGCGGAACCTGGGAGAACATCACCTGATCGGCAACGCGCCGGAGAATCAGGTTGTCCATCGTCCGAATTCGGGGGAATGCCCGAAGGGGGGCACGGCGGGTCATAGGTATGGCGGCTGGACGGGGTTCCTCTGTTTCCTGCGCCAGAGCTTGTTCCAAAAACCATTGCGAAAGGAACCGACGCTGCAGGTAACGCCGGTCGAGTGTCAGGAAGATAATGCATGATGGGGCTCCATCAGGTCCCCGGATCAATTCTGTGAATGTGAAAAGCGGGATGTCCATGATTGTCTGTTTCTGGATCTTTCCCCGGCGGCGGATGATCCAATAGTAAGACCCCGCCGCTCCGTCGGAGGTTTCTTCAAAACGGGCCGTTTGGGGAACACCCGACGCGACATCCTGGAGCTTGAAACCCGAAACCGCCTGGCTCGAAAAATTCTCCAGGATTCGTCCCATCGCTTCATTTGCTTTGGCAAAAACGCTTTTGGGAGACATCCGGCGGAAAAGCGACCGGTTCCGGACATCGACACAGTTGACCGAAGCGAGGTCCCGGGGGTTGGAATCCACCAGACGTGCAAGATCGGGGAGGGCTGCCCGGATTTCGGGAATTGTCTTTCCCTCGAGTCGGGAGGCGAACTCCTCGAAAGGCTTGATGCACCGCAGAACTTCCTGGAGGAAAGCCCTGTCGAGTCTTTCCAGGAGTTCCATGTGACGTTGCTGGAACTCCCTTTTCAACCGGGATTCCTGGAATCGGCGATCCACCAGAGCGGCGGTCATCAGGGAGCCCGCAAGCAATGAACCTCCGCCAAGAAGGATCAGTATGATCCTGGACCGGAGTCCGATGAACCACCCTGCCGAAAGCGTTGCCCAGGCAAGCAGCAGCGCACCCGCGATCGCGGATATGGTGAGTAGCGCCTGGTTCAGGAACGTCCCTGGATCGGGGTCGGAAACCTCCGATTCCAGGCAGAAGAGGCGCTGCCCGCCCTGGCAATCGAGCATGACTCCGAGCCTTCCTCCGAGGGAAAACTCGTTCGGCCGGTTTCCTGCATCCCTCAAAATCTTTGTAAGCCGTGAAAGGAGGGATGCGTGAGGGGCCGAACCGGGAGAAACCCGCCGGCCGAAAGCGGTTCCGCGAGAGGCCGTCTCACGGGAAGCGGTTCCGCGAGAGGGCTGGCCGTTCCTGCGGGATCCGCCCAAAGTCTCGCCAAATGCGGGTCTCAACCTATCCGGGAAGGCGGGATCCCACCATCCGACGAGGAGCGATCTCGGAGCGACCCGGCGGACCTCCTGGATCGCCCTGTCGAAAAGCGCAGGTCGGTCCATTCCTTCGAGGTTGACAAAGGCTACAAGAAAACCCCGAATCCTTCCTTTTCTGGTGCGAAGGGGCCACCATCCTCCCCAAGCCCTGTTCCAGAGATTGCCAATTCTCATGAAACAACCCGGATTCGGGGACATTGCTCCAAGGGCATCCCGATTTCCGCAGAAGGCGGAGAAGATCCGGTCATTCTCGGGTTTTCCAGGATTCTTCAGCGCTTCCATGAACCTCCTGGAAGCCTTTCGGGGTAGGGTAGGGGACCCTTCGAATGGAAGGGGGTTTCCCTCTGAATCGAAAAGGAGTATCTCGAGAATCCCCCCTTCGTCTCTGGTAACCCGGGCCAACCTCCCAGCAAGCGAACGAAGCTGGATCGGAAGGTTCGAAAGCCTTTCCATGAGCCTTTGGAACCTGGTTTCGGGGTTTCCCATGACCGCCGTTCGGCTGAGGATCTGGCGCATCTGGGAAGCCCTTTCCTTACGGCTTTCGGCCACCTCCGCACGGGCTCTGTCATCGATGAGACGAAGGCCGAGGAAAAAGGGGATTCCGATAAATACCGCTATCGAAAACAGTGCCCAGAAGACCGAACGCAGACGTCGCCGCTCCGTCCCTCCTGAGAAATCCTGGTGGTGCGTGGGGTTGGGCTTCTCCCGCTCACGGGCGACCATGCTTTTCCTCTCCCTTTTATCGCCTTCCCGATCCGGACCCGATCCAAGAATAATCCACCACGAAAGATTTAGCCACCCGGGAATGCGGTCAAGACCGAGGACGGATTCAGTGTTCGCATTTCCGGGGATTCCGGCTAACCCAAGAAGTGATCTGGGTCCGTCGTTCTCTCCAAAAATCGCGGGTGCAACCGCAAATCCTTGGCGATTTGGGTGGCCTGGTCCGGTTTGCCCTCTTTTCCAGGATGGGGTAGAATAGGAACATGAGGTCGGTGAGGTGTTTCCCCCTTTTGTGGGCGGTTTTATCGGTTTTGGGGGTGATTGTTTCAAGCGCCGAAGCACAACCTACGGTGAAGCTCGGAATCGAGGTTCTTGCGACCGAGCATCCGGAGATGGTCCGTGGGAAAAAGGTTGCGCTGCTTTGCTCCCCCGCCTCATTGGATGGGAACCTCCGGCCCTCGGTCGATCGCCTTGCCAAAGCCTCCACCGTGGAGGTCATCTTCACCGCGGACACGTTTTTCCGGGAAACCGCAGCCTCCCCGGAGGCCGAAGGCCAGGTGGACGTGGTCACCGGGGCGCGTGTGATCAAGATCGAAGATCCGCTGGTTCGGCCGAGGGCCGACTCGGTCAAGGGGCTCGACCTGATCGTGGTGGACGTGCAGGATCTCGGGATCAGGTTCTTCCAGTATGTCACCCTTGTCGCCCAATTCCTCGAGCTGGCGCGGGAAGCCGGAATCCCCATCATCGTCCTCGACCGGCCCAACCCCATCAACGGAATCACCGTTTCCGGACCGGTCCTCGACGTGAATTTCCGAAGCCGGTTCGGGGTTTTCCCGATCCCTTTGGTTTATGGCATGACGATCGGGGAGCTTTCCCTCTACTTCAACAAGGTTTTCGGAATCGGTGCGAAACTGACTGTAATCGGCATGGAGAACTATTCCCGGCTTTTGGAGTATTCGGAGTCGGGGTTGCATTGGGCGATGCCCTCCGACCACCTGCCCGAACCTTCCACCCCGGCTTATTATGCAGTAACGGGCTTCCTGGGCGAACTTGGGGTCTTCTCGACCGGGGTTGGGACCACCCGCCCGTTCCATTTCGTCCTCGCCCCCTGGATTGACGGCCAGATCCTGGCACAGAAGCTTGGCTATTTGCAGCTTCCGGGAGTCAAGTTCAAGGCGACGAACATTACGCCGATGTACGGCCTTTTCCAGCAGAAGCGCACCCCCGGAATCGAGATAGTCATCGACAACACCATTCTTTTCGATCCCTTCCTCACCGGTTTCGCAATCCTGCAAGCGCTTTTCGAGCTGTATCCCGACAAAATCCCCCTCGCGAATCCGACCGTCTCCCAGGGAATGGATACCCTGTTGGGGGGCTCCTTCGCTCGGAATGCCATCTTGAAAAGGACACCCGTGAACGAGACCTCGTCATCCCTCGAGATGCAGCTGAAGGAGTTCCGGAAGAACCGGAAGTCGTTTCTCATCTACCAGGACCTGACGCCATGACAGGAAAGCGCCAGGGGGCTTCCGGGATGTCCATGATCGAGATCCTCATCGGGCTTTTCATATTGGGCCTCGTGATAATCCCCTCGTTCAACGTGATTCTCAGCGACACCCGGTCCGTGAAGGCGACGCGTGACCACGTGTCGGCGGCTTTTCTTGCACAGAAGATGTTCGAGACCGCCAGGTCGTTCAAGTTCGAACTCCTCGATTCGGAACAGTATTCATCCGAGCCTGACAAACAAAAGAAAACTCTCGAATGGATCCTCAAGAACGACACGAATATGAACCAACAGAAGATCAACGGCATATTGTACAAGATCACCAACGTCAATATCGAACCCGTCAAGAACAAGAATGCGGTTGACGACCCCTGGTTTCTGGTCCTCTTTTCTTTCGCAATCGAGTATCAAAGTCCGGACGGTCGATCGCACCGTCTCGACCTGGCCACGGGGATAGCCCAGGAGGAATGATGAGAGCGCTCCGCGGTTTCAGTCTGGTGGAGGTTTTGTCCGTCGTGATCATTCTCGTGGTCGTGATGGGCAGCCTTTTCAAAACCTTCTCCGGTGCCCGGCGCGGGGTGAACGAGGCAATGGAGAACCAGATCGTGAACGATGACCTCCAAAGGCTGGTGGACCGTTTGACCGAGGAGGTCAGGGAAGCGAACTACATCATCGATGACAACCTTCCAAAGGTCAAGCCCGGCGAGGAGGATTCGATCAACATCCCACCCGACGACGATTACCTCCTGTTCAGCAAGGTCACCTACGATTTCAAAAAGGATCCCAAGACCCTGACGGCGGACCAGGTAAATTACACGTCGAAACAGATCAAGTACTACCTGGTAAAGGAAGACCCTGACCAGGCCACGGGTCCGTATATTCTGTTCAGGTCGATGCTTCCGTTCGACGACCTTCGCAAGGCCGTGGAAAGCGAGAAAACGATTTTCCCGGTTATGAACGACATTGACCAGCTGCTGTTCTACCGTCTCGAAGAGCCTGATGCGAGACGTTCTGGAAACCTGTACATGAAGGTCGTCCTCTCCCGCCAGGACAAGCCGGGCGATTCAGCTTCGAAGTACACTTCCTCCATAACCATGAACGTCAAGGAGAGGGGGGCCGAGCCGCAATGACCGCGAAAAGGGGTTCCGCGATTCTCGTCGCGCTGGGGGTCGGATTCGTTCTCCTGATCGTGATCGCGACCCTCCGGAACTTTTCGAGCTATCGGATCCAGACCACCATCCAGGAAAGCCGGAACGTCAAGGCGCTCGGGATAGCGGAAGCCGGGGTGGCCTTCGCCATGACCGAGCTTTCCCAGTCATTCGATTTCCAGACCCACAAGTCGAAATCCGACCTGACATGGGAGGGGGCCGAGACGAACACCCCAACCCTGGAGGCGAAAAGCGGTTTCAATTTCAACGTGACGAGTTCAGGCCGGGGAACCTACTGCGGGACGCTTGCGGACGGCGAATTCCGTGTCCGATGCGGGCCCATCACTTACGGAGACGACCCGAAACGCTCGACGAACATCGACAAGAGCAAGGCTTACATCCATATCCAATCGATGGGCAAGGTCGGGGAGACCATCAAGTGCGTCGACGTGATCGTCCAGCGCAGGTTTCCGGGCCGCGAGTTCCTTCTCTACGACGGGGAGTATCTTTCGATCGTATACGGTGAACCGGGGGAAACCAACGTCAACAAATTCTCCACCGGGCACCTCTACGGGCACAAAGGTATCGAGATCGGGAAGATCATGCGCGACAAGCACCAGACCTGCGCGGAGGGTTCCAACCAGGAGCTTTTCAACATGAACAGCATCATCAGCGGTGATGGCGGAATCTTCCTGTACAACACGATCAAGGCGAATTTTCGTGCACGGCCCGGCCAGCCCGAGCTCACGGAAGATCTTCCCCGGACGATCGAGTTCCCTCTTTCGGGAACTTATTCCTCTTCCGATGCCGAGGTTCACGGGGAGATGCCAAAGGAGATCGCGGGCCAGGTGCCCAAGTTCCCCGAGGATCTCCAGAAGAAACTCGAAGGGCGCGTTCTGGACAAGGATGCCAAGGTCAGCATCATCATCAAGCGGATCCCGTTCGACGATCACCGGAAGGACGCCCAGGACGGAGGAACCTACTTCTCCGAAGCCGAATGCAACGAGGAATACAGGGTTCCCGACGGCTGGCCCGACTCTTCGGGAAACGTCGTCAAGGTCAAGAAGATCGATTTCGGGAACGAAATCCATCAGGGCAATTTCACCCTTCCAGCTGGCTTCAAGGGCGTCATATTCGCGGAAGGAAACCTGGTCATCAAGGGGAATCCCCCAAAGGACCTGAAGATCGTCTCGAACAAGAACGTTTTCATGGCAGGGGATTTCAACCAGGCCGGAAACCCCGGCGCAACGGGCGCGGGGCAGAACCCCGAACGCTACGGACTCCCCCAGAACTACGCGGAAAACGCTATGAAAAGCGAGGATTACATCCCTGACATCAAGAACAAACTCCTGAACGATGCCAATGTGACGGGGACTGGCTTCCGATACCACAAGGCGGTTTCGGTCATCGGAAAGGAGCGGGTGGTATACGATTATCGCAGCCCCGTGGACTGTTTCGAGAATGAGCTGTACCCCTTCATGAAATACAAGATTGCCTCCTTCCTCAAGGACGAGACAAACGCCCGCAACTCGATACTGATGGTCAGCGGAAACGGCGGGATCGTCGCCTCGGCCACCAACGGAACCGATGTAAGGAATTCGATTGCCTCATATTTTCAGGAGTTTCCCCTCCTCGACACTTCCGCCGAGGACGATATCAAGCAGAAGTTCGAGGATGCCCGGAACAACTCGGGATCGAACTTCTTCGATGACACGGCTTTCGATGGCCTCTGCAAGGAAACCTGGAAGAGTTACAGCTCCCTTTACCACGGAAAGCGCATGGAGAACGAGGGCAGCTCCGAAAAGGGGAAGTTCGGGGTTTACAAGCTGCTCGAAAAGCTGAGGGGGGAGTTGATCGATTCCTCCGGCGCGGCAAAGCAGGACAAGCACGATGATTTCCTCTTCTTCCCGGAAATGACCCAGAACGCGATGTGCATCTCGGCGGGAAAAAGGAACAACGTCTTCTATTCCGGACCCGACTACTCGAAGCGATTCGACGAAATCGGACGGTCGGAGACCTGTTTTTCGGCCCAGGTCGGGTTGAAGCATTCCAAGATGACGGAGATGGTCCACCGGCTCTACGGGTCCGAGATCCGGCTCGCCATTTTCCCGAACAAGCCGATCACGGGGCCGACCTACAATCCCCCGACGCGAAGGAAGATCTATGACGAAACCCTTCCACGGCTTGGGGGAGATTACGGCAACAGCGATCTTGCCGCTTTCCTGATCCTTACTTGGAAAGACACGCGGGTCACCGCAAAGGAGTTCCAGGAGTTCTGATCCCTTCCACCGCGATCGGCCCGATGGAAAATGAACCAACCTGCCCCCGAACCCTCGGCGGTTCCGGGTGCTTTCGCGGGTGGCGGAAACGGACCCAAGGATGACCTTCCCTCTTCATGCCGGAATGCTCTTCAAACTGCTCTGGTTCCTGCGGGATCCCGCGCCCGATCCACCCGTTTCCTTTCTTGTCGGGTATTTCATGATCTCCCTTGCCCTCGTTCATTTCCATTTCCTTCTCGTTAAAAGGCTGATCCCATCAAGGTTCCAAACAGGGGTTTCGGCGGTCTCGTGCCTTCTGGCGGGGCTCATGTGCTTTTCCCTCACGGTCTACTTCCGGTTTTTCTCGGTGGTGATGCCGGCCGACCTCATGCTTTTCGCGGACCACATCTCGGATGTCAGCTCCAGTATCGAGACCCTGGTCAGCTGGCAGGACCTGGGATTCCTCTTTCCCGATCTTGTCTGTGTTGCATCGATGCCATTTCCGCGGTTGGCCCTCTTCCTTTCATCGCTTGGGGAAAGGGTCTGGATGCTTCCGACAAGGTTCCACGCCGGGCTCCTGACCATTTCCCTGTTGATCTGGACCTTCCTTTCGAACCCTCTTGGAGTTCCTTCGTTGCCGGGTTGGGATACCGATCCCGTTCTCAGGTTGTCTCCTCCTGTCCATCTTCTCCTCGAGGGCGGGCAGGCGATTCTCCTGAGAGGCGGGTTCATCGCTCCCTCGTTGGAGGAACGGGAATCCGTCCGGGGAAAGCTTGTCGAAAGGCAACGATCGAAGAGCTCTCCCGAACTTCCGACTTCCCCAACCAGCCTCAAAGTCCCGAGATTGGCATCAGGAACCAACATCCTGATCGTTCAAGTCGAATCCCTGATGTCGTTCGCCCTGACCAGCCGAGTTTTGGATGGGCCAGTAATGCCGTTTATGAGCGGCCTTTCCAGGGAGTCCCTCTCCCTGCCTTTCTTTTTCTCACAGGTCTTTTTCACCTCAGATTCGGACTTCTCGACCCTGACGTCGCTCTATCCGCTCGTTAACCACGTCGTTCACGGTGTCAGCTTCCGAAACGAGTTCCGGACCCTTCCAGGAGTTCTCGCCTCGAGGGGGTACCGTACCGTCTGGGCTTCTCCGGTCCGGAAAACATTCTGGAACGCCTCGAGGATGAACAAAGCCCTCGGGTTCGAAGAGACATACGGGCAGGAAGACCTTGGAGGCGGTCCGGTGGGGGGGCTCTACCTCAGCGATTCGGATTTCCTTTCAAAAATGGGAGGGATTCTCGCCGCAGGAAGGTCACCGTTCTTCGCGATGTTGCTCACCTTCAGCTCCCATCATCCCTTCAAACTGAAGGGAGTCCCCGAAGCGATCCCCGCGGGATCCTTCCCCGCGGAAATGGATTCCGAAACGGTTGACTATCTCAATTCCATGCGAGTCCTCGACGGTGCAATCGGGAATTTTTTCCAGGAGCTGGAAAAAAGGGGTCTTCTCGAAAATACCCTGATTGTAATCTATGGAGATCATTCGTCGCCCATCCTTTCCAGGGTTCGGGGGGTCCTGAAAATGTGCCGAGAGCTTCCCCAAAGCCAGACTGTGGGACGATTCCTCGGATCGAGAGTCCCCTGTCTATTCATTCATCGGGGTCATCTTCCAGCCCAGACCAATCCGAAAATCTGTGGCCAGATCGATCTTGCCCCTTCGATTCTCGACCTCATGGGCGTTCAAGCGCCTTTCGAGTTCCTCGGTTCGAGTGTTTTTTCCGGAGAGTCAGGTTTCGTCGCCAACAAGTATTTCACCGGAAGGACCGGGGACCAGCTTTTCTGGGGGCGCCACAGCGCGGAGAGGAGGTTCAGCTTTGTGGCCTCCCTTCCCGAGCTCACTCCCACCGATCCTGATCCGTTGCTGCAATCGATCTTCGACGATATGGAACTTTCGGAGACGATGATCACCAGGAATCTCTGCCTGTTCGAGGAAGAAACTGCATCCGGAGCGGGTTCCCCCTGAGCTGGCCGGCGGTTCGTTCCGGGGCTCCAACGGATGATCACACGAGGGGGGCGGCCGAAGGACCTTCGAATGACGGAATTCGGGGCCTTCGGGATATTGATGGATGCTGGAGTTTATGGTAGTATTGAGCGATTCCAGCCATGAAAGAAGAACGTTGTCCGCTCTGCTTGAGATTCCAGCCATTCGATCTGGAAAACCAGAAGTATTACAAGCTCCAGAACACCGAGCGTCTGGTCTGCCGGGATTGCGGTCGGGAGATCGATCACCACATGCGCCCGACATGGCAGGTAATCGCTGGAAGGGTTTTTCCAAAAAGTACGCTGCAGCAATAGACGGAGGAGGCTTTTCCTTCTCCACCGCCGATTCCCTGGACGAGGCATGAACCGGAAACTTTCACCGCACGAATACATCCTGGTCCGCGATTTCTTCTCGCGCGAGTTCGGGCTTTTCTTCGACCCATCAAAGGTTACCTTCCTGGAAAACCGGCTCATGCCGGTCTTTGAGGAAGCGGGCTGCACGGACATGGTTGCCTTCCTTGCGCGGATCCACTCCGACCCTGACCGTCGGAAGAGGATACTCGATGCCGTAACGACGAACGAGACCTGGTTCTTCCGCCATCCCCGTCACTTCGACATCCTTCGGGAGCAGGTCCTCAACCAGCTCCTTCGGGAGCGTGCGAAAGCCGGGAACCGCAGGATAGGCATCTGGTCGGCGGGTTGTTCCATCGGCGCGGAAACTTTTTCCCTCGCGATAACCCTTCGGGAGACGATCAAGAACCCGGCGGACTGGTCCGTGACATTGATTGGAAGCGATATCTCGACTGCCGCTCTCGCCCGCGCCCGGGAAGGTATCTACTCCGCCGAGGAGCTCAAGCTGCTTTCCAACATGCTCCTTTCGAAATACTTCATTCCGGTTTCCCATGGTTGTTTCCAGGTCAAACCGGACTTGATGGCGATGGTGGAGTTCGAAAACCGGAATCTGCTTTCCGACTGGCCCGAACGGTCATTCGACGTGATCTTCTGCCGCAACACCATGATCTATTTCCATGAATCCACCAAGGCTGCGCTGACGGAAAGGTTCTTCAAGGCACTTAGCCCCAATGGCGTATTCTTCACCAGTGCCACCGAAACCATCCATTGGGGAGAGCAGGGTGGTTTCGCGAAGGAGTTCATCCATGGCGAGTACATCTACCGGAAGACCGCCCAGGCCAAGAACTTCGTCCTTTACAAATTCCGTACTCCCAGCGACCTTCTGAAAGCCCTGAACCTCCTCGTCAAATCCCAGCACGAGTATCATCTCCTCCCCATTCCACAGGCGACCCCGGCTTCACCGAAGAAGGCGATTTTCATACCCAAAGGTCTCTCGGGAATCGTCGAACGGCTTTTTTCGGAAGCGAGCCTTTCCAGCGCAAGCCGCGAGGAAATCACCCGCTGACCCTGTCATCCGGTTGTCCGGGCAATCCATAGCCTGTTCCCAGGTTTCGGCGTAAATCCGCAGGTGCATTCTGCCGATAGGTGATTGGGAAAGTATCGATGGCCAAGATCGACGAAACTCATGTCCGAATCCGGGTCTCTGCTCTTGTCCGGCGCGATGACGGGCGGATCTGCCTTGTCCGACACCGGAAGGATGACCGTCGTTACTGGCTTCTGCCGGGTGGTGGCCAGCATGTTTTCGAATCCGTCGAGGACGCTGCCCGTCGCGAGCTCGAGGAGGAAGTCCTGGTCTCGGTTCGCGGCTTCCGTTTCCTCGGGGCAAGGGAAAGCTGGACCCGGAAGGAGAACAGGCATATCCTTTTCCTTATCCTTGAAGGGTTGTCCCCTGATTTCTCCCGGATGGGAATCGGGAAAGATCCCAGGGTCGAAGGGATCGATTTCATGAACGCGGACGAGGTTCGGGGGAAGCCTGTTTATCCCGCCATGGGCGAGGACCTTCTCCGGTTGTTCCGGGGAGAGAGTATCGAATCTTTCAAAACGCTGGCCTGGGTCCCCTGATCCGGAGGAAAGAATGATCGAGGAAAAATACGCAACCATAATCAACGACTGCAAGAAGCGCATCGCAGCCAACCCCCGGGATTTCTTCGCATACTACCAGCTGGCGCGCGCGCTCGAGATGACGGGAGACAACGACCAGGCGATCCAGGTTTTCCAGGAAGCCCTTTCGATCAATCCGAAGGATTCCTATGCACACAACTTCCTGGGACTTTCTTTCAGGAACAAGGGGCTCATCGACGAAGCGGTCACCGAGTTCAAAAAGGCGATCATGTACAACAACAGTTTCGCCTTCCCTTATGCCAATCTGGGAATCATCTACAAAATGAAGGGGATGTACGACGAAGCGATCATCCGTTTCAAGAAAGCCATCTCCCTCAAACCCGATTTCGCGTTCGCCCACCTGCAGCTGGGCCTGATCTACAAACTGAAGAAGCTCTACGAGGAAGCCATCGTCAGGTTCCGTAACGCGATCGACCTCAACCACGATTATGCCTACGCCCACTACGCTCTCGGATCGGTCTACCTCGAGATCGGAAAGCCCAAGAAAGCGCTCGTGGAGTTCAAGAAGACGATCATCCTGAACCCCCAGGACTCCTATGCCCTCAGTCAGCTCGGCCGGGGCTACGTGGCGGTCAGGCAGTTCGATGACGCGGTCAACGCCCTCAAGCAGTCGGTCGAGCTGAATCCCGACAACGCCTTTTCCTACCTCAACCTCGGCCTGGCCTTTTTCTATTCCGGAAAATTCGACGAGGCCGGAGACTCCCTCCGCCGTGTCCTGGACATCAATCCCGATCTGACCGAGGCGCGAGTCTACCTGGGCCAGTCGCTGTTCAAGAAATCCCAGGACGATGCGGCCCTGGCCGAGTTCCGGAAGGCACTCAAGTTCGATCCGAAGTTCCACAGGCTCCATTTCTTCATCGGGATCGTCCTGCGGAAAAAGGGTGAAACGCAGAAAGCCCTCGAGGAGTTCAAGATCGAAAACTCCATCAATCCCAACGATGCCGAGCTCCATTTCAACATGGGCCTCGCCTACAAGGACCGCGGAATGCTCGACGAGGCGGTCGGGGAGCTCAAGCGCTCGCTTTTCCTAGATCCCAACCTCTTCCGCGCTCACGACCTTCTCGGCGAGATCTACGATGTCAAGGGAAACTGCGATCAGGCTGTGTACAACTGGCGGAAGGCGGCCGATCTCCGCAAGCGTGCCGACATCCAGGATGTCCAGGAAAAGCCCGCACCCATGATCCGGGGGAAGAGCGAGATCGATCTCATGATCGAGCGCTACAAGTCCGAGATCGTGAACAACCCCAACAACCCTGAAGCGCACTACAAGCTCGCATCCGCCTACAAGAACAAGGAGATGTTCGACGAGGCGATCATCGAGTACAGAAAGGCTCTCAGCCTCAATCCCTACGACTCCTTCGCCCACTACAATCTCGAAGTCATCTACCGGATCAAGGGAATCGACGACCAGAACCTGCTCCGCTGGAAGAGGTCCGTGGCCATCAACCCCGAAAATGCCGGGGCCCATTACCGCCTGGGCCTCGCGTACAAGGAAAAAGGCATGCTCGACGAAGCGATCCGCGAGTGGGAGAAGGCGATCGCGATCGACCCTGAGTTCTCTCACGCACACATGCAGCTGGGGGTCGCTTACAAGAGTATCGGCCAGTCGCAGGAGGCGATCCGGTCCTGGAACCGTACCGTCGAACTGGATCCCGAATTCCAGGAAGCCTTCTTCCAACTCGGGAAAGCCTACCTCGACCAGGGACTTCTCGACCAGGCGGTCGCGGCACTCAAAAGAACCATCCGTCTCAACCCCGACGACGTCGAAAGCCGTTTCATCCTTGGCCTAGTCTACAAGAACAACGGACTGATGGACCAGGCCCGCGACGTGTTCGAGGCACTCCTCAAGAAGCGCGAAGACCACGTCCTCACGATGGTGAATCTGGGAGCGGTGTACAAGAACCTCAACGAGCTGGAAAGCGCGCTCAACTGCCTGATGATGGCGGTTCGGATAGACAGCCGGAACTTCTTCGCCTATTATCTCCTCGGAACCGTCTATCGCGCGATGGGCAGCATCGACCAGGCCGAGGAGTCGTTCAAGAAGGCCATCGACCTGAACCATGACGACGCCTTTTCCCAGTATTCACTGGGAGTTATCTACAAGAACTCCGGAAGGCTTCCGATGGCGATCAAGGCTTTCTCTCGGGCAATCGAACTCGATTTCGACGATGCCTATTCCCATTCCCACCTCGGGATCTCCTTTTATGAACAGGGCCAGCTGAACGATGCAATCAACTCGTTCAGGAGGGCGGTCGAGATCAACCCCGAGGATACCTATGCCCTGTACAACCTGGGAATGGCCCTCATGGACAACCATGACCCCGACGCAGCCATCGATGCCCTCGTCCGCGTCGTCAACCTTTCTCCGGAAGACCCTTACGCCTGCTTCAACCTTGGGCTCGCCTACGAGGAGAAGCGCCTGATCCCCGAAGCCAGGGCCTGTTTCCAGAAGGCGCGACAGTTCGCCCCGAAAAACACCCAGATCGCCCGGTTCATCCAGGAGGCGCTGGGACGACTGAAATGAGAGCCCCTCCCGCCACCAACCGGATCGCGCTGCTTCTCGCGGTTTCAGCCGCCATCTTCTTCTGGGGCTGCGATTCCGGGAACAACGTCCGGTCACGCGAAGGCTCACTCACCGGCGTGATCACGGACAAGTCCGGAAATGTGCTCGAGGGTGCCATCGTCAGCTGGGACTACGACCGGACCAGATGGGGAAGAACGGCTTCCAACGGGATTTTCCTCGTCGAAAACGTCGGCTTCGGCGACCAGCCCTTCACTGCCGAGATGACCGGATTTCGCGCCAAAGGCTTCACGTGCGCGATCTACTCCGATTACGTTTCCAACGCGGGGAAGGTGGCGATGGAAACGGCGAGCTTCAACTACCGGAACATCACGGTCAAGGAGGTCTCCGCGACAACCGCGCTGATCACCTGGCAGACGACGGATTACACGAACGGAATCATCGAATACGGCCAGTCCGGTTCCTTCGGCAACAGCAAAGCGGAAACTGCGGGACAGTATTCCACCCTTCATGAACTTACCCTGACAGGGTTGAAGCCTGCCTCACGTTACTACTTCCGGATCGTCGCGTCCAGGGAGAACCGCCCCTCGGAGACTTCAGAAACATCCAACTTCACGACCCTGAGCGCTCTCGAAGACAGCCTCCCTCCAGAAGCTCCGAAGGGAATCGCCGCTGCCCTCTCCGAAACGCCCAATCAGGTTACCGTCTACTGGGTGGCGAATACCGAAACCGACTTGAAAGGCTATCGTCTGTATCGTTCCGAGAACCCGGCAACCGGTTTTTCCAACATCGACAACTCGATCCTTGCCAAAGGAAGCGAAAGGTACACGGACGCGGGAGTGGTGACAGGGAAGAAATACTACTACCGGGTGACCGCCATCGACCAGGCTGACAACGAGAGTGGTCCGTCCGAATCGGCTTCCATGGTGGTCCCGGGCGACCTCAATCGGGTCGTGAGCTGGACCCGGGCCAACAGCCCCTATTTCCTGTCGGGAGACATCGATATCACGCAGACCGGGGTCCTGAACATTGATCCCGGCGTCGAAATCCGGATGGCCGATTTCGATGCCCTCCGAAGGGGGAACCCCTCCCTGGTGGAAATCCGCGTCGCGGGCGCAATAATCGCCAGCGCGACCACGGATATCCCCGTCATCTTCACTTCCTCGAAACCCACACCAGCAGCGGGTGACTGGGGTGGGATCGCCCTGAACCAGGCGGGTAACACCCAGACCACCCTGAGCGGGGTAAGGATCGCGTACGCGGGAACCGGGCTTGTCATCAACAACAGCAAAGGAACCTACTACAACGTGACCACCCAGTTCTGCCAGACGGGGATCGACATCTGCAACTCCCTCAACTTTTCAGTCGCAAGCCTGTCCGCAAAATACTGTTCCATGGGGATGATCGCCACGGGGAACAAGCAGCTCACCATAGATTCCTGCACGTTCCATCACCCGCAGGTCGGCTTGGAAACCGCGTCGAACGACGGCCTCACCGTCCAGGGCTGCAATTTCTTCGAGTATACGAGCTTCGGCCTCAGTTGTACCGACCGGGAAGGAGTCGTCACCATCCAGAACAACCTGTTTGTCTCCCCGATCGGGGTGGGGCTGTACCTGTCCGATCGCCCTGCGACCATCGACCACAACACCTTCGATTCCGCATATGGAATTCGCATCCAGAGCGGAAACCCAATCATTTCGAAAAACATCATCCTGGGAGAGAAGTGTGCGACGGGCCTGGGCTTCAAGGGAATCGAGCATCTCGTGGGAGAGCTTCCTCTGCCCGAGTTCGGCCCCAACGATCTTTACGGGTTCGTCTCGGGAAAGGAATACGTCGGATGCGGCTCCATGACCGGCAGCCTGGCCTCGGATGTCTATTTCATGAAGGACTATCCCGGGAACTCGCAATACGACTACCGTTTGAAGGCCGCCTTTCCGGCAAGTGACGACCTTTGGGGGATATCGCGGTCCTTCCAACCTTGATTGTGGTAGGTTTACCTCAGCGAAGGTACACTTACCTCAGGTTCCCGCCCTCCCTGCTGAAAACTGCGCTGCAAGCGGTTCCCAAGCCACGGGAAGGGACCGGGGAAGGTACTTCCCGCGTGATTTATCAAGCGCGTAATGGGTCGGACTCTTCGACCCTGTTCTGCAAGGGTGCGGGGAAAACGGCTCCAGATCAGGATTTCATTTGCCCGATGATTTTTTCTTGACAACTGGCATACCCCTTGCATTATCATAGCTTGGCAGTAAGCCAAACAAATCATCAAGGAGGACACTATGGAACTGGTTCGACGCTTCGTTCGGGAAGAAGAGGGGCAAGGCCTCGTTGAGTACGCTCTGATCATCGGCCTCATCGCCGTCGTTGCCATCGCGGCTCTCACCGCTTCGGGCGGCAGCATCAAGTCGATTTTCGGAACCATCAGCGGCGAGCTCAGCAAAGCCGAAGCCACCGTCGGAAGCTAAATCAAAGTTTAGCAACGCGGGGACCGAAAGGTCCCCGTTTTTTTTTACCCCAAAGCTGGCTTCCTTCAAGGCTTCCAAAGGAGAGCGGTTTTTCGGACTCCGGGTACCTGGACGGTTCTTGGGAGCCCTATCGGGCCTCGCCCCTGGGCGGCTCTGAGCCACCGCCTCCGCCGTGAGGTTCCCCGGTTTCCGCGTTTACCAGAAGGGGCCGCCCATGAGGGGTTTGAAGGGGGGCATGACTTCGAACTGCGTCGAGAAACGCTTCGGATGTTCCCCCCGGAACTCCAGCTGCGCATCCGCAAGCCCGGGGAGATGCCAACCCGCGACGCTCAGATATGGAACCAGGAATGGGTCGAACCCCATGATCCGCGCGCAAACGGAATCCACGGCCAGGGGGTGTTTTCCAAGGGCCAGCATTCCAACGGGTTTTGGGGAACCGAGGATGGGACCGTCCCCTTCCATGCCCACGATTCCGTCGACAATCACGTAGTGACAGGGAAGGGAGCGGGACAGGTCAAGGATGGAGTTCGAGATGCCCTTGACGTGGAGGGGGTTTTTCGGCCATCCATAGACGATCCCGGGAAGGTACCCGAAGTGATTCTTCAGGGACAACGTCAGACCCACCCAATGATGGGTTTTCATCTTGGGCATGTTGATCACGACATCGGCTTCCATAATCGGAGCGGCGACGAAGAAATGCGGGTATCCGGTTCTTCCACCCTTGTTGGGTATTTTGACCACATCCCCGTGGTTTAGGTCGAGGCACGTGACTTCCTTTGGAAGGAGCTCTCGAAGAGCGGGATGCTGGACCGAAAAAACCGGATCCCTGCGGTGGCCGGCCGCTTCACCGACCATCACCTTTTTGGCTCCGAGCCGGAGGCAGGCCTCGGCAACCTGACGGATGAGCGAGATGTCGGTGTTTATCACGCGGCCGGGATGATACTCGACGATGTTTGGTTTGAGCAGCACGGACCTGCCCCTCAGATCGAGACCGTCCGAGGTGATTATCTCCGCGAGGTCCCTGCCCACGTCCCGGGAGTAATCGGGAACGGGCAGGATGGTGACCGGACATCGGGTGCCCAGAAGGGTTCCCGCCAGGCGGCCGATTCCGACCACGGCGATTCCGCCGGCAATCCATTTCAAAAAGGTTCTTCGGTTCACGGTTCGAAAACCTTCCTGGTGGAAGAAGCTATGATTCCAAGGCTCTGGTGGACCAGATTGAAATCCTCCGCATCGGGTGCCCGGAATTTTTCTGCCAGCAGCTGCCTTGCCCCGGAAGGGTCGCGCCCGAAGGCTTCCAGACAGATTGCGATGAGGGAAAGGGCATACAGGGATTCATCCGCCACCCGGAGGCGCGTCCATTCCGGTCTCTCTTCGGGAAGGGCGGCCTGGACATCCCGTTTTGCGACCGATGCCTCGAGGATGGCGAGGCTTTCAGCAAGATCCGCCTCAGGGACGAAACCCCGGAGTGCCAGAAGTGCGAGGGCGGTGGTATCGAAAAAGGGAAGGAGGTCCTGTTTGTAGACGGTCGCGTTGCCGTAGTTCCAGCCCCCCTTCGGGATCTTTCGGTCCATCAGGAGCTTCCGGCCCTCGACGCAGCGAGGGTGATCCCCTTTTCCTGCGAGTTTCAAGGCAAGGAGGGCCCAGGCGGTAGGCTCGACCCAGCCGAATGTCCCGGGAACCCATGCCCATCCGACCAGGGAATTGTTCTGGACGATGGAATCGGAATCGGGAAACGTGACCGATTTGAATGCGAGAAGGAAACCCACCGCTTTGTCGCGGGATGGGATATCGCCGAGAAGGTGATGCAGTATCGCATAGTGAGGTGTGACCCAGATTCCCTCGGGTCGGATGACATGGTTCTGGCTCAACGAGCCATCGGGATTTTCGAGGCTTTTCAGCCAGGCTCGCGATTTATCGAGGCCTGGAAACTGGAAACCGGAAACGAGGAAAGCCATCAGCGCAAGGAGCGTGGGTTCCGCAGCCGAGCCCACACCCTTGCGGTAGGAGAATCCACCGTCGGCCCCTGCCAGGCCGGTGATTTCCCTCAAACGTTCTTCGTCGGTCATGGATTCGTTTTCCCTGAAAGAGGACCTTTCTTTTTCCGGTTCGATAGTTTATCATCAAAATGAAAACCGGGGTAGGTTTTTGGAGTTTCCCTCGTCGATTGGCATTCTTTTTGCGATCAAATCAATAACTCACCTATAGAGGATACCGAAATGAAAACGAAATTTGGAATGAAAGGGAAAAAGGGGCAAGGTCTGGTCGAGTATGTGCTGTTGGTTTCCTTGATCGCCCTCGCCGCAGTAGCGGCGCTTACCTCGATGGGGTCAACGGTCAAGAGCGGCCTCATGGGGAACATCTCGACCACCCTGGATAAAGCGAACACCTCGATCACCGGTTCCACCGGTTCCTGAACCGTTCGTAGACCCGGTTTTTCCGAGCGACCACAATTGGTTTTCTCCTTCTCGTCACCCCCACACCCGGATCGGCCTGAATTCGGCGGTCCGGGTGGTCTTTTTTCGTTCGGGCGGGAAACCGCATGGGCCATTCTGGCTTTTTTCGCCGTTTGCGCTTTGTTCTTCCCAACCCTCCCGCCCGAGGTGAACTTCAGGGAGTGGGGTGCTGATGGACCAGAGTTGGCCCTGGCTGCGGCGAACCTTGGAGTTCCGCACCCTACCGGGTATCCCGTCTGGGTCCTGGTTGCCCACCTTTTCAGCCGCATCCCAGCGGGAACCCTCTTTCAACGGATCGCGGCTCTTTCCCTTCTTTCGACCGCGACAGGGGCGGCTTTCCTGACTCTGGCCTTCCTCGGCCTCACGAGATGGCTTGGGATAGGGCTTCCCCCTGCCGGTTGTGCCTTGCTTTCCGTCATGTCTGTTTCGGGCAGGTTTCTCTGGCAATCGGCCACCATCGTCGAGGTCTACTCGTTCAAGACCTTGCTCCATTGCCTTCTTCTCGCATGGGTCTTTCGCGGGCTCCTGGGCACGCATGGGCGACCGCTCAGAAACGGCTGTATCACGGGCGTGGTCCTTGGCCTTTGTCTCTCTCATCACCTCCAGTTCATGTTTTCCCTTCCGGGGCTTTTCCTTCTTCTCGTTTTCCAACCGGAGGGTAGGAACCCGGTCTTCCTTGTTTCCGCGGTCCTGGTGACCATCGCGACGACCATCGGTTGGTATGGTTTGCTTCCGCTGTTGGGGGCCAAGGGGGGAACCGCGGTTTGGGGCGACATGGGGTCTTTTCACGGTTTGCTGGCCCACATCACAGGCAAGGAGTACCGGGGTTTCATGTTCTCGGTCGACCTCGTTTCCTGGTTCACGAAATGGACTGCCATTCCCCTCCTTCTCGCCGCCAACTGGACCTGGATCGCCGTTCCCCTCTCGGCGGGGATCCTGGTGGGCTTGCTCGCCTCATGCTTTCACGCCGGAAACGGATCCAGGAACAGGGTTTTCCTGTTCTCCTGGCTTGTTCTGATCCTCGTTCCCTCGGGGTTGAATCTGCAGTATTCCATTCCAGACGTCGAGATCTATTTCAACGATGTCTTCGTTTCTTTTTCGCTGGTCTTTTCGGTGGCTGCAGGATGGCTCTGGAACCGCCTCCAAGGGGGGAGGGGCGGCAAGCCGGCCGCTCTGGGGGTCCTGGGAGTGATCCTTGTAGGAGCGACGATCGGGATCAACATCCCAGGCAGGTTCACGGAATTTCGTCTCGCCAGGGCTCCCGAACCGGCATTCCTGAGGACGAACTCGATGGCGAGGTCTCTACAGGAAAGCCGGCGGATGGCTTTTGTCCGGGGAGGCGGTTTCATGTTCCTGCTTAGGTACTCATGCCACCTGGTCGATCCTCTTCTGGAAAGCCGGGTTTTCAGCCTGGACCTCGCCCGCCTCCGTTGGTACAGGGAACGTTTCCGGGATCGCCTCGCCGGGGAGGGTTTTTCCCCCCTTCCGGAACGGGATGAAGAACTCTCTCCCAAGGAAATCGATGACTGGGCGCGGAATGCCTGGGCGAGCTTCCCTGAGAGAATCGCATTCGCGGCCCCCCTCGAACCGAGGGATGCCCTCCCCAGGGATGTGACCCTGAAAGGAGGTTGGTTCGTCAGGGAGAGTCCTGCTTCATCCTCTTGGGTTCCGGCAACCTTCGTAACCTTTGCGCCCGCGTCGACCAGGTCCCGGGATTTCCCCGCTTTCGCCGGTTGGCAGCCCTGTATCGTGAAATGTCAGACCGGGCAGGTTTTCGACCTCAGGTCCGACTCCACCGAACCAGGCGGTCCCAAGCTGCTCATGGCCACCTCCCCTCTCGAAATCTCTTTCCCGGAACCTGTCAGCGAGTTGTCTTTCCTGGCGATCCGTACCGGGTCAGGACCTTGCCGGCTGGGGTTATCGTCCCCCGATCTCGCTTCGGGGGCCAACCTTCCGGATCTTTCGTTCCCATTCCAGGACGACCTGATCGATGACCAGTCGGCTTCGATGACCCTGGGGGCGATCCCCCCCGTCGATCTTGCCCTCGGGAAGCGGATTTCGGCGGGGAAGCTGGAAATCACCCTTTCTGATGGCGCCCCTCTGATGGTCCTGGGAATCGCGGGAAAGCCATGAACCGCAACAGTGGGCGGATATGGCTTTTCCTGGCCTCCAACCTCTTTTTTCTTTTGTTCGCCTACGGAGGAATCCGCTCTCCTGACGGAGAGATCGTTTTCAGAACAGGTGTTTCCCTCGTGAGGACGGGCTCCTGGGCGGTCGAGGATGGACTGGAATGGAAGGATTTCGGGCTGTCTCCGGGTATCGATGGAAAACGCTATTCGATTTTCGGCCCCGGCCACGTTCTTCTGGCCTACCCTGTTTTCGCCCTTGCAGAAGGGATCACCGCCTCGCAATGTCCTGACCTGCTCCAAAGGCTCGTCTCACCCAGCCACTTCCTCGGGGAAGGCCTGGGCCAGTTTGTCGGGGGGCGAAGGCCGGAGCCTTTCGATCAGCATTTCAAACGCTCCATCGTTGCCATCTGGAATGTTCCAGTGGCTTCCCTGGCGGTTCTGGCGTTTGAGTCCGTCGTGTTCTCCCTCATCGGATCGGTCTTCGCAGCCCGGCTTCTCGCGGTTCTTCTCGGTTTCGGGACCTGCTTTCTCGCCTACTCGGGGACTTTCTTCGCCGAACCGCTGGTTACACTCCTGCTGCTCATCTCGTTCAAGCTCCTCATCGAGGCTTCAAGGGGGAAGGGGATCAAAGGGCCTGTTTTTTCCGGCCTTTCAGGGCTTGTTCTCGGAATAGCCGTTACTACACACATCACCGCGATCCTGTCCTTTCCCTTTTTCGCTCTAATGGCTTTCCTTGGAACTGGCGGCTTTCCCGGGAAGGAGAACATTCTCTGGAGGAACGGGGTTGTTTTCATCCTGGCCTGCTCAATCCCCCTGGCTCTCTTGGGCTGGTTCAACCTCGTAAGGTTCGGAAGCATGATCGAGACCGGAAGGTCGGTCCCGGGATTGTCTCCCGAGGTCGGATATGGAACATTCGCCGACCCCGTCGAGGGTGTGCTCGGACTGCTTTTCAGTTTTGGAAAGGGCCTGATCTGGTATTCCCCTCTGGCATTTGCGGGAATCCTTTTCATCCGCAGGTTCTACAGGGAGTTCCCCATCCCGGGGCTCGTTCTTCCTCTCATGGTTCTGGCGCGACTGCTCTTCATCGGATCGAGATCCGATTGGCAGGGCGGTTTCTCCCTTGGACCGCGATATCTGGTTCCCGTCTTTCCCTTCATGCTCCTCCCCCTCGCCCCCCTTGCCGCGATGGAGGATTCCCAGGATGGAGCGGGCCAGGATGTTCGGGATGGCGCTCCGGCGGGATGGTTTGCCGTGGCGGTGATGGCATTCGCCCAGCAGGCTTCATTCGCGCTCTTCGAGGTATTCACGCATCTGCACGTCGTCAGGAAGTTTTGCGCCGAATCCATGGATCCGGCGGCGTTCTATGGGTTCGCATACTCCACCTGGGAAACCGCGCCATTCGTCAATGTCCTGTCCGGAAGGCCAGCCTCCGCGATACTGCGCCTGACCGGCCTTCCGAATCAGTTCCTCTGGCCTCTCGCCGTGGTCGCAGGCGCCTTTTTCATCCGCCTCTTCCTTGCCCGGGGAAAAACGTGCGGGGAATCGTGATGGGGCAGGGGGGGGGAAAGCTTCTCCCGGGCTCGAACCGGACGCACCTTCGCCTTGTTGCCGCGGCAGGTGTCTTTCAGCTGATACTGGCTTTCCACATGCTGGGGTCATTCTGGATCGATCCCCAATCCAGCATCGATGCCTCGTATTACCATATCCTCGCCTCGAGGCTCAAAGCCGGCCTGGGTTTCACAGAGCCCTTCGTCTGGAACTTCCTGAAGGAGTATCCCTCGCTGACCCACCCAATCGACTACTGGATGCCTCTGGCGGGACTCTTTTACCGAGGCGGGAAAAAGGTCTTTCCTGGATATCCGGAGGTTTTCCTCAACCGTTTCATCTGGGCCGCTCTATCGACCTGGGTTTTTCTCGAGGCCCTGGGCCGGTGCGGATCCTGGGCCATCGGCCTGTTCGCGGCAGTGTGCCTCGGATGCGGAGGGAAGTTCGGCTACTACGTTTCGACGACGGACAACATCGCGCTTTATGCAAGCCTGGGGTTGCTATTCTTTTCGGATCTTCCTCGTCCCGACTCCGTCGGAAGGAGTTTCAGGCTGGGGCTGACTTCCGGCTTGATGGCCCTGACCAGGATCGAGGGTTTGATATTCGGGGCCTTCGCCCTTGCCTTCTCCCTTTTCAGAGGCTCCAGGGCTTTTACCATGCTGCTTCTCGCGGCCTCACTCTCATTGGTTCTCGCCCCGTGGTGTGCAAGGAACATGCGGGAGATCGGGGTCATCTGGCCATCGAATCGGGACTCGCTGTTCCTCCAGGAATACAACGACCTTTTCCGCCCCGATGCTCCGCGGGGGGCGGATGCCTTTCTGAGCCGGGGTTGGGGGTGGATCGCGGAGCAGAAATTTTCTGCCCTTCGCCGAAACCTGCTCGAGTTTTTCTTCGTCCCGTTCCACCTGATTCTCTTTCCGTTCTTCCTCGCTGGGCTTGCGGAACTCCCGGGAAGATGGCCATTCATGGGACTTTTCACGGTAATGTGGCTCCTCAACGGCTTGCTGTTCAGCGTCCAGAGCGTCCATGGAACCGCCTTCCACATCACCGCGGCGTTTTTCCCCCACATCTCTCTGACGACCGCGCTCGGAATTAGAAACCTTTTGAACCGGATCTTCCCCGGACAGCCCCGGAAACCCGTTCGGATTATGGCCGGCGTCTTCTCCCTCTTCGTTCTGGGCTTTTCGATCGCATCGGGAGCGGCTATCCGCGATTCCTACGACTCCACCAACAAACCCTACCGCGACCTTCTGCGGGAAGCCCGCTTGAATTCCGACTATGGGACGACAGGAACACATCACCCCATACTCGTCCATCTCCTGTCGGGCCGGCCCACCATCTGCATTTCCCCCTCGGGGGCCCCATCGCCCTTTTTGATGGCCGACCGGTACGGAATGGGAAGTCTGATACTGGACAACCGGTATCCGATCCCGTCTTCTGCCGAAATCGCTTCTTCCGGTTGGAAAACGGTTTCGTCGACCACCTGCCTGCTTCTCCTGAAAAGGCCCGCCGGGTGAGAAAGGCCCGCCGGGTGAGAAAGGCCCGCGCCCACGTCCAAAAGTCAGGGGCGGATGGGGATGGTCTTCCACCCTTCTCTCGCGATCATCCGCTCCATCGCAGGATGCCGGTTCAGATACAGGCAGATCATCACCCTGTCCTTCCGGACGGGAACCGCGACCATCACGGCATCCCCCGGAAAGGTGTCGGTGGGGGAGACCGGAAGGAACATCCGCTTGAAATCTTCGCGGACGACCCGGGCTGGAACCTCCTCGGGCGTGGCAAGCCAGGGATCGCCGATCACGAGGGTTACGGACCGCCCGACAAGATATGGAAGCGTGGCCCTCCTCTGGTGGCCCGGCATCAACCCTTCGATGACTCCGTTTCGAGCGACCCATCTGTCGTTGAGCCCCAGCATGTCGATGGTCTCGAGTTTCGAGTAAAATGGAATTGCCCCGGCGGGGGTGGTCGAAATCCGGAAACCGGGTTCCCCGCCGAATGCGCTGCCCAGGAATTTCCCGATGCCGCTCCAGTCCTCTCCGGAGGAGGAGACATACTCGTGCAGTTCGGCGGTTCCCTGGATTCCGTAGTTCGTTATCGTGAGCCCCCATGCGACCGCATGGTGGATCGACCCGATGAAGAACAGTGTAAGGAAGGCCCTTCGCAGTTTCTCATCCGACACGTGGTCGAAAATCACACTGCAGAAAAGGAGAGCCATGAAAGGCCAGACGGGAACCATGAAGCGGAACTCCATGAAGTCGCCTCCGACCTTGACCACGAAAGCCACCCAGAGGAGTATGAACTGGAGGAGGATCGACCTGGGGCCCGACCAGTCCCTTGTGTAGCGTTCCCAGGGGGCCACGCTGAGCGCCATGAAAAAGTGGAAGAAGAGAAGGTAGGAAAGGAAGAACGCGTAAACGAAATGGAAACCCACCACCAGGGAGGGGTTCGTCCCGACTTTGGTGTAAAAGGTGTTCGGAAGAGGATCTCCGTAAAACCATTGCATCCCCGCCATCCAGCCCGCGACGGTTCCGAAAAAGAGGGCGGAAAACCAGCCCAGCCTCGCGAACCTGCCCTCCCGCAACAACCTGAGGGCCACATGTCCCCAGATGAGCGCACCCCAGAGACCCGAATCGGGCCTTGTCAGGAACGCCGCTGCCAGGATTGCTGAAAGACCGAGAAGCGATTCGGGGGATTCCCGCCCCTCGTTGGAAATGGCGAAGAAAACCTCGGTTCCCCAAATGAACAGGGCCGCCTGAAGCTGCGTCTCGAGACCCCCGGTCGCATAGGACAGGAAAGAGAAATTTGTACCGACGACGACCATTCCCATCAGTGCCCGTCCGTCATCGGAAAACAACCGCTGCCCCAACCTGAAACAGCCGATCAGGGACGCCCCGAAGGAAAGAAGACCCAAGGCCCAGGAAAAGCCGATCGGATCGAAGCCCACCCGTATGCCAAAGGCGATCAGGATCGTCCAGAGAAGATTCGTGAATCCCGCAACCCTTTCCCCGGGGTTGAAAACAAGCCCCTCTCCACGCACAAGGTTTTCCGCGTACCGGAATGATATGAAGGCATCGTCCTGGATGAATCTGGCCGACCAGGCAAGAAGGAGAAGGGCGGAAAAAACGAGCCAGAAACGTGCCTTCGGGTTCACTGTCCAGCCCGCCGAAACAGCAGGAAAGGGCTTTCCGACGCGACCTGAACGAACCCATCATATGAAGAAGCGATGTTGGTGTGGGCTCGGGTATCGATCAGGATCCAGTCGCATGAAAACCGGTCCGCGAGCACAACCGTCGATCGCGGATCAATATAGGGGGCAAGAACACCTTCGTTCCCTGAAATGACATTCACATACATGGGGAAAGACGATACCACGCGGTCTTCCCTGGGGATCGGGTTCTTCGAAAGGAAATCCTTGTACGGCTGTTTGGCTTCGGTGTAGGACGAAATGCTGTAGTGTGCACCCATCAGGGAAAATGCCACTATCCAAGCTCCGAAAAGCAGTACCAGCGAACGTTTCAAATTGGGGGTCCAATGGGAAATGAACCCTCTAAAGCACCCGTCGAAAGCCCCTGCCACAACTATGGCATTGGCGGGAAGAAAGGCAGAAGCCAGGTGTAGGGTCGTGCCTTGCAGGCTCTGGACGGTAAACAGGATTCCACAAACCAGGAGGAAGAAAACGTGGAAAACCAGGAGCACCGCTCCATATGAATTCCAAAGGGTCCAAATCCCGAAAACCCAGAATGGGGCAAGGAGAATGTGGTTGGGAACCATGAACAGGTCAGCCATGTTCTTGCGGATTCCGTCAAGCTTTTGTGCAACGATCGGTCCCCATCCCTTTTTTGCGAAATTCTCGAAGGTTCCTGGGAAGTCCAGCTCGAACATCTCCTTGTACTCGTGCAGGAAAAAGGCCTTCGGGTTCGAGGGCCAGGGCTTTCCGGTTACCATGAGGTTCCGGGCAACCCACGGGGACACCGTCAAAGCGAAGATCGCGATACCCGCGAAAGTCCCTTTCCAGTTTTTCAGTTTGAACGGAAGCCAGAGGAACCCCAGGAAGGCGAAGAAAACGCCCTCAACCCTGGTCAGGCTCATCAGGGCTGTTACGAAGCCGACCAGGATCCCCTGGCGGATAAGCTCCGCCCGGTTCCCGTCCACCCTGGTTGCAAGGTTTCGGAACAGGAAGAACCCCATGACCGCGTAGAACATGACGTTGTCCGTCGTCGCGATGTAGAACCCGTACTTGCCCGCGCAGCTCGTGAAGAGGAACGCCAGGAAGGCAAGAAACCAGTTCCCGAACTTTTTCCGAACCTCATGGAAAACGAGGATGGCCAACAAGGCCCATGCGATGCGGTTCATCAGGATCTCCCCTTCCACCCCCGCAACACCACGGGCTCCGGCATACAAAACGATCCCGAGGGGTTGCCAGTAGTCAAGGGGATGGGTAAGGGCATCGAATTCCCGGAGATGATACCAGATGAAAGGCTCCGTGAACCCCTTCCCCTGGAGGAGACGTTCCGCAACGAGATGGTAATAGGAGGAGTCAAGGCTCGCCTGCGGGTCGACCCCCCCCAGCGAAAGATAATGGAAGCCGTAGGAGAGCGAAAACAGCGCAATTGAGATCAGGATTAGAGTTGGCATTCGAGGTTTTCTGTTCATCGTGCGTCGTGAAAAAATCATGCCCAAAGGGGGGGGAATTGTCAACCCCGGTATTGATCGGTTATGCAAGGGTCTTGACAGCATGGATTGGGGAGTACTAAAATTCCCAAAACGAAAAGAGGGGTGGACACGTGAGAAAAATCAAGGTTGTTTCCGTTGTTGTGATTATCGGTTCAGTCATCGCCCTCGGCCTATTCATGGGGAAACAGATGTTTTCGTTCCTTGAAGAGAAGAGCCTCCCCGCTGTGCACGCAAAGCCCAGGGTCGACAAGGATTCCGTCGAAACCTCAGCTGACAAAGAAATTTCACAGGGCACTGTATCCCAGCCTCAGGCACAGCTTCCCCCGGGCGGACCAGCGGAAGCCGTCCTCCAGCCCCCCCTGAGCGAACCAGGAAAGGTCCCGGCTCCATCTCCGGCCGTGGTCCAGACAACGGCGGCCGCGCCCCCTTCCCCCAACACCGAAGTTTCGGCGAATCCCTCGGGGGCGGGAAATCCTCCTTCAAACCTGGTCCCGGGGGTTGCCTCCGGTCCTTCTGCAGGGGAAAAATGGGTTGCACATGCCCTCGAGAACGGCACCAAGTGCCGGGCCGAACCGGACCCCAAAAGCCGCGAACTGATGAGGGTCAACAAGGGCACGCGTGGGTTCGTCCTCGAGAAGAAGGATGGTTGGACCAAGATCAAGTGGGAGTTCAACCGCAAGATCGGATGGACGCGGGACGATCTTTTGATCCAAGGCCCGATCGAGATCATGAGGAGTCTTGTCGATCCCAAGGGAAACATCGCCAGCGTGACCACGCAGAACATCCAGACGGCGGTGAAGAAAGCCAAAACTATGGCCCAGAACGTGAGCGTCGCAGTTGCCAAACCGGTTCCACCCTCCGAAACCGTAAAGGGTTTCGTTCCTGGGGAGAAACTTCCGGAAGAAGCGAAAATCTCTGCTGACCCCTTTGCGCGGGTTCGGGAAACTCCCGATACAAAATCGCTGGCCGTCGGGCGCCTTCCCAAGGGAGTCATGGTGAAGATAAAGTCGGCCAAGCAGGTTGGCCGGCATTACTGGTTCCAGATCCAGTACAACAATGGAAGGAAGGAAGGTTGGACCCGGGAGGACAACCTTCAGTTCTGACCCTTGATCAGGGTTCCGGGGATTCCCCAAGGACGATCCCTCTCCATTCCCATCCGTTATTGACCTTGTGGAGGGCGAACTGGATGTTGGTGTGGCCGTCCATGTCCTTCCAGCCGTGGGTATTCAGGAACAGAACGGATTCGCCGGCTTGAATCCTCTTTTTCAGGTCGTCCCGGTTGTCCCATGTGACTTTCTCACCCCGTGACTTTTCGATGAACCCAAGGAGTTCCTCGCGGCTGGTAGGCTCGAGCTCGCTTTGCCACCATCCCACGTAGACATCGACGTGTGAAAGGGTAACCTCCAGGGAACCCTGGTCCTTCTTCTCGAGGGCTGAAAAAAGCTGCTCCGCAAGCCTGACAGGATCGGACGCAAGCCAGGTCCGCTTTCCCCCTGCCCGAAGCCAGGCCAGCTTCGATTTGACAACATCGGAAAAGGTCCGTGAATTCTCCTCCTCCATCCGGAGTGCCCCGAAATCCTTCTCGACCCTCTCGAACCACTTCTTCGACCGGTCGAAATCACCGTTCTCGCAAAAGTGGTTGGCCAGGGCGACCATCAACTGCCCGATCACGTTCGAATCAGAGCCCACCTTGTCCTTCGCCGCTTTTTCGAGAATCCCTTCGGCTTCGGAAGCTGAACCTTTATAAAGTGCTTCGTAGAAGGAGTTTTCGATTCCACCGAGAGCTTCTTCGAGCACAGTCTCCCCCGTTTGCCCAAACAGCGGAAACGCGACGGAAACGACGAGGAAAACCGTTACCAGGAACCTTCCTGAAACCACCATACGGACCTCCCCAAAATTTTGAAGAAGCAATATGATACTTCCCCGGGTATCCAAGCGCAATAGAGATGAGCGGAACGTGGATTACAAAACCACGGATGCAGCCAGGCATTTTCCCAGGGCTCCCAAGGCAGAATTCGGTTTGATCAATCCCAGCGAAGCACGGAAAACAGGTTCGAATAGTCGTCCGTCCAAACGGGATGGTTGGGATCCTCCATTGCCGGTTGCCAGCCGGAATCCTGCAGAAGGCGGCCGAAATCCTCTTTTCGTCGGGCTGCCATGACCCAATGCGACCGGAAAACATACGGGGCGTCCTCCTCATACTTCATCATGGGGGCGGGAGGTTCGAAGGAATTGCTGTAAACGCTCATTCCCATCGCCTTGCCAAGGTTTCCCAGCACGGGCTCCAGATCGAGATACCGGTTCGAGATATGGAAAACGAGTATTCCGTCGGGTTTCAGCTTTCGGAAAAACAGTTCAAGCGCTTCCCTCGTCAATAAATGGACCGGGATCGAATCGGAAAAGTAGGCATCGAAAACGAGGATCTCATACTCCGAGTCCGGTTCCTGCCGTAATGACATCCTTCCATCACCCAGTACAACCCGGATTTTCCCCTCTGCCTCGGCAAGGAAGGAAAAATACCGGGTGTCGGAAGCAATCCGGGCAATGACGGGGTCGATCTCGAAAAAGACGAACTCCTGGAAGGGACGGGAGAATGCGGCCATTGCACCCGTCCCCAGGCCGACGATCCCCACCTTCTTCGCCCGCCGGAGGAAGCGAAACTCCTTGAATATTCCCGCAATCGGGCTGTCGGGCGGGTAGTAGAAGAGGGGGGTCCGGGTCTTTCCCGGTTCGATGCACTGCCCTCCGTGGTGGATGTTTCCATGTTGAAGCAGGTGGTGCCTTCCGCTGAAACTCCGGATGACCTGCATGCTGCCGAAGAAACTTCGCGCCTGGATGAGCGCAGAAGGGGAGGACGTCACGAACATGATGCTGATGGCGATGGTTCCCGCGAAGAAGACCCCCCAGCCCCTTCGCCGGAAACAGAGGTTCCATAGCCCGGCTCCACCGAGAAAGACCATGAATGCCTTCTCCGAACCTGCGATTTGGAAGGAAAGCCCCCCGTTGCTCCAGAACGTTACCCAGACCAGGACCGCGACTGCGCCCCAGGCCAGATACTCCTTCTTTCGTCCACCCGGCTCCTCCTGTGGCGACGAAGGGAGGAAGAGGGACGCGAGCATGAAGACAAGGGGATACTCCATCACCGTCCGGAAAAGCTTCGGCGAGACCAGACCGTTGAAGATTCCCCCGAGAAGTCCACCCAGCGAAATCCAGATGTAGAACGCGGTCAAACGGGAGGCTCGGGGCCGTCTCGATACGAGAAAGCCGTGGAAGGTCATCCCCCCGGTGAAGCACAGCATCATCGCGAGCCCCCCCGACAACCAGATGGGGGAAAAAATGTCCTCCATCAGAATGGGAAAGTAGATGCAGAGGGTTCCAGCGAAGAGATTCCCAAAGAGCTCGGGGGTTCCGAAACTCACGGAGGAGAATGTGAGGATGAACGTCAGAAGATACAAGCCCAGAGGAAGGACCCAGAGGAGAGGTATCTGTGCGATCTCTCCGGTGACGTGCGCGGTGGTTCCCAGCATCAGGCTGGAGGGAATGAAACTCGCCAGCACCCATTGGAAGACCCGGCCCCAACCTTCCGGGGGCTCTCCATCTTGCTGTCCCCCGCCGGGAGTCGTTCCAGGTTCACCCGGTATGGGTAACCCTTCTCCCGTGGTCGCATTTCCTTCGGCCTTGCTTTCCGGTCCTCCAGGGGATTGCCTTCGTGAAGCGAAAAAGGCGCATCCCCCGGCCATCAGAACGAACACGACGTAGGCCCAATTCCATGCCAACCGTTGGCCCTGGGTCGTCAATCCGGGTTCGATCAGGAGGGGATAGGAGGCCAGCCCCAGCAGGCTCCCGGCGTTGCTTGCACCGAAAAGAAACCAGGGCTCCCGCTCCACTCCTCCGGAACGGGCTTGGGAAAACCACTTCTGAAGCACCGGGGAGGTCATCGAAAGGGCCAGGAAAGGAGTCCCCACGGTCGTTCCGAGAAACCGGAAAATCCACCAGACGGGGTGGTCGACGACATCTCCGGGAGGCTCGATGGCTGTTCCCTCAGGAAGGAGCGGGATGGTTGCCAGAAGAAGAGCGAAATGTACCAGGGGATGGCGTTCAGACCCGAAAATTCTGACCAGGAAGTGGGCGGCGACGTATCCAGCCAGGAGAAGCGACTGGAAAGCAAGGGAACAAGTGATCCAGACCGCCGGAGCCCCGCCCAACGAAGGAAGCAGAAGCTTCCCGATCATCGGCTGGACAAGGAAGAGAAGGAACGCGCTCCAGAAGGAGGCCAGTGAAAACAACCAGGTCATGGGCAGGGATTTGGGCCCATTCCAACGAGTCGCGAAGAAGGTGGGACGTGCATCCCAAACCGAAAGGGAGGCCTGCCCTTCCGTTGGAGATTACCGTTCTCTGCCCTCCCCGTCACCGCCCGGGAAATCCGGTCATTTTGCGAAAACGATCTTGTCGTAGGGAGAAAGCGTCTGATACTTTCCCTGGATCTTTTCGGGGGGGACGCAGACGAAGGAAATGACGATCTTTCCCCTCTTGAAACGGAATTTCTCCAGGACCAGATTGCCCGCCTTGTCTTTTTCGATGAAAAATTTCCCCTCCAATGGGTTCTTCCCGGGGCGGGTTATGTTGTACTCGAAATTCTTTCCTGCCGCCTTGCCCGCGGCCTGGACAGTCAATTCAGTCTGGTTGATCTTGAACGGCGCCGTCAGGAAGCCGCCGATGCTGCCGTCGCGAACCATTCCGAGCAGCTCGACCATGTCCTTGATCTGCGCCTGTTGCTCAGGCTCGAAGCCGTCGAACCACGAGTAGACCTCGGAAACGGTGGAAACGGCCCCGCCCTTGGTCGAGAATACCAGGTTCACCCTGAAGGCGTAGAAGGATTTCTTCTTTTCGGGATGCTTGACGCACGCATGAAGAATGACCTGCTGCTGCCCATCGGGCATGGTCATGAAATATCCGAGGGCGCAACCCAGTTCTTCGAATCCTTTTTTCACGGACCCGCGATACTGGGCGTTGATCTCGAAACACTCCAGTTTTCCCTCTTGTGCCATTGCCGGAAAAGCTCCGGAAACGACTCCAAGTATGACCGCCAATACCAGGAAAATCCTTTTTGTACCGAACATGGTTCCCTCCCTCAGGTTCATCGATGCCTTGGAGATACCATTCCCACCGGCAAATGTCAAACCCCCTTCCCGGGAAAACCTTATGGGTCAGACATTCCGGGAGGTACGAAGGGTGACTTCTTACGCGGTCCCACTGAAAATGTCAGCGGCGGAATTGGGTCACCCTTGGAAGAAATGCATTGGGAAGCTCGACGTCCATCCGAAGGAGGCCCTCCTCCCATTCCTGTTTTTCCACCCGTCCGAGCGCGAAGATATCCTTCACGAGGGGATGATTTCCCGGCATTTCGAGCGTTACCCTCAGGAAGTTCCGCTTCACGACTTCGTCCATTACCCCCTTGAGCTGCTCGAGGTTTTCGCCCGTTCGCGCGGAGATGAAAACCGCTCCTGGAAACTCGCGGGAAAGCGCTTCCCGGTTGTGGGGAACGGGCCGGTCGCACTTGTTGAAAACCCAGATCCTTTCCTGGCCTGGAACCTGCAGCTGCCGCAGCACCTCATCGACTGCCTCCAACCGCTCCCGGACGTAAGGGCAGGAGACGTCCGTGACTATCACGGCTACCTGCGAATGAACGACGTTCTCGAGGGTTGCCCGGAACGCTTTGACCAGGTGGTGGGGGAGCTTCCGGATGAAACCGACGGTGTCCGAGACGATTCCATGACGGCCGCTCCTGAGAACCACTTTGCGGGCGGTGGGATCGAGGGTGGTGAAAAGGCCGTCATGGACTTTTACCCGGCTTCCGCTGAGGGCGTTCAAAAGCGTCGACTTGCCTGCGTTGGTGTAGCCCACGAGGGAAAACAGCGGGGAAAAACTCTCGGTCCTCTTTTTCCGCTGCGTGTCCCGGTCCTGGACAACCTTGTCCAGTTCCTCCTGGAGTTTCTGGATCTTTATCTTGAGCACCCGCCGGTCGGTCTCGATCTTCATTTCGCCGGGGCCTTTGGTCCCGATTCCGCCTCGCTGCCGGGACAGGTCGGAGTATCCCCCGGTCAACCGGACGAGGCGATACTGCAAGCCCGCGAGCTCCACCTGGAGCTTTCCCTCCCGGCTGGTGGCGTGGGATGAGAAGATGCCCAGGATCAGGCTCGATCGGTCGGACACCGTAACCCCGTCGCCGATCCCCTCCTCGAGCCGCCGAAGCTGGAACGCGGTCAACTCGTCGTCCGCGATGACCTCGTCCGCTTCCTTCTGCCGAACCAGTTGGGCGAGCTCCGCGATCTTCCCCTTCCCAAGATACATCGTCCGCTCCGCCCGTTCACGCTTCTGGACAAGGGATCCGACCACCTCCCCTCCGAGGGTCTTTACGAGATCCTCCAGCTCCTCGAGGGAAAATGCGGTTTCCTCGTCGGTCTGGTCCGGGAGCTGGACCGCGATCGTGATGATCCGGGGAGGCCTGTTTGACCGGGTTTCTTTCATCTTGCTCACTCCGTGGCGGAAATCTTGCGCGCCCCGCACAAGGAACAGAAGCGCCCCCCTTCGGTTTCCCGACCGCAGGCGGCGCAGATCCACTTCGAGTCCTCTCCCTCCGAGTCGGCTTCGAGAACCCGGAGCCACATCTCCCGGAAGAGAATACCCCCGAAAAGCAGGAAAACGGCCAGGACCGGAAGCGAGTAGGTGGCGGAAACCCCCATCGCAACCATGTTGAAAATGCCGTGCATCACCGCCCCGAGAAGGATCGTGACGAGGAGGACAAGGAGGTCCATGGCCCTGAGGTGGCGGTCCGGAGCCTTTCTGAAACAGTAAGCCGCGCCCCCGCCAATGATTCCGGAAAAAACGATGTGCGCGGTGGAACTTACGAAAACTCTGGTCCGGAAGATCTCTGCCCCGAAAAGCGAATAATAATCGAGGTTCTCGAGGCCCGCGAAACCCACCGCGGATCCGAGGCATGCGATGAAGACTGCCACGGGCCTTCCAAGGGTGCCGAGCACGAGAAGGGAGGCAACGGCCCCGACCAGCTTCCCCGTCTCCTCGAGAATTCCCACGATCCCGATACAGGTCGCGAGCTTCAGGAACATGTCGTCGGTTTCCGCGATCAGGGACCGGAGGTTTCTTCCCAGCAGTCCGTTTACGAGCGGGTATGCCATGAATTTCATCAGGCCGACCGCCAGGAGGCCTCCGAGAATCCCTCCCACAGCCGCATAGACCAGCTTTGAATCGCTCCAGGAATCCCGGAACAGAATGACCAGCACCAGCGCGGGGAGGAAGGAGGTGACCAGGAGACCCCAGATTGGATCACTCAATCGGCAGTCTTCCGCTGGAACCTTGCCTGGAAGAGGTTTTTCTTGCCATTCCTCTCGGTGTGGAAAACCAGCCCGTTCCCGTCGGGGGTCCAGATCGGGTGGAAATTCTCACCGCCCTTGAACGGCGTCAGAAGAGTCTCCTTGCTCGAATCGAACCGCCGGACAACGATCTGGTTACTGCTTCCATCCGGATTTTCCGATCGGATGAAGGCGAAATGTTTCCCGTCGGGGCAGACATCGGGGCTCCAGTTCCTTTTTCCATCGGCCACGACCGCCTTCGGGGGCTCCTGCGGATCGAGCTGTATCTTCATGATCTGTGAAACCTTGAGCTTCTCGACGATCCGGGTGAAGATTATTGCCTTTCCATCTGGGAACCATCGCGGTTCACGGTCATCATTCGGCCCGGAGGTGATCTGGACCAGATTTGAGCCATCGGTTTCCATCATCCAGATGTCCTCCGACCCTTTCCGGTCCGAGACGAAAACGATGAACTTCCCATCGGGAGAGAGCGCGGGCATCATGTTCTTCCCTCCACCCTGCGTGAGCTGCTTCGTGACCTGGGTTTGTCTGTCATGCAGGAAAACCTGCTCCCGGCTGACGCTGTCGCTGCTGAAAACGAGGGCTTTCCCGTCGCGCGAAAACTCCGGTGTCCAGACGTTGCCAGGCCAGGCAAAGGGCTTGATAACCGCGGTCGGGTTTTCCATCTCCTTGATGTAACACTGGAATCTGTTGTTCGCTCCCCCGGAAGGACGGTTGGATGCAAAAATGAGCACCTTCATGTCGGTGGACAGGGACCCGTGGAAATTCGTTCCCGGACCTTCCTCGACGGGGTCGGTCTTGTGGAGGGAAAGGGTCCCGTCGGGGATTTTCGGGGTTTCCGGGGCTTTCAGGTCGGTGTTCGGGGCGGAAGAAGGTCCCGAGGGATCGGGTGGAGGGATTGTGGGCGTTGAAGTTCCGCCGTTCTGGGTGGGGACATCCGAGAATACTATCGTTTCAGTGGGAACCGAAGGTGGCGGAACCGGAACCATCGGTAGAGGAACACTTCCGACATCGGGGTGGGGAGTGATCTGGGCGGAACTGGCGGTCTGTGCAAGATGCGATCCGAGAGGGGCTTCGCCCGCTCGAGTGGGGGTGGGAGTGGGGGTGGGAGTGGGAACGGCGGAGCTCCCGGGTTCCGTGGCGGGAACCGCTGCAACTCTTGTCGGATCGGGCATTGGCAGATCCATGACCGGATGCGAAACAGGTGTCTTTACCGGAACCGTCGAGGGAACCACGTCGTGGGGGGCGACTGGGAGCTCCGGGGGCGGGGCGACCCGCTCGGATGGCGGTGGAGTGACTTCGGGCTCGGTCTTTCCCTCTTGAAACCAGGAATGGAAGATCGAGTTCGTCCAGGTTCGGCCCTGGAAGCAGAGACTGTCGACCAGGCTTCCCACGAATGCACCTGAGATGAAGATGAATAGTCCCAGAAAAAGACGCTGGCGATACCTCTGCCTACGTTTCTGGGGGGTGTCGCAGGCCGGGCAGTTCACGGACCGGCGCGGGAGTTCTTGACCGCAACGAAAACAGTACATCTCGGATCCGCTCCTGGAATTGCTTTGGTGACCGAAATGAACATACCATCTTCGCGCACCGGACGCAACCGCGGGACCCAACCAAAAAACCGCGATCCGAAGTTCAGGGGGCAGCACCACCGGGAGCCATTCCTCCCGATTCCGATTCAATGGGCGGAAGCAGGGATTGAAGCGGGCAACGAAAAATTGTAGAATCGAAGCCCGGGAATTCTCTTGGAGGGTGGAATGCTCAAAGGAAGACCTGTCCTGGCAGGGCTGATTTCCCTGCTCATCGGTGCGGCAATCTGGCTTCCCAGTTTCCATCGCTTCATGACCGAACCTGCTGAGCGGTTTTTCTCAAAAACGGGCCTCCCACCACTTGTCAGAGCGGTTTCGGGGCGTCACATCCGGATCTGGACAGAGGAAAAGCTGCGGTCCCAGGAGATCGAACGGATGCGGGGCCGAAACGCGGAATGGGACTTCATGGCCCGCTGCTTTTTCGTCTGGTCGCTCGGAAACATGGCGATGCGGGATCCCGGTATGAAAGCGACGTGCCTCCAGGTAATGGACAGGATCATCGACGAAACCGTCCACCTCGAAGAGAAGAACG
Organism: uncultured bacterium; assembly: GCA_964428355.1. GTDB lineage: Bacteria > Muiribacteriota > Ozemobacteria > Ozemobacterales > Ozemobacteraceae > CAYRYU01. The sequence goes on from CAYRYU010000024.1 coordinate 66,911, forward strand.
GAATGTTCTTCTTCCTCATGGATTACGCCCGGAACATGAAGTTCAGGCAGGATCCGGCCCGGAGCCAGTTCATTGACGGCGAGATCGCCCTCATGCTCGGAATCCGGAGGATGGTGGAGGAAAAGGATTCCTACCGTGATATGCTCCTGAAGCGGGTCGGGATCATGACCGGGCGTATGGAGAAGAGTCCGGTCCTTTCCGCGGAAAGCTATCCCGACGAGTGCTGGTTGTTTTGCAACACGATTTCCCTGGCGGCGATCAAGGTATCCGACTTCCTGGACGGGACCGACCATTCGGATTTCTTCGGACGATGGATAGCCACAGCACGCCAGAAGCTCCTCGACCCCAAAACCGGCATCCTGGTTTCGAGTTACAACCTGAACGGTGATGTGATCATGGACGGGCCGGAGGGCTCATCCATCTGGATGGCCGTGCATTGCCTGAGGATCATCGACCCGGCATTCGCAGAGGAACAGTACAAGCTCGCCAGAACCCATCTCCGTGTCGATCTGGCGGGGTTCAGTTACTGTTACGAATGGCCCAGGGCCTGCTTGGGGATGTCGGACGTCGATTCGGGGCCGATCATCCCGATCCTGGATCTTTCGGCAGGGTCGACGGGGTTGGCTTTCGTCGGTGCGGCCACCTTCGGCGATCTCGAGTTCCTGGGAAACCTTTTCAAATCCCTGAATCTTGGAGGTTTCCCGGTCTGGGAAGGCGACCAGGTGAGATACTGCGGAAGCAACGCGGTCGGAGATGCCGTGATGCTCTATGCCATGGCCCTTGGGCCAGCCTGGGACAGGATTCTGGAAGGAGCAAAGAAGTGATCGGTAACCTCTTCCGACGGGCCTGGGGATTCGCGAAAGCTCCATTCTTCAGCCCTTCGGGGTTTCTCGCAAGGGCTCTGCTGATCTCGTTCCTCTACGCACTGCTGCACATCCTCGGGTTCCGTGAGTACACGACTTTCATCAGCGGGACCCCAGCGGGGCAGACCGATACGACCCTTGCGACGATCGCAGGAGTGGGTTACTTCACCTTGTACTCCCTGTTCATTCTCGCGGCCCCGGTTTTCGCGATCGCCTCGGGGGTCATGTATGTTCTCCACGGGCCGATGAGGGGAGAGCCCGACTGATCATTTCCCCTGGCCGGGACGCAGGGATCCCTCCTGATACTCCTCGTCGATGTTGATGTTCCAGAGATCGCCGCCGGATCCCGGGTCGAAAAGATTCCGGGCGGCCAGGATCCCCGAAAGGAGGGAGTGGTCCATGTTGTTGTACTTGTACATGCCGCCCCGCCCTATCGGGGTGAGGTTTTCGAATCCGTTGAGGAACTCCTTCACACGGTCGAACGGTTCCTGGAACCCGATGAAATAGGTCGGATAGCTCTCCGTTTCGCGGACCACCCACTTTCCCACCACCCTCTCGGGTTCGATGAGTTCCATCCGCTGGAGCTCATCCAAGGCGAGCCGGGCGATCTTGTCATCAGGTAGGGAGGCGATATCGTCGCCCTTGAAAACGAAATACTCCGCACCGAGAACCGAACTGCCCGGATGCGCAGCCATCCGGGAGCTGAAACTGGAGTAGTTCGCGAGGCGCGCCATCCGGACCTCGGGAGAATGGATGTAGATCCATTGGTCGGGGAAGGGATTCCCCCCCGAGACAACCAGGTTCACCGTGATGTGGTCCCGGAAAAAGAGCTGTTGAACCGCTTTCCGGACATCCGCCCGGATCTCGGGGTCGAGAAGCTCGCAGAATCGGGTTATCGGAAGCGAGGAGAAAACGTGACGGGCGGAGACGGTCCGGTGACTTCCGTCGCGGTCTTCCAGCAAAACGCCGGTGATTCTTCCATCCCGGTGGAAAACCATCTTCACTTCGTTTTCCAGCGCGAGGGTCCCGGATCCTGGGGGGAGCCTCTCCCAGAGCCGCTCGTACATGCTTCCAGCGCCCAGTATCGGATAGTCGAATTCTTCCACCAGTGTTTTCGCCTTGGTTGCACCCTTGAACAGCGCGTTGTAAAGGACACCCTTCAGGTCGAGGTTGCGGATCCTCTGTGCAGCCCATTCCGCTCCTATCCTGGAGCAGGGGATGCCCCAGACTTTCTCCGTATAGGTCTTGAAAAACGTCTTGTACAATTTGGCTCCGAAACGTGAAGTGACCCAATCCTCGAAGGTGGCGGGACCACCGGGTTCGGGCTTACCCCGGGAGGTCAGGAACGATAGCGCAGCCTGGACCGACTCGCGCAACCCAAGCTGCCGGAGGGAGTCCGTGATCTCCAAGGGATACCGGAAAAGTTTCCGGCGGTAGAAGATCCTGGTCAGGCGGGAAACGGGGCGGAAATCATCCCCCAAAGTCTCCTTCCAGAGGTTCCGGATGCCTTGATCGGATGTGAAGAATCTGTGGGGGCCAATGTCGAAGCGGTTTCCGTCGATGATCTCGGTTCGGGAAAGCCCCCCGAGGGATGAATTCCGGTCCGCGAGGAGGAAATCCCGGCAACCGTTCCGTGCGGCTTCAGTTGCGACTCCAAGCCCCGCGGGACCCCCGCCGAGTATCAGCAGTTCGGTCGAGACCGATCTCGGTTCCATCCGCCGGCCGGTCATTCCTGCGGAAACGTCAACCGGCTCTCGAACGTCTGTTCGGAACGGACGAAGTTGGAGTTTCCGAACTCGATTCGCAACTCGGATCGTGTGTCCACCCGTGTGGGGATTCCGTCGGAAAGCCTGATGGCGATGACCCCGGTTGAGGTTCCCATGACTTTCGTGATCGGAGCGGCCTGGGAGGCGGCGCCGCTCCAGAATGCCGAATCGAATGCGATCTCGGCCTTGACCTCCGCCTCATCGATGTCGTCCCTGGCTTTTTCAAGTGTGAACGTCGCAACCATACCCGCCCAGATAGGCGGATCGCTCACGTTCACGTTGAATGGGACGTCCTGCCGGCACGTCCATGAATCATGGATCTGGAGGGGGAATTCCGGATACTCGATGATGGACGCCTTGAAGTATTGCGACATCGATGCCGCCACTCCCTGTACGTCGACTACCTTTCCGAGCGGGGTCATCCCCAACCGGACGGGAATGTCGGGCGGAGCGATCCCGGCTACGAGAAGGCTCCGCTCCACCAGTTCGGGTTCCATTTCGAGGTCTGGTTCACCCGGTTGGTAATAGGCGACACGGGCCTTCTTCGCCCGGAACTCCTGCCCGATTTGGCTGCGGTTGCCCTGTGGAGGCCGCAGGCGGAAGAACCGGGTTGTACCAGAGACCTCCAGCTGGCTCATGACATTCGTTTTCGGAGCCATGAGCATCGCGATCTCGGTCTTCGACTGGACCGTCAGGGAATAGGACGCCGCGGTCCCGTCAGTGGGGTAAAGAATGAACTGGACCATGTTGGAGGGGGTGCTCCCAGCCTGGCCATGGGAAACCCGCGAAAAGAAGGAAACGATCGTCAGGCAAAGGAGGAAAACCACCGGGACGTTTTTGGATCGGGTCATCATCGGCTCCTGAAAAACGGCGTGGATGTTCGGATCGGCAAAAGAGCGGTTCGAGGTTCACTCTTGCGTGAAGGCGGCAATCCGTGCGTGGATTCCGCAAAGAATGTCGGTTCCGGATGTGTGGCCCACGGCGACGCAACGGACGATGTCGCTCGTGGAAACCTCAAAATGGCAGAAACGGGCAAGGAAATCCTCGAAGAGGGTCGAGCTCTTGGCTGACTCCGCGAACTTGAGCTGCCAGTAGGCCTGGATCGTCGTCCGGGGTTGGAGAGCTGCGAAAAAATCCTTGCTGGACTGGACTTTTCCGAGGCCGAGAAACTTGTCGGCGAACATGAACCCCGCGCAGAAGTCGTCCCATGAGGGGGTCAGACCTGCCCCCCCTCCGAAAAAGTGGATGAAACGACCGAGGGGGATGGACTGCCGGAGAACATTCTGAAGGATGGAATCGATTGGAGTCCGGAAATCGTTTCCTGCATGATCGAGATATGCCTCCCCCACGGACGAACGCTTCCCGAAAATCCGGAGGCTCTTTCCGACGAATTCGGCGTTTCTCTTCAGGAGCCCCTTTTCGAAGTCCTTTGGAGGGAGGATCTCGGGGAAGTAACCCTCGAACGTGAGAAATTGCGCACCGATCCTCAGGTGGGGGAACTCTACCGTGACGTTCTGGTCGCGGTCGGAACTCCGGATGGTTTCTATCGGGACGAGTATGCTGAGAGGCGTCAGGACGTCCTTCCGACAATGGAAATTCAAAAGGAGCTTGTCGGAAACCGCATCAAAGGAATGGGAATAGATTCCCCGGACCGTTGCCGTGATCGGGGAGTTCCCCTCGATCCAGGAATCCGTGCGCAGGCGGAAGAAGAGGTTGTCAGACATGACTTCATCCCATGGGATTCACCAATCTAACCTTTCAACGCGGAAAAATCAAACCGTGAAAATCCCTTCCAGTGATTTTGACGAACATCCTTTCGCGCAGATTCACCATCACCCCGGGATTCACGACGACGGTGGATCTCCTCCGGGGTTTCGAAGCCGGGACAAACTGGCCTTCGGAACCGTCCTGCGGCTACTTCTTCCGTTTCTTTTCCGGAGCGGCGTTGAGCGCCCTCCACACATCCTCCTGGCGGATGGGCATGTGGGTGAGGTCCGCCCCGCATGCGTTCTGGATCGCGTTTCCAAGGGCCCCGCAGACGGCGATCATGGAGTGTTCCCCAACTCCGCGGGCTCCGAACGGACCGTCGATCTGAGGGGTTTCGACCGCGATGGCCTCGACCTCCTCGGGCATATCGAGGGACGTGGGAATCTTGTTGTCGGTGAAGGAGGGATTGAGCAGGTGACCCTCCTTGTCGTAGATGTAGCCTTCGCACATCGCCGTTCCAAGCCCCTGGATCATCCCCCCGATCGCCTGGCCCCTCACGCAGATGGGGTTGATGGCCTTTCCCACGTCGAAAGCGGAGGCTACCTTGATCAGGTTGTACTCTCCGCTGACAGGGTCGACCTCGACGATCAGGCCGTGGGCTCCGTAAGTCCAGTCGAGGGCGGGCCGCCCCATCCCCGTCTCTTTGTCGAGGTTGGAAAGCCCTTGCGCGATGTATCTTCCGACACCGATCAGGGGGCCTCCGATCGCGTTCCCGTCCGGATAAGCGTATCCGACGGCGATCTGTCGGAAACTGACCGAATGTCCCGGATGATGGCGGACGAAGATCTTTTCGTGGTCGTGGTCCAGGTCACAGGCATTGGCGCGGAGAACCTGCCCGGCGACCTCGTAGGCTCTTGCGAGGAGGTCCCTGGCTGCGAGAATGCCGGCATTTCCGCTCAGGAGAAGGCCCTTGGACGCGACCGTCTGCCAGTCGTAGGGGTCACGATCCGTATCGTTTTCGATCGGGAGCTTGACCTTTTCGACGGGGAAACGGAGGGTTTCGGCGATGCACTGGACGATCGCGGTATAGGTTCCCGCCCCGATCTCGGTGAGAGACAGGTTGGCCATGACCGTGCCATCCTCGTTCATTTTCAGGATCACGACGGTTCCGGTAAAGGGCGGCATCGCGGGAGCCTTGTGAAGGGCGACCACGGCCTTCCCGATCTTCATCCCGGTCTTCTTCTCGCGTGCCTTTTCCGAGGCCGACAGTTTTCCATAACCGACCGAAGCCGCGACCGCTTCCATGCACTTCGACACGTTGCCGGTATTGGCCGAGATCTCTTCGCCGGTGAGCGTGACGGAACCCGGTTTCAGGGCATTGATGAGTCGAAGTTTGAGGGGATCCATGCCGATCGTGCGGGCGATCAGGTCCATGTGGCGTTCCAGACCCCAGGAGAACTCGACGTGTCCGAACCCTCGGTAAGCAGTCCCGAATGGTTTGTTCGTGTAGACCGTGTAGGCATCAACCCAGGCATTGGGATACTCGTACGGTCCGCCCGCGGAGTAGCCGGATGCCCTGGTAACGTTGACCGCGTAATCGGCGTAGGCCCCGGCATCCCAGTACATCGTCATCTTCTGTGCCGTTATCCGGCCGTTTCGCTTGACCCCGGTCTTGATGTTGTAGACCAGCCCGGACCGGCAGGGAAGGAGGCTGAACTCCTCCTCCCGGGTCGCCTGGAGTTTGACCGGCCGGCCGCCCGATTTCCGGGACAGGCAGCAGGCAAGGGGCTCGAGGTGGATCCCCGCCTTGCCGCCGAACCCGCCGCCGACGTAGGGAATGAACACCTTGATATTCGCGTGCGGGATTCCGAAAGAATGGGCGAAAAGGTTCCGCACCGTGAACGGGGACTGGGCAGAGGTGTGGATCACAATCCGGTCGCCCAGCTGCCACTGCCCGATCGCGACATGGGTTTCCATGGGGACGTGCTGGACATTGGGGTTGGAATACTGGCGTTCGACGATGAAATCGGCCTCCTTGAAACCCTTTTCCACGTCGCCCTTCCGGAGCTTCGTATGGTTGGCGATGTTCGTCCCCGGAACCGGGGTGAAAACCGCTTTGACGTAGTCGTATCTCCCCAGGTCGGGGTGTACCAGCGGGGCGGTTTTCTTCAGCGCTTCGACCGGATCGAGAGCCGGCGTCATGACCTCGTAATCAACCTGGATCAGGTCGACTGCCTGCTGGGCGATGGTCCAGGACTCGGCCGCGACCGCGGCAACGGCTTCACCGAAATGCCGGACGACCCCGCGGGCCATGACATATTTGTCCACCAGGTACAAACCGACGCGATTGTCCAGGTCGTTGCCCGTGAGCACCGCATGGACTCCGGGAAGTTTCTCCGCCTTCGAGATGTCGATCTTCCGGATCCTGGCCTTCGCATGGGGACTGCGCTTGATCTTGCCGAAGAGCATGCCGGGGAAGATCAGATCGCCGGTGTAGAGTGCGGCGCCGGTCAGTTTCTCGACGGTGTCGATGCGCTCGACTCCCTTTCCAACGGCATGGAGTTCACTGTCGGGAATGTTCTCAAGCACGTTTCAGCTCCTCCGTCTTTTTCGATTGGCCAGTCGCGTCCTGGACCGCCTCGATGATCTGCTTGTAACCGGTGCAGCGGCAGAAGTTGCCCTCGATCGCTTCCTGGATTTCCCTTTTTGAAGGTTTCGGATTCTCCTTCAGAAGGACTTTTACCGACATGATCATTCCGGGGGTGCAGAAACCGCATTGGACAGCATGGTGCTTCTGGAATGAGGCTTGAAGCTTCGAAAGCTTGCCGTTCTTCGCTTCCCCCTCGATCGTCTCGATATGCGCCCCGTCTGCCTCCGCGGCCAGGACAAGGCATGAGTTCACGGTCTTCCCGTCCATGATGACGGTGCATGCTCCGCATTCCCCCGCTCCGCAGCCCTCTTTCGTGCCGGTCAGGCCGATGTCTTCCCGCAGGAAACGGAGAAGGGTGGAGCTTTCCGCCACATCCCGCTGGTATTTCCTTCCGTTGATGGTCACGGTGATTTTCATGTTCCCTCCAGCTTCTTCTTCAAAAAAACCTTGGCTTCAGCCTGACTATTGGCCATTGCCGGCAAGGCGGCGGGCTTTTCCACGACCGGTGGCCACGTCCCCGGCAAGCATCCTGTAAAGTTTTTCCACGAAGTTCCGGGCCATGAACAGACGGAATTCCTGCGATGCCCGGATGTCCGTGATCGGCTTGATCGCATCCCCGACCTTTTCGACCACTTTTCCCAGCGGAGTCGAAGCCGGGAGATCCTCGATGACCACAGGTGTGGGGGCGGCCGCACCAAGCGCGATCCGGAGATTGTTCCCATTGCGGATCATTGCCACGCTAACGAGAGCGAGGTCATGCCCCTTTATCCTCTTCAGCTTTTCCATTCCACCCCTCGCTCCGGCCATGTCGGGGGAAACGATGATCCGTTCAACGATTTCGCCCCTCTGAAGGCGCGTCTTCTTCACTCCGGTGAAGAAATCCCGGAGGGGGATCAGCCGCCGACGGCCGGCGGAGGCGGTTTCGACGGAAGCACCCAGCGCGAGCAGGGCCGTCCCGAGATCGGCGCAGGGAGAGGCTGTGCAAATGTTTCCGGCGATGGTGGCCCGGTTCCTCAACTGGGGGGACCCTATCCTGGATGCGGCATCGGCGATGAGAGGAAACTTCGAGGCGATCACGCGGTCAGAAATCAGCTGGAAACATGTGACCGCAGCCCCGATCGAAAGCCCTTCCACGGGGTCGAAGGAGATAATCCGGTATTCGGGTATCTTCTTGATGTCGACCAGGATCCCGGGTTTCTCTTTTCCTCCGCGAACATCCACGAGAAGATCCGTGCCTCCCGCGAGGATTTTCGAACTTGCCTTGTTTTCGTCGAGAAAAGCCAGCAGCTCCTTCCGCCCGGTCGGAGCGAAGTAACAGAATTCGTGCAGCATCCATCCCTCCTGTCTTTGGTCCGGTTTTGTCATCCTATAATCTCCCAAACCGGGAAATTTGGCAACGAAATTTCACCCATCCACCCGTTTGACACCGGTGGTGTGGGAGTGTACCATCGTTTCGGTTTTCGGAATGAAGGAAACCAGCGTAAATCCAGTTGTCCTGGGCAAAAGGAGCTTCCGGGAATGGTCAGGGAAATACCGGTCCGGAAAGTCGCGGATTCGGTCGCGGAACTTCTGGTCACAGCCTGCCAGGACCTTCGCCCCGATGTTCTGGCCTCCCTGGAAGCCGCCCTAGAGCGGGAGGAATCCCCGATCGGAAGGGCGGTCCTCGGGCAGATTCTTGAAAATTCGCTTGTTGCCAGGATGGAGCGGATTCCGATCTGCCAGGACACCGGCTTTCCTGTGGTCTTCCTCGAAATCGGCCAGGATGTCCATTTCACGGGGGGTGACCTCGCCTCCGCCGTGAACGATGGAGTGAGAAAGGCCTCCCTGGAGGGGTTCCTCAGGAAATCCCTTATCGCCAACCCGATGACCCTCCCCAGGAACACGGGAGACAACACCCCTTCGATCATCCATTCGGAAATCACGGCCGGGGATCGGGTGAAAGTCACCGTCCTCCCGAAGGGGGGTGGGGCGGAGAACGCCAGCCGGATCGCGATGCTTACCCCGGCGGAAGGCGCGGAAGGGGTGAGGAAGTTCGTTCTCGACACCGTTAGGATGGCTGGCCCCAACCCTTGTCCCCCACTTGTGATCGGCGTGGGCGTCGGGGGAACCTTCGATTACGTGGCCTTTCTCGCGAAAAAGGCTCTTCTGCGGGGAATGGGCCAGAGAAATGGGGATCCAAGGCTTGCCTTCCTCGAGACCTCTTTCCTTGAGGACGTGAACAAATTGGGTATCGGCCCCGCCGGCCTGGGAGGACGGATCACCGCCCTGGATCTTTTCCTCGAGGAGTTTCCGAGGCATCTGGCGAGTTTTCCGGTGGCGGTGAACATCCAGTGTCATGCGGCAAGGAGCAGGTCGGCTACGATATGATCCCGGGCTGTTGGAGAGGCTGATGAACGGATCCGTCGAGATCACAACGCCGCTATCGGACGACGTCGTGAAAAGCCTGAGGTCAGGCGCCCAGGTAACGCTTTCAGGGACGATCTACTCCGCGCGGGACGCCGCGCACAAGAAGCTCTTGGAATTGATCCTCTCGGGAAAACCGCTTCCTTTCGACCTCCGGGGGAGCGTCATCTTCTACCTGGGACCTTCTCCCGCCCCACCTGGCCGGATCATCGGGTCGGCAGGTCCCACCACGAGCGGGCGGATGGACTCCTTCGTCCGGGTGCTCATGGAACGTGGACTGAAGGGCATGATCGGGAAGGGAAAACGCAGCCCCGAGGTGATTGGCCTTTTGAAGGAGTTCGTTGGAGTCTACTTCGGTGCCACGGGTGGGACGGGTGCGCTCCTGGCCAGGTCGGTAAAGGAATCCAATCTCCTGGCTTTTCCCGAACTCGGCCCCGAGGCCATTCTTCGGCTCAGGGTGGAAGCCCTTCCACTCATCGTCATCGACGACTGCTACGGAAATGACCTGTATTCGGAAAGTGTGGCCCGTTGGGAACGCGGCTAACCGGCCGCGCCTGGCCGGCCGCGCCTGGCCGGCCCGAGGAGGATGAAATGACAGGGAAACCAGATACCGCCAAACTCCTGGCCAAGGCGAACGAGCCTTCGAAAGAGGCCATGAGGCTCC
>CAYRYU010000025.1:0-76908 GCA_964428355.1 uncultured bacterium
GGCCTGTCGCCCAGGGATGGCGACGTGCCCGATCTTCGCCCGGATGGCGAAGCTTCTTCGGGCCTGTCGCCCAGGGATGGCGACGTGCCCGATCTTCGCCCGGATGGCGAAGCTTTTCGGGACCTGTCCGCGGTTTCCCTGGCGTCCGTTCTAGGAGGACCCCGATCCTCCGAAATCGAGAACCCCTCTGACGGGGACATCCCAGCCGGCCTGGATGGTGAGGGAGTCCCCGGCGAACCCCCGTCCGTTCCTCAGTTTCCGACCTCGTCGATTTTCGATTCCCTCAGGGATTCCAAGGGAGACATCGATTGGGAAAGCCTTCTGGGAAAAAAGCTTTTCGCCTGGGTGGGGGCATTCGCGATGTTCCTGGCGGCCGCCCTCGCTGTTCGCCATGGTGTCCAGACCGGCGTGATCACGATCGGGGTCAGGATTTTCGTGGGCTTTCTTCTCGGAGCCGGATGCATCGTCGGGGGGTTTCTGCTCCGGCCTCACGGGTATGAGGTGACGGTCCAAAGCCTTTGTGCCAGTGGGCTGGCGATCCTTTTCGCCGATTTCGTCGGGGCGCACAAGTATGATTTCATCCCGGTAATGCCGACCTTTCTTCTCCTGGCATCCGTTACTGCGGGGGCCTTTTTCATTTCCGTGAAACTTGATTCCCCCTTCGTTTCGATTCTTGGTCTCGTGGGAGGTTTCCTTGTTCCTCCAATACTGGCAACCAACGAGGACAACCCCATCGGCCTTTTCGTTTACATAGCCCTGCTCAACGGGGGTCTTCTGGCAGTGGTTCTCGAGAAGGGATGGGGTTTTCTGCTGTCGATGGGTGCCGCTGGAACGTGCCTCACCCAGATCGGCTGGACGATCCGATCAGAGCCGAGTTGGTTCGAGTTCCCCTGGAAGACCGGTGCGGCGTGGTGGTCGATGTTCGGGTTCGCGACCTTCTTCAATTTCGCGGAATGGGAGGCTTCCAACAGGAAGCTCAAGGACTTCTGGATCTCCCTTCCCGCACGGCTTCTCCCCCTGCTTTCCCTCTGGATGGTGGCGATGATCCTGCGGCTGGGTTTTCCGGAGGAAACCAGGTTCCAGTTCTTGTTGCTGATGGGGCTCCTGAACTGTCTGAGCGCATTCCAGCTCGCCCGGGAACAGGAAGAGACGAAGCCCTTTTTCCGGGCGACCTTCGGAATATCCCTCGTACTGACCGGGCTTTGGTGGTTGGATGCGGTCTCCCAGGGAGGCCGGCTCATTCCGGCATTGGTTGCCGGAGTCGTGGGGGGCTTTTTCCCGTGCCTCTGGTGGGGGTTGAAGAAACACGGCCTTGGAAAGGACATCCTCCCGGCCATCCTTTCCCCTCTCTTCGCCATGGTCTTGACGGGGCACCTCGCTTACGCTGCTGGAGCGGCTCCGGGGTTGGTTCTTGGGCTGCTTGCCGTGCTCGCGGTCATTTCGGCATGGCTTGGTTTCAAGGATCCCGAGGCGGCATCCTACCATATCGTCGGAAGCCTGGTCTCATTGGGCGTTATCTCGGTCTGGGCGGGGAGGCACATGACTCCCGAAACCACCTGGATCGGTTACGCCGCTTTCCTAGGGTTCTCGGCCTTCAACCTCATCACCTCCTACCTTGCTGAACAGGAGTTCCCGGAGGGTGGGGGAGATCTGAAAATGGCGGGGAAGGTGGTTCCGCTTCTTTCGATGGGGTTCGCTGGTTACCTTGTCACCGCCGAAAAGTTCGCCGGAAACCCCTGGATCGGTTTCTCCCTTCTGTTCATCCTCGACCTCGGCCTTGCCTGGGAAATGTACCGCGGGAAAAAAGGGAATCCATTCTGGGAGATCGGCGCGGTCGGAAACTTCCTTGTGCTCTGGGCGTGGATCTTCGACCACCTCACCCCTGCCAACGTGATGACGGGATACCTCGCCTTTTTCGGTTTCTCGGCATTCTATACCGCGGTGTGGTGGGTTTTCCGCCGCTGGGGAATGGCCCAGGAGGAAACCGCGATAGTTGCCAACCTTCTTCCCATTTTCAGCATGGCCTCCGTCGGATTGATGCTGACCCACCCCGAGCTTGGTGGGAAGCCGTTGATCGTTCTGTCGCTGCTTTTCCTTCTGGATGGGCTCCTTGCGGTGCAGACCCTCGAAAATGACGATGCGCGGCCCTACCACACCTTCGGAAGTCTCGTCGTTTTCCTGTTGTTGTTCGGCTGGACCTTCAAATACCTGACGGAGGAGCTGCTTTTCACGGGGTTGGGTTTCTTCATAGTTTTCGCGGTTTTCCATGCCGCCCTACCCATCGTCCTGCAGCGCATGCGTCCGAAGTCCGAGCCGTACCAGATGATGCACCTTTTCGCGCCGCTGATGTTGCTTTTGATGGCGGTTCCGGTCCTGACGCACGCGACGGTTTCCGCATTCATCTGGCCCGCGATCCTCTTCGTCAACCTCATCGGTCTCTTCGCGGCCTGGGTGATGGCATGGCTCTGGGCTGGAATAACCCTTCTCGTCATCACGATGGGCTTGCTGGGCTTCTGGGTCCACCGGATTTCCGACATGACTGCGATCCCAGGGTTCCTTGCGGTCGATGTCTTCTTTTCCCTTCTTTTTCACATCTGGGCACATATTCCTCAAGCCGACCGGAAGAAGAGTTCCCTTGGAACGGAAAGCCCGGGTTTCATGGTCACCCTTCGGGGGAAGCTGCTGGGCGGCATGACCTCCCAGGATGAAGCAGTGGTTTCATCGGAATCCATTGTGCCCCAGGAAGAAGGTGGGGGGGAAGTCAAGGGAGGATGGGGATCCACCGAGGTCGAGGTTTTTCCCGCCCTTTCGGCCTTCCTGCCGTTCACACTTCTGCTCATGGTGATCGCGAAGATTCCGGGGATCTCCAATCCATCGGTGATTTTCGCTGTGGTCCTGCTGCTTGCTGGGCTCCTCCTGCGGCTGGTACAAATCCTTAAAAATGACCACCTTGCGCTGGTGGCAGGGATCAGCGTCGCATTGATCGAGTTCTCCTGGCATGCGAACCATTTCCAGGCTTCCCAGGCAATGATTCCGACAGTCTGGTACTCCGTCTTCCTTGCCTTGTTCCTGGCTTTCCCGTTCATTTTCCGCAAAGAGATGGAACGCCGGATGCTTCCCTGGATCACGTCCGCCCTCATGGGACCCATCCAGTTCTTTCTGCTTTACCGCTCGATCACGGAAGGTTGGGGGAAGCAGTTCATCGGCTTTCTACCCGTCGTTCTTGGTGGAATCTATCTGAAAGGCTTGTTCCACCTCAACGATTCGGTACCTGTTGAAAGGGAGACCCGGATGAGCCTCCTCGCACTTTTCGGCGGTGTCGCTCTTTTCTTCCTGACCGTTGCGTTTCCCGTCCAGTTCGATCGTGAGTGGCTGACGATCGGCTGGGGGCTTGAAGGTGCCGCGCTCCTTTGGCTTTTTCGGCGGGTTCCCCACCCGGGTCTGGAAATCTGCGGAACCGCGCTGCTCGTGATTGCCTTTGCCCGGTTGGGGTTGAACCCCGAGGTCCTGAGCTACCACACCGAAGCTCATGCCCCCGTTTTCAACTGGTACCTCTATTCGTTCGGAACAGTCAGTGCCGCGCTCCTTGCGGGAGGAGCGTTTTCGGCCCCGGAACAGAGGAAGTTGATGGACATCCCGATTTCCCCAGCTCTGTTTACCCTCGGCGGAATACTGGCCTTCATGTTGCTCAACATCGAAATCGCCGATTTCTTCTGCAAGGGGGCGGCCATCTCCTTCAGCTTTTCCCAGAGCATGGAACAGAACCTCGCCTATTCTGTGGGATGGATTCTTTTCGGGTTGACTTTGTTGATGATCGCGATCCGGTTCGCCTCGAAAAGCGCGAGATGGACCGCTTTCGGGCTTCTGTGGCTGACCATCGCGAAGGTCTTCTTTTACGACCTTGCAGACCTGAAGGGGATGTATCGGGTTGCCTCGGTTTTCGGGGTTGCGATCGGAGGGCTTTTCGTTTCCTTCCTTTCCCAGAAGTATCCCCAGGTTCGGGAGAACCCAGTGGGAGGCGGAACCAGTCCCGGGAAGGCCTCGAATACCGACCCACCAGAAGGATGATCGGTTTCCCGGCCCGATCCTGCGGATTTCCGAATGGTTTGGCCGTTTCTTTTTTTCCGGGGTCAGGGGGAAACAATGGTTCCGACATTGGGAACCGCCGCTGAGGTGCCCTGCCTTGAGACGCCCGTTTCCCGTGGGTAGGCGGCGCTTATCGTCACCGTGACTTTTGAGGGGGCGTGGCCGGCGGTGCCCGAAGTTTCAACCGAGTCGACATTCCGAACGAGAACCGCCCGAAAGGACAGGGGGTTGGATGTGGGAGTGGATGAGAACGCCGCGGCGTAATCGGGAGAGGTGGTTGTGTATCTTCCGGTGTGTTCCTCGTAAATCAGCGTGCCCTGGTCAGGCCGGTCAGGGCTCTGTTCCATTCGGACGATCGCCCAGGTAATGGACCCCGGCTGGTCCATCGGTGCCCCGAACTGTTGTTTCTCCGGGGTGCACTGGGCAGCTGCCAGGACAAGGCCGTTGTTCGAACCGAAAAGCTGGGCGGCAGTCTTTTTCCCGAACCCGTTGGGAATCCGGATATAGAATTGGGAGGAGTTCGGACCGGGTGAAGAGGAGGTGCCCCCTCCATCTACAAGTTTCGCGGGGAGAAGCGTCGAAGGATATGACGTGGATTGGATCGCCTTGGTGATTACCTGTTCGGCTTTCCGAAGGTCCGACGTGGTGTTCTGGAGCCAGGCTGCTTTTCCAGCCACCCGTTGCCCTCCGAAGAAAAGGGTGTAGGCGCCCGTGAAGAACAACCCGAGGACGACGGTGACCACCATCACCTCGGCCATGGTGAAACCCTTGTAGGATTCGCGGGCAGCGGATTTCATCGCCTCTTGACCTTCAAAACCTTTTCCTGCGATTGCTGGTAGGGTTGATTGGTTTGGGGATCCCAGATCGTGGCTACCACGGTGAAGTTGACCGCCTCCTCGTTCAAACGGCGTTGTCCGGCCACCGACAGGACCCGGAGTTTGGTCACTTCGTACATTCCGTCGTAGGGGGAGCCGATGTCCGTGGCAGCGTTGAAGAGCTTGAAATCGGTACCAACGGTTCTCGCCAGCCGGAGCGAAGGTTGGATCGTATTCCGGTTCGAGATGTCATATCGGAATTTCCAAAGGTACAGATCGGAATTCCTCACCAGCGTCACGCCGTCCTCTTCCTTTGGCCAACCGTCCTTGCCGAACCAGTTTCCCGCGTAAGAAGCGAAGTTCGCCGGGTCGGAATCGAGAGGATCGAGCGATTGGAGTTGGAACCATCTCGCATAATTGTCAGCCGAAAGGACTCCGGAGGAAAGGAACCTCGGGCCTTCGTTGAAAGGTCCCGCCTTGTGGATGTGTGGCTCAGAGATGGCGTATTCTGCCTTTCGGATGGGATCAAGGGCATCGTATTCGGTTGAATCGAGTTCGGTGAAATCAAAATAGGGGTTCTTGCCGAGGCTGTATTCGCTGGCATCGTAGAGTTCGGTCGGGAAGTAACGAACCTTCAGTTCGGCATGCTGGATTGCGCCGATGGCCAGATACTGGGCCTGAAGGTCGAAAATCGCCTTGCTCATCTGGTGCTTGTACTGCCGGCCCGACTTGTACAAAAACAGGACGCTTACCATGAGGACGGAGGCAATGATCAGAACGATCATCAGTGCCATTCCACGTCTTTGGTGGGCGGAACGGGCATGGTAGCGTGCGTTCATGTTTCCCTTCATTCGAGCTTGGCTTTGTACGTCACCACATGGAACCTTTGCGGTCTTCCCGTGTCGCTCGTTGGACGGGAGTATTCTGCCATCGCAAGATTCCACCGGATCTGAAGAAGGATTCTTTGCATCAGGTAGAAGCGTCCATCGGGGTTTGCCCTGGTTACCATCCTCTGGTCGAGTTTGATGGGTGTCTTTGTCTGAAAGTCGTATTCCGGGCCCCAAAGGATCGAGCTTGTGGTGGCCGGTGAAAGGAACCGGTAGGGGGAAACCGCGCCCGCGGGATTGTCGGGAGGGCCGGAAGGGAAGACCGAAGGGGCGTTCCCCGAAGTTTCGATCTGGAATGCCCGGGTGCTGATGGTATCCCAGCCGGCTTGTCCTTCGACCGTGGGATTCCGGAAGTATGAAAAGAACATTTCCCCCTCAGTGAAAGTGGCGGTGGTGTCTTCGATCGGGTCGGCCCGGAGGTAGATCTGGTAGTGGATTCCCCGGGAATCCGATGCGATCCCCTGGCATGCGAAACCTCCCGCGGCGACAGGAGCATTCGGGAAGAGCGTGTTGGCGAACTCGGCCGCCCGTGGACCGGTCAGGACGGCAGGGTTTCCTGGAGTGAGGTTTGCAAAAGGCACTTCATCAAGAATGGTATTGAGAACCACGCGGGCTTTGTCCATCGCGAACGTCTGGCTGACCAGGATGTCAGTCTCCTTTACATCCTGGGTCAGGAGAGCGAAGATCGGAATCAATGCCGTGGCAAGGACGAACATGGCAATGACCACTTCGGGGAGCGTGACTCCAGCAGCCCGGCCCTCTTCAGGCCCACCCCTGAAAATGGAAAACAAGTTCTCAGGTTCCATTTTACCCATATTCTTAAGTGTACTGCATTTTAGGAGCCACGTGGAAGAAATTCAAGCCAAACAATGGCATTCCCTGGGAAATGAATTCGGGTACCTGGGAAAGAATTTTTTACAATTCGGCAAAAAATCTTTCCTGAGAGGGAAGGAAAGTCATTGCCTGGGTTACCATTCCCATTTTCCAGGAAACCTTTCCCTGCTTGCGGTTTGCTGCCTTGGCCTGCCCTTCGGTCAGACCAGAAAGTATCCATATTTCCCCCCGGGGGATTTGGCACATCGATTGCGGTTTCCATCCCAATGGCCGTGTTTTGGAGGGGGATATGTCTGGGAATCGGATGATCTGGTTTCTGATTCTCTTCTGCCTTGCAGCGATTGGAGCAAAAGCCTGCGATGGAAATCTCCTTTCCCTCCTGGAAACTGAATCCCTGGCCCCCGGCTTTTTCAAGGGTGTCCTTGGGGTCAGCCGGAAGGTCTGCGACCTTGCGGAGTCCCTTTCTTCTCTCGAGCGCGCCAAATCAGCTTTCGATGCCCTGGAAAGGGAATGGGAATCTTTGCCCCCCGAACCCAAAGGCGGGGTCGACTCAAAGACTTTTCCGGGAACCCCATCCCTGGGACCTTCTGCGCTGAATCAGCGGGGAAACCTTCTTTCCGACCTCGAGGTATCCTTCCGAAAGCTCAGGGACTTGATCCGGAAAGAGAACCTGATTTCGGCTCACGAAGAGGTTCAGAGGTTCTTTTTCCTTACGATGAGGGTTCTGGCTCTGGGGCCCTTCCAATCATGGCGTGGGAGCCTGCTTTCCATCACCGAGAAGGTCTGGCTTCTCCAGGAATCGACCAGGAGCGGGGGAAAAGCCGATCTCCAGGCTTTGACCGGCGGGCTGAGGACCGCCATTAGGGAGTTCCGGACCCAGTGCCCCGAGGAAGGTCTTCCCGCGCTGGAGAAGGTCAGTTTCTGGGCCGCCAGGCTCGAGGAGGTTGCCGCCCTTGACCAGGACCCGACCGGAGAAGGTTTTCTGGTCGGGGTATCCAGGTTGAAGAAGGAATTTGGACAATTCAACCTGTCGATGCGATCAGTTCTTGCATCTTCCCCCCGGACATTTTAACCTTTGATTCAGTCAGGTTTTTTTTCAAATCAGGAGGAAACGATGCCACTGCCCCTGGTCCGAGATCCCTTTCGAAAAAAACCTTCGGGCGTATCGCCCGCGGGGAATTTTCTATCTCTCATTTCCCTTGCGCTTTCACTTGCTTTCCTTTGCGGAGGGGGCGTTCATCCTCTTTCCGCCCAGGGGAATCCCCCGGTTTCCGGTGGCCTGACCGTGGTTTCCGTCGACATGGCCCTGGCGATCACCTTTCATCCCGCCATGCGGAATTTCGATCACAGGTCGGGGAAGTTCGTTTCGCAGGTTCCATACAATCCCCCCAGGGGAGGCCTGAAAGCCCTCAACCAATGCCAGGATGAAAGAAAAGCGCTTGCCGACCTCGAGACCGAGATGAACGCCCAGGTCGGCAAGGTGAATGCCGAACTTGCCTCGATGGCTCGCGAAGCGGCCTCGGCAGATCCTCCCAAAGCGGTTTCCGGTCCGGGACCTGAAGCCCTGAAATACCGTAGGATGGGGGAAGAGCACCGGCGCGCATTGAACGAGCTTGCGTTGAAAGTCCTCGGAGGGTTTCCCGAATCCCTGCTGGGTGACCTTCCGGCCGATCAATTGAAGAGAATCATGGCCGAGATCGATGTCGCGATCGAGGCGGAGGCGAAAGCCCAGGGGGCTGCGTTCGTTTTGAACCTTCCGACCGCGGAATATTCTGGGGGGATGGAAGCCGACAATCCCAATCCGCTCCCCGATTCGCCCAAAGATCTGATCGACAAATGGAACATCCAGAACCTGAACGACCTGGAAAACCTCGCCAAACTCGGAACGGACTCCTCCGTCCTTCCCTTTGGAAGGCCGGTCCCTCGGAAAGACCCCTCGAAATTCTGCGGGGGCCATTTCGAAAGCGTTAAGGATCCCGAGCAACTGAAATACCTGATCGGCGAATACTTCGAGAATCGGAACCTGTTTTGCAGGCCATTCGAGAATCTTGGGGCGAGGAAAAGGATTTTGCGGGGAAGTCTCGATTTCGAGGAAAAGGATATCACTCTGGGTGTCATCAACCGGATTTTCGACCTTTACAAGACCAGGAAGGCCGAACGGGACGTGGTCGCACAGATTCTGCGACAACGAAGGGGAATTCAGTGAATCTTCACCATCCTAGTTTTCAGGAGGGAGATATGGGCGGAAAATTGCGGATCGTCGCTATTCCTTTGCTGGTGTCAGCAATTCTGTTGGTGGCGGGGATCTCCGAAGGTGCCAACTTTTATCGGGAAAACCGAAATGGCAGAGTGTTCATCCTTCAGGATGACCCCAACTCCCCGACCAAAATCGCCACGGTTTTCAATCATGCCAGGGAACCGATTTTCGTCGCACCGAATGCAAAACGGATTGCAGTCCTGCCTACCGCGGGCTGGTATGACTATACCAGCAACGTTGTCCCGGCGGGTTCCCCCGAGGGGAAAGGGGAATTCCAGGGTGATCCCTACGGTGTTATCACCCTCAGGCTCGAACGTTCGACGGACAACAAGAGGAAGTATTCCGTCTACCGTGGCCCCGACAGTCTGCTGTATGATTTCATCGACCAGGAGGCCAACTCCTGGGACCGAACGACGGAAATGGATATTGCGGTCAGTCAATACGTCGGTGCCATCGTTAACGGGCAGAACGTGAAGGACACCCTTCGGGTCTATGTCTATCTCTCGAAGTTCAATGGTGGCGGGCCATTCATCTTGAGATTGGAGTTCAAGCAGGGTGTGGCGAAGCCGGTTGTTAGATTCCGCTTTACCCAAGCCCCCAACGTTGGAAACGACCCCTTCAACAAAGCTTCCCAGAGTTGGGGGGAAGTCGTCGAAACGGGAAACATCTCAACTGCCCAGGCAATCAATGTCAACTCTGCTTCTCCCACGGTTGACCTGCTCGTGTATCATCCCAACCGCCGATATTCCCTCCAACATGTTTGGGCCCCCCAGGTCAACAACGGAAATTCATGGGGAATCAACTACCTCATGGATGACAACCGTGTCATGAAGGCGAATCTCTCGAATCCGCTGACAAACGAAGCTGCGCAGATGTCGCAGATTTTCGACGTTGGGGTGGATCTTGGTGACGCCTTCGTCGATACCCTTCTCTATTATCGTTCATACTATTACCATGGGAACACCTTCGTCGCGAACAACGTCAACACGAACACCTCCCTCCCCCATATCTATTACGACATTCGGGATCCCGCCGGTCAGAATGTCGAGATTCGTGACGGAGGCCCTCACGGAGCAGTTCTCGAGACCGTCCGGGTCAATCCCAACCCAACAGTACTAGGGCATCACACCACTTCCCTTTATGGTCTTTCCTGCCGGAATGCCCTCACTGGAACCGAATTGATCGTCTACGAGCCGGTGTACAAGATCAACCCCGCGGCCGTCGCCATGAACGAAATCACCGACAATGACCGGAACAACGTTCCGGATCACGTGGACAACGATGGAAAGGGATATTGGGGTTACAGGCAGGATTATCTCATCGATCGACCCAACGGATCTTCCCTGAACACTGATTACATCCTTGATTTCGTCATTGCACACCGTTTCCCCCTCAAGGGAATCACCGCCGACACTGAGCTGACCTACCGGGAATACGCCATAGAGCGCGATCCTGCGACAACACCTGCCGCTTTGAAGCTCGGGGATGTCGTCCATATCAGGGTGGGCAATATCGCCCACCGGGATCCGGACATCTATGGAGAGTATTTCCAGTACGGCTGGAATTCCTCCCCCGGAAATGCGATCTTCTTCTTCGTTGCAAAACCTGGATTGGCCTACGCCGCGCAGACCAACACGACTGCGGAGCAATATGGCGTTGCCCGCAACTCGGGTCATATCCTCGGAGTCGAGGTGAAAAGCACATCCTATGCGACCGCCGACTTTTTTGGGGTGGTTGGGACAGACGATTACAACCAGGGTCAAGGCGACCTTTACTTCCTTGCCCGGCAATACGGTGCATACATCAAACCCCAAATCGTGGCCAGGTACCCTGGTGCCCCAGACCCACCGGTTTCCGGATATTATCTCTGGTGGAAATTCCAGTATGAAAGATCGACCTATTACGGCATTTCCCAGACGAAGTGGTTGTCTCCGACCGATACCGTGACCAAATGGATCAACCAGAACAGCTTTTTCATAGGAAACTCCCTCTACAGCCAGATGGTCTACAACGTCAACTGTGGTTGTCGCGGTCAACGGTATGAGAATTTCCAACTGGTGAAAGAAGCTTCGGCAAAAATCCACGATTTTGCGATCGTGAACATCGGGGCTCCCCCCTGGGTTACCGGGGGGTTGTACCCCACTTTGATTGCGAACACGGGCTCCACGGTTTTCGAACCGAATGCGAAGGTTACATTCACCGGGAACTACTCCGGTCGGACCGATCTCCTGAGCGGTGGAGGGGTGGGGTTCCGGTTCGTGGTTTTGAAGGGAAAATTCATCGATTCGGGAAACCCTTTCGATGAACCCTACACAAAGGACGGGGGAAAGAAAGTGGTCGACTCCTTTTTCGAACAGAGCCCGCCCTCCTATCTTGCCTCACCAACCTGGTCCCACACTTTCAATACCTCGGGAGATGAAGTTGCCTCCTACAACGTCTATCTAGGAATAAAGTACAACTACCAGGATTACAGCCTGCTTCCATATCCGGCTTATTCATGGGAGAAAGTTCCCACCAAGGACTTTTTTGCCTGGAGCAATTCAAAGGGCGGCAGTTTCATCGACGGTCAGTATCATGAACTGAGCTACGGTGCGGAGAAATTCGGGGCACCGTTGAGGATCACAATCGATTCGAAGGGTGGCCCCACCCCCGATCACCCACTCCAGATTTCGAAGGTGGAAGCCCTGGTTGATTTTGGAGGGATCGAAACCTCCGCCAAGAATGCTGCGTTGGGGGGCTATGTCGCTTCACAAACCCAGAGGTTGAAACTGAGGGCTCATGGGGCTCTACTGTTCCTCTCCGAGATCCCTGAACCTCTCGAAAGCAATTACGTTCGAATGGGAGGAATTCTCCCCGCGAATACGCGGGTTCGGATGGACCCCTCAGGGGACCAATATCTCAAGAACACTTCCACTCCTCTGTCCGATACGGCCTTCAATGCAGATCTGGGCAAGATCTCATATGTCTGGTATGTCAAAGCGAAGTTCCAGACGAAGGAAAAAGGGCCGGTCAATTTCACGAGAACCAACCCCACCGTGAACCGCGACCATCTGCTTTGGCGTGGGGATGACCCCTCAAAGGAGGGTTACCAGATAATCGGGAAGGGTACTCTCGATCGTCTCAATCAACCTCAACCGCAAGTCGATGGATTTTTCCAGTTCGAACCGCCCCCGGTGCAGCCAAAGTCTCAGGTTTCAGCGGCTTACTCGCCCTCCGACCCCTACCACCGCCGGTTGAACTTCTCCATCGATACACCCTGGTTCACTCTTCCCATCCCGCTAAACGGCGGGCAGCCCGCCGAGAGCCTGCTGGACAAATACGAATTCCGGGTTGCCTTCCAATACCAGCTGGGGAAATGGACGAAGGTCACGGTGAAGAACTACAACAGCAATACCCTGACCGATAGTTACAACTCGGCGATGGTTCAGGACATCGAGTTCGCGGGCGATGACGAAAACTTCCAGATCGAGCGAAGCTACAGTGCCGAACCAGCGGTTCTACCCTATCCCTCCTACAGATGGTCAGCGGCCCAGGCCTGTCTTGTTCGAATAATGGACACCCAGGGGCCGGTTCTTTCCGGGTTTACCGTGGGAAACCAGGTTGGGGCGGGAGATTCCTTCCCCACATCCGATATCACCTTTTGGATGAAGGATAACAACCCCCACGATTATCTCGTGCGTTCCCCCCTTGAGCCTTCGAAGCGGAATCCCGAGTTCCGATATGTCTTCGGCACCGGCCGCGATCAGTTCCTGAAGCTGAATTCCGACGAGAGTTCCCTGGACTTCCCTTACTCCCGATTCAACTTGGAAACCCCTTTCGAAAAGATCCCCTTCCTGACCAAAGATTCAAACTCAACATTGGAAAAGAACTGGTTCTTCAAGAACTCCTCCGTTTCCCTCTCCAGCTGTTCAACACAGCTTCCCGACAGCTTCGATGCCGTCTACAAATTCGGCCAGAGGGCGGAAATAAAGTATGAAACCCCTTCTGGAAGTCCCTTGTTCCTTGCGAATTCATTGTTTGCTCCAGCGTTCAACTCTGATGCGTTTCCCTCCAAATTCTTCCTTTACACCGCTCCTGGGGATTCCCCCTACTTCAATCCGTCCTCTGGAGAACCAATGGCCTTTGTCACCGATGGGAGCAACAACTTTGTGGCCGCGGGAAACGCAACGCACACTGCCCTGGTCGAGGATAACGATCCACCCCAGGTACGCGTCTTCCTTCAGGATCAGATGGATCTCGACGTGATGATCGAAGTTTCCGGGGGAATCAAGGATGCAAACGGTCAATACGGCTCGAGGAAGCTTGTCGTGAAGAACATGAAGAAATCGGACGAGTTCTGGTTGGAGGGGACTCTCGCCACCACGACCCCCTACAACCCGACGATCACTTTCCAGGAAGTGTATGACATACCTCCGGTCGGTCTGTCGTTAACGAAGCCTCTCCTTTCGGGGAAGGTACCGCTCAAGGTCAACCCGGATTCCCGCTTCAAGGTGACCGCTCTGGCTTTCGACCAATCCAACCCGAATTCCCAGGTTCCGGTGAGGCTTTCGATTCCAGATTACGACAATCTGCAGAGTTACCCGGACAGATATGAAGTTGTCTTCAGAAGGGGTCTCACGGGGAACACCTACCACGTGGAAGCCCTTGCTCAGGATCCCGCGGGGAATTCCGTCCTGATCCGCATTCCACTCGAGATTGGGCAAGCCGGAAACATCGATGTAAGGACCATCGAGGAAACCACAAAAAAGAGAAACTGAGGAATCTCCCCTCCCGGGGAAACTCGGGAGGGGGTCCTGAAACACTCGCCCGGGGCGCGCAGCCTGCGGGAGCCGCTTTTGGGGGGTGTTCCCAGGAAAGAAGCCATGCTCGATTTGAGGCTGGGACGCGATTAAGGGGTGTAGGAAAAAAAGGGCTTCCCTCTTTTCGAGGATTAGGGTACAATGACCGGGATTTTTTCCCGAATAAGTGGTTTCCCGGCGGGAGAAAACCTGTTGAAAACAGGGGGGATAGCTTGGCAAACGGGGATGAAAAGGCAATTTTCGATTGGGACGACTTCTTATTCCGCATGGGGGGGAAGAAAGGATTTTGCATCGACCTCATCGGGATTTTCCAGAAACAGGTGACAACGAAGTTGGATGAATTATCCCTCCATATCGGAAAGGGTGACTTCGAACAGGTCGGTTTCGTTGCCCATTCCCTCAAGGGAATTTCGCTCAATGTGAGCGCAGGAAGCTTGGGAAAGCGAGCAGAAGAATTGGAGCTCTGCGCCAGGACAGCGAATCCCAGTGGTGTGGGTGCCCTGTTCCAGCGCTTGCAAAAGGAATTTTCCGACTTCCAGGCGCGGGTGGCACCAATCATGAAAGAAGCCGGAAGGATCTGAGCAGGAGTCCAGGTTGTGGATAAAAGACCATTGAATGTCCTTATAGTGGATGATGACGTCTTGAACAGGGAAATGCTTGCGGGTTTCCTCGAGGGAATCGGCAAGTGTGAGTTCGCTGGAAATGGCAATGAGGCACTTGCCGCAGTGGAAACGGCCTTCACCTCGGGGAAGAATTTCGATCTGATTCTTCTCGATTACAAGATGCCCGAACTCGACGGGATGGAGTTCATCCAACGTCTTCGGGCAGATGAGGCGATGTCGGGTGTCATTTTTGGCAAGGGCATCCCGATCATCATGATTACCGCTTACAAGGAAGTGTTCATGAAAGCGTTCCGGTTGGGCGTGAACAATTACCTTTTGAAGCCAGTTTCCTGCAAAGATCTCCTGGAGAAGATCCAGGCCCTTTAGTTGAAAGGGATTCCGGCCCTTCAGGAAGGGGTTTTCCCCGCGTCACAGAATTTCCTGAAGACCTCGAGCAATCGCTCCGCCTTGAGAGGCTTGGAGATGTAATCGTTCATTCCCGCTTCTTTCGCCTTCTCGATCTCGGAAAGGAATGCATGCGCCGAGAGGGCGATGATGGGGGTTGTCACGCCTGCTTTCCGGATTTCCCTGGTGGCGGTTATTCCATCCATGACCGGCATCTGGATATCCATGAAAATGATATCCCGGGAACCCTGCTTTGCTTTATCCATGGCTTCAGCCCCGTTGACCGCGCTCTGGACTTCGGATATCCCGAAGAAGGTCGAGAGTATTCCCCTGCCAACGATGATGTTCATTTCCTCGTCCTCGACCAGGAGTATCCGCAGCTTCGAGAAATCCTTCGGGGAAGATGCCGGCAAAGAGGGGAGCTTCCCGGAAATCGTCTCATTCGACCTTTCGAGAGTGAACCAGACGAAAACCTTTGTTCCCACTCCTTCCTGGCTCTGAATTTCGAGCCCCCCATCCATCATCTTTGCGATATTGGTCGTGAGGAAAACTCCCAGCCCGGATCCACCGAAATGGGAAGAGTGCGCCTGGCGAAAGGGTTGCCCAAGAACCTGGAGTTTTTCCTTGGTGATGCCTATTCCGGTATCCTCGATGCAGAATTTGAAGGATACTTTCCCTTCCCCCGGGCTGGTGGTTTCCGCAAGACGTAGCTTGATCGACCCGGACTTCGTGAACTTGGCGGAGTTCATCAAAAGGTTCAGGAAAATCTGCTTGATCCTTGTGGGATCTCCTTGCACGAAGCCCGGTTCGAGGTCGAGATCGTGCTGGAGGGCGACACCTTTCTGCACGCGGCCGGAAACGAGATCGAGGCAGTCCATCAGGACTTCCCTCAGAGAAAAGGCTTCAATTTGGAGCTCCATCTGGCCTGCATCGATCTTGGAGACGTCCAGAATATCGGTGATCAGTGCAAGGAGAAAGATCGAGCTGCTGTGAACGCTGCTGAGAAGCTTGGAATGGAACCCATCCAGGGGAGCCTTCATGAGGATTTCCGTGGCTCCCAGGATGACGTTGAGCGGATTCCTGATCTCGTGGCTGACCGAAGCAAGGAAACGTTTCTCCGCCTCCAGAGCTCTTTTCCGTTCCTCAGAGGTGATTTCCAACTGTTCCGTCTTTTTCCGCAGCTCCGCCTGGATTTGCAACCCCTGGACCAGCTCCTGCTCGAGGCGGGTGTTGAGGCTTCGCAGTTGGAGCGTTCTCTCGACGACCTTCCTCTCCAAGGCCTCCTGGTGGTCGGCAAGTTGTCGATTCCAGGTCTGGATCTGGGCGAGCATCCCGTTGAATCCTTTGGCCAGAATCGCGACTTCGCCTTCCCCATCCAGTGCGACCCGTTGCGAATAGTCCTGGGAGTTGGTAACCCTTTCCATGGTATCGACCAGCAGCATTATCGGTTCGGAGATGGATTTCTGGACCTTCGAGAAGACCATGTAGGCGATCAGGATGGCCACGAAGAGGAACAAACAGGTGACTGTCATTTCGAAAAGGATAAGACGGAAGAAGTTCGAAAAGTCGTACCTGAGGAAGACGGTTCCGATGACTTCGCCGGACTGGGTGATGGGCTTTACGAGGGAAAGGTGGGAGAAAGTCCAGGTCGGGCCGGCCGGAAACACGGTTTCGGGGAATGAAGCCGGGGTTCCCCCTTCTTTGAGGTATTGGGCAAGCATCTCACCATTCTTCAGGGAAATCGTTCCCTGAATGATTTCGGGAATGCTTCGCAGCGATCCGAGGATCTCGGCGGAGTTTTTTTCATCACGGAAGATGATAGCGGCGGAGCAGTTTTCGCCGATGACTTTTGCCTGGGTGTCCAGCGTGGTTTCAGCGATCGTTTTGTAGATCAGCACCTTGTCGAGGACGAAACCGATCGCGACGAAAAGGAAAAACACCCCGACCGACCGCAGGAACAAACCCTGAAGCTTTTCACCCAGAGAAACGTAGGGCCGGGGGTCACTCATCCACGATCTTTGCCAGCTTCAGCAACCTCGAATCGATCCTGATTCCCGCTTCCCGCGCAAGTCTGGGGTTGATCCCGAACCTCACCTTGTCGGCTTCGAGGAAGAAATGGATGATGAAGGATCCCGGCTCCCAGGCTTCATTGGCAATAGTCAGGATAGCCTTCCCCTTGAAAAAGGCCTTGAGCTCCTTGAGCCGCTGTTCCCCATCCTCGATGGCGAATACGACCCGGCATTCGGGCGGAACCTGTGCAAGTGATGGAACCATCGTGGCAATGAGCTCCTTGCTGTTGATCACCTTGCTGTCGATCATGGCGATGAACTGGTCGAAACTCCCGTTTCCGACGAAGCAAATCGTGAGGGAGTTCCCTCCATCAGTCGGGGCCTGCCATTCGATGAATTTCAGGAAGTTGAAGATGAAAGCGGTCTTGACCTGCGCTTCATCGGTCTGGGAGCCCACCCTTCCAGGGAAAAATGATGAGAAGAGGGCGATCAGCAGAATCGTGATCGTTTTCCTTCGGGAGGATACCATCATATCCGCGTGAACTCCATCAATACCGGGTATCCAGGGTGATCTGGAAGGTCCGGCCGATCTGGGGAACCTGGAAGCAGGGGGCCATTTCCTCTGGAGCGGGGTCATGATACTCCCCGTCGAAGAGGTTCTGGACGGAAAGGGTCAGGTCCGCGTTCTTCCAGACGCTTTTTCGGGACAGGGTCAGGTTGGTGAGGTAGTAGGCACGCGTCCGGTTCCCATTTCGGGTATTCCTTGAAGAACAATATCTTTCCTCGAAGCCAAGGATGGTTTTTCCCCGGAAAAGTGGGAAGCTGATATTCGCCTTGCCCAGGAACTTCGGCGAGTTGGTCAACTCCTCACCGGTATCGATGTCCTTGGCTCTCTGAATGGCGAATGAAATCTTTCCGGTCGTTCCCTGTTCCAGCATTTTTCGTATCTCGAACTCGACGCCCTCGGCGGAAACACGATTCTTGTTCCGAAAGACAAGCAAGCCGTCATTTGGGTCGGTTTCCTGGGAAATCAATGACCGGATGGCGTTTTTGTAAACCGAAAGCGATCCGGTGAACCGGGGGTTCAACGGGTGCTCGACAGCCAGTTCCCATGATTTGATCGTTTCGGGTTCGAGATCGAGGTTCTTCTTCATGGTCTGGTGCCCATCGTCGTAGTACATCTCGTAAACATTGGGTACCCGGAAGGCTTCACCGTAGAGGAGTTTGAAAACCGGCCGGCGGGGGTGGGAATAGATCAGGGCGAAGCGGGGATTGGTGCGGTTCCTGAAGTGGCTTATGGAGTCGAGCCGGAAACCCGCGTTCAGTATCAGGTCTGGGCGGAGGGAATACTCGTCCTGGAAGAAGAAGGAGTGGGATTTTGACGTTCTTTTGTCATCGAGCATCGTGATGGAATCGAGCGTGTTGGTCTGGTCCTGTTGGGTGTTTTTCCGGAACTCAGCACCCCAGACTATCCGGCTCTTGGTCCCCAGGTCATGGTTGAAGAGCAGTTCCGAGCCCCAACGGCGTCCCCGCTGATAATCCCTTGCGATTCCATAATCCGCGGAATAGGTTCCTTTGGAAACCACCAGATCGTAGTATAACCGTGCCTGGAACCCGGAATTCGGACCCATCGAGTCACGATAGCGCGCTTCCAGGAAGCCGATTTCGTCGTAGGTCCATGTCTCGGGGCGGTTCAGGAAGGTGCCGTAAGCCCCGGTCGGGATATTCTTCTGGCGCCCGTTCCGGCCTCCCATGAAGGAGAAATCACCCCTGGACCAGCTGAAAAAGCCACGTTGAGCGCTTTCGAAATCGCATTTCCGGGAGATCCCGTCATTCGCTCCCGATTGGGCCCATTCGGGGAAGAACAGAGATTTTTCCCCCTCGGTGGAAAACGTGGTCCCCGCGATCAGGAGGTCGGATTTCCCTTCCGCCGATTCTCCGTATGAAAGCCGGTTCTTCAGCCATTTCTGGTTGCCCGCCTGGTTCGAGATCTGGAGTCCCTTCAGCTCTTTTCCCTTTTTGGGGATGACATTCACCACTCCGAAGAAAGCGTTCGTTCCGTAAAGCGAGGATCCCGGGCCGCGAACGATTTCGATCCGGTCGACAAGTTCGAGATCGAGAAGGAAATCCCAGCCTACCTGGGCGGTAAAGAAGAGGTTGTCGTTGACCCTGTGCCCATCAATCAAAAGTAGGACGCGGGTGTCGTAATCCCCCGGCCGGTTGAACCCTCGTACCCCGAGATACTGATAATTCCTGTCGTTGGTGGAATACAATCCACCGACGGTATCGAGGGCATCACCGAGGGTACGCCAGCCGTACCGGGAAATCTCCTCTGCCGTGATCACGGTCACTGCCGACGGCGCCCTGGAGGCTTTCTGGACAAACCTGGAAGCCGACTGGACCTTTACCTCCATCAGCTCCTCGATGCTGAGATCGAGTAGTTTCTCTCCCTGGGGAACCTCGCCCATTGCCAGGTCAGGAGAGAATGTTAAAAGGGAGAGCAAAGAGAAAAATAAGATGAACCACCTTTCAGAAGGTGTCCTCAAGAAACTCGCCATCCTGGCTTTTCGGCCACATTCGCCCCCTCGTGGGGCTCGTGTCCTCAAGAAACTCGCCATCCTGGCTTTTCGGCCACATTCGCCCCCTCGTGGGGCTCGTGTGGCCCCTTCCCAGGCCAAAACTTCCG
Source organism: uncultured bacterium (assembly GCA_964428355.1). Lineage (GTDB taxonomy): Bacteria > Muiribacteriota > Ozemobacteria > Ozemobacterales > Ozemobacteraceae > CAYRYU01. The sequence goes on from CAYRYU010000025.1 coordinate 19,381, forward strand.
ATTTCATCCAGAAAAACCTCGAATGTCGGATTTGATCCCCTCCGGGGAAGAAACTCCCTTCCACTGCCAAAAGGGGAATTGTACCACGAAACCTGGTTCGAGTCAATGGTATGGAAATAACGACAAGGAGGATGTAGAATGAATTGGTCGGAAAAAACACGATCGGGAGTGAACATTGAAAGACATGAAATTCAGCCTTGGATTGATTCTCGCCTTTTTCCTTCCCCTTCATTTCGCCATTGCCGCGTCCGCCTCGCGGTTTCCAACTTCCAGACGGGAGATTTCCCCATCCTTCCGCCCATCGGACGGGAAGAAGGTCCGGATTGCCTTCTTCGATGCGGACAGCACGCTGCGCGTTGCACCGAGCGGAAGTGTTTCCGCCAATGGACCGAAAGACGTCGCGGTTCTTCCCATGCTCCGGGAAAAGTTGAGGGAACTCGAAAGCCAGGGGTTCCTTCTCGCGATCGTTTCCAATCAGGCCGGCGTCCAGAAAGGGTACGTCACCGCCAAGGATGCTGAAGCTGCCCTGGCATTCACCATCTCCGAGCTTGGGCAAAGGGGAATCCGTTTCCACTATTTCGATTTCGCCGAGAACGAAGATGAAAACCGGAAGCCCGGACTTGGAATGGCAGAACGGCTTGCTGCGCTGGTTGAGGCGAAATTCGGAGTGGGCGTCGACTGGGCCGGGTCATTCGTGGTCGGAGACTCGGGTTGGAAGAAAGGTGTTGACCTGGAACCCGACGGGACTCCGGGGGAAGATTTTTCCAACACCGATCGCCTTTTCGCCGAAAACCTCGCCAAGAAGCACCCCGGAGTGGTTTTTCACCATCCCCGGGATTTCTTCAGTTGGAAGAAGGTCGGGATCAGGAATTTCCCGGACTACGAAAGCCTGAAGAGCTTTGTCATCTCCCACCCGAGGATCAAGTGAACCCCGTTCGCCCTGATTCGAAGCCTGAGGGCCACACCCTCGTCGAAGTTCTGATCGCAGCAGGAGTCCTGGTGCTTTTCACCACGGGTGTCTTCATGATCTACCGCGGGGTAACCTCTTCGGTCCGACAGACCAGTTGGGGTTTGTCCGCTCAACAGGCCGCCCGAAGCGGTCTGGCCTTCCTGCGCGAAGAGATGCAGAGGGCCTCCTACCGGTCCGAGTGCACGGTGAACCGGGTAAAAACGGATGAGAACGGTTATTTCTTCCACATCGCTTCGGGGAGCGTCTCTGCCGGACCAGGGACCTCGGCGCTGGGGCGGTGGGCAATCTGCGCACCCTTCACCGCGAACGGAGCGGGGTTCGTATTCAGGTCGAGACTGACTCTTGAAAGCGGAACGGTCGTCTACTCCCGCATCAGAGAGGAGCCTGCATCCCTCCCCCCCGGAGGAGAAACATCCATCCCCGAAAAGGTTCTTTTCCGCGACGTCGTTTCGATGTGGTTTTCCACCTCGGCTTCGGGCGTGGCAAGCGGTTCGTTGGTTCAGATCCAGTTGGAGTTGGCGGATCCGAAAAACCCTTCTTCGCGGATCATCGAAAAGACCGCGGCAAACGTTGACGTGGGGGTAAAGCCCCTGTGATGAAATCCCGCGGAAGCGTCATGAAGGGGGTGTCTCTCATCGAGATCCTGGCGGCGGTCGCCATCATGGCATTGTTTCTGATGCCGGTCTTCCACATGTTGGTTTCCTTCTCCACCGCCTCCCGGCAGCAGAAGAGCGAGGGCGTTGCGGCGAACCTCGCCAAGGAGGAGATGAACTGGTGGATGCTGATCGCCAGCTCATCATATCTCGAATCTTCCGCGGTGAGTTTCCAGAACTGGAACTTCCGCCGACCGACTGTGGATATCGAGGGGAACCAGTTCGAGCTTGGGATGAAGATCCGAAAGCATCCCGGAATCGATCTGAGGATGGTCTATCCCCGGTTCGAATGGCACGATTTCCTCAACGGAGGCGCCGGATACAGCCCCTGCAAGGACGGGATCGAGCAGCGGATACTGGCTTCGGGATCAGATGTGGTGATGAAGATCGAACGTCTGGGGGATATCTCCCCCGACAGGGCAATCAGGGTGGGGTTCTACGACCTTCTCCTTCGGGTCCGGTGGAAGATGCCCAACGAAAACGATTTCTCCCAGACCAATACCCGGTTCATCCTTTCCAGGAGGGCAATCCTGCCATGATTTCCCGTTGCGAAAAGACCGATGCCCGAGGTGGTAGAAGTCTCTTCCGGAGAGGAATGGCTCTCCCGCTGGTCGTCCTTTTCGTCTTTTGCACCTTCACCTTCGCCAGCTACATGTTTTTCTTCCGCAAGGAAGTGAAGCAGCAGAACATGCTCCTCTTCCACGCCATCCAGTCCGAGTTCCTCGCCCAGGCAGGAATCCAACACGCCCTCCTGAAGATCCAGTTTTTCCGTCAGGAAACCCTCGACTCGGGTGCTGCGGAAAAAGGGTTGTGCCCGTTCCAGGCCATCCGGGCCCAAGACGCAGTTGTCGAGGGAAAGAACCGTTCGGTTGCAGCACTCGATATGTTGCGGAGCGATTGTTCCAGCACATTTCTTCCCTTCGCTTCATTCAACGAACCCGAGTTCGACTCGCTCCAAAGGCAGTGGAGCTACGAGGTTGCTTCCCTGAGCGTTCTTGCGGCATACTCGGATGTGGACCCCACAAAGCCTGCGGCCCGGGTTCAGGTGGTAAGGGTGGTGGGGAACGGGACCGCATTCGACCCTGCAGGGAAGCGCGGATACCGGACCGAAACGATGACCAAGACCTTCCATCTTACCAGATCGAATTGAAATTTTTCTCCTAGGAGGACTCCATGACCAGGAAGTCTCCGGTTTTTGTGCTATGTTTTCTTGCGGCTGCGATCGCCCTTTCCGTCCTCGTGGCGAGCGCGTGTGACCTTCCAGCCGAGCCAACCGCGGGCGCGGTCCCGGAGAGGAACGAGCAATACCAGGCCCTCGGGGTCACCTGCATCAATGAAACGCGGACCTCCGACCCGTTCCCGGTGTTCCTGCTCCCTGAAGGCGGTACCTTGAAGATCGACTGCCTCTGGGACCCCTACGACCACGGGGAAGGAGGGGAGCACAGTTCGAGCAAATATCAGGGTGTCGTAAATGCCGGGGTGCAAACCCTTCCGAAGTTCGGGGCTCCCTCCGGATACGGATTTTTCCCGGTCGAAGACATGGCCAACTACTTCAATGTCTCCGGCAACCGGAATGACCAACAGGAGGCCGTCGCCCGGGCGGTCGGAGGGTTCCCCTCCAACTCCTTCCTGAAATGCGAGGACAAACCACACCTCTTCCTGAACCAGACCTTCGTCAGGTCTGCGGAAAGGCAGTCGGACAAAACCGTCGCCCTTGTCATCCTCCCGGACGATCACACCGCGGGCCGGGACGGGGAAGCCATCCTTTTCCCATACAAGGGTTTTCCCAAGACCCAGATGGACGTGGAACCTCCGCTTGACAGCATTCTTCCCAACCCGGTTTCACCGGCTCCCGACAAGACCGTCATCGTGACGTCCGGGAAAAAATACAAGCATACGGCTTCCATCGTTCCGGGGTCGATCGGTTTGTACATGGGAGACCTTGCCATCGGAATCGACGACGTGGATCCGAGGGAATACCGTGCTTACCTGCATTCCACGACCCCCAAGGTGGTGATCAACGGAATCCCGGAGTATCCATCCATCGACGGTCCGCACTACAATGCCGAGTTTCCCACGCCGACCGCTGGGTCGACCAAGGTCAAGACCAAGGTCGACTGTCCCGGGGTGGGGTTCTATGTCCACAATGCCTATTGGGCATGGGAGGAGAAAGTCCAGACCTGGGTCGCTTCGACCACGACAAGCGGTGAGGAATGGTTCACACCCCCCGGAATCGTCCGGAACACCGCACCCGAAGTGACCACACGCAGGTGCAGCGTGGGTCTTTCAATAACCTGTTACAAGCCCGGTGGCGGTCCAGGAAGTATCGATTACACGGTTTTGGACGCCCGGCCGCCCATTACCGCGAAGTTTCAGATGGGTGGATCACCCTTCGTCTGCGGTGATCCGATGCCGGATACCGACTTCACGTTCACTTTCGTGGATACCCACCCCTTCGGAAACGTTGCATGCTCGCTAGGAAACGTAGGAGGAACCCCGGTCTACGTCCAGGATCCCAAGAAGGTCACCGACGACCTGGCGATCTTCTATTCCTATCCCGAGAGCAACGAGGACCTCAAGACGCCGCGCATTCCGCTTAAAGCCCTTGCCCAGAACGAACCTCTCGGAATGCTCGCCTTCGCGGAGCCGGACGGGCGCACGACCTCGGAGTTCATCGGAAGCTACTACACTCCGAAATGGGTCTGGAAGAAAGCCCAGATTCTTTCGGCTTCGGCTGAGACGGCCACCTTCGACGTGGACGACCGTCCCGGCTATCTCGGAGGAATGACCTGGACGGTCAAGGGAAGGATGAGGATGGACGTTCCAGCTCCGAAACACCTTTCCAACCAGGAGTCCGATGCCGATCTGAGCCGCCAGATCTACAGGGCCCATGGGGTTGAATACCCTGCGGCGGGAATCGCCCAGCCTTCCGATCTGAAGAAAATGCTGAAAGTGTTTGCGATCGTTTCGGACTCGGTCGGGCACAAGTCCACCTACTACGATGTCCTTTCCCATTACGCCGATACCAACGTTGACACCCCGACCGCTCGAGGAACCGAGGAGTATGTGGCCGAACCCCAGGGTACGATGGTCACCACAACCTACAATCAGAACCCCAACATCGAGGACGCCATCCTGGCGGCCACCGGTCAAGCCCCCAAGGCGAATCTCTATCCCTGGCAGAAGTACCAGTCATTCTCCGTCCGTGATGGAACCGGGACTCCCGGAACCCCGGGGATTCCCACACCAGGCACTGGAGGCTTGTCCTCGAAGCCCGAGATCCAGGTCATCATTTTCGATACCCGCAACAACCGATGCCATCTTCTTGGTGACAGGAGTCCCGCGCGGGATTACCGGTTCGTCGATTACGCTCCGGAGCGCTGGACCGATCTGTTCAAGATGTTCTTCAACGATCCCGCCGGCGGCGCGGATCTCATGGGGGTTTCGCCCAAACCCTCATTCGTCGCGCAGAGCAACTCCAGGTTCCTTTTCTACATCCGGGCCTGGGACAACATCAACACCTTCAACCGACCTCACCAGGGAATCAAGACCGTGAAATGCACGATCGACGATTTTTCGGGGAAGCCTGGTGATATCGACGCCGCAGTGAAGCTTTTCGACGGGGTTCACGCCTACGATTATTCCGAAGCCATGACGAATCCCCTCGTCTGGCAGTTCCGGGAGCCCAACTGCGATGACCGGGGAAATGGCATTGCCGGAAAGAACTGCATCGTGAAGGTCACCGCCACGGATTTCTCGGGGAACAGTTCCGATCTCCAGATCGATTTCCACCTCATCCCAGACGGGGTGGTCGAAAACACCATCCGAACCCTCGAGGAAAGGCACATTCGCTCGAACTGAAACGGAGGGCTTGAGCGATGAAGAGGACGATCTTTCTGCTCGGAATCCTTGCTGCCGCCGGGGTCCTCTCGGCCCCGGTGGCCGCACAAGACCTTTCCGGCCAACTTTTCTCGGAGGGAATGAAGCTCTACTCCGCCCAAGACTACGGGGGGGCGGTTTTCTACCTCGAGCAGCTCTGCCAGATGAACCCTCAGAACCAGCAGGCGCGGTATTATCTGTTTTACAGCCTGGTGGCGATGAAGAGGCATCCGGAGGCGATGAAGCACGTCGATCAGCTCATTTCCCGTGATCCAGGAAACCGGCAGTATCAGGATATGAAGTCCCAGCTGAGGGCAGCCATGGGAGTGTCCTCCCAGGCTCCCGCCGGTGGAACCGTCGAGGGCCTGCTGAAAAAGTTCCTTGAAGGTGGCTTCAAGGAACAGTCCGAAATCCGGGCAACCCTGGCGGAAAAGGGGGTGCCGGTTATCGAGCCGGCGATGGCTCTTCTCCGAAGTTCCCCGGTCGATTCCGAGAGACGGAGGAAAATCGAGGGGCTTCTGGCTGGTCTGAAGGGGATCCAAGCGACGCAAGCCCTCCTGAGGTATCTGAACGATTCGGAGGGGAGTGTCCGGATTTCCATCGCGCGGGTCCTCGGAAACCGAAAGGACCCAGCTGCCCTGAATCCCCTCCAGGAAGCCCTCCCGCGCCAGGATCCGGCGGGGAAGCAATCCTTCGCCGATGCGATCGCGTTGATCAGCAAGCCAAGGGAGGATGTGCAGGCCACCCTTTCCATCCCCGACAAGATGCAGGACAGGATGTCCCATGTGGTGCCTTCCGCCTCCGTTGACGCCGCTTCCACCGCAAGCACGGTTGCCAGGCAGGAAACCAGGAGCGGCCCCGGAGGGGCCAAGAGCCCCTCAGAAGTCATTGGAAACGCCAGGCCCCAGGCAGCGGCAGCCAAAATCCCCGTGAACCTCGAGGAACAGAAACTTCTCCAAACCATGAAAGGGGATGACGTGCGGCAAAAGAGATTCGCCGCCTACCGGATCGGGCATATGCATTATTCCTCTCCCGATGCGATCGGGCATCTGATCCGCTCCCTTTCCTCGGAAGACGACATTCTCCATGTCACCGCCCTCGAAAGCCTTGGAAAACTGGGCCGGGATGCAGCTCCCGCCATTCCCCAGATCATTTCCGCCATGGACAAGGATTCGGTTCTTTCGATGTTCAGTGGTTTGAAATCCCTTGGTGCGATCCGCTCCAACCCCGAACTTGTCTTCCCGGTCCTGGGAAAGCACCTCGGACATTCCAGCGAAAATGTGTCGAACGCTGCGATGCGGGCTTTCGTGGAATTCGGGGAAGAGGGTGTTCCCTTTCTTGGCGAGTTGGAGAAGAGCGACTCAGAACGGGTGCGAACTATGGCGGAAAAAGCATTGGCAGAAATCCGTTCCCGCTCTCACTGAAGGGGTTTCCGGGCCGACGCGGGGGAATCTGGCATACCCTTTGCCCATGTCAGAGCGGTTTCCTCTTTCACGGTTGTTTCCATTTCTGTCTTCCCAACGGAGAATCTGCCTCGGGATCTGGCGACTGGCCTGGGGAGAGTGAAAGGACTGCCGCGGTTACGTCATCTTTCCATGGGGTCTCGCCGGTATGGAGGATGAGCCCCCTGATCATCCCATCGATCACGGCTTCCGGCTGTGGTTTCCAGAGCCCCGAAGCGATTTCCGTCAGGCGAGGAAATCCGAGCGGTTTTCCTCCCCCATCAACCGCTTCGGGGATTCCATCGGTATAGAGGAGCAGGTGGGAAGCCGGTTCCATGTGAAGGGGAAAATCCCGGTAACGCGCTTTCCTGAGAATCCCGAGTGGAACGTTGATTCCGTTTTCAAGCATGTTGGCAGGCTTTCCTCGCTCGAGGATGTACGGGAAGCAATGACCCGCGTTGGAAAAAAGGAGTGAACCGTTCGGGTTGGCGACACCGACGAGGCAGGTCATCATTTTGGTACGCTTCACGGAAGAGAAAAAAAGTTCGTTGATGACCGCCAGGATTGCGCTGGGAGAGATTCCGGCCTTTCCGGTAAGGTTTCCGAAAACGGCTTTCGCCATGGCCACCACGAGCGCGGCGGAAACCCCATGGCCGGAGACATCGGCGATGATGAAGGCAAGCTCTCCTCCGGGGAGCTTTTTGACGTCGAAGTAATCGCCCCCGACCTCGCGCGTCATCCGCGTATAGCCTCGGAAAGTCCATGGTGGCGATGAATGGGGGCCCTGGGGGAGGAGTCTCGATTGCACGAGCCGCGCAACCTCGAGTTCCTCCATACCTGCAAGGGTGCGGTTGAACTCCTCCCCGATTTCCTGGAACTCGTCGCGAGTCCGGATATGGACCCTGTGGTCGAGTCGCCTTTCCTCCATCGCTGAAACCGCGCCCATCAAGTCCCGGATAGGAGTGAGAATGCTTCGCCAGAGTCTCAGGAAAAGTGCGGCCAGGGCAAGCCCGAAGGCTGTCGCGAGGAGGGTGAAGCGGCGTCTCATCGCTTCGATCCTGGGGCTGACAGAGGAAAATGGAAGGGTCGCGACCAGGTAATAGTTCGGGATCTGTCGACAGGCCAGGGCCGCCAGGAGGGTCTCCCTTCCCCCGATTCGGGTCTTCTCCGAGTGAAGGACCCTTGGTGGAATGAGTTTCTTGAGGAATGGCTCGAAGACCCGGTGGGCGAAGGGTTCGGGATGGTTCAGGGAGTTGCGGGAAAAGGTGATCCCAAGGACTTTTGGGCGGGCGGCTTTTTCCGGGGGAAGGACCCTCCTGAGAAATTGCAGGGCCAGCGTAGACCCCTGGTGAAGGAAGGTCAGGGCGAACTGGGCCTTTCCATCTCGCCCTTTGAGAATCTGCGGAAACATATACAGTGTCATGTCCAGGTTTCCCGTGAAAACGAACTGGCCGATCATCTGAAGGCTCTGGTGGACGAGGGTCCACCCCTCGGACTCGAGGAGGCCGCCCAGGACGATGTCGGCACGCTGGTTCCGATCGGTGGAAGGTGCCTTGAGTGCATTGAAAAGAACCATGGTACTTCGTGCCCAGTTGATCGTGAAGTCCAGAAAGGCGTTTTTGAAGAAGCGGAATGAGACCAGACCTTCGGGCTTGATTCCCTTTCCCCGGCCGAAGAAGAGCTTCCTGTTGCCCCGATGGTCTATCATCCCTTGCCGGTCGAACACGCTGTGGAGGAGGTTCCAGCGTTGGGGTGGTGGAATCACCGCCAACTTTCTGATGTTAATGAAGACGTCCGAATGATCACGGCACAGGATCCCGCTCGACGCGATGAGCATCAGCGTGTCCAACTCCTCGTCGAGTTCCCACTTCTCGGTCTCCTTGACGAGACGTCCGAGAACGGATTCCGGGGCAATGTTCACGCCCTCACCCGGTCCATCACGGAAAACCTTGACCATGGGGACGGCCTGGGCTTCGGAAAGGGCTTCGTCCATTCGTCTGCACCAGTCCCCGTACTTCGCCTCCTTTTCCCGGATGATCATCGGGAACCGCTGGTCGATGGAGGTGAGACGTTCTTCGAGCTTCCAGAGCGACTCCTCGACTATCGCCCGGGAGCGACTCTCGAGGAATTGGCGGCCGTAAACCAAGGCAAGGGCCAGTATCAGGATACCGGGCAGGCCGATGAAGCCTGTCAGAAGAACCCTGACCGAAACAGAACCTGCCTGGTGGCCTTTTTGCCAGAGAAGAAAAGTCATCAATCCGATGGAGAACACCACGAAGCCGATCGTGATCGGGAAAGAAGTTTTGGATGGGGCTGGAACGTATCCGAAAAGGGTTATCTGTTCCAGGCATGGAACGAAAACGATCCAGCCCGGTCCAAACGGAAAGACATCCCTCTCGGAGTGTTCGAGCCGGTGCGCCATTTCCCTCAAAGCTTCCGGATCGATTCCTGGCGGAATCATTCCCCTTCCAGGGTAGACCGTGTCGATGAAACCCGCTTCCAGTCCAGGAGGGAGCATGAGTTGGAGCGCGTTCCGGGCCAGGAAGGCTTCTTCGAAAAGGCTTTGGTTGATCTTGAGGAGGACCCCTGAGGCCATGCCTGGAAGAAGGTTCGGGGCGAACTTCCATCCTGCCAGGACCCGTTTGTCCCTTTGGAAGAGGCTGTGAATCTTCCCGGGCCGGGAAATGAGTTCTTTCCAGTCGAATCCCTGGAAAATCGGTTGGGCGAGGGCGTTCACATCGTGGGGAACCCTGAAAGCGGCCTTCCAGGGTTTGCGGATCCAGGAAAAAACGGTTTCGAGGCGGGCACCCATGTCCTTATCCTTTTCGGGATCCGTGGAGAGAAGCTTCCCATCGGCATTGAAAAACCATACCTGGACAAGATTTCCTGGAAAGGGGGCGGTCAGCTCGCGGAGTCCGTCGCGGAAAGCCGGTTGCCCGACGGGGTGCATTTTGGCGATTTCCCAGACCCGCTTCAGCATCTCGCCGAAAAGATCTTCCGGGCGCGCTGAATCGCTTACCCTTCGGAGCAGGGACCTTGCCAGATCGACTTCTTCGGGGACCAGGGTTCCTTGCGGAGAACCGGTTTCCCTGGTCGGGATTTCCTCAACGGGAAATCCTGCAAAGCAGAGAAGAGTGCAATGGAAAATGAAAAAGATCCCCAGCAAACCGGGCCCCAGTTTTCCTCGCCGTTTCATACGGTCGGTTCCTTAGGAAGTGCCGGATCGATCGAAAGAACCAGGAGAGTCTGGTCATCCTCTGGAACCGTCTTCCCTGACCAATCTCGCGTTTTCTGGAAAACCGACTCGATCAGGATGTCCGGGCCGACCTGGGCTGGGCCCGAAACCATCTTCGCAAAACGGTCATAGCCGAACGGCTCGCCTCGCGAATCAAGGCTTTCTATTATCCCGTCCGTATAGAGGACCAGTCGACTGCCAGGACAAAGGTCGATCCTTCCCTCCTTGAAACGGCCCTGGGCCTTGATTCCAAGCGGATAACCCGGATGGCCCAGGAAGACCCCGCTTTGGGTCGGAGTGGAAAGTATTCCGAACGGATGGCCGGCAACGGAAAAGGACAGCTTCATCTCTCCTGGATCGAGGATGCCCAGCCAGAGGGACATCGGCCTGAAGCGCCCGCCCTGTTCACGGAACTCGGCATTCATAGCTTCGAGGATTTCGCCGGGGTTGCGGAGAGACCGTGCCCCGAGGATCAGGCCCATCTTGGCGGCGGCGGTCACGAGCGATGCGGGAATTCCGTGCCCCGCAACGTCGCCGACGGCGAAAACCAGTCGTCCCTCGGGAGTGGTGAACCAATCGAAGAAATCCCCGCCCAGGTTCGTCGCCGTCCGACATATTCCGTGCACCGACCATCCTTCTCCGCTTGCCGGTTTTTCCGGCCAGAGATTTTCCTGAACGGATCGGGCTATCTTCAAATCCCTGAGGTCGCCAAGGATTTCCGAAAGCCGGTTCCCGATCCGGTCCAGTTCAGAAATTCCACCGATCCGGACAGTCTTTTCGAAATCCCTGTTCTTCAAGGCGAAAAGTCCCTCCCCAAGACGCGAAAGTGGCCCAAGAAGCTTCGAAGAAAAGAGATGGGCGGCCAGGACTCCCAGAACGAGCAGGGAAACCGTCAGTGCCCACAAGCGTCGGTCAAGGCCCCGAATTCCCCTGAGTACAACTTCATGGGGTTGCGCAAGCAGAAGGACGTAATCCTCGAGATTCGTGCCTTTGATTGCCGTCAGAAGATACTCACGGTTCGAGATAGCCCCGACAAGGTACTGCGGAACCTGGGAGAACATCACCTGATCGGCAACGCGCCGGAGAATCAGGTTGTCCATCGTCCGAATTCGGGGGAATGCCCGAAGGGGGGCACGGCGGGTCATAGGTATGGCGGCTGGACGGGGTTCCTCTGTTTCCTGCGCCAGAGCTTGTTCCAAAAACCATTGCGAAAGGAACCGACGCTGCAGGTAACGCCGGTCGAGTGTCAGGAAGATAATGCATGATGGGGCTCCATCAGGTCCCCGGATCAATTCTGTGAATGTGAAAAGCGGGATGTCCATGATTGTCTGTTTCTGGATCTTTCCCCGGCGGCGGATGATCCAATAGTAAGACCCCGCCGCTCCGTCGGAGGTTTCTTCAAAACGGGCCGTTTGGGGAACACCCGACGCGACATCCTGGAGCTTGAAACCCGAAACCGCCTGGCTCGAAAAATTCTCCAGGATTCGTCCCATCGCTTCATTTGCTTTGGCAAAAACGCTTTTGGGAGACATCCGGCGGAAAAGCGACCGGTTCCGGACATCGACACAGTTGACCGAAGCGAGGTCCCGGGGGTTGGAATCCACCAGACGTGCAAGATCGGGGAGGGCTGCCCGGATTTCGGGAATTGTCTTTCCCTCGAGTCGGGAGGCGAACTCCTCGAAAGGCTTGATGCACCGCAGAACTTCCTGGAGGAAAGCCCTGTCGAGTCTTTCCAGGAGTTCCATGTGACGTTGCTGGAACTCCCTTTTCAACCGGGATTCCTGGAATCGGCGATCCACCAGAGCGGCGGTCATCAGGGAGCCCGCAAGCAATGAACCTCCGCCAAGAAGGATCAGTATGATCCTGGACCGGAGTCCGATGAACCACCCTGCCGAAAGCGTTGCCCAGGCAAGCAGCAGCGCACCCGCGATCGCGGATATGGTGAGTAGCGCCTGGTTCAGGAACGTCCCTGGATCGGGGTCGGAAACCTCCGATTCCAGGCAGAAGAGGCGCTGCCCGCCCTGGCAATCGAGCATGACTCCGAGCCTTCCTCCGAGGGAAAACTCGTTCGGCCGGTTTCCTGCATCCCTCAAAATCTTTGTAAGCCGTGAAAGGAGGGATGCGTGAGGGGCCGAACCGGGAGAAACCCGCCGGCCGAAAGCGGTTCCGCGAGAGGCCGTCTCACGGGAAGCGGTTCCGCGAGAGGGCTGGCCGTTCCTGCGGGATCCGCCCAAAGTCTCGCCAAATGCGGGTCTCAACCTATCCGGGAAGGCGGGATCCCACCATCCGACGAGGAGCGATCTCGGAGCGACCCGGCGGACCTCCTGGATCGCCCTGTCGAAAAGCGCAGGTCGGTCCATTCCTTCGAGGTTGACAAAGGCTACAAGAAAACCCCGAATCCTTCCTTTTCTGGTGCGAAGGGGCCACCATCCTCCCCAAGCCCTGTTCCAGAGATTGCCAATTCTCATGAAACAACCCGGATTCGGGGACATTGCTCCAAGGGCATCCCGATTTCCGCAGAAGGCGGAGAAGATCCGGTCATTCTCGGGTTTTCCAGGATTCTTCAGCGCTTCCATGAACCTCCTGGAAGCCTTTCGGGGTAGGGTAGGGGACCCTTCGAATGGAAGGGGGTTTCCCTCTGAATCGAAAAGGAGTATCTCGAGAATCCCCCCTTCGTCTCTGGTAACCCGGGCCAACCTCCCAGCAAGCGAACGAAGCTGGATCGGAAGGTTCGAAAGCCTTTCCATGAGCCTTTGGAACCTGGTTTCGGGGTTTCCCATGACCGCCGTTCGGCTGAGGATCTGGCGCATCTGGGAAGCCCTTTCCTTACGGCTTTCGGCCACCTCCGCACGGGCTCTGTCATCGATGAGACGAAGGCCGAGGAAAAAGGGGATTCCGATAAATACCGCTATCGAAAACAGTGCCCAGAAGACCGAACGCAGACGTCGCCGCTCCGTCCCTCCTGAGAAATCCTGGTGGTGCGTGGGGTTGGGCTTCTCCCGCTCACGGGCGACCATGCTTTTCCTCTCCCTTTTATCGCCTTCCCGATCCGGACCCGATCCAAGAATAATCCACCACGAAAGATTTAGCCACCCGGGAATGCGGTCAAGACCGAGGACGGATTCAGTGTTCGCATTTCCGGGGATTCCGGCTAACCCAAGAAGTGATCTGGGTCCGTCGTTCTCTCCAAAAATCGCGGGTGCAACCGCAAATCCTTGGCGATTTGGGTGGCCTGGTCCGGTTTGCCCTCTTTTCCAGGATGGGGTAGAATAGGAACATGAGGTCGGTGAGGTGTTTCCCCCTTTTGTGGGCGGTTTTATCGGTTTTGGGGGTGATTGTTTCAAGCGCCGAAGCACAACCTACGGTGAAGCTCGGAATCGAGGTTCTTGCGACCGAGCATCCGGAGATGGTCCGTGGGAAAAAGGTTGCGCTGCTTTGCTCCCCCGCCTCATTGGATGGGAACCTCCGGCCCTCGGTCGATCGCCTTGCCAAAGCCTCCACCGTGGAGGTCATCTTCACCGCGGACACGTTTTTCCGGGAAACCGCAGCCTCCCCGGAGGCCGAAGGCCAGGTGGACGTGGTCACCGGGGCGCGTGTGATCAAGATCGAAGATCCGCTGGTTCGGCCGAGGGCCGACTCGGTCAAGGGGCTCGACCTGATCGTGGTGGACGTGCAGGATCTCGGGATCAGGTTCTTCCAGTATGTCACCCTTGTCGCCCAATTCCTCGAGCTGGCGCGGGAAGCCGGAATCCCCATCATCGTCCTCGACCGGCCCAACCCCATCAACGGAATCACCGTTTCCGGACCGGTCCTCGACGTGAATTTCCGAAGCCGGTTCGGGGTTTTCCCGATCCCTTTGGTTTATGGCATGACGATCGGGGAGCTTTCCCTCTACTTCAACAAGGTTTTCGGAATCGGTGCGAAACTGACTGTAATCGGCATGGAGAACTATTCCCGGCTTTTGGAGTATTCGGAGTCGGGGTTGCATTGGGCGATGCCCTCCGACCACCTGCCCGAACCTTCCACCCCGGCTTATTATGCAGTAACGGGCTTCCTGGGCGAACTTGGGGTCTTCTCGACCGGGGTTGGGACCACCCGCCCGTTCCATTTCGTCCTCGCCCCCTGGATTGACGGCCAGATCCTGGCACAGAAGCTTGGCTATTTGCAGCTTCCGGGAGTCAAGTTCAAGGCGACGAACATTACGCCGATGTACGGCCTTTTCCAGCAGAAGCGCACCCCCGGAATCGAGATAGTCATCGACAACACCATTCTTTTCGATCCCTTCCTCACCGGTTTCGCAATCCTGCAAGCGCTTTTCGAGCTGTATCCCGACAAAATCCCCCTCGCGAATCCGACCGTCTCCCAGGGAATGGATACCCTGTTGGGGGGCTCCTTCGCTCGGAATGCCATCTTGAAAAGGACACCCGTGAACGAGACCTCGTCATCCCTCGAGATGCAGCTGAAGGAGTTCCGGAAGAACCGGAAGTCGTTTCTCATCTACCAGGACCTGACGCCATGACAGGAAAGCGCCAGGGGGCTTCCGGGATGTCCATGATCGAGATCCTCATCGGGCTTTTCATATTGGGCCTCGTGATAATCCCCTCGTTCAACGTGATTCTCAGCGACACCCGGTCCGTGAAGGCGACGCGTGACCACGTGTCGGCGGCTTTTCTTGCACAGAAGATGTTCGAGACCGCCAGGTCGTTCAAGTTCGAACTCCTCGATTCGGAACAGTATTCATCCGAGCCTGACAAACAAAAGAAAACTCTCGAATGGATCCTCAAGAACGACACGAATATGAACCAACAGAAGATCAACGGCATATTGTACAAGATCACCAACGTCAATATCGAACCCGTCAAGAACAAGAATGCGGTTGACGACCCCTGGTTTCTGGTCCTCTTTTCTTTCGCAATCGAGTATCAAAGTCCGGACGGTCGATCGCACCGTCTCGACCTGGCCACGGGGATAGCCCAGGAGGAATGATGAGAGCGCTCCGCGGTTTCAGTCTGGTGGAGGTTTTGTCCGTCGTGATCATTCTCGTGGTCGTGATGGGCAGCCTTTTCAAAACCTTCTCCGGTGCCCGGCGCGGGGTGAACGAGGCAATGGAGAACCAGATCGTGAACGATGACCTCCAAAGGCTGGTGGACCGTTTGACCGAGGAGGTCAGGGAAGCGAACTACATCATCGATGACAACCTTCCAAAGGTCAAGCCCGGCGAGGAGGATTCGATCAACATCCCACCCGACGACGATTACCTCCTGTTCAGCAAGGTCACCTACGATTTCAAAAAGGATCCCAAGACCCTGACGGCGGACCAGGTAAATTACACGTCGAAACAGATCAAGTACTACCTGGTAAAGGAAGACCCTGACCAGGCCACGGGTCCGTATATTCTGTTCAGGTCGATGCTTCCGTTCGACGACCTTCGCAAGGCCGTGGAAAGCGAGAAAACGATTTTCCCGGTTATGAACGACATTGACCAGCTGCTGTTCTACCGTCTCGAAGAGCCTGATGCGAGACGTTCTGGAAACCTGTACATGAAGGTCGTCCTCTCCCGCCAGGACAAGCCGGGCGATTCAGCTTCGAAGTACACTTCCTCCATAACCATGAACGTCAAGGAGAGGGGGGCCGAGCCGCAATGACCGCGAAAAGGGGTTCCGCGATTCTCGTCGCGCTGGGGGTCGGATTCGTTCTCCTGATCGTGATCGCGACCCTCCGGAACTTTTCGAGCTATCGGATCCAGACCACCATCCAGGAAAGCCGGAACGTCAAGGCGCTCGGGATAGCGGAAGCCGGGGTGGCCTTCGCCATGACCGAGCTTTCCCAGTCATTCGATTTCCAGACCCACAAGTCGAAATCCGACCTGACATGGGAGGGGGCCGAGACGAACACCCCAACCCTGGAGGCGAAAAGCGGTTTCAATTTCAACGTGACGAGTTCAGGCCGGGGAACCTACTGCGGGACGCTTGCGGACGGCGAATTCCGTGTCCGATGCGGGCCCATCACTTACGGAGACGACCCGAAACGCTCGACGAACATCGACAAGAGCAAGGCTTACATCCATATCCAATCGATGGGCAAGGTCGGGGAGACCATCAAGTGCGTCGACGTGATCGTCCAGCGCAGGTTTCCGGGCCGCGAGTTCCTTCTCTACGACGGGGAGTATCTTTCGATCGTATACGGTGAACCGGGGGAAACCAACGTCAACAAATTCTCCACCGGGCACCTCTACGGGCACAAAGGTATCGAGATCGGGAAGATCATGCGCGACAAGCACCAGACCTGCGCGGAGGGTTCCAACCAGGAGCTTTTCAACATGAACAGCATCATCAGCGGTGATGGCGGAATCTTCCTGTACAACACGATCAAGGCGAATTTTCGTGCACGGCCCGGCCAGCCCGAGCTCACGGAAGATCTTCCCCGGACGATCGAGTTCCCTCTTTCGGGAACTTATTCCTCTTCCGATGCCGAGGTTCACGGGGAGATGCCAAAGGAGATCGCGGGCCAGGTGCCCAAGTTCCCCGAGGATCTCCAGAAGAAACTCGAAGGGCGCGTTCTGGACAAGGATGCCAAGGTCAGCATCATCATCAAGCGGATCCCGTTCGACGATCACCGGAAGGACGCCCAGGACGGAGGAACCTACTTCTCCGAAGCCGAATGCAACGAGGAATACAGGGTTCCCGACGGCTGGCCCGACTCTTCGGGAAACGTCGTCAAGGTCAAGAAGATCGATTTCGGGAACGAAATCCATCAGGGCAATTTCACCCTTCCAGCTGGCTTCAAGGGCGTCATATTCGCGGAAGGAAACCTGGTCATCAAGGGGAATCCCCCAAAGGACCTGAAGATCGTCTCGAACAAGAACGTTTTCATGGCAGGGGATTTCAACCAGGCCGGAAACCCCGGCGCAACGGGCGCGGGGCAGAACCCCGAACGCTACGGACTCCCCCAGAACTACGCGGAAAACGCTATGAAAAGCGAGGATTACATCCCTGACATCAAGAACAAACTCCTGAACGATGCCAATGTGACGGGGACTGGCTTCCGATACCACAAGGCGGTTTCGGTCATCGGAAAGGAGCGGGTGGTATACGATTATCGCAGCCCCGTGGACTGTTTCGAGAATGAGCTGTACCCCTTCATGAAATACAAGATTGCCTCCTTCCTCAAGGACGAGACAAACGCCCGCAACTCGATACTGATGGTCAGCGGAAACGGCGGGATCGTCGCCTCGGCCACCAACGGAACCGATGTAAGGAATTCGATTGCCTCATATTTTCAGGAGTTTCCCCTCCTCGACACTTCCGCCGAGGACGATATCAAGCAGAAGTTCGAGGATGCCCGGAACAACTCGGGATCGAACTTCTTCGATGACACGGCTTTCGATGGCCTCTGCAAGGAAACCTGGAAGAGTTACAGCTCCCTTTACCACGGAAAGCGCATGGAGAACGAGGGCAGCTCCGAAAAGGGGAAGTTCGGGGTTTACAAGCTGCTCGAAAAGCTGAGGGGGGAGTTGATCGATTCCTCCGGCGCGGCAAAGCAGGACAAGCACGATGATTTCCTCTTCTTCCCGGAAATGACCCAGAACGCGATGTGCATCTCGGCGGGAAAAAGGAACAACGTCTTCTATTCCGGACCCGACTACTCGAAGCGATTCGACGAAATCGGACGGTCGGAGACCTGTTTTTCGGCCCAGGTCGGGTTGAAGCATTCCAAGATGACGGAGATGGTCCACCGGCTCTACGGGTCCGAGATCCGGCTCGCCATTTTCCCGAACAAGCCGATCACGGGGCCGACCTACAATCCCCCGACGCGAAGGAAGATCTATGACGAAACCCTTCCACGGCTTGGGGGAGATTACGGCAACAGCGATCTTGCCGCTTTCCTGATCCTTACTTGGAAAGACACGCGGGTCACCGCAAAGGAGTTCCAGGAGTTCTGATCCCTTCCACCGCGATCGGCCCGATGGAAAATGAACCAACCTGCCCCCGAACCCTCGGCGGTTCCGGGTGCTTTCGCGGGTGGCGGAAACGGACCCAAGGATGACCTTCCCTCTTCATGCCGGAATGCTCTTCAAACTGCTCTGGTTCCTGCGGGATCCCGCGCCCGATCCACCCGTTTCCTTTCTTGTCGGGTATTTCATGATCTCCCTTGCCCTCGTTCATTTCCATTTCCTTCTCGTTAAAAGGCTGATCCCATCAAGGTTCCAAACAGGGGTTTCGGCGGTCTCGTGCCTTCTGGCGGGGCTCATGTGCTTTTCCCTCACGGTCTACTTCCGGTTTTTCTCGGTGGTGATGCCGGCCGACCTCATGCTTTTCGCGGACCACATCTCGGATGTCAGCTCCAGTATCGAGACCCTGGTCAGCTGGCAGGACCTGGGATTCCTCTTTCCCGATCTTGTCTGTGTTGCATCGATGCCATTTCCGCGGTTGGCCCTCTTCCTTTCATCGCTTGGGGAAAGGGTCTGGATGCTTCCGACAAGGTTCCACGCCGGGCTCCTGACCATTTCCCTGTTGATCTGGACCTTCCTTTCGAACCCTCTTGGAGTTCCTTCGTTGCCGGGTTGGGATACCGATCCCGTTCTCAGGTTGTCTCCTCCTGTCCATCTTCTCCTCGAGGGCGGGCAGGCGATTCTCCTGAGAGGCGGGTTCATCGCTCCCTCGTTGGAGGAACGGGAATCCGTCCGGGGAAAGCTTGTCGAAAGGCAACGATCGAAGAGCTCTCCCGAACTTCCGACTTCCCCAACCAGCCTCAAAGTCCCGAGATTGGCATCAGGAACCAACATCCTGATCGTTCAAGTCGAATCCCTGATGTCGTTCGCCCTGACCAGCCGAGTTTTGGATGGGCCAGTAATGCCGTTTATGAGCGGCCTTTCCAGGGAGTCCCTCTCCCTGCCTTTCTTTTTCTCACAGGTCTTTTTCACCTCAGATTCGGACTTCTCGACCCTGACGTCGCTCTATCCGCTCGTTAACCACGTCGTTCACGGTGTCAGCTTCCGAAACGAGTTCCGGACCCTTCCAGGAGTTCTCGCCTCGAGGGGGTACCGTACCGTCTGGGCTTCTCCGGTCCGGAAAACATTCTGGAACGCCTCGAGGATGAACAAAGCCCTCGGGTTCGAAGAGACATACGGGCAGGAAGACCTTGGAGGCGGTCCGGTGGGGGGGCTCTACCTCAGCGATTCGGATTTCCTTTCAAAAATGGGAGGGATTCTCGCCGCAGGAAGGTCACCGTTCTTCGCGATGTTGCTCACCTTCAGCTCCCATCATCCCTTCAAACTGAAGGGAGTCCCCGAAGCGATCCCCGCGGGATCCTTCCCCGCGGAAATGGATTCCGAAACGGTTGACTATCTCAATTCCATGCGAGTCCTCGACGGTGCAATCGGGAATTTTTTCCAGGAGCTGGAAAAAAGGGGTCTTCTCGAAAATACCCTGATTGTAATCTATGGAGATCATTCGTCGCCCATCCTTTCCAGGGTTCGGGGGGTCCTGAAAATGTGCCGAGAGCTTCCCCAAAGCCAGACTGTGGGACGATTCCTCGGATCGAGAGTCCCCTGTCTATTCATTCATCGGGGTCATCTTCCAGCCCAGACCAATCCGAAAATCTGTGGCCAGATCGATCTTGCCCCTTCGATTCTCGACCTCATGGGCGTTCAAGCGCCTTTCGAGTTCCTCGGTTCGAGTGTTTTTTCCGGAGAGTCAGGTTTCGTCGCCAACAAGTATTTCACCGGAAGGACCGGGGACCAGCTTTTCTGGGGGCGCCACAGCGCGGAGAGGAGGTTCAGCTTTGTGGCCTCCCTTCCCGAGCTCACTCCCACCGATCCTGATCCGTTGCTGCAATCGATCTTCGACGATATGGAACTTTCGGAGACGATGATCACCAGGAATCTCTGCCTGTTCGAGGAAGAAACTGCATCCGGAGCGGGTTCCCCCTGAGCTGGCCGGCGGTTCGTTCCGGGGCTCCAACGGATGATCACACGAGGGGGGCGGCCGAAGGACCTTCGAATGACGGAATTCGGGGCCTTCGGGATATTGATGGATGCTGGAGTTTATGGTAGTATTGAGCGATTCCAGCCATGAAAGAAGAACGTTGTCCGCTCTGCTTGAGATTCCAGCCATTCGATCTGGAAAACCAGAAGTATTACAAGCTCCAGAACACCGAGCGTCTGGTCTGCCGGGATTGCGGTCGGGAGATCGATCACCACATGCGCCCGACATGGCAGGTAATCGCTGGAAGGGTTTTTCCAAAAAGTACGCTGCAGCAATAGACGGAGGAGGCTTTTCCTTCTCCACCGCCGATTCCCTGGACGAGGCATGAACCGGAAACTTTCACCGCACGAATACATCCTGGTCCGCGATTTCTTCTCGCGCGAGTTCGGGCTTTTCTTCGACCCATCAAAGGTTACCTTCCTGGAAAACCGGCTCATGCCGGTCTTTGAGGAAGCGGGCTGCACGGACATGGTTGCCTTCCTTGCGCGGATCCACTCCGACCCTGACCGTCGGAAGAGGATACTCGATGCCGTAACGACGAACGAGACCTGGTTCTTCCGCCATCCCCGTCACTTCGACATCCTTCGGGAGCAGGTCCTCAACCAGCTCCTTCGGGAGCGTGCGAAAGCCGGGAACCGCAGGATAGGCATCTGGTCGGCGGGTTGTTCCATCGGCGCGGAAACTTTTTCCCTCGCGATAACCCTTCGGGAGACGATCAAGAACCCGGCGGACTGGTCCGTGACATTGATTGGAAGCGATATCTCGACTGCCGCTCTCGCCCGCGCCCGGGAAGGTATCTACTCCGCCGAGGAGCTCAAGCTGCTTTCCAACATGCTCCTTTCGAAATACTTCATTCCGGTTTCCCATGGTTGTTTCCAGGTCAAACCGGACTTGATGGCGATGGTGGAGTTCGAAAACCGGAATCTGCTTTCCGACTGGCCCGAACGGTCATTCGACGTGATCTTCTGCCGCAACACCATGATCTATTTCCATGAATCCACCAAGGCTGCGCTGACGGAAAGGTTCTTCAAGGCACTTAGCCCCAATGGCGTATTCTTCACCAGTGCCACCGAAACCATCCATTGGGGAGAGCAGGGTGGTTTCGCGAAGGAGTTCATCCATGGCGAGTACATCTACCGGAAGACCGCCCAGGCCAAGAACTTCGTCCTTTACAAATTCCGTACTCCCAGCGACCTTCTGAAAGCCCTGAACCTCCTCGTCAAATCCCAGCACGAGTATCATCTCCTCCCCATTCCACAGGCGACCCCGGCTTCACCGAAGAAGGCGATTTTCATACCCAAAGGTCTCTCGGGAATCGTCGAACGGCTTTTTTCGGAAGCGAGCCTTTCCAGCGCAAGCCGCGAGGAAATCACCCGCTGACCCTGTCATCCGGTTGTCCGGGCAATCCATAGCCTGTTCCCAGGTTTCGGCGTAAATCCGCAGGTGCATTCTGCCGATAGGTGATTGGGAAAGTATCGATGGCCAAGATCGACGAAACTCATGTCCGAATCCGGGTCTCTGCTCTTGTCCGGCGCGATGACGGGCGGATCTGCCTTGTCCGACACCGGAAGGATGACCGTCGTTACTGGCTTCTGCCGGGTGGTGGCCAGCATGTTTTCGAATCCGTCGAGGACGCTGCCCGTCGCGAGCTCGAGGAGGAAGTCCTGGTCTCGGTTCGCGGCTTCCGTTTCCTCGGGGCAAGGGAAAGCTGGACCCGGAAGGAGAACAGGCATATCCTTTTCCTTATCCTTGAAGGGTTGTCCCCTGATTTCTCCCGGATGGGAATCGGGAAAGATCCCAGGGTCGAAGGGATCGATTTCATGAACGCGGACGAGGTTCGGGGGAAGCCTGTTTATCCCGCCATGGGCGAGGACCTTCTCCGGTTGTTCCGGGGAGAGAGTATCGAATCTTTCAAAACGCTGGCCTGGGTCCCCTGATCCGGAGGAAAGAATGATCGAGGAAAAATACGCAACCATAATCAACGACTGCAAGAAGCGCATCGCAGCCAACCCCCGGGATTTCTTCGCATACTACCAGCTGGCGCGCGCGCTCGAGATGACGGGAGACAACGACCAGGCGATCCAGGTTTTCCAGGAAGCCCTTTCGATCAATCCGAAGGATTCCTATGCACACAACTTCCTGGGACTTTCTTTCAGGAACAAGGGGCTCATCGACGAAGCGGTCACCGAGTTCAAAAAGGCGATCATGTACAACAACAGTTTCGCCTTCCCTTATGCCAATCTGGGAATCATCTACAAAATGAAGGGGATGTACGACGAAGCGATCATCCGTTTCAAGAAAGCCATCTCCCTCAAACCCGATTTCGCGTTCGCCCACCTGCAGCTGGGCCTGATCTACAAACTGAAGAAGCTCTACGAGGAAGCCATCGTCAGGTTCCGTAACGCGATCGACCTCAACCACGATTATGCCTACGCCCACTACGCTCTCGGATCGGTCTACCTCGAGATCGGAAAGCCCAAGAAAGCGCTCGTGGAGTTCAAGAAGACGATCATCCTGAACCCCCAGGACTCCTATGCCCTCAGTCAGCTCGGCCGGGGCTACGTGGCGGTCAGGCAGTTCGATGACGCGGTCAACGCCCTCAAGCAGTCGGTCGAGCTGAATCCCGACAACGCCTTTTCCTACCTCAACCTCGGCCTGGCCTTTTTCTATTCCGGAAAATTCGACGAGGCCGGAGACTCCCTCCGCCGTGTCCTGGACATCAATCCCGATCTGACCGAGGCGCGAGTCTACCTGGGCCAGTCGCTGTTCAAGAAATCCCAGGACGATGCGGCCCTGGCCGAGTTCCGGAAGGCACTCAAGTTCGATCCGAAGTTCCACAGGCTCCATTTCTTCATCGGGATCGTCCTGCGGAAAAAGGGTGAAACGCAGAAAGCCCTCGAGGAGTTCAAGATCGAAAACTCCATCAATCCCAACGATGCCGAGCTCCATTTCAACATGGGCCTCGCCTACAAGGACCGCGGAATGCTCGACGAGGCGGTCGGGGAGCTCAAGCGCTCGCTTTTCCTAGATCCCAACCTCTTCCGCGCTCACGACCTTCTCGGCGAGATCTACGATGTCAAGGGAAACTGCGATCAGGCTGTGTACAACTGGCGGAAGGCGGCCGATCTCCGCAAGCGTGCCGACATCCAGGATGTCCAGGAAAAGCCCGCACCCATGATCC
The DNA here is from genome assembly GCA_964428355.1 of uncultured bacterium. Lineage (GTDB taxonomy): Bacteria > Muiribacteriota > Ozemobacteria > Ozemobacterales > Ozemobacteraceae > CAYRYU01. Next base: position 42,727 of record CAYRYU010000025.1, read on the forward strand.
GGGGGAAGAGCGAGATCGATCTCATGATCGAGCGCTACAAGTCCGAGATCGTGAACAACCCCAACAACCCTGAAGCGCACTACAAGCTCGCATCCGCCTACAAGAACAAGGAGATGTTCGACGAGGCGATCATCGAGTACAGAAAGGCTCTCAGCCTCAATCCCTACGACTCCTTCGCCCACTACAATCTCGAAGTCATCTACCGGATCAAGGGAATCGACGACCAGAACCTGCTCCGCTGGAAGAGGTCCGTGGCCATCAACCCCGAAAATGCCGGGGCCCATTACCGCCTGGGCCTCGCGTACAAGGAAAAAGGCATGCTCGACGAAGCGATCCGCGAGTGGGAGAAGGCGATCGCGATCGACCCTGAGTTCTCTCACGCACACATGCAGCTGGGGGTCGCTTACAAGAGTATCGGCCAGTCGCAGGAGGCGATCCGGTCCTGGAACCGTACCGTCGAACTGGATCCCGAATTCCAGGAAGCCTTCTTCCAACTCGGGAAAGCCTACCTCGACCAGGGACTTCTCGACCAGGCGGTCGCGGCACTCAAAAGAACCATCCGTCTCAACCCCGACGACGTCGAAAGCCGTTTCATCCTTGGCCTAGTCTACAAGAACAACGGACTGATGGACCAGGCCCGCGACGTGTTCGAGGCACTCCTCAAGAAGCGCGAAGACCACGTCCTCACGATGGTGAATCTGGGAGCGGTGTACAAGAACCTCAACGAGCTGGAAAGCGCGCTCAACTGCCTGATGATGGCGGTTCGGATAGACAGCCGGAACTTCTTCGCCTATTATCTCCTCGGAACCGTCTATCGCGCGATGGGCAGCATCGACCAGGCCGAGGAGTCGTTCAAGAAGGCCATCGACCTGAACCATGACGACGCCTTTTCCCAGTATTCACTGGGAGTTATCTACAAGAACTCCGGAAGGCTTCCGATGGCGATCAAGGCTTTCTCTCGGGCAATCGAACTCGATTTCGACGATGCCTATTCCCATTCCCACCTCGGGATCTCCTTTTATGAACAGGGCCAGCTGAACGATGCAATCAACTCGTTCAGGAGGGCGGTCGAGATCAACCCCGAGGATACCTATGCCCTGTACAACCTGGGAATGGCCCTCATGGACAACCATGACCCCGACGCAGCCATCGATGCCCTCGTCCGCGTCGTCAACCTTTCTCCGGAAGACCCTTACGCCTGCTTCAACCTTGGGCTCGCCTACGAGGAGAAGCGCCTGATCCCCGAAGCCAGGGCCTGTTTCCAGAAGGCGCGACAGTTCGCCCCGAAAAACACCCAGATCGCCCGGTTCATCCAGGAGGCGCTGGGACGACTGAAATGAGAGCCCCTCCCGCCACCAACCGGATCGCGCTGCTTCTCGCGGTTTCAGCCGCCATCTTCTTCTGGGGCTGCGATTCCGGGAACAACGTCCGGTCACGCGAAGGCTCACTCACCGGCGTGATCACGGACAAGTCCGGAAATGTGCTCGAGGGTGCCATCGTCAGCTGGGACTACGACCGGACCAGATGGGGAAGAACGGCTTCCAACGGGATTTTCCTCGTCGAAAACGTCGGCTTCGGCGACCAGCCCTTCACTGCCGAGATGACCGGATTTCGCGCCAAAGGCTTCACGTGCGCGATCTACTCCGATTACGTTTCCAACGCGGGGAAGGTGGCGATGGAAACGGCGAGCTTCAACTACCGGAACATCACGGTCAAGGAGGTCTCCGCGACAACCGCGCTGATCACCTGGCAGACGACGGATTACACGAACGGAATCATCGAATACGGCCAGTCCGGTTCCTTCGGCAACAGCAAAGCGGAAACTGCGGGACAGTATTCCACCCTTCATGAACTTACCCTGACAGGGTTGAAGCCTGCCTCACGTTACTACTTCCGGATCGTCGCGTCCAGGGAGAACCGCCCCTCGGAGACTTCAGAAACATCCAACTTCACGACCCTGAGCGCTCTCGAAGACAGCCTCCCTCCAGAAGCTCCGAAGGGAATCGCCGCTGCCCTCTCCGAAACGCCCAATCAGGTTACCGTCTACTGGGTGGCGAATACCGAAACCGACTTGAAAGGCTATCGTCTGTATCGTTCCGAGAACCCGGCAACCGGTTTTTCCAACATCGACAACTCGATCCTTGCCAAAGGAAGCGAAAGGTACACGGACGCGGGAGTGGTGACAGGGAAGAAATACTACTACCGGGTGACCGCCATCGACCAGGCTGACAACGAGAGTGGTCCGTCCGAATCGGCTTCCATGGTGGTCCCGGGCGACCTCAATCGGGTCGTGAGCTGGACCCGGGCCAACAGCCCCTATTTCCTGTCGGGAGACATCGATATCACGCAGACCGGGGTCCTGAACATTGATCCCGGCGTCGAAATCCGGATGGCCGATTTCGATGCCCTCCGAAGGGGGAACCCCTCCCTGGTGGAAATCCGCGTCGCGGGCGCAATAATCGCCAGCGCGACCACGGATATCCCCGTCATCTTCACTTCCTCGAAACCCACACCAGCAGCGGGTGACTGGGGTGGGATCGCCCTGAACCAGGCGGGTAACACCCAGACCACCCTGAGCGGGGTAAGGATCGCGTACGCGGGAACCGGGCTTGTCATCAACAACAGCAAAGGAACCTACTACAACGTGACCACCCAGTTCTGCCAGACGGGGATCGACATCTGCAACTCCCTCAACTTTTCAGTCGCAAGCCTGTCCGCAAAATACTGTTCCATGGGGATGATCGCCACGGGGAACAAGCAGCTCACCATAGATTCCTGCACGTTCCATCACCCGCAGGTCGGCTTGGAAACCGCGTCGAACGACGGCCTCACCGTCCAGGGCTGCAATTTCTTCGAGTATACGAGCTTCGGCCTCAGTTGTACCGACCGGGAAGGAGTCGTCACCATCCAGAACAACCTGTTTGTCTCCCCGATCGGGGTGGGGCTGTACCTGTCCGATCGCCCTGCGACCATCGACCACAACACCTTCGATTCCGCATATGGAATTCGCATCCAGAGCGGAAACCCAATCATTTCGAAAAACATCATCCTGGGAGAGAAGTGTGCGACGGGCCTGGGCTTCAAGGGAATCGAGCATCTCGTGGGAGAGCTTCCTCTGCCCGAGTTCGGCCCCAACGATCTTTACGGGTTCGTCTCGGGAAAGGAATACGTCGGATGCGGCTCCATGACCGGCAGCCTGGCCTCGGATGTCTATTTCATGAAGGACTATCCCGGGAACTCGCAATACGACTACCGTTTGAAGGCCGCCTTTCCGGCAAGTGACGACCTTTGGGGGATATCGCGGTCCTTCCAACCTTGATTGTGGTAGGTTTACCTCAGCGAAGGTACACTTACCTCAGGTTCCCGCCCTCCCTGCTGAAAACTGCGCTGCAAGCGGTTCCCAAGCCACGGGAAGGGACCGGGGAAGGTACTTCCCGCGTGATTTATCAAGCGCGTAATGGGTCGGACTCTTCGACCCTGTTCTGCAAGGGTGCGGGGAAAACGGCTCCAGATCAGGATTTCATTTGCCCGATGATTTTTTCTTGACAACTGGCATACCCCTTGCATTATCATAGCTTGGCAGTAAGCCAAACAAATCATCAAGGAGGACACTATGGAACTGGTTCGACGCTTCGTTCGGGAAGAAGAGGGGCAAGGCCTCGTTGAGTACGCTCTGATCATCGGCCTCATCGCCGTCGTTGCCATCGCGGCTCTCACCGCTTCGGGCGGCAGCATCAAGTCGATTTTCGGAACCATCAGCGGCGAGCTCAGCAAAGCCGAAGCCACCGTCGGAAGCTAAATCAAAGTTTAGCAACGCGGGGACCGAAAGGTCCCCGTTTTTTTTTACCCCAAAGCTGGCTTCCTTCAAGGCTTCCAAAGGAGAGCGGTTTTTCGGACTCCGGGTACCTGGACGGTTCTTGGGAGCCCTATCGGGCCTCGCCCCTGGGCGGCTCTGAGCCACCGCCTCCGCCGTGAGGTTCCCCGGTTTCCGCGTTTACCAGAAGGGGCCGCCCATGAGGGGTTTGAAGGGGGGCATGACTTCGAACTGCGTCGAGAAACGCTTCGGATGTTCCCCCCGGAACTCCAGCTGCGCATCCGCAAGCCCGGGGAGATGCCAACCCGCGACGCTCAGATATGGAACCAGGAATGGGTCGAACCCCATGATCCGCGCGCAAACGGAATCCACGGCCAGGGGGTGTTTTCCAAGGGCCAGCATTCCAACGGGTTTTGGGGAACCGAGGATGGGACCGTCCCCTTCCATGCCCACGATTCCGTCGACAATCACGTAGTGACAGGGAAGGGAGCGGGACAGGTCAAGGATGGAGTTCGAGATGCCCTTGACGTGGAGGGGGTTTTTCGGCCATCCATAGACGATCCCGGGAAGGTACCCGAAGTGATTCTTCAGGGACAACGTCAGACCCACCCAATGATGGGTTTTCATCTTGGGCATGTTGATCACGACATCGGCTTCCATAATCGGAGCGGCGACGAAGAAATGCGGGTATCCGGTTCTTCCACCCTTGTTGGGTATTTTGACCACATCCCCGTGGTTTAGGTCGAGGCACGTGACTTCCTTTGGAAGGAGCTCTCGAAGAGCGGGATGCTGGACCGAAAAAACCGGATCCCTGCGGTGGCCGGCCGCTTCACCGACCATCACCTTTTTGGCTCCGAGCCGGAGGCAGGCCTCGGCAACCTGACGGATGAGCGAGATGTCGGTGTTTATCACGCGGCCGGGATGATACTCGACGATGTTTGGTTTGAGCAGCACGGACCTGCCCCTCAGATCGAGACCGTCCGAGGTGATTATCTCCGCGAGGTCCCTGCCCACGTCCCGGGAGTAATCGGGAACGGGCAGGATGGTGACCGGACATCGGGTGCCCAGAAGGGTTCCCGCCAGGCGGCCGATTCCGACCACGGCGATTCCGCCGGCAATCCATTTCAAAAAGGTTCTTCGGTTCACGGTTCGAAAACCTTCCTGGTGGAAGAAGCTATGATTCCAAGGCTCTGGTGGACCAGATTGAAATCCTCCGCATCGGGTGCCCGGAATTTTTCTGCCAGCAGCTGCCTTGCCCCGGAAGGGTCGCGCCCGAAGGCTTCCAGACAGATTGCGATGAGGGAAAGGGCATACAGGGATTCATCCGCCACCCGGAGGCGCGTCCATTCCGGTCTCTCTTCGGGAAGGGCGGCCTGGACATCCCGTTTTGCGACCGATGCCTCGAGGATGGCGAGGCTTTCAGCAAGATCCGCCTCAGGGACGAAACCCCGGAGTGCCAGAAGTGCGAGGGCGGTGGTATCGAAAAAGGGAAGGAGGTCCTGTTTGTAGACGGTCGCGTTGCCGTAGTTCCAGCCCCCCTTCGGGATCTTTCGGTCCATCAGGAGCTTCCGGCCCTCGACGCAGCGAGGGTGATCCCCTTTTCCTGCGAGTTTCAAGGCAAGGAGGGCCCAGGCGGTAGGCTCGACCCAGCCGAATGTCCCGGGAACCCATGCCCATCCGACCAGGGAATTGTTCTGGACGATGGAATCGGAATCGGGAAACGTGACCGATTTGAATGCGAGAAGGAAACCCACCGCTTTGTCGCGGGATGGGATATCGCCGAGAAGGTGATGCAGTATCGCATAGTGAGGTGTGACCCAGATTCCCTCGGGTCGGATGACATGGTTCTGGCTCAACGAGCCATCGGGATTTTCGAGGCTTTTCAGCCAGGCTCGCGATTTATCGAGGCCTGGAAACTGGAAACCGGAAACGAGGAAAGCCATCAGCGCAAGGAGCGTGGGTTCCGCAGCCGAGCCCACACCCTTGCGGTAGGAGAATCCACCGTCGGCCCCTGCCAGGCCGGTGATTTCCCTCAAACGTTCTTCGTCGGTCATGGATTCGTTTTCCCTGAAAGAGGACCTTTCTTTTTCCGGTTCGATAGTTTATCATCAAAATGAAAACCGGGGTAGGTTTTTGGAGTTTCCCTCGTCGATTGGCATTCTTTTTGCGATCAAATCAATAACTCACCTATAGAGGATACCGAAATGAAAACGAAATTTGGAATGAAAGGGAAAAAGGGGCAAGGTCTGGTCGAGTATGTGCTGTTGGTTTCCTTGATCGCCCTCGCCGCAGTAGCGGCGCTTACCTCGATGGGGTCAACGGTCAAGAGCGGCCTCATGGGGAACATCTCGACCACCCTGGATAAAGCGAACACCTCGATCACCGGTTCCACCGGTTCCTGAACCGTTCGTAGACCCGGTTTTTCCGAGCGACCACAATTGGTTTTCTCCTTCTCGTCACCCCCACACCCGGATCGGCCTGAATTCGGCGGTCCGGGTGGTCTTTTTTCGTTCGGGCGGGAAACCGCATGGGCCATTCTGGCTTTTTTCGCCGTTTGCGCTTTGTTCTTCCCAACCCTCCCGCCCGAGGTGAACTTCAGGGAGTGGGGTGCTGATGGACCAGAGTTGGCCCTGGCTGCGGCGAACCTTGGAGTTCCGCACCCTACCGGGTATCCCGTCTGGGTCCTGGTTGCCCACCTTTTCAGCCGCATCCCAGCGGGAACCCTCTTTCAACGGATCGCGGCTCTTTCCCTTCTTTCGACCGCGACAGGGGCGGCTTTCCTGACTCTGGCCTTCCTCGGCCTCACGAGATGGCTTGGGATAGGGCTTCCCCCTGCCGGTTGTGCCTTGCTTTCCGTCATGTCTGTTTCGGGCAGGTTTCTCTGGCAATCGGCCACCATCGTCGAGGTCTACTCGTTCAAGACCTTGCTCCATTGCCTTCTTCTCGCATGGGTCTTTCGCGGGCTCCTGGGCACGCATGGGCGACCGCTCAGAAACGGCTGTATCACGGGCGTGGTCCTTGGCCTTTGTCTCTCTCATCACCTCCAGTTCATGTTTTCCCTTCCGGGGCTTTTCCTTCTTCTCGTTTTCCAACCGGAGGGTAGGAACCCGGTCTTCCTTGTTTCCGCGGTCCTGGTGACCATCGCGACGACCATCGGTTGGTATGGTTTGCTTCCGCTGTTGGGGGCCAAGGGGGGAACCGCGGTTTGGGGCGACATGGGGTCTTTTCACGGTTTGCTGGCCCACATCACAGGCAAGGAGTACCGGGGTTTCATGTTCTCGGTCGACCTCGTTTCCTGGTTCACGAAATGGACTGCCATTCCCCTCCTTCTCGCCGCCAACTGGACCTGGATCGCCGTTCCCCTCTCGGCGGGGATCCTGGTGGGCTTGCTCGCCTCATGCTTTCACGCCGGAAACGGATCCAGGAACAGGGTTTTCCTGTTCTCCTGGCTTGTTCTGATCCTCGTTCCCTCGGGGTTGAATCTGCAGTATTCCATTCCAGACGTCGAGATCTATTTCAACGATGTCTTCGTTTCTTTTTCGCTGGTCTTTTCGGTGGCTGCAGGATGGCTCTGGAACCGCCTCCAAGGGGGGAGGGGCGGCAAGCCGGCCGCTCTGGGGGTCCTGGGAGTGATCCTTGTAGGAGCGACGATCGGGATCAACATCCCAGGCAGGTTCACGGAATTTCGTCTCGCCAGGGCTCCCGAACCGGCATTCCTGAGGACGAACTCGATGGCGAGGTCTCTACAGGAAAGCCGGCGGATGGCTTTTGTCCGGGGAGGCGGTTTCATGTTCCTGCTTAGGTACTCATGCCACCTGGTCGATCCTCTTCTGGAAAGCCGGGTTTTCAGCCTGGACCTCGCCCGCCTCCGTTGGTACAGGGAACGTTTCCGGGATCGCCTCGCCGGGGAGGGTTTTTCCCCCCTTCCGGAACGGGATGAAGAACTCTCTCCCAAGGAAATCGATGACTGGGCGCGGAATGCCTGGGCGAGCTTCCCTGAGAGAATCGCATTCGCGGCCCCCCTCGAACCGAGGGATGCCCTCCCCAGGGATGTGACCCTGAAAGGAGGTTGGTTCGTCAGGGAGAGTCCTGCTTCATCCTCTTGGGTTCCGGCAACCTTCGTAACCTTTGCGCCCGCGTCGACCAGGTCCCGGGATTTCCCCGCTTTCGCCGGTTGGCAGCCCTGTATCGTGAAATGTCAGACCGGGCAGGTTTTCGACCTCAGGTCCGACTCCACCGAACCAGGCGGTCCCAAGCTGCTCATGGCCACCTCCCCTCTCGAAATCTCTTTCCCGGAACCTGTCAGCGAGTTGTCTTTCCTGGCGATCCGTACCGGGTCAGGACCTTGCCGGCTGGGGTTATCGTCCCCCGATCTCGCTTCGGGGGCCAACCTTCCGGATCTTTCGTTCCCATTCCAGGACGACCTGATCGATGACCAGTCGGCTTCGATGACCCTGGGGGCGATCCCCCCCGTCGATCTTGCCCTCGGGAAGCGGATTTCGGCGGGGAAGCTGGAAATCACCCTTTCTGATGGCGCCCCTCTGATGGTCCTGGGAATCGCGGGAAAGCCATGAACCGCAACAGTGGGCGGATATGGCTTTTCCTGGCCTCCAACCTCTTTTTTCTTTTGTTCGCCTACGGAGGAATCCGCTCTCCTGACGGAGAGATCGTTTTCAGAACAGGTGTTTCCCTCGTGAGGACGGGCTCCTGGGCGGTCGAGGATGGACTGGAATGGAAGGATTTCGGGCTGTCTCCGGGTATCGATGGAAAACGCTATTCGATTTTCGGCCCCGGCCACGTTCTTCTGGCCTACCCTGTTTTCGCCCTTGCAGAAGGGATCACCGCCTCGCAATGTCCTGACCTGCTCCAAAGGCTCGTCTCACCCAGCCACTTCCTCGGGGAAGGCCTGGGCCAGTTTGTCGGGGGGCGAAGGCCGGAGCCTTTCGATCAGCATTTCAAACGCTCCATCGTTGCCATCTGGAATGTTCCAGTGGCTTCCCTGGCGGTTCTGGCGTTTGAGTCCGTCGTGTTCTCCCTCATCGGATCGGTCTTCGCAGCCCGGCTTCTCGCGGTTCTTCTCGGTTTCGGGACCTGCTTTCTCGCCTACTCGGGGACTTTCTTCGCCGAACCGCTGGTTACACTCCTGCTGCTCATCTCGTTCAAGCTCCTCATCGAGGCTTCAAGGGGGAAGGGGATCAAAGGGCCTGTTTTTTCCGGCCTTTCAGGGCTTGTTCTCGGAATAGCCGTTACTACACACATCACCGCGATCCTGTCCTTTCCCTTTTTCGCTCTAATGGCTTTCCTTGGAACTGGCGGCTTTCCCGGGAAGGAGAACATTCTCTGGAGGAACGGGGTTGTTTTCATCCTGGCCTGCTCAATCCCCCTGGCTCTCTTGGGCTGGTTCAACCTCGTAAGGTTCGGAAGCATGATCGAGACCGGAAGGTCGGTCCCGGGATTGTCTCCCGAGGTCGGATATGGAACATTCGCCGACCCCGTCGAGGGTGTGCTCGGACTGCTTTTCAGTTTTGGAAAGGGCCTGATCTGGTATTCCCCTCTGGCATTTGCGGGAATCCTTTTCATCCGCAGGTTCTACAGGGAGTTCCCCATCCCGGGGCTCGTTCTTCCTCTCATGGTTCTGGCGCGACTGCTCTTCATCGGATCGAGATCCGATTGGCAGGGCGGTTTCTCCCTTGGACCGCGATATCTGGTTCCCGTCTTTCCCTTCATGCTCCTCCCCCTCGCCCCCCTTGCCGCGATGGAGGATTCCCAGGATGGAGCGGGCCAGGATGTTCGGGATGGCGCTCCGGCGGGATGGTTTGCCGTGGCGGTGATGGCATTCGCCCAGCAGGCTTCATTCGCGCTCTTCGAGGTATTCACGCATCTGCACGTCGTCAGGAAGTTTTGCGCCGAATCCATGGATCCGGCGGCGTTCTATGGGTTCGCATACTCCACCTGGGAAACCGCGCCATTCGTCAATGTCCTGTCCGGAAGGCCAGCCTCCGCGATACTGCGCCTGACCGGCCTTCCGAATCAGTTCCTCTGGCCTCTCGCCGTGGTCGCAGGCGCCTTTTTCATCCGCCTCTTCCTTGCCCGGGGAAAAACGTGCGGGGAATCGTGATGGGGCAGGGGGGGGGAAAGCTTCTCCCGGGCTCGAACCGGACGCACCTTCGCCTTGTTGCCGCGGCAGGTGTCTTTCAGCTGATACTGGCTTTCCACATGCTGGGGTCATTCTGGATCGATCCCCAATCCAGCATCGATGCCTCGTATTACCATATCCTCGCCTCGAGGCTCAAAGCCGGCCTGGGTTTCACAGAGCCCTTCGTCTGGAACTTCCTGAAGGAGTATCCCTCGCTGACCCACCCAATCGACTACTGGATGCCTCTGGCGGGACTCTTTTACCGAGGCGGGAAAAAGGTCTTTCCTGGATATCCGGAGGTTTTCCTCAACCGTTTCATCTGGGCCGCTCTATCGACCTGGGTTTTTCTCGAGGCCCTGGGCCGGTGCGGATCCTGGGCCATCGGCCTGTTCGCGGCAGTGTGCCTCGGATGCGGAGGGAAGTTCGGCTACTACGTTTCGACGACGGACAACATCGCGCTTTATGCAAGCCTGGGGTTGCTATTCTTTTCGGATCTTCCTCGTCCCGACTCCGTCGGAAGGAGTTTCAGGCTGGGGCTGACTTCCGGCTTGATGGCCCTGACCAGGATCGAGGGTTTGATATTCGGGGCCTTCGCCCTTGCCTTCTCCCTTTTCAGAGGCTCCAGGGCTTTTACCATGCTGCTTCTCGCGGCCTCACTCTCATTGGTTCTCGCCCCGTGGTGTGCAAGGAACATGCGGGAGATCGGGGTCATCTGGCCATCGAATCGGGACTCGCTGTTCCTCCAGGAATACAACGACCTTTTCCGCCCCGATGCTCCGCGGGGGGCGGATGCCTTTCTGAGCCGGGGTTGGGGGTGGATCGCGGAGCAGAAATTTTCTGCCCTTCGCCGAAACCTGCTCGAGTTTTTCTTCGTCCCGTTCCACCTGATTCTCTTTCCGTTCTTCCTCGCTGGGCTTGCGGAACTCCCGGGAAGATGGCCATTCATGGGACTTTTCACGGTAATGTGGCTCCTCAACGGCTTGCTGTTCAGCGTCCAGAGCGTCCATGGAACCGCCTTCCACATCACCGCGGCGTTTTTCCCCCACATCTCTCTGACGACCGCGCTCGGAATTAGAAACCTTTTGAACCGGATCTTCCCCGGACAGCCCCGGAAACCCGTTCGGATTATGGCCGGCGTCTTCTCCCTCTTCGTTCTGGGCTTTTCGATCGCATCGGGAGCGGCTATCCGCGATTCCTACGACTCCACCAACAAACCCTACCGCGACCTTCTGCGGGAAGCCCGCTTGAATTCCGACTATGGGACGACAGGAACACATCACCCCATACTCGTCCATCTCCTGTCGGGCCGGCCCACCATCTGCATTTCCCCCTCGGGGGCCCCATCGCCCTTTTTGATGGCCGACCGGTACGGAATGGGAAGTCTGATACTGGACAACCGGTATCCGATCCCGTCTTCTGCCGAAATCGCTTCTTCCGGTTGGAAAACGGTTTCGTCGACCACCTGCCTGCTTCTCCTGAAAAGGCCCGCCGGGTGAGAAAGGCCCGCCGGGTGAGAAAGGCCCGCGCCCACGTCCAAAAGTCAGGGGCGGATGGGGATGGTCTTCCACCCTTCTCTCGCGATCATCCGCTCCATCGCAGGATGCCGGTTCAGATACAGGCAGATCATCACCCTGTCCTTCCGGACGGGAACCGCGACCATCACGGCATCCCCCGGAAAGGTGTCGGTGGGGGAGACCGGAAGGAACATCCGCTTGAAATCTTCGCGGACGACCCGGGCTGGAACCTCCTCGGGCGTGGCAAGCCAGGGATCGCCGATCACGAGGGTTACGGACCGCCCGACAAGATATGGAAGCGTGGCCCTCCTCTGGTGGCCCGGCATCAACCCTTCGATGACTCCGTTTCGAGCGACCCATCTGTCGTTGAGCCCCAGCATGTCGATGGTCTCGAGTTTCGAGTAAAATGGAATTGCCCCGGCGGGGGTGGTCGAAATCCGGAAACCGGGTTCCCCGCCGAATGCGCTGCCCAGGAATTTCCCGATGCCGCTCCAGTCCTCTCCGGAGGAGGAGACATACTCGTGCAGTTCGGCGGTTCCCTGGATTCCGTAGTTCGTTATCGTGAGCCCCCATGCGACCGCATGGTGGATCGACCCGATGAAGAACAGTGTAAGGAAGGCCCTTCGCAGTTTCTCATCCGACACGTGGTCGAAAATCACACTGCAGAAAAGGAGAGCCATGAAAGGCCAGACGGGAACCATGAAGCGGAACTCCATGAAGTCGCCTCCGACCTTGACCACGAAAGCCACCCAGAGGAGTATGAACTGGAGGAGGATCGACCTGGGGCCCGACCAGTCCCTTGTGTAGCGTTCCCAGGGGGCCACGCTGAGCGCCATGAAAAAGTGGAAGAAGAGAAGGTAGGAAAGGAAGAACGCGTAAACGAAATGGAAACCCACCACCAGGGAGGGGTTCGTCCCGACTTTGGTGTAAAAGGTGTTCGGAAGAGGATCTCCGTAAAACCATTGCATCCCCGCCATCCAGCCCGCGACGGTTCCGAAAAAGAGGGCGGAAAACCAGCCCAGCCTCGCGAACCTGCCCTCCCGCAACAACCTGAGGGCCACATGTCCCCAGATGAGCGCACCCCAGAGACCCGAATCGGGCCTTGTCAGGAACGCCGCTGCCAGGATTGCTGAAAGACCGAGAAGCGATTCGGGGGATTCCCGCCCCTCGTTGGAAATGGCGAAGAAAACCTCGGTTCCCCAAATGAACAGGGCCGCCTGAAGCTGCGTCTCGAGACCCCCGGTCGCATAGGACAGGAAAGAGAAATTTGTACCGACGACGACCATTCCCATCAGTGCCCGTCCGTCATCGGAAAACAACCGCTGCCCCAACCTGAAACAGCCGATCAGGGACGCCCCGAAGGAAAGAAGACCCAAGGCCCAGGAAAAGCCGATCGGATCGAAGCCCACCCGTATGCCAAAGGCGATCAGGATCGTCCAGAGAAGATTCGTGAATCCCGCAACCCTTTCCCCGGGGTTGAAAACAAGCCCCTCTCCACGCACAAGGTTTTCCGCGTACCGGAATGATATGAAGGCATCGTCCTGGATGAATCTGGCCGACCAGGCAAGAAGGAGAAGGGCGGAAAAAACGAGCCAGAAACGTGCCTTCGGGTTCACTGTCCAGCCCGCCGAAACAGCAGGAAAGGGCTTTCCGACGCGACCTGAACGAACCCATCATATGAAGAAGCGATGTTGGTGTGGGCTCGGGTATCGATCAGGATCCAGTCGCATGAAAACCGGTCCGCGAGCACAACCGTCGATCGCGGATCAATATAGGGGGCAAGAACACCTTCGTTCCCTGAAATGACATTCACATACATGGGGAAAGACGATACCACGCGGTCTTCCCTGGGGATCGGGTTCTTCGAAAGGAAATCCTTGTACGGCTGTTTGGCTTCGGTGTAGGACGAAATGCTGTAGTGTGCACCCATCAGGGAAAATGCCACTATCCAAGCTCCGAAAAGCAGTACCAGCGAACGTTTCAAATTGGGGGTCCAATGGGAAATGAACCCTCTAAAGCACCCGTCGAAAGCCCCTGCCACAACTATGGCATTGGCGGGAAGAAAGGCAGAAGCCAGGTGTAGGGTCGTGCCTTGCAGGCTCTGGACGGTAAACAGGATTCCACAAACCAGGAGGAAGAAAACGTGGAAAACCAGGAGCACCGCTCCATATGAATTCCAAAGGGTCCAAATCCCGAAAACCCAGAATGGGGCAAGGAGAATGTGGTTGGGAACCATGAACAGGTCAGCCATGTTCTTGCGGATTCCGTCAAGCTTTTGTGCAACGATCGGTCCCCATCCCTTTTTTGCGAAATTCTCGAAGGTTCCTGGGAAGTCCAGCTCGAACATCTCCTTGTACTCGTGCAGGAAAAAGGCCTTCGGGTTCGAGGGCCAGGGCTTTCCGGTTACCATGAGGTTCCGGGCAACCCACGGGGACACCGTCAAAGCGAAGATCGCGATACCCGCGAAAGTCCCTTTCCAGTTTTTCAGTTTGAACGGAAGCCAGAGGAACCCCAGGAAGGCGAAGAAAACGCCCTCAACCCTGGTCAGGCTCATCAGGGCTGTTACGAAGCCGACCAGGATCCCCTGGCGGATAAGCTCCGCCCGGTTCCCGTCCACCCTGGTTGCAAGGTTTCGGAACAGGAAGAACCCCATGACCGCGTAGAACATGACGTTGTCCGTCGTCGCGATGTAGAACCCGTACTTGCCCGCGCAGCTCGTGAAGAGGAACGCCAGGAAGGCAAGAAACCAGTTCCCGAACTTTTTCCGAACCTCATGGAAAACGAGGATGGCCAACAAGGCCCATGCGATGCGGTTCATCAGGATCTCCCCTTCCACCCCCGCAACACCACGGGCTCCGGCATACAAAACGATCCCGAGGGGTTGCCAGTAGTCAAGGGGATGGGTAAGGGCATCGAATTCCCGGAGATGATACCAGATGAAAGGCTCCGTGAACCCCTTCCCCTGGAGGAGACGTTCCGCAACGAGATGGTAATAGGAGGAGTCAAGGCTCGCCTGCGGGTCGACCCCCCCCAGCGAAAGATAATGGAAGCCGTAGGAGAGCGAAAACAGCGCAATTGAGATCAGGATTAGAGTTGGCATTCGAGGTTTTCTGTTCATCGTGCGTCGTGAAAAAATCATGCCCAAAGGGGGGGGAATTGTCAACCCCGGTATTGATCGGTTATGCAAGGGTCTTGACAGCATGGATTGGGGAGTACTAAAATTCCCAAAACGAAAAGAGGGGTGGACACGTGAGAAAAATCAAGGTTGTTTCCGTTGTTGTGATTATCGGTTCAGTCATCGCCCTCGGCCTATTCATGGGGAAACAGATGTTTTCGTTCCTTGAAGAGAAGAGCCTCCCCGCTGTGCACGCAAAGCCCAGGGTCGACAAGGATTCCGTCGAAACCTCAGCTGACAAAGAAATTTCACAGGGCACTGTATCCCAGCCTCAGGCACAGCTTCCCCCGGGCGGACCAGCGGAAGCCGTCCTCCAGCCCCCCCTGAGCGAACCAGGAAAGGTCCCGGCTCCATCTCCGGCCGTGGTCCAGACAACGGCGGCCGCGCCCCCTTCCCCCAACACCGAAGTTTCGGCGAATCCCTCGGGGGCGGGAAATCCTCCTTCAAACCTGGTCCCGGGGGTTGCCTCCGGTCCTTCTGCAGGGGAAAAATGGGTTGCACATGCCCTCGAGAACGGCACCAAGTGCCGGGCCGAACCGGACCCCAAAAGCCGCGAACTGATGAGGGTCAACAAGGGCACGCGTGGGTTCGTCCTCGAGAAGAAGGATGGTTGGACCAAGATCAAGTGGGAGTTCAACCGCAAGATCGGATGGACGCGGGACGATCTTTTGATCCAAGGCCCGATCGAGATCATGAGGAGTCTTGTCGATCCCAAGGGAAACATCGCCAGCGTGACCACGCAGAACATCCAGACGGCGGTGAAGAAAGCCAAAACTATGGCCCAGAACGTGAGCGTCGCAGTTGCCAAACCGGTTCCACCCTCCGAAACCGTAAAGGGTTTCGTTCCTGGGGAGAAACTTCCGGAAGAAGCGAAAATCTCTGCTGACCCCTTTGCGCGGGTTCGGGAAACTCCCGATACAAAATCGCTGGCCGTCGGGCGCCTTCCCAAGGGAGTCATGGTGAAGATAAAGTCGGCCAAGCAGGTTGGCCGGCATTACTGGTTCCAGATCCAGTACAACAATGGAAGGAAGGAAGGTTGGACCCGGGAGGACAACCTTCAGTTCTGACCCTTGATCAGGGTTCCGGGGATTCCCCAAGGACGATCCCTCTCCATTCCCATCCGTTATTGACCTTGTGGAGGGCGAACTGGATGTTGGTGTGGCCGTCCATGTCCTTCCAGCCGTGGGTATTCAGGAACAGAACGGATTCGCCGGCTTGAATCCTCTTTTTCAGGTCGTCCCGGTTGTCCCATGTGACTTTCTCACCCCGTGACTTTTCGATGAACCCAAGGAGTTCCTCGCGGCTGGTAGGCTCGAGCTCGCTTTGCCACCATCCCACGTAGACATCGACGTGTGAAAGGGTAACCTCCAGGGAACCCTGGTCCTTCTTCTCGAGGGCTGAAAAAAGCTGCTCCGCAAGCCTGACAGGATCGGACGCAAGCCAGGTCCGCTTTCCCCCTGCCCGAAGCCAGGCCAGCTTCGATTTGACAACATCGGAAAAGGTCCGTGAATTCTCCTCCTCCATCCGGAGTGCCCCGAAATCCTTCTCGACCCTCTCGAACCACTTCTTCGACCGGTCGAAATCACCGTTCTCGCAAAAGTGGTTGGCCAGGGCGACCATCAACTGCCCGATCACGTTCGAATCAGAGCCCACCTTGTCCTTCGCCGCTTTTTCGAGAATCCCTTCGGCTTCGGAAGCTGAACCTTTATAAAGTGCTTCGTAGAAGGAGTTTTCGATTCCACCGAGAGCTTCTTCGAGCACAGTCTCCCCCGTTTGCCCAAACAGCGGAAACGCGACGGAAACGACGAGGAAAACCGTTACCAGGAACCTTCCTGAAACCACCATACGGACCTCCCCAAAATTTTGAAGAAGCAATATGATACTTCCCCGGGTATCCAAGCGCAATAGAGATGAGCGGAACGTGGATTACAAAACCACGGATGCAGCCAGGCATTTTCCCAGGGCTCCCAAGGCAGAATTCGGTTTGATCAATCCCAGCGAAGCACGGAAAACAGGTTCGAATAGTCGTCCGTCCAAACGGGATGGTTGGGATCCTCCATTGCCGGTTGCCAGCCGGAATCCTGCAGAAGGCGGCCGAAATCCTCTTTTCGTCGGGCTGCCATGACCCAATGCGACCGGAAAACATACGGGGCGTCCTCCTCATACTTCATCATGGGGGCGGGAGGTTCGAAGGAATTGCTGTAAACGCTCATTCCCATCGCCTTGCCAAGGTTTCCCAGCACGGGCTCCAGATCGAGATACCGGTTCGAGATATGGAAAACGAGTATTCCGTCGGGTTTCAGCTTTCGGAAAAACAGTTCAAGCGCTTCCCTCGTCAATAAATGGACCGGGATCGAATCGGAAAAGTAGGCATCGAAAACGAGGATCTCATACTCCGAGTCCGGTTCCTGCCGTAATGACATCCTTCCATCACCCAGTACAACCCGGATTTTCCCCTCTGCCTCGGCAAGGAAGGAAAAATACCGGGTGTCGGAAGCAATCCGGGCAATGACGGGGTCGATCTCGAAAAAGACGAACTCCTGGAAGGGACGGGAGAATGCGGCCATTGCACCCGTCCCCAGGCCGACGATCCCCACCTTCTTCGCCCGCCGGAGGAAGCGAAACTCCTTGAATATTCCCGCAATCGGGCTGTCGGGCGGGTAGTAGAAGAGGGGGGTCCGGGTCTTTCCCGGTTCGATGCACTGCCCTCCGTGGTGGATGTTTCCATGTTGAAGCAGGTGGTGCCTTCCGCTGAAACTCCGGATGACCTGCATGCTGCCGAAGAAACTTCGCGCCTGGATGAGCGCAGAAGGGGAGGACGTCACGAACATGATGCTGATGGCGATGGTTCCCGCGAAGAAGACCCCCCAGCCCCTTCGCCGGAAACAGAGGTTCCATAGCCCGGCTCCACCGAGAAAGACCATGAATGCCTTCTCCGAACCTGCGATTTGGAAGGAAAGCCCCCCGTTGCTCCAGAACGTTACCCAGACCAGGACCGCGACTGCGCCCCAGGCCAGATACTCCTTCTTTCGTCCACCCGGCTCCTCCTGTGGCGACGAAGGGAGGAAGAGGGACGCGAGCATGAAGACAAGGGGATACTCCATCACCGTCCGGAAAAGCTTCGGCGAGACCAGACCGTTGAAGATTCCCCCGAGAAGTCCACCCAGCGAAATCCAGATGTAGAACGCGGTCAAACGGGAGGCTCGGGGCCGTCTCGATACGAGAAAGCCGTGGAAGGTCATCCCCCCGGTGAAGCACAGCATCATCGCGAGCCCCCCCGACAACCAGATGGGGGAAAAAATGTCCTCCATCAGAATGGGAAAGTAGATGCAGAGGGTTCCAGCGAAGAGATTCCCAAAGAGCTCGGGGGTTCCGAAACTCACGGAGGAGAATGTGAGGATGAACGTCAGAAGATACAAGCCCAGAGGAAGGACCCAGAGGAGAGGTATCTGTGCGATCTCTCCGGTGACGTGCGCGGTGGTTCCCAGCATCAGGCTGGAGGGAATGAAACTCGCCAGCACCCATTGGAAGACCCGGCCCCAACCTTCCGGGGGCTCTCCATCTTGCTGTCCCCCGCCGGGAGTCGTTCCAGGTTCACCCGGTATGGGTAACCCTTCTCCCGTGGTCGCATTTCCTTCGGCCTTGCTTTCCGGTCCTCCAGGGGATTGCCTTCGTGAAGCGAAAAAGGCGCATCCCCCGGCCATCAGAACGAACACGACGTAGGCCCAATTCCATGCCAACCGTTGGCCCTGGGTCGTCAATCCGGGTTCGATCAGGAGGGGATAGGAGGCCAGCCCCAGCAGGCTCCCGGCGTTGCTTGCACCGAAAAGAAACCAGGGCTCCCGCTCCACTCCTCCGGAACGGGCTTGGGAAAACCACTTCTGAAGCACCGGGGAGGTCATCGAAAGGGCCAGGAAAGGAGTCCCCACGGTCGTTCCGAGAAACCGGAAAATCCACCAGACGGGGTGGTCGACGACATCTCCGGGAGGCTCGATGGCTGTTCCCTCAGGAAGGAGCGGGATGGTTGCCAGAAGAAGAGCGAAATGTACCAGGGGATGGCGTTCAGACCCGAAAATTCTGACCAGGAAGTGGGCGGCGACGTATCCAGCCAGGAGAAGCGACTGGAAAGCAAGGGAACAAGTGATCCAGACCGCCGGAGCCCCGCCCAACGAAGGAAGCAGAAGCTTCCCGATCATCGGCTGGACAAGGAAGAGAAGGAACGCGCTCCAGAAGGAGGCCAGTGAAAACAACCAGGTCATGGGCAGGGATTTGGGCCCATTCCAACGAGTCGCGAAGAAGGTGGGACGTGCATCCCAAACCGAAAGGGAGGCCTGCCCTTCCGTTGGAGATTACCGTTCTCTGCCCTCCCCGTCACCGCCCGGGAAATCCGGTCATTTTGCGAAAACGATCTTGTCGTAGGGAGAAAGCGTCTGATACTTTCCCTGGATCTTTTCGGGGGGGACGCAGACGAAGGAAATGACGATCTTTCCCCTCTTGAAACGGAATTTCTCCAGGACCAGATTGCCCGCCTTGTCTTTTTCGATGAAAAATTTCCCCTCCAATGGGTTCTTCCCGGGGCGGGTTATGTTGTACTCGAAATTCTTTCCTGCCGCCTTGCCCGCGGCCTGGACAGTCAATTCAGTCTGGTTGATCTTGAACGGCGCCGTCAGGAAGCCGCCGATGCTGCCGTCGCGAACCATTCCGAGCAGCTCGACCATGTCCTTGATCTGCGCCTGTTGCTCAGGCTCGAAGCCGTCGAACCACGAGTAGACCTCGGAAACGGTGGAAACGGCCCCGCCCTTGGTCGAGAATACCAGGTTCACCCTGAAGGCGTAGAAGGATTTCTTCTTTTCGGGATGCTTGACGCACGCATGAAGAATGACCTGCTGCTGCCCATCGGGCATGGTCATGAAATATCCGAGGGCGCAACCCAGTTCTTCGAATCCTTTTTTCACGGACCCGCGATACTGGGCGTTGATCTCGAAACACTCCAGTTTTCCCTCTTGTGCCATTGCCGGAAAAGCTCCGGAAACGACTCCAAGTATGACCGCCAATACCAGGAAAATCCTTTTTGTACCGAACATGGTTCCCTCCCTCAGGTTCATCGATGCCTTGGAGATACCATTCCCACCGGCAAATGTCAAACCCCCTTCCCGGGAAAACCTTATGGGTCAGACATTCCGGGAGGTACGAAGGGTGACTTCTTACGCGGTCCCACTGAAAATGTCAGCGGCGGAATTGGGTCACCCTTGGAAGAAATGCATTGGGAAGCTCGACGTCCATCCGAAGGAGGCCCTCCTCCCATTCCTGTTTTTCCACCCGTCCGAGCGCGAAGATATCCTTCACGAGGGGATGATTTCCCGGCATTTCGAGCGTTACCCTCAGGAAGTTCCGCTTCACGACTTCGTCCATTACCCCCTTGAGCTGCTCGAGGTTTTCGCCCGTTCGCGCGGAGATGAAAACCGCTCCTGGAAACTCGCGGGAAAGCGCTTCCCGGTTGTGGGGAACGGGCCGGTCGCACTTGTTGAAAACCCAGATCCTTTCCTGGCCTGGAACCTGCAGCTGCCGCAGCACCTCATCGACTGCCTCCAACCGCTCCCGGACGTAAGGGCAGGAGACGTCCGTGACTATCACGGCTACCTGCGAATGAACGACGTTCTCGAGGGTTGCCCGGAACGCTTTGACCAGGTGGTGGGGGAGCTTCCGGATGAAACCGACGGTGTCCGAGACGATTCCATGACGGCCGCTCCTGAGAACCACTTTGCGGGCGGTGGGATCGAGGGTGGTGAAAAGGCCGTCATGGACTTTTACCCGGCTTCCGCTGAGGGCGTTCAAAAGCGTCGACTTGCCTGCGTTGGTGTAGCCCACGAGGGAAAACAGCGGGGAAAAACTCTCGGTCCTCTTTTTCCGCTGCGTGTCCCGGTCCTGGACAACCTTGTCCAGTTCCTCCTGGAGTTTCTGGATCTTTATCTTGAGCACCCGCCGGTCGGTCTCGATCTTCATTTCGCCGGGGCCTTTGGTCCCGATTCCGCCTCGCTGCCGGGACAGGTCGGAGTATCCCCCGGTCAACCGGACGAGGCGATACTGCAAGCCCGCGAGCTCCACCTGGAGCTTTCCCTCCCGGCTGGTGGCGTGGGATGAGAAGATGCCCAGGATCAGGCTCGATCGGTCGGACACCGTAACCCCGTCGCCGATCCCCTCCTCGAGCCGCCGAAGCTGGAACGCGGTCAACTCGTCGTCCGCGATGACCTCGTCCGCTTCCTTCTGCCGAACCAGTTGGGCGAGCTCCGCGATCTTCCCCTTCCCAAGATACATCGTCCGCTCCGCCCGTTCACGCTTCTGGACAAGGGATCCGACCACCTCCCCTCCGAGGGTCTTTACGAGATCCTCCAGCTCCTCGAGGGAAAATGCGGTTTCCTCGTCGGTCTGGTCCGGGAGCTGGACCGCGATCGTGATGATCCGGGGAGGCCTGTTTGACCGGGTTTCTTTCATCTTGCTCACTCCGTGGCGGAAATCTTGCGCGCCCCGCACAAGGAACAGAAGCGCCCCCCTTCGGTTTCCCGACCGCAGGCGGCGCAGATCCACTTCGAGTCCTCTCCCTCCGAGTCGGCTTCGAGAACCCGGAGCCACATCTCCCGGAAGAGAATACCCCCGAAAAGCAGGAAAACGGCCAGGACCGGAAGCGAGTAGGTGGCGGAAACCCCCATCGCAACCATGTTGAAAATGCCGTGCATCACCGCCCCGAGAAGGATCGTGACGAGGAGGACAAGGAGGTCCATGGCCCTGAGGTGGCGGTCCGGAGCCTTTCTGAAACAGTAAGCCGCGCCCCCGCCAATGATTCCGGAAAAAACGATGTGCGCGGTGGAACTTACGAAAACTCTGGTCCGGAAGATCTCTGCCCCGAAAAGCGAATAATAATCGAGGTTCTCGAGGCCCGCGAAACCCACCGCGGATCCGAGGCATGCGATGAAGACTGCCACGGGCCTTCCAAGGGTGCCGAGCACGAGAAGGGAGGCAACGGCCCCGACCAGCTTCCCCGTCTCCTCGAGAATTCCCACGATCCCGATACAGGTCGCGAGCTTCAGGAACATGTCGTCGGTTTCCGCGATCAGGGACCGGAGGTTTCTTCCCAGCAGTCCGTTTACGAGCGGGTATGCCATGAATTTCATCAGGCCGACCGCCAGGAGGCCTCCGAGAATCCCTCCCACAGCCGCATAGACCAGCTTTGAATCGCTCCAGGAATCCCGGAACAGAATGACCAGCACCAGCGCGGGGAGGAAGGAGGTGACCAGGAGACCCCAGATTGGATCACTCAATCGGCAGTCTTCCGCTGGAACCTTGCCTGGAAGAGGTTTTTCTTGCCATTCCTCTCGGTGTGGAAAACCAGCCCGTTCCCGTCGGGGGTCCAGATCGGGTGGAAATTCTCACCGCCCTTGAACGGCGTCAGAAGAGTCTCCTTGCTCGAATCGAACCGCCGGACAACGATCTGGTTACTGCTTCCATCCGGATTTTCCGATCGGATGAAGGCGAAATGTTTCCCGTCGGGGCAGACATCGGGGCTCCAGTTCCTTTTTCCATCGGCCACGACCGCCTTCGGGGGCTCCTGCGGATCGAGCTGTATCTTCATGATCTGTGAAACCTTGAGCTTCTCGACGATCCGGGTGAAGATTATTGCCTTTCCATCTGGGAACCATCGCGGTTCACGGTCATCATTCGGCCCGGAGGTGATCTGGACCAGATTTGAGCCATCGGTTTCCATCATCCAGATGTCCTCCGACCCTTTCCGGTCCGAGACGAAAACGATGAACTTCCCATCGGGAGAGAGCGCGGGCATCATGTTCTTCCCTCCACCCTGCGTGAGCTGCTTCGTGACCTGGGTTTGTCTGTCATGCAGGAAAACCTGCTCCCGGCTGACGCTGTCGCTGCTGAAAACGAGGGCTTTCCCGTCGCGCGAAAACTCCGGTGTCCAGACGTTGCCAGGCCAGGCAAAGGGCTTGATAACCGCGGTCGGGTTTTCCATCTCCTTGATGTAACACTGGAATCTGTTGTTCGCTCCCCCGGAAGGACGGTTGGATGCAAAAATGAGCACCTTCATGTCGGTGGACAGGGACCCGTGGAAATTCGTTCCCGGACCTTCCTCGACGGGGTCGGTCTTGTGGAGGGAAAGGGTCCCGTCGGGGATTTTCGGGGTTTCCGGGGCTTTCAGGTCGGTGTTCGGGGCGGAAGAAGGTCCCGAGGGATCGGGTGGAGGGATTGTGGGCGTTGAAGTTCCGCCGTTCTGGGTGGGGACATCCGAGAATACTATCGTTTCAGTGGGAACCGAAGGTGGCGGAACCGGAACCATCGGTAGAGGAACACTTCCGACATCGGGGTGGGGAGTGATCTGGGCGGAACTGGCGGTCTGTGCAAGATGCGATCCGAGAGGGGCTTCGCCCGCTCGAGTGGGGGTGGGAGTGGGGGTGGGAGTGGGAACGGCGGAGCTCCCGGGTTCCGTGGCGGGAACCGCTGCAACTCTTGTCGGATCGGGCATTGGCAGATCCATGACCGGATGCGAAACAGGTGTCTTTACCGGAACCGTCGAGGGAACCACGTCGTGGGGGGCGACTGGGAGCTCCGGGGGCGGGGCGACCCGCTCGGATGGCGGTGGAGTGACTTCGGGCTCGGTCTTTCCCTCTTGAAACCAGGAATGGAAGATCGAGTTCGTCCAGGTTCGGCCCTGGAAGCAGAGACTGTCGACCAGGCTTCCCACGAATGCACCTGAGATGAAGATGAATAGTCCCAGAAAAAGACGCTGGCGATACCTCTGCCTACGTTTCTGGGGGGTGTCGCAGGCCGGGCAGTTCACGGACCGGCGCGGGAGTTCTTGACCGCAACGAAAACAGTACATCTCGGATCCGCTCCTGGAATTGCTTTGGTGACCGAAATGAACATACCATCTTCGCGCACCGGACGCAACCGCGGGACCCAACCAAAAAACCGCGATCCGAAGTTCAGGGGGCAGCACCACCGGGAGCCATTCCTCCCGATTCCGATTCAATGGGCGGAAGCAGGGATTGAAGCGGGCAACGAAAAATTGTAGAATCGAAGCCCGGGAATTCTCTTGGAGGGTGGAATGCTCAAAGGAAGACCTGTCCTGGCAGGGCTGATTTCCCTGCTCATCGGTGCGGCAATCTGGCTTCCCAGTTTCCATCGCTTCATGACCGAACCTGCTGAGCGGTTTTTCTCAAAAACGGGCCTCCCACCACTTGTCAGAGCGGTTTCGGGGCGTCACATCCGGATCTGGACAGAGGAAAAGCTGCGGTCCCAGGAGATCGAACGGATGCGGGGCCGAAACGCGGAATGGGACTTCATGGCCCGCTGCTTTTTCGTCTGGTCGCTCGGAAACATGGCGATGCGGGATCCCGGTATGAAAGCGACGTGCCTCCAGGTAATGGACAGGATCATCGACGAAACCGTCCACCTCGAAGAGAAGAACGGAATGTTCTTCTTCCTCATGGATTACGCCCGGAACATGAAGTTCAGGCAGGATCCGGCCCGGAGCCAGTTCATTGACGGCGAGATCGCCCTCATGCTCGGAATCCGGAGGATGGTGGAGGAAAAGGATTCCTACCGTGATATGCTCCTGAAGCGGGTCGGGATCATGACCGGGCGTATGGAGAAGAGTCCGGTCCTTTCCGCGGAAAGCTATCCCGACGAGTGCTGGTTGTTTTGCAACACGATTTCCCTGGCGGCGATCAAGGTATCCGACTTCCTGGACGGGACCGACCATTCGGATTTCTTCGGACGATGGATAGCCACAGCACGCCAGAAGCTCCTCGACCCCAAAACCGGCATCCTGGTTTCGAGTTACAACCTGAACGGTGATGTGATCATGGACGGGCCGGAGGGCTCATCCATCTGGATGGCCGTGCATTGCCTGAGGATCATCGACCCGGCATTCGCAGAGGAACAGTACAAGCTCGCCAGAACCCATCTCCGTGTCGATCTGGCGGGGTTCAGTTACTGTTACGAATGGCCCAGGGCCTGCTTGGGGATGTCGGACGTCGATTCGGGGCCGATCATCCCGATCCTGGATCTTTCGGCAGGGTCGACGGGGTTGGCTTTCGTCGGTGCGGCCACCTTCGGCGATCTCGAGTTCCTGGGAAACCTTTTCAAATCCCTGAATCTTGGAGGTTTCCCGGTCTGGGAAGGCGACCAGGTGAGATACTGCGGAAGCAACGCGGTCGGAGATGCCGTGATGCTCTATGCCATGGCCCTTGGGCCAGCCTGGGACAGGATTCTGGAAGGAGCAAAGAAGTGATCGGTAACCTCTTCCGACGGGCCTGGGGATTCGCGAAAGCTCCATTCTTCAGCCCTTCGGGGTTTCTCGCAAGGGCTCTGCTGATCTCGTTCCTCTACGCACTGCTGCACATCCTCGGGTTCCGTGAGTACACGACTTTCATCAGCGGGACCCCAGCGGGGCAGACCGATACGACCCTTGCGACGATCGCAGGAGTGGGTTACTTCACCTTGTACTCCCTGTTCATTCTCGCGGCCCCGGTTTTCGCGATCGCCTCGGGGGTCATGTATGTTCTCCACGGGCCGATGAGGGGAGAGCCCGACTGATCATTTCCCCTGGCCGGGACGCAGGGATCCCTCCTGATACTCCTCGTCGATGTTGATGTTCCAGAGATCGCCGCCGGATCCCGGGTCGAAAAGATTCCGGGCGGCCAGGATCCCCGAAAGGAGGGAGTGGTCCATGTTGTTGTACTTGTACATGCCGCCCCGCCCTATCGGGGTGAGGTTTTCGAATCCGTTGAGGAACTCCTTCACACGGTCGAACGGTTCCTGGAACCCGATGAAATAGGTCGGATAGCTCTCCGTTTCGCGGACCACCCACTTTCCCACCACCCTCTCGGGTTCGATGAGTTCCATCCGCTGGAGCTCATCCAAGGCGAGCCGGGCGATCTTGTCATCAGGTAGGGAGGCGATATCGTCGCCCTTGAAAACGAAATACTCCGCACCGAGAACCGAACTGCCCGGATGCGCAGCCATCCGGGAGCTGAAACTGGAGTAGTTCGCGAGGCGCGCCATCCGGACCTCGGGAGAATGGATGTAGATCCATTGGTCGGGGAAGGGATTCCCCCCCGAGACAACCAGGTTCACCGTGATGTGGTCCCGGAAAAAGAGCTGTTGAACCGCTTTCCGGACATCCGCCCGGATCTCGGGGTCGAGAAGCTCGCAGAATCGGGTTATCGGAAGCGAGGAGAAAACGTGACGGGCGGAGACGGTCCGGTGACTTCCGTCGCGGTCTTCCAGCAAAACGCCGGTGATTCTTCCATCCCGGTGGAAAACCATCTTCACTTCGTTTTCCAGCGCGAGGGTCCCGGATCCTGGGGGGAGCCTCTCCCAGAGCCGCTCGTACATGCTTCCAGCGCCCAGTATCGGATAGTCGAATTCTTCCACCAGTGTTTTCGCCTTGGTTGCACCCTTGAACAGCGCGTTGTAAAGGACACCCTTCAGGTCGAGGTTGCGGATCCTCTGTGCAGCCCATTCCGCTCCTATCCTGGAGCAGGGGATGCCCCAGACTTTCTCCGTATAGGTCTTGAAAAACGTCTTGTACAATTTGGCTCCGAAACGTGAAGTGACCCAATCCTCGAAGGTGGCGGGACCACCGGGTTCGGGCTTACCCCGGGAGGTCAGGAACGATAGCGCAGCCTGGACCGACTCGCGCAACCCAAGCTGCCGGAGGGAGTCCGTGATCTCCAAGGGATACCGGAAAAGTTTCCGGCGGTAGAAGATCCTGGTCAGGCGGGAAACGGGGCGGAAATCATCCCCCAAAGTCTCCTTCCAGAGGTTCCGGATGCCTTGATCGGATGTGAAGAATCTGTGGGGGCCAATGTCGAAGCGGTTTCCGTCGATGATCTCGGTTCGGGAAAGCCCCCCGAGGGATGAATTCCGGTCCGCGAGGAGGAAATCCCGGCAACCGTTCCGTGCGGCTTCAGTTGCGACTCCAAGCCCCGCGGGACCCCCGCCGAGTATCAGCAGTTCGGTCGAGACCGATCTCGGTTCCATCCGCCGGCCGGTCATTCCTGCGGAAACGTCAACCGGCTCTCGAACGTCTGTTCGGAACGGACGAAGTTGGAGTTTCCGAACTCGATTCGCAACTCGGATCGTGTGTCCACCCGTGTGGGGATTCCGTCGGAAAGCCTGATGGCGATGACCCCGGTTGAGGTTCCCATGACTTTCGTGATCGGAGCGGCCTGGGAGGCGGCGCCGCTCCAGAATGCCGAATCGAATGCGATCTCGGCCTTGACCTCCGCCTCATCGATGTCGTCCCTGGCTTTTTCAAGTGTGAACGTCGCAACCATACCCGCCCAGATAGGCGGATCGCTCACGTTCACGTTGAATGGGACGTCCTGCCGGCACGTCCATGAATCATGGATCTGGAGGGGGAATTCCGGATACTCGATGATGGACGCCTTGAAGTATTGCGACATCGATGCCGCCACTCCCTGTACGTCGACTACCTTTCCGAGCGGGGTCATCCCCAACCGGACGGGAATGTCGGGCGGAGCGATCCCGGCTACGAGAAGGCTCCGCTCCACCAGTTCGGGTTCCATTTCGAGGTCTGGTTCACCCGGTTGGTAATAGGCGACACGGGCCTTCTTCGCCCGGAACTCCTGCCCGATTTGGCTGCGGTTGCCCTGTGGAGGCCGCAGGCGGAAGAACCGGGTTGTACCAGAGACCTCCAGCTGGCTCATGACATTCGTTTTCGGAGCCATGAGCATCGCGATCTCGGTCTTCGACTGGACCGTCAGGGAATAGGACGCCGCGGTCCCGTCAGTGGGGTAAAGAATGAACTGGACCATGTTGGAGGGGGTGCTCCCAGCCTGGCCATGGGAAACCCGCGAAAAGAAGGAAACGATCGTCAGGCAAAGGAGGAAAACCACCGGGACGTTTTTGGATCGGGTCATCATCGGCTCCTGAAAAACGGCGTGGATGTTCGGATCGGCAAAAGAGCGGTTCGAGGTTCACTCTTGCGTGAAGGCGGCAATCCGTGCGTGGATTCCGCAAAGAATGTCGGTTCCGGATGTGTGGCCCACGGCGACGCAACGGACGATGTCGCTCGTGGAAACCTCAAAATGGCAGAAACGGGCAAGGAAATCCTCGAAGAGGGTCGAGCTCTTGGCTGACTCCGCGAACTTGAGCTGCCAGTAGGCCTGGATCGTCGTCCGGGGTTGGAGAGCTGCGAAAAAATCCTTGCTGGACTGGACTTTTCCGAGGCCGAGAAACTTGTCGGCGAACATGAACCCCGCGCAGAAGTCGTCCCATGAGGGGGTCAGACCTGCCCCCCCTCCGAAAAAGTGGATGAAACGACCGAGGGGGATGGACTGCCGGAGAACATTCTGAAGGATGGAATCGATTGGAGTCCGGAAATCGTTTCCTGCATGATCGAGATATGCCTCCCCCACGGACGAACGCTTCCCGAAAATCCGGAGGCTCTTTCCGACGAATTCGGCGTTTCTCTTCAGGAGCCCCTTTTCGAAGTCCTTTGGAGGGAGGATCTCGGGGAAGTAACCCTCGAACGTGAGAAATTGCGCACCGATCCTCAGGTGGGGGAACTCTACCGTGACGTTCTGGTCGCGGTCGGAACTCCGGATGGTTTCTATCGGGACGAGTATGCTGAGAGGCGTCAGGACGTCCTTCCGACAATGGAAATTCAAAAGGAGCTTGTCGGAAACCGCATCAAAGGAATGGGAATAGATTCCCCGGACCGTTGCCGTGATCGGGGAGTTCCCCTCGATCCAGGAATCCGTGCGCAGGCGGAAGAAGAGGTTGTCAGACATGACTTCATCCCATGGGATTCACCAATCTAACCTTTCAACGCGGAAAAATCAAACCGTGAAAATCCCTTCCAG
Organism: uncultured bacterium; assembly: GCA_964428355.1. Classification (GTDB taxonomy): domain Bacteria; phylum Muiribacteriota; class Ozemobacteria; order Ozemobacterales; family Ozemobacteraceae; genus CAYRYU01. Next base: position 71,267 of record CAYRYU010000025.1, read on the forward strand.
TGATTTTGACGAACATCCTTTCGCGCAGATTCACCATCACCCCGGGATTCACGACGACGGTGGATCTCCTCCGGGGTTTCGAAGCCGGGACAAACTGGCCTTCGGAACCGTCCTGCGGCTACTTCTTCCGTTTCTTTTCCGGAGCGGCGTTGAGCGCCCTCCACACATCCTCCTGGCGGATGGGCATGTGGGTGAGGTCCGCCCCGCATGCGTTCTGGATCGCGTTTCCAAGGGCCCCGCAGACGGCGATCATGGAGTGTTCCCCAACTCCGCGGGCTCCGAACGGACCGTCGATCTGAGGGGTTTCGACCGCGATGGCCTCGACCTCCTCGGGCATATCGAGGGACGTGGGAATCTTGTTGTCGGTGAAGGAGGGATTGAGCAGGTGACCCTCCTTGTCGTAGATGTAGCCTTCGCACATCGCCGTTCCAAGCCCCTGGATCATCCCCCCGATCGCCTGGCCCCTCACGCAGATGGGGTTGATGGCCTTTCCCACGTCGAAAGCGGAGGCTACCTTGATCAGGTTGTACTCTCCGCTGACAGGGTCGACCTCGACGATCAGGCCGTGGGCTCCGTAAGTCCAGTCGAGGGCGGGCCGCCCCATCCCCGTCTCTTTGTCGAGGTTGGAAAGCCCTTGCGCGATGTATCTTCCGACACCGATCAGGGGGCCTCCGATCGCGTTCCCGTCCGGATAAGCGTATCCGACGGCGATCTGTCGGAAACTGACCGAATGTCCCGGATGATGGCGGACGAAGATCTTTTCGTGGTCGTGGTCCAGGTCACAGGCATTGGCGCGGAGAACCTGCCCGGCGACCTCGTAGGCTCTTGCGAGGAGGTCCCTGGCTGCGAGAATGCCGGCATTTCCGCTCAGGAGAAGGCCCTTGGACGCGACCGTCTGCCAGTCGTAGGGGTCACGATCCGTATCGTTTTCGATCGGGAGCTTGACCTTTTCGACGGGGAAACGGAGGGTTTCGGCGATGCACTGGACGATCGCGGTATAGGTTCCCGCCCCGATCTCGGTGAGAGACAGGTTGGCCATGACCGTGCCATCCTCGTTCATTTTCAGGATCACGACGGTTCCGGTAAAGGGCGGCATCGCGGGAGCCTTGTGAAGGGCGACCACGGCCTTCCCGATCTTCATCCCGGTCTTCTTCTCGCGTGCCTTTTCCGAGGCCGACAGTTTTCCATAACCGACCGAAGCCGCGACCGCTTCCATGCACTTCGACACGTTGCCGGTATTGGCCGAGATCTCTTCGCCGGTGAGCGTGACGGAACCCGGTTTCAGGGCATTGATGAGTCGAAGTTTGAGGGGATCCATGCCGATCGTGCGGGCGATCAGGTCCATGTGGCGTTCCAGACCCCAGGAGAACTCGACGTGTCCGAACCCTCGGTAAGCAGTCCCGAATGGTTTGTTCGTGTAGACCGTGTAGGCATCAACCCAGGCATTGGGATACTCGTACGGTCCGCCCGCGGAGTAGCCGGATGCCCTGGTAACGTTGACCGCGTAATCGGCGTAGGCCCCGGCATCCCAGTACATCGTCATCTTCTGTGCCGTTATCCGGCCGTTTCGCTTGACCCCGGTCTTGATGTTGTAGACCAGCCCGGACCGGCAGGGAAGGAGGCTGAACTCCTCCTCCCGGGTCGCCTGGAGTTTGACCGGCCGGCCGCCCGATTTCCGGGACAGGCAGCAGGCAAGGGGCTCGAGGTGGATCCCCGCCTTGCCGCCGAACCCGCCGCCGACGTAGGGAATGAACACCTTGATATTCGCGTGCGGGATTCCGAAAGAATGGGCGAAAAGGTTCCGCACCGTGAACGGGGACTGGGCAGAGGTGTGGATCACAATCCGGTCGCCCAGCTGCCACTGCCCGATCGCGACATGGGTTTCCATGGGGACGTGCTGGACATTGGGGTTGGAATACTGGCGTTCGACGATGAAATCGGCCTCCTTGAAACCCTTTTCCACGTCGCCCTTCCGGAGCTTCGTATGGTTGGCGATGTTCGTCCCCGGAACCGGGGTGAAAACCGCTTTGACGTAGTCGTATCTCCCCAGGTCGGGGTGTACCAGCGGGGCGGTTTTCTTCAGCGCTTCGACCGGATCGAGAGCCGGCGTCATGACCTCGTAATCAACCTGGATCAGGTCGACTGCCTGCTGGGCGATGGTCCAGGACTCGGCCGCGACCGCGGCAACGGCTTCACCGAAATGCCGGACGACCCCGCGGGCCATGACATATTTGTCCACCAGGTACAAACCGACGCGATTGTCCAGGTCGTTGCCCGTGAGCACCGCATGGACTCCGGGAAGTTTCTCCGCCTTCGAGATGTCGATCTTCCGGATCCTGGCCTTCGCATGGGGACTGCGCTTGATCTTGCCGAAGAGCATGCCGGGGAAGATCAGATCGCCGGTGTAGAGTGCGGCGCCGGTCAGTTTCTCGACGGTGTCGATGCGCTCGACTCCCTTTCCAACGGCATGGAGTTCACTGTCGGGAATGTTCTCAAGCACGTTTCAGCTCCTCCGTCTTTTTCGATTGGCCAGTCGCGTCCTGGACCGCCTCGATGATCTGCTTGTAACCGGTGCAGCGGCAGAAGTTGCCCTCGATCGCTTCCTGGATTTCCCTTTTTGAAGGTTTCGGATTCTCCTTCAGAAGGACTTTTACCGACATGATCATTCCGGGGGTGCAGAAACCGCATTGGACAGCATGGTGCTTCTGGAATGAGGCTTGAAGCTTCGAAAGCTTGCCGTTCTTCGCTTCCCCCTCGATCGTCTCGATATGCGCCCCGTCTGCCTCCGCGGCCAGGACAAGGCATGAGTTCACGGTCTTCCCGTCCATGATGACGGTGCATGCTCCGCATTCCCCCGCTCCGCAGCCCTCTTTCGTGCCGGTCAGGCCGATGTCTTCCCGCAGGAAACGGAGAAGGGTGGAGCTTTCCGCCACATCCCGCTGGTATTTCCTTCCGTTGATGGTCACGGTGATTTTCATGTTCCCTCCAGCTTCTTCTTCAAAAAAACCTTGGCTTCAGCCTGACTATTGGCCATTGCCGGCAAGGCGGCGGGCTTTTCCACGACCGGTGGCCACGTCCCCGGCAAGCATCCTGTAAAGTTTTTCCACGAAGTTCCGGGCCATGAACAGACGGAATTCCTGCGATGCCCGGATGTCCGTGATCGGCTTGATCGCATCCCCGACCTTTTCGACCACTTTTCCCAGCGGAGTCGAAGCCGGGAGATCCTCGATGACCACAGGTGTGGGGGCGGCCGCACCAAGCGCGATCCGGAGATTGTTCCCATTGCGGATCATTGCCACGCTAACGAGAGCGAGGTCATGCCCCTTTATCCTCTTCAGCTTTTCCATTCCACCCCTCGCTCCGGCCATGTCGGGGGAAACGATGATCCGTTCAACGATTTCGCCCCTCTGAAGGCGCGTCTTCTTCACTCCGGTGAAGAAATCCCGGAGGGGGATCAGCCGCCGACGGCCGGCGGAGGCGGTTTCGACGGAAGCACCCAGCGCGAGCAGGGCCGTCCCGAGATCGGCGCAGGGAGAGGCTGTGCAAATGTTTCCGGCGATGGTGGCCCGGTTCCTCAACTGGGGGGACCCTATCCTGGATGCGGCATCGGCGATGAGAGGAAACTTCGAGGCGATCACGCGGTCAGAAATCAGCTGGAAACATGTGACCGCAGCCCCGATCGAAAGCCCTTCCACGGGGTCGAAGGAGATAATCCGGTATTCGGGTATCTTCTTGATGTCGACCAGGATCCCGGGTTTCTCTTTTCCTCCGCGAACATCCACGAGAAGATCCGTGCCTCCCGCGAGGATTTTCGAACTTGCCTTGTTTTCGTCGAGAAAAGCCAGCAGCTCCTTCCGCCCGGTCGGAGCGAAGTAACAGAATTCGTGCAGCATCCATCCCTCCTGTCTTTGGTCCGGTTTTGTCATCCTATAATCTCCCAAACCGGGAAATTTGGCAACGAAATTTCACCCATCCACCCGTTTGACACCGGTGGTGTGGGAGTGTACCATCGTTTCGGTTTTCGGAATGAAGGAAACCAGCGTAAATCCAGTTGTCCTGGGCAAAAGGAGCTTCCGGGAATGGTCAGGGAAATACCGGTCCGGAAAGTCGCGGATTCGGTCGCGGAACTTCTGGTCACAGCCTGCCAGGACCTTCGCCCCGATGTTCTGGCCTCCCTGGAAGCCGCCCTAGAGCGGGAGGAATCCCCGATCGGAAGGGCGGTCCTCGGGCAGATTCTTGAAAATTCGCTTGTTGCCAGGATGGAGCGGATTCCGATCTGCCAGGACACCGGCTTTCCTGTGGTCTTCCTCGAAATCGGCCAGGATGTCCATTTCACGGGGGGTGACCTCGCCTCCGCCGTGAACGATGGAGTGAGAAAGGCCTCCCTGGAGGGGTTCCTCAGGAAATCCCTTATCGCCAACCCGATGACCCTCCCCAGGAACACGGGAGACAACACCCCTTCGATCATCCATTCGGAAATCACGGCCGGGGATCGGGTGAAAGTCACCGTCCTCCCGAAGGGGGGTGGGGCGGAGAACGCCAGCCGGATCGCGATGCTTACCCCGGCGGAAGGCGCGGAAGGGGTGAGGAAGTTCGTTCTCGACACCGTTAGGATGGCTGGCCCCAACCCTTGTCCCCCACTTGTGATCGGCGTGGGCGTCGGGGGAACCTTCGATTACGTGGCCTTTCTCGCGAAAAAGGCTCTTCTGCGGGGAATGGGCCAGAGAAATGGGGATCCAAGGCTTGCCTTCCTCGAGACCTCTTTCCTTGAGGACGTGAACAAATTGGGTATCGGCCCCGCCGGCCTGGGAGGACGGATCACCGCCCTGGATCTTTTCCTCGAGGAGTTTCCGAGGCATCTGGCGAGTTTTCCGGTGGCGGTGAACATCCAGTGTCATGCGGCAAGGAGCAGGTCGGCTACGATATGATCCCGGGCTGTTGGAGAGGCTGATGAACGGATCCGTCGAGATCACAACGCCGCTATCGGACGACGTCGTGAAAAGCCTGAGGTCAGGCGCCCAGGTAACGCTTTCAGGGACGATCTACTCCGCGCGGGACGCCGCGCACAAGAAGCTCTTGGAATTGATCCTCTCGGGAAAACCGCTTCCTTTCGACCTCCGGGGGAGCGTCATCTTCTACCTGGGACCTTCTCCCGCCCCACCTGGCCGGATCATCGGGTCGGCAGGTCCCACCACGAGCGGGCGGATGGACTCCTTCGTCCGGGTGCTCATGGAACGTGGACTGAAGGGCATGATCGGGAAGGGAAAACGCAGCCCCGAGGTGATTGGCCTTTTGAAGGAGTTCGTTGGAGTCTACTTCGGTGCCACGGGTGGGACGGGTGCGCTCCTGGCCAGGTCGGTAAAGGAATCCAATCTCCTGGCTTTTCCCGAACTCGGCCCCGAGGCCATTCTTCGGCTCAGGGTGGAAGCCCTTCCACTCATCGTCATCGACGACTGCTACGGAAATGACCTGTATTCGGAAAGTGTGGCCCGTTGGGAACGCGGCTAACCGGCCGCGCCTGGCCGGCCGCGCCTAGCCCGCCGCGCCTGGCCGGCCCGAGGAGGATGAAATGACAGGGAAACCAGAAACCGCCAAACTCCTGGCCAAGGCGAACGAGCCTTCGAAAGAGGCCATGAGGCTCC
>CAYRYU010000026.1:0-9188 GCA_964428355.1 uncultured bacterium
TCTCCTGATGCGCGCGCAATTCTCGATGGAAGGGGAATGGGCAGTGGTCTTTCGCCCGGGAAACCAGACAAAGATAATGTACAAAGCGATCAGAATGCACGTGATCGCCCAGATCATTCCTTTACGGCCCTGGCGGGCTGCAAGGCATTGTTTCACCGTCGTTTTCGCCCCTTTCTCTGGAGTTCGCGAAGGGCGCGGTATCCGATCAGCCGGATGTTCCGCTTTCGAAGAAGGTCTGGAATTCGCGAGTCCTCGTGGAACAGCTTGAATTCGGCGACCCGGTCGCGCCAGGCGTGCGTTATACCCTTGATGTCCTCGGCTTCGAGAGAGGGGTGGATGTAGAGTTCCGTCACGCCCGGTCCGATAGCGCCTAGGATTCTCAACCAGAAATCCTCAACCGATTCTCCCGCCCGTCTTCCCTCGAAGACGAAGTGGTCGGGGCAGAGGATCCCATCCGATGCCAGGGCCGATCTCGCCTCACCCATTCCCGCCATCCGGAGAAGATCCTGTGAGGCCATTCGCAAGGGAAGGTCGAACTCCCTGGCAAGCCTCATGTAGACTTCGAGATAGGGATAGATGACCTGCAGCGTTCCCATGTGGGAATCGATGTGGGTGACGTCGATTCCGTCCGCGAGGGCTTTCCTGATCTGCGCCCTGCCCTCGATTTCCGCTTCCCTTGGGCTGGAATGGAGGTATACCTCGTGGATTTCGGGCCAGAGACCTCCACCCGGATCGGTCAAACCTGGAACCTCTTCTCCTGGAGCGATCGGCCCCCACCGGATTGAGGTCCATTCGCAATTGTGGGTAAGATGGACCCCGTAATCGAGCTCTGGGTGGTTTCGCGCGTAGGACGCGATCTCGGCATAGCCCGGTGCCGGAACCATGATGCTGCAGGACGTCATCGTCCCACCCTCCAGTCCGGCCTCAACAGCCTTGTTCGCCGAGCCACACAGTCCGGCGTCATCGGCATTGACGATAAGAAGGCGATCGGTGGCCGAGAATCCAAGTCGTTCCGCCAGCGAAGGCCCGGAGGAAATTGGATCAACTGTACGGGGCATTCCCACCGCACCGCGAATCTTCGAAACCGCCAAAGGAAACGTCACCAACACCAACAACGCGATCAGGCGCGCACATTTCCTTCGAGACATTCAGGGGTTTTCCTCGTCGCGCTGGAGAACGCACTGCGGATCGTCGCCCAAAGGGTCACCGGACAAAGCGCGGGAAAGAGCCCTGCACCCGGGACAATCCTCGAAAGGGCAGGCACCGCAGACTGTTCCCCGGAGCCTGGGCCGGACCCGCGCGGCATCCCACTCGGCCAAACGTTCCCGGATCGCGTGGAAAGCCTCGGATAGAACGTTCCCGACGGGAAGGGCGAGTCTCCTGCAGGGGAAAACCGTCCCGTCCGGCATGAGTGCCATCGATCCGCGCCCCAGGTTGCACAAAGCCACATCAAGTGATTCGGGGCCTTCCCGATCGAGCCACAACCAGAAAGCCCGGCAGGAAGCGATCGAATCGGGATCCACTTCGAATCCGGCGGCGGCTGCGATCAGCCGGTTCGCCTTGTACCATTCGTCCGCGGTCAGAACGGCGTCGGCCATTCCTTTCCCCGCACCGAGGGGAACGAACCTTTCGAAGATGATCCCCTGAACCCCGCACGATCTCGCGAACTCGACGGTCTTTATGATCGTCCCGAAGTTGAGCTTCGAAAGAGTGATCATCAGGGTCACGGGGCGCCGCGTCAGTTCGCGGTAGATGGGAATGTTCCTGCGAAGCGTTTCGAGGCTTTGCGGGCCACGGATGGAGTCATTCACGACCTCGTCCCCGGACTCGACGGAGATCTTGAACATGGCGAACTTTTGGAACCGGCCCAAGCGGCTGAGAAGACCCGAGTCAGAAACTGTGCCGTTCGTGATGACGCTGACCTCCGACAGGTTGGAAAAGCCGTGGAGGTATTCCATGAGATCTATCAGGTCAGGCAGGAGAAGAGGCTCTCCGCCTGTCAGGTTGATGGTGACCGGCTCTTTTCCGAGCGAACCCAGGACCGCCTGGGCCATCCGGCGTCTTGCCTCCGGAGGAAGTTCCGAGGCCGCGCTGAAATCATCCTGGTAACAGTGCCGGCAACGACGATTGCACCGGTCCGTTAGATGCCATTGGAATCCGAACATTGGAACGGGCGGGCATGGGGGCAAGGACTCCGCCGAAGGCCTCGATGCCCTTTCCTCCTTTACTTCAGACGCACGATCGAACAACCGAAGAACCCGATGTCGATCAGGTCAACCAACCGAAGGGCGAACTTCCCCGCGGAATATCCGACCGGGGGTACCAGTCGCACGAATGCCGGGGAGCAGCCCCTGAGACTCGCGGAGAATCCCTGGGTGAACTCCTTGTCGCTCACGCTGAGTGGGAAACCGGGAACGAACAGCCCCGCTTCCCGGTAATCATAAACCGGGTCGACCGGAAGTCCTCGCCCATACCTGAGGAGGGCCATGGTCCATCGCGAGAAGAGGGTCCAGAAATCCCCGCTTGAAGCGCAATAGAAGACGACGTTCGTCGTCCCCGAAAGGGAGGTCGAACCGTTGGCCCCCGAGCAGAGAAGCCGAATCGACTCGGTTCCCGACTGCTCGAAAAGATATTTGATGAACAGCCCATCCGCTCCGTAGTCCGCCATGGAACCACCCCAGTTTGTCATGCAGACCGAGGTTGGCGAGGTGACGAAAGCATCGATGAAATCGGCCGAAATGCGAACACCTAAAAACCGCATCTCGGCGGAAACCGCCAATCCTTCGTCCAGCCACTCATCTTCTTTCACCCCACCCTTCTGGTGGGCTGCATAATTCACCAGATGTTGAAACTCGTGGACCAGGGTGGCGAAAAACTGCGATTTCTCCGTCGCATTGATTAGATCGAGGTAGAACATGTCGCTACCGTTCATCGTCGTGGCGGGCGTGACGAAATCTTCGGGGTCGAACCAGCCCCAACAATCGTCCCTTCCGACCAGGCGGGAAATGAGGATGATCACGACCCCGTTTCCGTCGACGTCGAACGATGGCCCGTAGTTTGCCTCGATGAAGGGGAAAATGCGCTCGGTGAACTCGGCTCCGAAGCTCGCGATCAGGGCGCCGTCGGGCACGGTTACATCCGGGTCTCCGTAGGTTATGGCAACGTCCAGGTAGATCGCGCAGCGGCTGGACAGATATTCCAGGGTCGCCGTGACCGTCTTGACCCCGTCGTCGCAACTGATCTTGAACGTCCGTGAAGCCTCGAGGACTGCGGGAGCGATGTTCGCGCGGATCCGCTTCCGGACGGCCGGAAGCCCCGCCTGGACCCTTCCCCAGGCCGCCGCTCCCCGAGACCGCATGAAGGAGTCCTTGGCCATCTGCTTCGACTTCTTCGTCTCCGTTCGTGGGCGCGCGACCTGCTGTCCGCCGCCGTTGACATCGAGGGTGAAGTAAGATGTCGTCTCGGACTTGGAATAAAGAGCGAGACCGAACTCCTCATTTCCGTTCGGTGTCAGGAGCTCGATGGTCGTTGAATACCCGAGGGAAAATGAGGCCACCTGCCCGACGTCGAGTAGAATTCCCGTCTGAGTGTAAACGCCGGTGAGGGTGGTGGAAGCGATCACATGCCCGGATATCCGGTCGGCCAGGGTCTGGCTGGCCAGCCCGGTTTCTCCTCCAAATGAGGCATCTAGGGCAAGAAGGGTGAACCGATAGGAATGGGGGTTACCGGGAGGCGGGTTGGGCCCGCCATATCCGATTTCGCCATAATCGTTGCGGCCCTGGATGGCCCCATTGGGAAGAACTTCCAACGTGGCGATTCCCGCCGAAAGAAAAGTGGTTGCGGGTGGAATATCGTAAATCAGCCAGTGACAGAAGGTTCCCGAGGGGGCATCCGGGTCGGTGCAAACAATGGCGAGACTCCGGGTGCTTTCGGGAACCCCTCTCCAGACGAGCTCGGGTGAAACTCCACTGGCTTCGGCATTGGAAGGCGGGATTGCTCCCCCCTCAGCAAAAGCCGGGCTCGAGAGTTCCAGATCGAGGAACGGTCCCGGGATGGCCCCGACCACGTTGGATGAAGTCGCGGGGATTCCGGCCTCGGAGAAAGGAACGACCCGGTAGTAGTATGTCCGGCTCGCGATGAGCCCCGAATGCCGGAAGGGGCTGATCACTCCGCTCGCCAATCCGCTGTAGCTTGCCGGAGAAATATCTGGAACGTTGGCCCAGTACAAGGAATATGAATGGCTCCCGGGAAGGGAGTCCCAGCCGACGTTGATGCAACCGTTCCCGGATACCGCCCAGATTCCGACCCGATCAGGGGCTGCGGAAATCTCCACCGCGCGCCCATCGGTAGGATCGACCCGGAAACCTTTTCGGCGGCCGGATGAAGGATCGAAAACGATACAGTACAACCTCCCCCCCTCCCCGGGCACGTAATCGACGTATTCGATGAGGGACGTGGTGGCGATCCCGGTTCCAAGTTCGAACCGGTGAGCCCATCCCCCGGAAAACGTCGCGAAATTGGACGGGTTGACCCAGTGGGTTCCCGAGCCCTTCCAGGAAATGAGGATCGGGTAACCTCCCACGGTCCCACCGATGATGAGTCCTCCATCGGGAAGCAGGGCCACCGGCCCGCAGGGACCTTCGACGGTCAGGGAAGCATCCGAATCACCGGTCATCGAGTTCAGCTTCGCGATCCCGAAACGTCCACCATCGCCGGCTTTCCATGCAACGAAAGCAGAGGATCCAAAACCCTGCTTTACGACCCTTTCAAAGGAGTATGGCTTTTCCGAAGCTCCGGCCGGAGTCGACGCGACCTCGCCAACCCCTTTTGCCCAGTTTCCCTTCCCACTTGCAAAGAGGATCGACTTCAAGGGGCTCAGTTCGAGTTTCGTCAGCTCAAACGTGCTGAGATTGTCCGTGACAAAACGGTCGAAAACCTTCTCGTAGATATCCACGGTGGCCGACCCCGAAAGGAATGGCGCGCCCGAGTTTCCGAGAATCGAAACGAGGTTCGTCCAAGGCTTCTGAAGGAGCTCAGGAGAGTTCCACACCTCACGGAGCGCCCCGGCGAGGATGTCGCTCTTGTGCCCGCAACCTTTGGGAACGATCTCGAGAGTGTTGTCCCCGACCGTCAGGTCACAAGCCCCATGAAAGTCCGTTTTCCCGCCCAGGGTTCCATTCCCGATGGAAAGCTCTCCAAGGCATGTCACGGGTGGAAGCGATGGAAATTCGATCCGGACGGTTCCATCGGTCGAGACCACGGTTCTGGTCAATACCGTCACCGCCGGGTCCTTCCCCGGCTGGAAAAGGGCCAGACGAAAGGAAATGGTGGGGTGGGCACCTTCAGCGGCCCTGATGGCCGGAACAATTCCGCCCTGAGCTCGGTTCTGGCCATTCTGGCCTGGTGTCGCGGGGATGACAACCCGGACCGTGACCCTGGCGGCACCCTCTCCCGGAGATGGTTCCAAAGCGCCGGGGTCGAGGTCTCCTCCCAACCCGATGAGCCGACATCCGGAAAAGGCGGCGATGCAAGAGAAGGCGAGGGACAAAAAAATGGCCAACCGGCTGGGCTTCATTTTCCCCCCCCCTTCCCTCCGGAATGAGTACAATATACCCGGAAGAAGAGCGGGGTTCAATCAGGATGAACAACCGACAGGACGAATCGAGGCGGAGGGGAGACGCCGGTCTCCCTGGAGCCTTCCAAACGTTACTTTGAGGCTACCTGTTGACCAGGATACCGGTGATGGAGAAATCCTGGGTCGTGGAAACCACCAGTTCGGTTCCCGCGGGGACCTCGACGTCCTGACCCTTGATGAAAGCGCCGCCCACGAGGCCGACAGGCCCCATTGCGAGGTAACCGAGGGCGCTCGCCCCGATCGCCATTCCGATCTTCTTCTTGTCCAGCGCGCTTCCGACGACGTCCGTGATCTTGACGGGAACCATGGAACCGTCGATCGCGGGAATCTCGTTGATGAGGAGCTTCAGATACCCGGTCCGGCCGAACCGGCCACCGTGCTTGACCTTGTCGATCTCCCCGATCCCCGCTCCACCTTTTGCGATGAGCAGGATGTTCCGGTCCATCAGGAAGTCATCCGAAAGGGAAATGGGAACTTCCTCCCCTTCAATCGAGGTCTTGCTCGAGAGTTTCTTCCCCAGCTTGACTCTGAACGACGTTCCGGAGGGGATCTTGACCTGATGAAGAGAGATGATTCCACTCTCGATCGAAAGATGGATCAGCTGTTCCACGCGGAAAGCCATGGGTTCGGTCGTTGCATTCCCGATCACGAAGGTGTCGAGAGCAGCGATCCGGTCGCTGAGCTTTCCCTGCCTGGTCTCGTGGAACACCTTCCATTCGAGATAGTTCAGCTTCGTGCAAAGGGAGGGGGCACTTTTGGTTCCCGTGAAAAGAAGGCTGTTGAGGTTTCGGATCTTTTCGGGAACCCCCTGGCGGGAATGTCTCCCCAGCAGGTCCTTTTCGATGTTCTTCAAACGCTCTCCCGGAGCACCTTCGAGCGCGGAGCCGTAGATGAACCGCTCCATTCGCCTGATGTCGCGCTCCTGGGAATCACCTCCCGAGGCTGCAGACACCGCTCCGCACATCGTCATGCAGAACAGGGCAAACAAGGCGTACGGGCGAAACTTTTGGGTCGAACTCATTCATCCACCTCCGGCGAAATCTTTCGGCTCAGGAAAAGGCCCCCAGCAACCATCGGGAATAGAGGATGAAAACGAAGGAGTGTTTCAGGAATTCCATGCTTCCTCCTGCCGGGCTCACCGCGGGCACTATCAAGCGCATCACGGGGAACCGCAACCCCAACCCCGGGGATCGAATGGAGAACCCTGGAAAGCCGCGCAATCCTGGAAGTACCCTCCGGGAAGGCCCTTCAGGCGACCCTCACCGTCTTTTCTTCCCTGCGGCCGCGGGAGCGGGTTTCGTTTCCCCTTCCTTCCCCTTCACCTGGGCTTTGGGAAGGACACCGCCGAAGGCCGGCCGGTTTCCGTAGACGATGAGAATCTCTTCCTTTCCGAGCGGCTCCTTTAGTATTCTTCGGCAAAATTGCGAAAAAACTTCGGCCTCCCGGTCGAGAATCTTCACGTCCGAATGAGAAAGTGGTGGAACCAAGGCGGAAACGAGGCACACGCGCTCCCCGTCGATCTGGTCGTAGGCATCCCGGATGTCTTGGGAGAACCGGACTATCGGGCGGCTGAACCTCTCGGGTTTCGGAACTGTTGCCTCCTGGAACAGCAGCCTTCCATCCTCGTTGAAGAAGCGCGGAAACAAAGCGGGTTCGAACCTCGTTCCCCTCAGGTCGAGGACGATCCTCGCGAGGCTTTTCTCCCCGCTTGCCACATCCGGGCCTGGTATGCCGGCGGTTTGCGTGGCATGCAATGGAAGAGCCCAGGAAGCGAGGAACGCGGTGGGCTCTAGCGACTGGGGTCGGAGAGCGGCCAGGTAGAGGGCTGACCGGAGGCTCATCTTGCCGGAGAAGGGGAGTTCCACCCGGCACCGGACAAGACCGGTCTGGTCGGGATCGAAAAAAGTCTTGGGAGCCGAGAGGAGCACCATTCCAAGACGGTCTTTCATTCCGGGTGAAATGGAGATCACGTTCCTCACCTGTCTTCCCTCCATCAGGGGCAGGGAAAGGACCGCTTCGTAGCCGTGGTGGAGCGCATCCATCCAGGCCCTGGCTTTTTCCTCCTCGTATGACGAGGCCGATTCCCAGGGAATCCCCGCAAGGCCCCAGACCGTGACGATCTGCTTAACAAAGTCGACGGAGGTTTCGCATGGTCGTGCTTCCTCGCAATGCGCCTGGTTCTGGCCGAAAACGAGAAGTGACCCGAAGATCACCAGGGAGATCAGGGCTCTGCCAAGCGGTTTCATGGCATTCCCCGTCAGTCGAATGTAAGGTGACCGGCGATGTAATGCTCGCGGATGAGCGAACCGTTATGCGTGGTCGAATCATAGGTCCCGTCTACGGGGTTCACGTCCCCCGCGTAGTAGGCGTAATCGAAGCGAAAGTTCGGAAGAACCTGCATCCCGAATCCCATCGTCAGGGTTCCGTTCCAGGATCCCATACGAAGGGTGAGGTCGTTCTCGATGAACTTCTTCTCGATCCCGACCCTGTACTGCTGCTGGGGAGCACGCGGAGAGCTGAGGATGTTGGTTGCATCCGCCGAGATCAGAGTCCCCTTGGTCAGCCGGTACGCGGTTCCAAGGTTGAGGGCCACGCCGTCCCGTGTGGCACCGCTTCCCTCGACACGCTCGATCACGTTGTCAACCGTCAGGCCGCCCGTGATCCGGTCGTTGTAATGGTACATGAGACCGACTCCCATACCCCAGACATCGCGCTTGGTATGGGTCCCGAGGGAACGGACCCAACGGTCGACGTTCATCGCCTTCAGGTTGATTCCTCCGTAAAGCTGTTCCCGGGCGAGCATCCGGCGGGCAATCGGAAAGCGTGTCCCGAACGCGAGCTGGAACTCCTGGATTTCTCGCTGGGTTCCCAGGAAACTACCTCCAACCAGCTTTCCGAACTCCAAAGACCGATAGTCGTGGGTATAACCGAATCCATAGCTGTACTTCGGCCGCCTGGGAAGGGGTTCCTCGAGAACGTTGTGCTCGAGATAGTCGGTGATCGAAAACTGTTCCTTGGGGTTGTCCTCGTAAATGTGACCGGTGAATGCAGCCGAAGACCACTCGAAGAGGTCCCGGTCGTTGACCTTGGTCTGAAGGGAGGCTTCCCGACCCTGGATTTGCGACAGACCGGCCGGGTTGAAGTAGATGGCCGATTCGTCGTCACTGATTCCGAGGAAGGCGCCCCCCATTCCCCGGGCTCTCGCCGACTGGGCATGGACAACCCCGGAGGCGGACAGCACCAGGACCAGGATGACGAACACCTCGAACGTCCTGCGGGGTATGTTGCGGTTCATGAGCGACCTCCTTATGGCGGGGCGAGAATGCCTTGTTTCTTTATTCACCATTCTTCGGTAAGATCACGCGTTTTGGTTAGTGTCGATGATGCTTTTCATTGGGTCCCGAAAGAGGATTTTTTTGCCGCCCGCACCGGGATGAACCCCGAACTGGCCTTGGGAATAGGTTGGAAGGTTCCGCTTTCGGTCGAGGGATAATCGGCGACCGTGGTTTTCGGCGCCCCGGAGTTTACCGCCGCGGTGGAGTTTACCGCCGCG
>CAYRYU010000026.1:9288-76152 GCA_964428355.1 uncultured bacterium
GGAGTTTACCGCCGCGGTGGAGTTTACCGCCGCGCCTGTTTTCGGTGAAGAAGTGGATTTTCGAGTCCCCGAAGCCTCTGCCTTTCCAGTTGCCTGGGACGATCCCACTTTCCGGATTGGGATGAAGGTTGCGGTCGGAGAATCCGAAGCCTGGGAGCCGGCTTTTTTCAGGGGAACGAAGGTCTGGGTCGATGCTTTTGTCGTCTTGGCCTTGGTAGCAGACGATTTCTGAGCCGTTCCCTGGGGGGAATCGGTTTCCCGGGAAATCGTCGGCAAGGCCGGGCTGGTCTTTACCGTAGCAGGCTTCCTTTTCGCCGGTTGTGCCGGAACCAGAATGTCCGCGGGGGAAAAATCGGAATCCGCTGAATCTCCGATTTCGGGAGGGAGAACAACCCTGGGATCGCTGACCGGAGGCAGGCTGAGTGCCTGGCCACCCTGGACGTCGGGCACGGGCTGGCCCCCGTCGGCTTTGGGAGCTCCATTCGGAAAGATGAAAGGGATCTCGGCATACCGGATCCTCTCGCGAAAAGGTTCTGACCGGTACTGCCTCAGGATCTCGTATTGGTTCTGGCCCTCGGGAACGATCATGTCCATGACTGGGGGATCCCCGAAGGTATCCCAGCCTCCCCCGAAGGCGTTCTTTGTGGCGAAACCCCGAACATCCATGTTGAGCATCCTGTTTGGGGAAACGACCTTGGAAAAGCCCATTACCAGGATCTGGAATCCCCACTGCGAATAGTTGGTCTTTCCGAGCAGGTCGCGGTGGATCCGGAAGACGATCTTGTCCCGCTGGATCGAGACGTAATCGGGGAGAATGATGTCCTCGAGGCGGTTCTGGAATTCGAGATCGTCGGTCTTGTCCTTCAGGATGTCGTAAACCTTGAACTGTGAGAGAGGAGTGAGCAGGATGACCTTTTCCCATCCCAACCCGCCTGCGAACTGCAGATCCCGGCCGGGAAGAGCCATCTTGTTGCCCGAGTCGGGGCGTCCGTCCATGTCGATGTAGATGTCGAAGGAGTTGGCCACGAATCCCTGTTCATCGCTCCCATGCGTATCGGGCCATTCGGTCATGATGTATTCGCGCATCTGGATCTCGAACGTGACCGCATCGCCCTCTTCGTAGGCCCGGAACCTGCGGAGGTCGAAGGTCCCGCGCGGAATGCGTTTGTCGAGAGGATACTGGTAGAATCCGGGGCCCTTGTCGTCTGCCACGGGGTCGGAGACGTCGATCAGGGTCCCCGATTCCTCGTAGGAGTTCCCGGGAACCGCACCCTGGGCAATTCCCCCGGAAGCCGTCGCGATGACGAGGACCGCAATGATGAGGAATGATCTGGAGTTCTTCATGTCTTCACTTCACGAGCAGGATGGAATACTGGGAATCTCCGGACTCCTCGTAGGGATCGCGGACCTGGTTTCCATCCTTGAGGTTGAACGCGTATTTGTGATAGCCCGGGGCGACACCGGTGATCATCAGGGAGTAGACCCCGTCGCCCTTTGTGTCGTCGCCGTGGGTTCCGTCGTCGTACAACTGCTGGGGTTGCCAGCTCGTGAAGTCAGCCACGACCGTGGGGTTCACCACCTCCTGGAAATCGGACTTCACCAGGATGAACTTGGCTTCCCCGCCTGCTTTTGCAGTGAGGGTGATGGTGGGAACGTCGTAGATCGAGATGGTCGTCAGGTCAACGGGCACGGCCCGGATGTGGAACGTGGGACTCCGGAACACGAGATACTCCTTGGCGTTTCCCTCCATCGAGATCGAGTAGGCCCCGTCGCTGTCACAGTTGATCTTGCGGGAACCCATCTTCGTGCCCAGGACGACCTCGGAGTAATCAACCCCGATGAGGGCCGATGTGACCTTTCCGCGGGCGATCTTGAGACCCGAGGAGGGGATCGTGAGCTGGGAGTAACCGATACGGTCGGATTCGCGGTGGGGATCCTTCTCTTCGTGTTCCCCGTCCCCGTCGATCCAGATCAGGCTGTAAAGCTGGGATCCGTCGTAGAGGTTCTGGAGGCGGGTGGTGTAGATTCCGTCCCCGGCGAACTTGTCGTTGTGGGTCCCGTCATCGTAGAGATCGACGGTCTGGGTTGCCCATTTGGGGTTGATGCTCTTGATCTTGAAGGCGGTCGCTTTCGGATAGTCGACTATAGTGGCGATCCATTTTCCCTCCCCCACGATCTTCTCCGTCAGCTTGATATCGCCGAGGGCCGTGGTCTGCTCCACGTAGGCATCGGCCCAGATGAAATCGACGTCGTAGTAAAGACCCCGAAAGACGAGGAGGTAGCGCCCCGATTTGGTGAACTCGAGCTTGAACTCGCCTTTCTCGTTTACCCAAGCGTAGATGTCGGGATTCCCTGCAACCGTGACCTTCGATCCCGTGGGAACGAGGCCCGGAGGCGGGACGAGTTTTCCCGTAACCGTCGCGACCGGGATGACCAGCTTCTCCTGAATGCAGCCGTGGGAAAAGAGTATCGCCAGGCCGAGGAGGAGAATCGGAATTTTCCTGTTCATATCGTCGTCCTAGAAGTTGGTCTTCGCTTCGAACATGAGCATCTTGTTGGTGCCTATGTTGACCCAGTCGCGGCCGTTGTCCGTGCTGGTGACCGCCCAACGCCAGTCGTCGGGATAGTCGTAGCCGAACTTCAGCTTTATCGTGGCGTCCTTCGTGATGTCGTAGATCAGCTCCCCGTAGATGTTCTCGCGGTCGAGATCGTCCTTGGTGCCGTCCTTGTAGTCGATGATTCCTCGGGAGTACAAGGCCTTTCCGCGGAACTTGTCGGTGAAGTTCTTCTTCAGTTCACCCAGGATGGCGTTGGCGAGGCTCGACTTGGTCGCATCCGAGCGGTTCTCGAAATCGACATGCTGCACGCCGCCGGTGAGGCTGAAAGTCGGGGTCAGGTTGTAGGTCGATTCCCCGATGTAGTCGATCCGGATGTTCTCCTGGGGAGCGTTGGCCCACTTGACCTGGTGCTCGACGCTTCCCTTCGCGAACACGCGGGGGTTGATGTTCGAGTTGACCTCGAAGTAGCCCACCCGTTCGTTGTATTTGTAGGTGACTCCGTTCACGGTGTCGAGGGAGTCGTGGTCGGTTCCGACCTTGATTTTTCCCAGGGCGCTGACGGAATCGTTGAGCTTGAGTTTCAGCTCGGCGGTGTTGCAGATCCAGCCGCCTTCGTGGGGAAGGGCGTCGAGTTTCTGCTCGAAATCGTATTTGAGCGTGGTGCTGTCCGTGAAATCGGAAAGGAGCTGGAAGGTGAACTTCCGCCCGGAGTATCCGTCGGTTTCCTGGGGGGCATTGGGATCGACTTCCCAGGTCTTGCTCAGGTAGGTTGCTTCCATCGAGAGGTTCTTCGCGATGGAGAGGAGCTTGTTCCCGAAATCGTAGTTGGCGGAGAAACGGGTGAGCTTCTCCCCCCAGAACCCGCTGTGCTTGTAGTTGTCCTTGAATACCGGTGCGTAGGGGTAGTTGGAGGAGTCGTCCTCGTCTCCGATGTCGTAGGCCCAGATGGGAGACATGTGCGCCCGGAACTCCCGGCCGAAATCGTAGTGCTTGGCGGTTCCCGTGAAACCGCCATTCTGAAGGCTGACATCGAACTTGGTCGCCTCGTCCCCGAGGTTCCGGCTCTTCCCGTCGCGGGTGTCCTTGTGGTAATCGGTCGAGGTGAGGAACTCGGCGGTGGCCTGGATCTTCCCCGCCCGCTCCGTGGTGTAACTCACGTCCGCGCCCCGGACGGTATTGGAATTCCCCCGGATGACGTAGTCGTTGATCTTCTCGGCGAAGGTCGTTCCAACAGAAAGCGCATCCGGACTGAACTTCGAGGGAAGTTTCCAGACCAGGCGACCGGCGAACATCTCGGTGGGGTCGTCGTTCTTCAAACCGCCGCCCTTGGAACCCATCTTTCCGGAAAGGCCACGGGCAAGGTCGGTCTTGTAAACGGATCCCTGGTAGTTGAGATCGCGGTCGGTACCGGAAAACTCGACGCCCTGGTAGGGCCAGACGACTTCGGAGTCTTCCGAAACCATGTTGAGGGGATCGTTGATTCCGTTGATCGATTCGTAAGCGAACACCCTGACCTTCATCGACTTGGCGTTGCTGATGAAATGGATCTTGTTGGACTGGGTGTACCTGTCGTTGGTGATCTTGGTCACGTAATCATCGATGTTGTCGAACGGGTTTGCGCCGGAGGTTTTCCCGTAATCGTTGTAGACGACCTTGTTCCAGGTCCGGCCTGAGATGTAACCGTTCAACTCGAAGAATGCTTCGATCTTTTCCCCGAGGGGTTTTCCGGTGAACCTGATGAAGATCTCCTGAAACATGTACTGCAGTCCGGGCTTGTCGAAATCCTCACTGCCCCAGAATCCCTGGTGACAGGTGGGCGGATCGAAGATCATCTGACTGCGTCCGCGATAGAAGCCACTTACCTTGACCTTGGGAAGGGCTTCCTCGAGGGTCTTCAGTTTTCCTTCGGAATCGGTCATCCGGCGTTCGAGGGTGTCGACGCGCACACCGAGAAGACCCAGCTCGTCCTTGAACTCCTTGGTCAACCTTCCGAGAGAAGCCCGCTCCGCTTCAGTCGACTCGTCGAGCGCGGCCTTCTTCTCCTCGATCCGGCGCATCATCCGGGCAAGGATCAGGGCGACGTCGTACCGCGTGATGACCTTGCGGCCCTTGAAGGTCCCGTCGGGGTAGCCTTCCATGTATCCCTGTTTGATCAGGAAATCGACGTCCTTGAACGCCCAATGATCTTTCGGAAGGTCCTGGAAAGCGGGCTGTTGGCCCGACTGGGGCTGGGATTGCTGGGCCGAGGCCTGGAAGCCGGCAAGCAGGAATAGCACAAGCATTGCCCGGAACAACGTCCAGAAAGAGCCGCGGTTCACGATCGTTTGCCTCTTTATCACCGGTTTACTCTTGACTGGGATGAGAATCCACCTTCCTTATCGGCAGATCCTTCCGAAACTTTTACGGAGAATGACCCGATGCGATTGAACACCCAATCGCCAGGGAGACAATCGGGAAAGGTCCATCAGAAGTTGGTGCGGGCCTCGAAAATCAGCATCTTCTGGGTATGGATATCCTTCTCTTCCCTTCCGTTCTCGACACTGGTGATGTCCCACCTGTCGTCGAAGGGATAGTCGTAACCGAACTTCAGCTTCACGCTCGAATCCTTGCTCACGTCGTAGATGAGTTCCCCGAATATGTTCTCCCGGTCGATCGTCTTTCTCTTTTTCGTCTTGTACTCGATCAGTCCCCTGGTGTAGAAAGCCTTCCCTCGGAATTTTTCGGAGAAGTTCCGCTTGAGCTCTCCCAGGATGGCATTGGCCAGACTCGAATTGTCGGCATCCCCGCGGTCCTCGAAATCGACGTGCTGGACACCCCCGGTGAGGCTGGTCAAGGGATTGATGTTGTAGGTCGATTCCCCGATGTAGTCGATCCTGATGTTCTGCAAGGGAGCGCTCGTCCACCGGGCCTGGTGCTCGACGCTTCCCTTGGCGGACAGCCTTGGATTGACCTCGGCGTTCAGCTCCAGATAGCCGGTCCGGTCGTTCCTATGCCAGGTTTTCCCTTGGAGCGTATGTATCTCGTCGCGGTCGTCCGACCACATGAACCTGGCCTTCGTTCCCACGGAATTGCCCAGTTTCACATCCAGCTCGACCGTGTGCTTGAGAGTACCTTCCTCATCGGGAAGTGCATCGAGCTTGTTCTCCAGATCGTATTTCAACGTGCTGCTGTCGGTGAAATCGGACAGGAACTGGTATGTGAACTTCCGACCGGAGTATCCGTCGGTCGCCTGGGGATTGTAGGGATCCACCTCCCATGTTTTGCTCAGGTATGTCACCTCCATGGATACGTTGCGTGCCATCCGGGTGAGTGTCTCCCCGAACTCGTAGGCCGCGGAGAAGCGGGTCAGCTTTTCCCCCCAGAACCCCTCGTGTTTGTAGTTGTCGAGGAACACCGGATCGAATGGATAGTCGCTCATGACATCCTCCTCCCCGATGTCGTAGGCCCAGATCGGAGCCATCCGCGCCCGGAAATCACGTCCGAAATCGTAGTGTTTGAAGGTGCCGGTGAAACCGTCTTTCTGGACCGACACGTCGCAGAGCATCCCCTGGTCTTTCAGGTTCACGGGCTTTTCCTCCTCGTAGAATTCTTCGTCTTCGGCAGGGACCTCCTCCTCGTCGTAGATCGATTCATGGGTCAGCTTGTGATGATCGGTCGAGGTCAAAAACTCGAGATCCGCCTGGATCTTGCCCGCACGCTCGGTCGAGTAGCTGAGGTCGACCCCGCGTACCGTGTTGGAGTTCCCGCGAACCGTGTAATCAGCGATCTTTTCGGCATACGAGGTTCCGAGAGTCAGTGAGTCGGGGCTGAATTTCGCGGGGAGTTTCCAGACGAGGCGCCCTACAGCCATCTCGCTCTTGTCGGTGTAGCCTGCCCGCAGGTCGTTGTTGTAAACGCCACCCTGGTAGCTCAGGCCCCCGTCGGTTCCCTGAAACTCCACACCGTTGTGGGGATCCACGACATCGGCATCCTCGGTGAAGATGTTCATCGGATCCGTCAGTTCGGTCACGTTCTCGTTCGCGAAAACCCTGACCTGGAGCGAGCGGGCGTTGCTCACGAAGTGGACCTTGTTCATCTGCAGATACCGGTCGGCGGAAACCTGGTAGAGATAGTCGTCGACGTTGTCGAAGGGGTTCGTCCCGGAGGGTTTCCCCGAATCGCTGTATTGGAGTGCATTCCAGGACCGTCCCTTGATGTAGCCGTAGATCTCGCCGAACACCTCTATCCGCTCGCCAAGAGGTTTTCCGGTGAACCGGACGTAGGCCTGGTTGTAAAGAGTCTGCAGGCCCGGCTTGAGGAATGACGTCTGGGAGCCGGTCTCGTCGCGCTGGACGGATACGGGTTCGATGATGAACTGGCCGGTCGACCGGAGGTACCCGGATATTCGTGTCTTTGGAAGGGCGGTCTCGGTTCCCTCGAGCCGTTTTTCCATGTCGACCGCCCGCTTTTCCAACGTGTCGACCCTGACTCCGAGCATCGAAAGCTCATCGCGGAACTCGGCGACGAGGCGCGAGATCGCGGCCTTTTCCTCTTCGGTCGCCTTGTCGTCCCCCGCCTTCTTTTCGTCGAGCCTGCGCAGGATCCGGGCAAGGGTGAGAGCCAGATCATACCGGGTCAGGATCCGGCGGCCGGCGAAAGCCCCGTCGGATTGGATCTTCCAGTAACCGGCCTTCACAAGGAAATCCACATCGCCGAACGCCCAGTGGTCCCTGGGAATATCCTGGAACGGGGAACTCTGGCACCATCCGAAGGAAGGCGCCATCAGCATGAGAAGAACCGCCAGAATCAGGACAGGCGGCCCTGGAGGGGTTCGATTCGTTTGCCTTATTATTCTTCTCTCTGGGGAAAATTGGAATGACCCACACGAAATATCGGCAAACGGGTATCGATGGGTTAAATCACCTCTCCCGGAAAACAGGAGGGGAGAAGGAACCTATGGCCTGAGGAAGGGTTTTCAGCGACTGATAATTCTGGCCAGACCTTCCGGGTGGAGATTGGACTCGAGATTCCTTACAAGGGCGGAGTTTCCGTTGATCCTTCCGTTCCTCACCGGGACATCGGGGTTTCCGGCGAACCTGGTTTCGAAGGTGAAATCCGGGTCGCACGGTATCTCCCTGAATCCATCCAGATCGAGCCGGAACGGCTTGATCAGCTCGTTTCTTCTCGCAAGCAACCGCTCCACGGCAACCTTCTGGACGAAGGAAGGCCAACCGCTCTCGGAAAAACAGCGCTCGAGATCGAATCGGCTGAAACTGGAAATCCTCGCGGCCATCCACCGGGCATCGGCCCAGGTACAATGTTTCCATACCCTTGGCAGGAAGAAAGGTCGCATCTTGAAGGAGATGCGGTTGGCTCTGTTTTCTATGAACGATTTGGGGAAGGAGTTGAGCTCGCCCGAACACCGGAACTTGCCCAGGGAGTATCCGAGGTCGCTCTGGAACTCGACGAAACGATCGAAAGCCCTGGTCTCGCGATTGAACAACATGGCCGTCCGACAGTTGTTTTCCTTCATGTCGATGTTGTTGATCCAGGCGTTGAACACGAGCGAACCACGATGCACCCGGTCGATCAGGGCTTTCCCGGAATTCAACGGAACATCCCCCAGGCACTTGACGGCGGGGCAGAAAAAGGACAACTGGCACTCCCGGAATTTCACGTAGTTGGCCCCGATGAACTCCGCCCCGATCGATTCACGCTCCGCAAAAGCCTTGTCAACGACTCCGGTTCCAAGAATCGCACCGTCGGAACCTTTGAGAACTGGTTCCGGAAGCAGGAAACGTCCCGGGTGGTAGGAGTTTCCCCTTTTCAGGATACGGTCACAAACCTGGGCGAAGGTGTGAACGACGTCGGGCCCCCTCTTCGAGGGTGGGGCGAGAACGAGGATCGTTTCGCCGGGCCCGGAATAGAGCTTGATATCGGTGCATGAGGCCCCCAGATCGATGTAGAGCCGGGAAAGAGCCACATCGGTGTGAATCTCCGGCCCCCATTTCATCTGCCATTTCAAGCCGAACCGGTCGAAAGTCGGGAGTTTCGGGTTGCCAAAATTCACACGCCTGTCCAGGATGGTCGTGATTTTCTCGGAAAAATCGGCCGGAGACGGGGAAAGCGGGAGTTCGGTACAGAACAGGACCCTCTTCGAAAACCCGAAATCGAAGCGTTCGAGTTTGGGGTTCTGGAGCCGGACCAGGGTTTTCATTTCCTCCAGGAACGCGTCGTAGCGATTTCCGGGAGGGGTTTCCACGATGGTCGGATGGTCTTTCGCGGGTTGGAGCCGGGAAACCTGAATTGGGCTCAGCCTGGCCAATTCGTCTTTTCCGATGGGTCCCCGGCCTTCTGGAGCATACAGCTCCGCCGCTTCCAGACCTGCGGGACCGTCTCCCAGCTTCTCTTCGGGATTGGCAGGATTGGGGACATTGAGTATGAGCGGCCCGCCGAAGTAATGGAAAATTCTCGTGAAATAGTCCTCGAATCGTCCCGGGTGAGCCTCTCCTATCGCGTCAAGACAGTTGAAATGCTGTCGCTGGATCTGGATGAACCGCCGCATCTGATCGGGAGTCGCGGCTGCCTTCCCGAGCTCGGCCGACAACTTCTGACCGGCGGAAATGATCTCATCGAAAGACCGCATTCCCGGGTTCCGGGCGATCTTTTCGGGAGAACCGGGGTTCTGTTCTTTCAGGAACTGCTCGAACCGCGTTCGTTCCTCGGAAACCTCCGCGAGGAACTCGGCGATCACTTCCGGAGAAAGCGGTCGCAACTGGTAGTCCGCGGTCTTCCTTCCCAGGGCCGGCCCCGGACTTCCGTCGCAGAACGCGCAAACCAGGAGGACAAAGACAGTGAAGAGGGCCGAAACCCTGACGGCCTTTAACAAAAGCTTCCCACAGTTCCGCTTTTCCAGCATCTTCAAACCCCTTGATGAAATCAGGCACCGAGGAAAGAGACCTTGCACCCATTATACCACTCGCCCGAACCCGCACTTGAATCCGATGTTTTCCGGTTTCCCTTGCACCGCCTCAATGGATGCAGTACCCTTCGGGACTTTTTCCATAACATGCAGTTGGTACTGGATGTCTTCAACAGGAGTTCCAAAATGGGAACACCCGACCGGTTTTCCGGTCGGTAATGTTCCCCCGTTCCTCAGGATGGGATGATTTCCCAATGCAAGCGGGGCTGCAGCTGCGAATGGAAATCCGAGAGTTTCAAATGGGATCCCCGAAAAAGGCAATTTGTCCCAGTAGTTTCCGTGCCATAAATTGTAGATGAAAGTCCCGATCGTCGGTCGTGAATAGGAGGAGAGATGGCGCGATATACCCGGGAGTGGCGATCAGGACTGGAACCTCGGGTCAGGATTCGCTTTGATTGCCATGGATTTTCGGTGCAACCGCGCGTAAAATGGATGTGGAATCATCGGGAAACTTGCACGGATTCCTTTCGTCCGGGAAATGGGCGAGCTTGGGAGGGGAGATGAAGCCAGCCTCCAAACGGTTTTTTGCGAAGTGGTTGTTGGGCCCCTTGATGATCCTGTGTGGACTTTTGGTCGGGTATCTATGGTGGAAACATGGCTTCACCATGCGGATTCTGGCGATTCCCGCCACCCCCGTTGTCATCATTTTCCTCGTTGGAATGGGAATCTGGGCAACAAAAATCGGTTGGGTCGACGGGAAAATGGGTGACCATTTCGATTTCGGTGAGCGTTTCACCCCTCCTGTTAGCCGGTCACCGTTGCCACTCATTCCACCGATGCCTCCGAGGCACTTGGCGGAACCTGAAGTTCCAAGGGCTCCCCCGAAACCACGTGTTCCCGAAAGAGTGGAACCAGCCCCAGGGAACCCGGAAATGGCGGCCATGGCCACAAAGAGGGAACCGTCCCCACCAGCCAAGCCTCGATCCAGCAAGAGGGTCGACAAAGCCACGGCTGAACGTTTTCGGAGTGCCATCTATGGAAGGGACCTGGAAATGGTGAAAATCATGCTTGCGGAAGGAGTGGATCCGAACTTCCAGGAGAAGGACCGGAACTCCTTCCTCAACTCCGCTGTTTGTGCGGGATCGACCGACATCGCTCGTTGTCTCCTGGAGGCGGGCGCTCATGCTGAAGGTGATGACCCTGAGAAGATAACCCCATTTGGGGAAGCCGTTTCCAGGGGGAATGCGGAAATCATGAGGTTGCTGATGGCTTTTGGCGTGACTCTCGACCGAAACGACTGGAACAATGTTCTGGCAAGAGCCACTGAGAACGATCATCTCGAGGTGGTCGACCTTGCGATCGAGTACCGGGCTGATCCGTCGACCATTATCCGCGATTACGAACGTGGCGACCATAGCATTCTTGAGATGGCGATCTTCCACCGGAATCCCATTATCCTCCAACGCTTTATGGATCTGCATTCCCGAAGGCCAGTCTTCTCGTCGACGGCTTTGCAACGCCGCCTTTCCCAAGTGGTGGCAGACAATCGTCCCGAACTTGTTCCCCCGTTCCTCGGGCTCGGTCTGGATCTCGATTCGATCCGCCTCTACGAGGGGCATACCCTTCTTTCCCTGGCCCAGATGAAGGGTTTTGCCATGGTGGAAAAGCTTCTCCGGGACGCCGGGATGAAACGGGATTTGGCATTTTTCGAGCTGATGAGGAATTTCTTCAGGGCAGTTTTCGAACAAGACGGAGAGCGGATCCGTTCTCTTGCCGCTTCCGGGGCCGATCTCCAGTGGGAGGACGGAAACCGTCGCACTCCCCTCCTTGCCGCAATGGTCTTTAACCGTCCCAGGTCTGAAAAGATCCTGCGCGAGCTGGGGGCCAGGGAGCCAGGTTCATAATGTTTGTCTCCAACAGAGAACTTCGAAAGGGGAACCGTTTGAAAACCTATCGTCCAAAACGTTTGGCGGCTTCCGGGCCCGATTGATCGCCCGCGACGACATGCTGGGTTTCATTTCCACCCTCTCTGGTGTCCTCCCGTCATTCTCCATTCATTCAAAGGTGAAGAAGATTACTACTGGTGGAATGAGCTCATGCGGGTGGTGGGTTACCCGAGATTTCGAAATAGAAAGAACCGGGTGGAGCCAAGGGTACGGAAACGGCGGTCAGAGAATTTCCAGCTTCTCATGGGAGACCGGCATGAATACTTGGAAATCCACCATCGGAACCGGTATAAAAAGCCTTCCTTGTCTTAGCACCATTCGGGACACACGACCAGTTTTCAAGAGTTTTCTAATCGGTCGTGTGTCCCCAATTTCCCAGGATGGGGAGGCATTTCGGGGTCTGTTGCCAAGGGGAGCGGAAAAGGGTAGATTTTCCTGGGAAGGCATACCCGGGGGATCGGGCGGCTTTCTCTGACGGATGGTGAAGCTTCCGTCTTTTCGGGAGGAAACGATGAAGGAAGGCCCCGCCGATTCGAGGCAGCTAATCCAGGATCTGGACGCTCCGCTCCGGTCCTTCAGGCTTTTCGCGATCGAGACTGCACTCCACCAGGGCTCGGGAAAGGAGTTGGCGGAAGCTCTCGCCCGCCGAAAAGAGTCCGAGAAAGACGAGGAATGTCTCCTCCTCCTTTCCCATGCCATCGCTGCCGTCCTTTCCCGCACTCCATCACCCGGCCAACCTTCAGTATCAATGGATTCGGGGCCGACTCCCGGCTCGACTGCGGCAACAGTGGATGCTGCCCCGTCCTCCTTCCCGGATCTGTTCAGAGGAACAGGAACTCAGGGCAGGTTGGCCCTGTTGAGTCATATTCCCGAAACCCGATGCCGCGAACTCGCCACCCTCGTCCTGCCGCTGATCAAAGAGGAATCCGACCCGGTCGTTCTGGGAAGGCTTCTTCGCGTTTTCGGCCCATCCGCCAATCCCGAGTTCATTCCCGTTCTTTCCGGCCTCCTCTCCCATCCGTTCCTTTCGATCCGGATGGCGGCACTGGAGATCCTGGTCCGGATAGCCCCCACCCAGCTCGAAAAGGGCCTTCCCCGGTTCCTTCTCAGCGAAGAACCACGGATCCGTCTCCTCGCAATCCAGGGGCTCTGCGCGATCGACCCCGAGGAGGCGGTCCTTCATTTCGACCGCCTCCTTATGGGCACTGAGCGAAGGGTCAGGGAGTTCGCGCTCAAGAACGCCTTCTTCCTTCCCTCCGACCGCATCAAACCCGTTCTTGTCAAGTTTCTTTCGGCCGAAAAAGACCTGGAGCTCGTCGAACAGGCAGGAATACTGCTGCTGATCAACCCTGACCCCGAAATCCCCTTCCTTCTGACCTGTTCCTCCATCGATTCGCCCAGGGAAAAGGCCGATCTCCTTGAAAGGCTTTCCGACAAGGCGGTGGATGCGCTCGAGGCCTCGGGACAACTCGGTGCGGACCGGAAAACCTTCCAGGAAAGGCTTTCTGGTGCCCGTCAGCGGGTCGCGGAAGCCAACCGGCTTCGCGATCAGGCGTTTTCAACCATCCTTGGGGGAGGAAAGGCGGGTATCCCTTCGGACAGGGACCACCGTGCTGCCCCCGAAACTCAGGAACAGAAAGCGCCCGCGGTATCGGAACCTCCTTCTTCCGCCGAATGGGCATCGCTCTCCCCCGATGAGCAGGCCCGCCGGCTCGCGCTGCTGACAGAACACGATCTCCCCAAAGCCCGCGACCTCCTGGCAGGGTTCCTGTATGAAAAGAGCCCGACTCCTGACCTCACCGCGGTTTTCCTCCGCACCGCCTCGAGGCTGGGGTTGGCTTTTCCCTCTGACCGGGCCGAAGCGCTCCTTCGGCATCCGGATGAAAAGGTCGTATCGGCGGCTCTCGAATTTCTCGGACATTGCGATCCAGACCGGTTTTTTCCGAGGCTGGGGCAGTTTCTGAACTCGGGAAGTCAGATCATCAAGCTGACGGCGATCAAGATCCTGAAGAGGTTCGATCCCGGAGAAGCCGTATCCCGCCTTGGAGCGATGCTTTCTCAGCGTGACCCCGCCCAGCGGCGGCTGACGATGGCCTGCCTGATGGTAATGGATTTCCCCCTCATACGCGAGCATCTCCTGGGTGTCCTTCGTTCCACCAGCGATCCCGAGCTGCTCCAGATGGGCCTCTGGCTTTTCCAGACAAATCCCGACACGGGAAACCTGTACCATCTTTTCACACTCGAACAGGACCTGTTGGGAAGTTTCGCTGACCAGGTGAAGGAGATAAGGGTCCAGACCGGACGGAACCTTCTCGAGATGGGCATCCTGACGCCCCAAGCCCTGAAAAACATCGAGGATTCGCTTCCGAAAAAGTATTCCGAGGAACAGGCCCGGCGGAGAGCATCCAAACCCTATTCCGTCAGCACCCTCCACCCCGCCGACGGGGGGGAGGCTTTCCTGAAACCCTGGCATCTGGCTGCCGTTATTGGAATCGGGTTCCTTTTGTTGGTCAACCTGGTCACCTTTCTGGGTGGAAGCGGCCCCCTTCCTTCTGATGAGACCGATTCCAATATCGGAAGCGCAACTCCGGGAGCAACCGTTGCCGTTACCGAGCATGCCATCGGAATGGTACTCCCCGAGCAGGGCACTGGAGGCGCTTTCCGCATCAAGACGGAGATGGGAGAAGTCATCCAGTTGCTGACTCCGGGACCACTTGCAAAACATCTCAAGCCGGGTGCAAGGGTGAGCGTCGAGTTCGTCCCCGTCCGGCGGACCCGGAAAGGCGTCCTCGTTGCCCAGCCCCGTTCCGTCGTGATCCGAAAAGAGTAGCAGAAAGCTTTCACCCACCCTGGGTTCACCACAAAGACACGAAGTTCACGAAGGCCACAAAGGTGGTGAAGGGTTTTGAAATGGCCCAGTTGCCCCCGTTTCCCGGGTTGCCCACGTTCTTCTTCGTGAACTTCGTGTCCTCGGTGTCTTTGTGGTGATCTCCCGCGGGGAGAGGGAACGGTCACGAACGGTGAAGCCCGCCGTTCAGTATTTCTCCTCGCTGAATTCCCCCGGAGTCCGCCATCTGGGATCGAGATTCGATTCCCGGGCCTGCCTGATCGAAACAACGAGCTTCTGATGATGTGACTGCGGGACCTGGCTCCCGGAAGGGATTATGCTGACCTTTACCTCCAGTTCGACCAGAGAGGTGAAGGTGGAAACGGCCTTGATTTCCAACATGTCGACCTCGCTGCAAAGGAGACGCCGGCTGCCGCTCGCGTCGTTCCTTTCGATGGTCCTCCTGGAAGGGTCGAACAGGTATTCCACCCGCTTGTAGGCGACTTCTTTCTTCGGTCCGGGAAGCGCTTCGGGAACCAGCATCGTGCAGCCCCCCGAAGCGAGGGCCTGGAAAGAGCGCTCCACCGCGAACCGGTTTTCCCCGAGGGCTGTCACAACCGCAAAGGAGGTGGAGATGTCCCGTTCCATGGAACGGAGGATGATCTCCACCATGTCTTTCGCCTGGCCCCGGGCGGTACTGAGCGAAGTGGTTTGTCTTGCGGAGGAAAGGATCCAATAGAGGCTTCCGCTCAGGACTCCGAGAATCACGAGTGAGACGAGAACCTCCGCGATCGTGAATCCCGTCGATGCCCTGGCTCCAGGCTGCTTTCGCGATTTCACGGCCGGACCACCAGAAACATCATTGTCTCCGTGCTCTTGGCAAGACCTGCGTTGCCGGGGCGGGTCCAGGAGACGAAGGCCTCCACTCCGATCGCGTTCTTCGTCCCTTCGGCGAAACGGAATATCGCCCCCATCTCGAAATCCTTGTAGCCCCGCTGGATGGAAACCACCCCAGATGCAGTCAGGTTCAGCCCCCGCCGGTTGAGTTCCGCCCCGTCGTATGCCTGGTAGACGATCGAATCGACCGGAACGAGTTTGACGAGCCGGTTGAAATCCTGACTGAGGATCTCATGATGGAAGGACTCCAGGATCTTTCGGGCCATCGCGATCTTGGTGGCCTCGATCTCCTGGGCCGCGCCCTGGATCAGATGACGGTAGATCGGAACGGCGGCGAGAACGAAGATCACGACGGAAATCAGGATCTCGAGAAGGGTGAACCCCTCCCGACCCCGGAATCCCCATTTTGCCTCACTGTTTGACATATTGGAGGTTCAACCACCTTTTCCCCAGGGAAGCATGATACCGCCTTGGCTCGAACTTGCCAACGTCCCTCATGACGGACAGGGGAGTGATCCTGCAGGCGGCGGCATTGAAATAGACCTCGACACTGTTGATGAAGGAACGGTTGAACTGGTTGATGACCAGGTTGCCGTCAATGACCAACGGGTTCCCCGCGGGGTTCGTCAGCGTGGCGTTCGAGAAACAGGCCGCCTCGATCCGGGTACAAGGCTTCCTGACCATGATGCTTCCCGCACGGGCCATCAACGTGAAAACCACATCCCCCGGCCGACTGCCGGGAGTCCCTGGATCCTTGTCCTGACGCATGATGTCGGTCTGCACGAAGATGTTGCCCTTCGCGACGAGAATTCCCTTCCCCTTTACCTTCCAGGGCTTTCCGGCCTTGTCGGCGGTGATCCGCAGGCTTCCCTTGATGTAGGTCACCCCGGTGCAATCGAACACCCCCTTGTCGGACCTCCCGCCTTCTTCGATGGGGCGGCCCACGTCCCGCCAGAAGTCCTCCTCGTTCTCGTAATAATGGGTCGCCTTTTTCGCATACTGAAGGATGCTATAGACGTTCTCGGGCATGTTCCGGAACTCGTAGGGAGACCATTGTCCGGTATCGCTCTTTTCGAAGGCAGGTTTTCCGACGAGCCCGAAATCGTTTTCCGGCACCCGGTACTCGATGTATGACTCGGTCAGGTCCTTCGGCGGGGGACCGGCCCCCTTGGGAAGCACTCCCACATGAACGTTGCCGTATCGCATCTGCATAAAGGCTTCCGCACGCAATCCAAGGGGATATTCGATGTGACCATATCCGAAAAGGAGGCTCGGGGCGGCAAGGCCGTCGCACTGTTGGAGGATCTTGAGGAGGTTCTTCGTCCCTACCGGGATGAAAGGCCGGATGGAACGGTCGGTGTTGTGAAGGACGGGGAAATCGACCTGGTGGGGCCGGTCGGGATAGGCCGTCATGTCCAACCAATTGAAGGTCGGAATCCATTGGAAGATCGGGGGATCGACCGAGTTGGGCTTGAACTTGTCCATCGTCATCGCGTTGTATTCCGTCTGGAATGGCTCGTCCTTGGAGCCGATGAAGGTGTTTATCTTCATCATCCCATCGGAATTGACCCGGACGAGGCCTGGTACGAGGCAATTGGAGTCGGGGGCCGGAGTCCCGCCACACCCGTCGAACCCTGTCAATGCCCGGTAGTCTCCACCCGGAAGAGGACTCCCTTCCGGAAGCGGATGGACCGTGAAGGTGGCGAGGATCCCTGCCTTTTCACGTTCCGGGGGAAAACGCCACTCGATGGGTTTGCCTATCCGCGAAATATCGGCTGGATCGGGAATGGCGTTCTTGTCCTCGGGGCGTTCGAAAAGCAGGGGCGAGTTGGCCACGAAAAAGGCATACTCGGGCGCGGGCGGCTGGAGATCGGAAACCTTGAACTCCCGGTCGGCCTGGAGAACCTTTCGGATATGGATTCCGCCCCCCCCTGTTCCGCCCTGGACAAACTCGACATGGGCGGTCAGACGGACTGTCCCGACTTTCTCGATTACCAGGGGTTTTGCCCCGAAGGCGGTCGAACGTTCCTGGCGCAACCGCTCCACATCGATCGGAGGGGGGAACGGCGGAAGTTTGTCCCATCCTGCCCGTATCGACTGATGGAGAACCCCTGCCCTCCATTCGACGCGGGAAAGGAAGTCCTCGATCTCACCCATGATCATCGAGCGGATCGAGGGCATCGAAACCCGCTTCCCCTTTGGGAAAGCCACGGTCTTCCGGATCTCCTCATCGATATCGAGCAGCCGCGGGTTCTCCTTCATCATCCCGGAGATGTCCAGGAAGCCCAGCGCGACGATCTTGGTGAAGATCTTGATGGCAGTCTCGGAAAGCTTGTCGAGGAATACCCGGGCCTGGGCAAAGATGGCCGCCAGGCCGACGAGAACCACCTTGTGCTCGTCGTGAGCGGCCAGATTCGGCAGTTCGAACCTGAACCGGGCATCGCTGGAAAGGCTTTTCAGGGACCCACCGGATTCCGGAACCCGGTCAATGCCGTCGAGAAAGCGGCTGGGTTCACCCCAGGCCGGGGTCGGAGGGATGGTAATCCCCGGAATCTCGTACTTTTCGTTGAAGGCGGCGAACCCCTGTGCCTGCAGTATCTCGCAGGTAACCTTGAGGCTGGGGACGTTGGAATTCCCGCCGAGGTCGTCCACGAGATCCTTCAGGGCCATGAGAGGTTTCTTGTCGATTCCCTCGAAAACCAGAGGCGGAGGAAAGAAGGCAGGTTCGAGGCCACCGTTTCCCCGCCCAAGGGGAGAAGCCTGGGGGTTCGGCGAGGACAGCGGGGCGATGAACCGGAAGTAGGCGAAAAGCTGGGGGTCGTCCTCGGGGTTGACGTTGTCCTTCAGGTATCTTGCGACAAGTTCGACCGCGGCCTCCGCAAGCGCCTCGACCCGTTTCTCGTGGCTCATGAACCGGGTCGAAAAACGCCGCGAATGGCTCGTGCGGAAATAGCCTACCAGAAGCAAAGCCAGGAGAACGACGATTCCCACCGTGATCACGTAGGCCGTCCCCCTTCGGTTTCCACCCTCCTGGGGACGCGAATGGGAAGGGATCGGGGGGGCGAAGTCAGCCGAAGATCCGTTTCCTGAGTGCATTTATCTGCTCCTTCACGTCGGCCTCCACCAGGGGACGTTTGTCAGCCGGAACCTGCCATTTCCTCATGACCTCGTCCACGTAGGAGTTGAAAACGGTCTGGTCCTTGATCGCCTTGAGTTGGAGAGCGGCATCCCTGACCCATTCGATGCTCGTCTCCGCATCGGTTTCGTCGAAACCCATGTGAGAGAAGTCGTTGTCCTTCAACAGCATGGCCTGGGCCATCGAATATTCTATGTATGCGTCCTCGTCCTGTAGTCTGGCCGCTGCTTCCCGCATATAGTCGTAACAATAGTATTTCGTCGTCGGAGAGGCCGCCGGATCTTCCAGAGCCTTCTTCAGCTCCCTCAGGGCGGCCTGGTAGTCCTTCGACTCGAAGGCTAGCACCGCAGCCGGCATGTTGGCGAGGGCCCGCATCCGGTAGGTTTCTTTGGTATCGGTGGCGATTTCCGGGTTCTCAAGGAAACCCGCGAACCATTCATCGGATTCCTTTTTTCCCTCCTCCCGGAAATCGCGGGCCTCCTGGGCGATGGCCAGCATCTCCTCGCTCACCACCTTCGAGGACGCCCGTGGAGCTGAGGCCACCGAAAGGGTGGATTGGGGGGAACCCCAAAAATCCGGGCTGGGAGCGTATTGGTCGGGAGAAGGGGGTGGACCAACCACGACCGGGGAAGTTGCGGGCCCTGAATCCGTTGACGTGGACCTTTCCAACC
Source organism: uncultured bacterium (assembly GCA_964428355.1). Lineage (GTDB taxonomy): Bacteria > Muiribacteriota > Ozemobacteria > Ozemobacterales > Ozemobacteraceae > CAYRYU01. The sequence continues at coordinate 28,225 of CAYRYU010000026.1, forward strand.
ATGGGGGCAATCTCCCGAGCAGGAGAAAAAGGAGGCAAAGGAAAAGGACCAGTATTACGACCCAGATCCACCGCTTGCTTTCCATTTCGATCTTTCCATTCTCCATTCCGAGGATTGAGAACCCGCCTGGAGTGGAACCCGTTACTGGAGCGCACTCAAAAGAACATTCTCACCGAACCTTCCCGGTAACTGAAGCCGCGAGATCCGACTGCCCGGTGGTTCCAAGTCAAACAATCTTACCAGAAATTCCCGGGTAGGGTTACAGGAAATTGCCCTCTCAGGTCGGAAACAGGCAAGAATAAGGCGCGCGGGGCCGGGAAACGACCCAAAATGAACACCGCAGAAAAATGGCTGGGAGAAAGGCAACGGGGTCGCGGAGTCACAGAGGCGAAAAGGGAATCTTTTTTTGGCCCCCATCCAATCGACTTTCCATCTCCGAATCTCCGAGCTTGGGGGCAAATCCCCTCGGTCATTTTTCTTGCCCCCAGAAACGTTGACATATCTGGATTTCGAATGCTATTTTTGATTCCAACATGGATGCTTTTTCGATTCGCATTGAATCTCATGATCCCGTGACGATCATCCGGATCCAGGGCTATCTTGCTCTGGAGGCCGGCCAGGAGCTTCACGAAAGGTTGTTCGATCTTTTGAAGCAGGGAAAACTCCGCTTCCTCCTCGATTTTTCCGAGTGCAAACTGATCAGCAGCCCCGGAGTGGTGAGCCTTCTCGAACTGGTGATCAAGGTAACGGATGATTTCCGGGCCCGAATTGCGATCTCGGGACTGGACGACCTGAAAACAAAGGTATTCAAGATGGCCGGTGTTTCAAACATCGCCCCGGCTTTTCCGCAGGAATCCCAGGCATTGGGTCATCTCCTCAAGGACAGCTAAGCCAGGGCCCTTTCGAGAACTGCCGGTTCCCGGAAAAAATGTAACCGTTCCCGGGTTATTCCGGTAAGGTGGGTGGGTCCGATTTCACACCGAAGGAGAAAACCAATGGTTCGTTCCGCGATTTCCCTCTTCCTCGTGGTTCTGACCAGCGTCTTTCTATCCGGATGCTGCTGCCCCGCTCTTGATCTCTCAGCCCTTTTCGGGGGCGGCCAGACGACCTTGAACGCCCCTACCCAGACCCAGTCCCAGGATGCCGCCGCAGCGAAACAGACCGCCATCGAAGCAAAGGCAGCGGCTGACCAGGCTCTGGAAAAGGCGAACCAGCAACAGACGCAGATCGATGCTCTCAAGACCTCGATCAAGGAAACGAATTCCACCTCTCCGGCGGGAACATCATCCAGCACGGTTCCGGCAGCCGACTCGAAATAGGGAAAGCCGGGTCCCATGAAACCAGGTTTGATGGCCCCGACAGGGATGGCCGGCCTTTCCGCAGACACATGACGGAAAAAGGGGCCAGGGTGTTCCCCGAATCGGAACTGGTGCAGAAGGCAAAGCAGGGCCTCCAGGAAGGTTACGAGGGGCTCGTCGACCGCCACCTCGGGGGAGTGCATGCCTTTCTCATGCACCTCCAGGCACCGGAATCGGTTCGTGATGACCTTGTCCAGGAAACGTTCGTAAAGGCATTCCGGTCTATCGGAGGCTTCGATGCCTCGAAACCCTTCGGATCCTGGCTCCTCACGATCGCAAGGCATGTCCTTTACGACCATAATTCCAACGCGAAGAGACAACTCGAAGCCCGGAGCCCGCTCGGGAGGCCGGCCCCCCACCACGATATCTCCCAGGGAGTCATCGATCGCCTGTCTGTCAGGCAAATCCTGACCAGGCTTTCCCCTGCCGACCGCCTTCTGATAGAGCTTCGCGTTTTCCAGGGGATGTCCTTCCCCGAAATCGCAGGGCTGTTCGGAGAAGCGGTTGGAACGATGAGGGTGAGGTTGCATCGAATCCTCGCCGGGCTCAAGGAAAGGATCAATGACGCGGAGGAAAGGGAAAACAGGAATGAACAAGCCTGAACTCTGCCGGGACGTTTTCGACATCCTGTCCGGGGCACCGGCAGGAGACCTTCCGCCCCACCTCGCCGCTCACCTTGCCGACTGTTCGGAATGCAGGGCGTTGAAAGCCACCCTTTCGGCTGTTGCCGAAGCCCGTTCGACTCTCGATCCAACAGTTCATGACAGTCTGAAAGCCGGAATACTCGGATCGGTGTGCCCGGCGGGTCCCTCGTCGACCGAGGGGGGGTGCACTCCCTCGGCCGGTTTGAATGAGGAACCACAAATCCCGGAATCAACGGTTTCAAGGGTTCTGGGAATACCTGCAAAAGCCATCCCATTCGTTGCCGGGGCAATCCTCGTTCTTTTCCTGGGATTTCCCATGTTCAAGAATCTCTTGACCCGGGTTTCGGGAGGCCGAACGGCAGAAGTTTCCAAGACCTTTCTCCAGGCGCAACCCCCTGGTTCACGACCGCCACCGGGCGCGGGCGGTGCAGAGCCCGGCAACCGCATTTCGTCCGGTCCATCGCAGCCGGCAGGTTCACCTCCTGCCGAGGTCACCGAACAATCCAACCCGACCGGTACCATGGGGATTCCCCCGGTGGACGCCAAGTGATCCCGATCCGGCCCGCAGAACGAGGGAACCTGGCCAAGCATACGAGAAAGGGCATCGCACTCTGGCTGGTTCTTCTCGTCCTGATCGTCCTCGGAACCCTGGCCTTCCGCTATGCATGGATGGCCAGCTCCGGCCGTGCGGTCGTTTTCCGCTTCGAGCAGAGCGGCATCGCCCGGGATCTTGCCGATTCCGCCTCGCTCGAGGGCCTTGCCTGGCTTCAGAAAAGGACCGCCTCCCCGGAGACCCCGGAAAGCAGGTGGCTGCTCGAACGTAGTCCCACTCCCCTTCCTCTCCCGGTTCCAATGACGCTGGAACAGGCCGGCAGGTCGATCGGCGGGGATTTCGCTCCCCTGATCGAAACCGAAGCCAGATGCCTGGATTTCCGGGGTGAAAGCAGCATGAAGAACCGATATGGGCCCGGTGAGGGCGTAGGAACCCTCGAGATTTCGGTCCGGGTAAGGATCTCGTCACCCTCTGGCGGAGGAAAGGACCGCGCGGATGTCCATCTTTCGAGGTTCCACGATTTCAAGGTTGCCGACATCGTTAGCCCCCGGTCCAATGTAGGCCAGCGCGATTCCTACTTCCAGGGTTTCATTCTGGATTTCGCTTTCTTCCTGCGAGACGGGGTCTCGGAGTTCCGTTCGACCCTGGGCGCGAACCTGAATTCCCGGGGAACGCGCCTTCAGATCATCCAGTCGCATCTGGACCCGGCACACCGGGGAAAGGTCTTCATCGGGGGAACCGAAGACCAGGCCGCCGACCGTCTTGTTTTTCTCAACATCGACGAAGCCCGTGGGGACCTCATTCCTTCGCTTCCCCGGAAGGTGATTCGAACGGTCGGTTACGACGAGCTGAGGATCCTCTTTCCAAGGTTGAGGTATTACGAGGGAAAACATCCCCTTCTGCTGCCGGTTCTGAGGAAACTCCGTGGAATCTTCGAGGCGGCAAACGTTCCCCTGGTCAGAAATCAGCCCGCCGCATCCGATCCGGTGGGAATATGCGAAGACCAGGTTCGGACGTTTCTTCGCTCGGTCGCCAAAGACGAAGAGGCGAATTCCGATCCGGGCCTGGATCTCGTGATGGACCTTCCCGCGCTCCTTTCAGATCCCGCCCAGGCGGATTCGGTCCTCGAAGGAAGGCTCCGGCAGCGTTTCATCCACTTCGTCACCTTCCGCTTCGATATCTCCGGTATCGTGGATCCCACCACCCTGGTTCTCGAGCCGGATGACCGGAAGCTCCTGGACTCCCTCCTCCCCTGCACTCCGCCCCCCTCGCCACCCCTGACGAACACGAACCTCCGGGATTTTTTGGAAAAACTCCCCGAAGTAAACGGCACCCCCCCAGATCCCGGGCTTTCAATCATCTCCCGTTTCGACACCGACTTCCTGTACCGTCCGGGCTTGACCATGTCTAGCCGGCTTCGCCCCGATTCCTTCGCGGTTCCAAGATTCTTCAATGCGAGCGGCAGGATGATAACCGCGGGAACGCCAAACCCGGGAGGAATGGAACCGTTCGCGCACGTCAATCTCTGGGGATACCGCATGACCGACCCCGTTTCTCTCGAAGAAATAGGGGTTCTGGACAGGAAGAACCGGAAGATCAATCTTCGGGGCATCAAGTGGACAGACGGAATGGTCTCCCTGGGAGACCCGGGAGGACCGACATCGATCGAAGGCCAGGGAATACTAATCTCAAAGGGAGGCTTCCGCATCCTGGGACCCCTGAGGAAATCGTCCCCCGAGGCCCTTTGCATCCTTTTCACCCACGGAGGGGACATCGAGGTGGACACGGACCAACCCGTCGAATCATCGCTGATAGCCATTCCCGACGGCACAACCGGAGGGGAGATCCTTCCCCTGAAAACACTCGATCTTTTCGGGGCCTTTGCGGCCAGAACCCTTTCCCTCAACAGGTGGAAAGGGAAAGGGATCCACAAGATCCGCTATGATCCTCTTCTCAAGCGGGATTCCCCGCTCAGAAGCATCGTGATTTCTCCCGCGGTTTCCTTCCACAGGATCACGGAGGGAATCTGACGGTGCGGAGCCTGCAAAAATGTGCCCCGTCCCGGTTTCCCCGCCCCGGGTTTTCCCTTCTCGAGGTCCTGATCGCCTGCTTTCTTCTCGCCCTGGCCCTTCTTCAACTCCTCTGGATGAACCGGTATTCCAACGAATGGGCTATGGATGCCTATTATCGGGCGATGGCAACCTCCCTTGCCCGCGAACCGATCGTGATCTTCAGGGGTTTTGGGGCACGCTGGCTCCGTGACTACGAGAAGCACCAGCTCCCCCAGTATCCCCTGGGTTGGAGCCCGATTCGGGAAGCGGACGGGGATCTCTCGATGCACCCCGCGGAATCGGGGGTTTTCCAACGGAATATCTCCCTGACCAACCTTGAACAAGCCGGGAGCAGGGGTGTCCGGGTCACCGTCACCGTGGTTCCGGAGGGCGGGACCCGTGTCATGCGGTGGCTCCGCCGGGACCAGCTTGTACTGGAAGCCTTGATTCCGGAGGGAATGCCGTGAGAGGGAATCTCTCAGCCTTTTTTCCGGCGACCGATTGTCGGAAGCATTGTCGGGAGCGCGGGATGACGCTTTTGGAGGCCGTCCTGGTGGTCTCCCTGGTGGTTCTTCTGCTCGGCCCGATATATCAGGTTTTTCACCATGGTACAAGAGCCTCGCTCAGGGGGATGCTGCACGTCGAGACGTCCATGGAAGCGATGCGCGTCCTTCGTCAGGTTTCCGACGACCTCCGTGATTCCTGCCTTCCCATGGACGAACAGGGCTTCACCCTCGATTTCTCGAAAATGCTCGGAACCGACGGGGTTCCGCCGCTGCAGTCCTACACTTTCCTCAGATTCCCCCAACATGGTTCCCCCGACCAGGTGATGCAGTTCGCCCGCCAGGGTAAGGCATCCCGGCGGGCCAGCCGGATCACCTACCGCCTCGAGCCTCTTTCGAAAGCCGGGTTGAAACACAGGCTGATCAGGACCGAGCGATTCCATCCCGAACACCCCCTCGCGTCGACCTATCCCGGAGGGGAGAGAATAAGCATCCTGAGCGAGCGGGTCCATTCCTTCATTCTTCTTCCCGACTCGGCACGTTCCGGAAACCGTGAGCTGCACTTCTTCTGGGTGACGCTCCAGATGGTCGATTCCCTCTCCCCCGCCGATGAGGAAAGGATTCTCCAACGAAGGGAACAGGCCGCTATCGGAGACTATTTCGACGTGGTCTACCCCGAATTCTTCAACGCCTTCCAGAACCGGGGTTTCTTCAACCGGAACTGGCACACGGGGATTTCGGCCCCATGAAGAACGCGATGATGCCAGATCCCACGAAGAAAAGGGAAAGAACCTGGTGGGTCGTGAGCCCCCAATGGACGATCGGGTTCAGGCGGATGAACTCCACGAGAAACCGGGAAACCCCGAACCATACGAGAAAGATCGCGTATCTTCGCCCCGACCCAACCTTGAGGGGGAGCGCCAGAAGCAGGATGAACAGGGCAATGTGGCTGAGGCTTTCGTAGAGTGGCGCGGGATGGACGGAGATCGCCGCAGGAACCGGTTCCCCCGGATACATCGACCGGAAAAGATTGCAAAGCAACGGGTTTCTTTCCGAAAGGGTGGAACACAGGCCGTTGGGAAACGTCATCCCGAACCACGAAATGGTCGGAGCCCCATAGCAACCGTCCCCGGAGAAGAGGCATCCCAGCCTGCCGACGGCGTATCCAACAGCGAGCCCGGGGGACATCAGGTCCCCAATCCGCAGGATCGATTGTCCTGCGTGCCTGATCCTGATCCAGCAAAGAATGGTTCCGAGGATGAACCCTCCAATAACGGAGAAACCGAAAAACGAGAAGACCGCATGAACCAGGTCGGACCGATAGGCAGGCCAGAACTCGAATACGCAGAGAATTCGTGCCCCGACAACGCCGCCGAAGATCGCCAGAATAAACACATCGCGCAGAAGGACCATTTCCGCATCATTCTCCCGGAACTCCTTCCAGGAAAGAAAAAGGGCGAGACCGAAAGCCACCGTTACGAAAAAACCGTAAATGGCGATCGGGAGAAGGATCGCAACCGGAAAACCAGTCCCCATCGGCACTCCCTTTTTTCATTCTTCGGACAACCGTTAACCGCCCTTGCGCCCTTACAATTTTCCTCTGATTGGAACCGGGTGGGAAGCAGAGCAGGGTTGACTTTGCCGCGCATACTCTGCAAGAATTGCCCTATGATACCAAATGACGGAAGGCCGAAGGTGGATTCGACGATGAAAACCCGGCCAGAGCCCCAGACCGTGATTAACACAGAGTCCCCAGAGGCCACAGAGACTCCCGGTTCTGTGGCGACTGTCGAATCTGTGCACCCGGTGGCAGCTCCTTCCTGCATGCCGGAATCTTCGCTGCGATTGGTATGAGATCCTGTCCCCAGGATCCCGCCGATCTTTCTCCCGAGACCGGAAAACAGGTTTCAAGGCAAGTAGAGAGGGATGGGGATGCGGACCGTTCCCGGAACTCCCTGCTTCTCCCAATTGCATCCATCGTTCTCGTTATCGCACCCCTGGTTTTTCTGCTCTGGGCGGGGTTTGCCCTGGCCGACCAGGAAGGGGAGGACCATCGGGCTTCCGTCAGAAAGGAACTCGCGGAGCTCGCCCGCGAACTGTTGACTGAGACCGACCCGGGACACCTGACAAGGGCCGGCTTCCTTGCCTGGGTGGGGAAGGAAGGGCACACCCGTCCTCAACCGGACGAGCGGAATTCCCCCGTTGCCTGGTGGCGAAGCGGGGATGGAGCGGCTTCCTGCCCGGGTTATCTGGAAGATCTCGGCCGTTTCTTCCAGACCGGGAGTATGGCTTCCCCATCCACTTTCTTCCGGTTGACGGACAACCTGGGCTGGGGATTCAGGCCCGCTTTCTGCCGTGACAATCCGGGACTTCCCGTCGAGGTCCTCTGGAATGGGTCCTGGCACCGGCTGATATGGGATTTCGAACCGGGAACCGATCACGTTCGACTGGCAGTCCTTCCGCCGCCCGATCAGGAAAAAGCCATTCGGGAAGCATGCGGCCGCCGTTGCCCAGGAACATCGACCGGATGGAGCGTCCTCCAGAGGACTCCGGAAAATCCATTCCGGACTGCTTCCGCGGCCCTCCCACCCCAGTCAGCTTCCCTTCCTTACGGCATTGACGACCGGGGGCCGGAAGAAAAGGAAACCCATGTCGAGCGGATCAACCCCTGGTTGTCTTTGATCCTGGAACGCCCGGTCACCGATCCCGCACCGGGAATCAGGCTCCGGATCGCGGCCATGGCGGCAATCCTGTTCCTCTTCCTGGGTCTGGGGATGCGGAATTTTCCCCGCTGGTCCGTCCGGGCCAAGACCGGCTTTTTCGTTGTGTATCTGGTCGGCGTGCCTCTGATGATCATCCTGGTCCAGAGCGGTGCCCTGCGTAGAGGAAGGGTTTTCCGTGAGGAAAGCCGCCTTCGGCAAGAAGGGGAAGCGATGCTGCTGGACTTCGACAGAAGGTATTCCGATTTCGAAATGACTTTTGGAAAAGGCTTGAAGTCCCTTGTCGGGTCGGACTCCTTTCGTCGATCGAATCCCGAGTCTCTCCGGTCGATTATCCAGCCATTGATTGAAGGGGGACGCATCCAGGATATTCTGGTACTCGACCAGAAGGGGTTCCCATTTCTTTCCCTCTCCAAGACACCTTTCCACGGCGAAAGGAGCCGGGTCCACCAGGAATATATCCAGTCCATCCTCGAGGAGCGAAACTCCCTCCCCCGGACCTCCCGTTCAAAGATGACCGACAGCCTTTTCGAGGTTTTCCGAAAGTCCTCCTGGGGTTCCGTGGTCGAGTCTCCAGGCCGGCTGGTCCAGTTCATGACAGAGGGAAAGCAGGTCTACAGTTTCATCTATTTCTTCCCCCAAGGAAAAACAGACCCGGGCGCAAAAGGGCGCCCCACACCGGAGTCCCCCGATCCGCGAGGGAAGGCCGAAGAAGCTCCCAGACCCGGAGCGGTCCTCATCCAGATGGGGATGGCGGAGGTTGCCAGGACATACCTGAAGCAAAACCTGCCCGGCAACTGGAAGTTCCGGATCTCGGCAAGGGAAAGGGAGACTGGAAACTGGTTTCCGGATCCGACAACGGAATTCCCCGCCTTCGAGGCTTTCGTGGATTCTGTTGCCCGTCAGAAGCGACTTCTCAACTGGTCCTTTCCGACTCCCGACGGGACCGCCCTCGTCCTTGGGAGGCCTGGACAAAGGCTTGCGGGCTATGACCTCATCGCGTTCATTTCCCCTGAAAAACTCGCCGCCGGCCCTGAGGAATGGACGCGAAGCCTTTTACTCCAGGCAGGCCTCTGCATGATCCTGCTCATGGCGGGCTGGTGGTTCCTGAGCACGAGCGTCATCGGGCCTCTTCGGGAAACCCTCGAGGGCGTCCAGAATCTCCGGCGCCGCCGCCTCGATTACCGTATCCAGACAACATCCGGAGACGAACTGGGCAGGCTGGGCGAGGCGTTCAACCAGATGTTGGAGGTTTCCAAGGAGATCCAGGCCGCAAGGGAAGTCGAGGAAAGGCTCCAGCCACCCGGTGACCCGAAGATCCCGGGGATCTCCTTCCGGACATGGTATTGGGGCGGGCTCGCCCTGGACGGTTGCATTAGGGATTGGTTCGAGCTTCCGGATTGCTCCTGGGCAATTCTTCTGGGAACCTCGCACGGGCGGGGAATCACCGCCGCCCTGGGTTCGGGAATGGCTCGGGCGATCATCATTTCCCATTGTCAGGAGGGTCTCGACCCCGCCGGCCTTTTCCCTCGCATCCACAAAGCCTTCCTCAGCCTGCAGGGCCCCGCCCAGGCAAGCGATTCGGGAAGTCGCCCTGCAGCCCCTCCCGTCTCCCTTTGCCTGTTGATCTACCACCCCGCCGGCCATTCCTTCGTAGCCCACCAGGCGGGGTTTCCCCGCCTCGCCCTTTGCAGGGCGCAGAACGGGCAGATTTCCTTCCCCCCCAACCCCGGGATTCCTCTTGGGTCGATCGAGCGTTTTGAAACGGGGGTTTTCCGGGAAACCCTCTCCGAAGGTGACTCCATCGTCCTGGCCTCGGTCCCCCCGGTTTCGGATTCCTCCGTTGAGTCCACCGAAATGATCCGGGAGTCTTTCCACGGATTGGTCCGGAAAGCCGGGAACCCTCTTGAGGGGGATTTTCCGGACCATTTCGGTTCGGGGTTGGAAGGGGAGCTGGGGGAGGTCCTCAAACGGGGGGTCAGCGCGGTCGTGATCCGCAGAAATCGCAGCTCCACTCCCGACCTTTCGGGGCCGTCGGAAGGGGGTGCCCGGAATTGACCTACTTTAGAAAGGCCCAGAATTTTCTCCTGATCCTGGTTTTCTTCTTCCTTCCCTGCTTCGGGATCTTCCTTTCGTGGGAGGAGGATTTTCTTGCCGAGAGCCGCCAAATCGAGGACCGCCAGATGGAGGATTTCCGGCGAACCGCATGGCACGGTGCCTTCGTTCATCGACATGCCCCGATGGTCGCAAGACTCGGAAACGCCTTTTACAGCGGGATCCGGAAGGGAGACCCCTTCGCGTATGTGGCCTCGCTTCCATGGGATCTCCCCTCCTTCGCCAACCTCGAGATAGCCATCTTCCCAAGGGGCGGGAAACTGGTATCTCCCCCCGGGTCACCAGTGTCTTCGCGAAAAGTCTTTACGGTCCTCGCCAAGGACCTGGAGGACGGTCATCTTCAGGAAAAGAACGTTCCCTGGGCCCAGTCAGCTGTTGGACCTTATCTTGCCCGGGACCTGGAATGGTTTCCGGGAGTGACGATTTCGAGACCGGATCCAAAGGGTGAGAAGTGGTTTTTCTGGAAGATCGACCCGGACGGAAAAGGAGTGATGATCCTCTCGCGCGGTGTGACCAGGCCTCTCGAACCTTGGAGGAAATGGCTCCGCCGAAGGAAAGGCAAGAGTCGGGATTATTGGCTCCTTGACCGGCGAAACGGGAAATGGATCGGGACCACGGCCCTTGATGAGGAATCCCGGGCGATCATCAGGAGAGCTCCCCGAACCGGCTGGGGAAAGGAGCGGAGCAGTAGCGATTCCCTCTATTTCACCGGAGTTCTGGGGAACGACCTTATGATGGTACTCCGCACGGTAGATCCTGACGTAGCCGCCAGGAAAAAGGCCGCCAGAGCCTGGGTCCTTCTGGGAATGCTGCTTCCGGCGTGTTGGATGGTTTCGCTCCGGGTCCACCTCCTCGAGTTGCCCCTGTTTTCACGGTTGGTAGCGATTTTCCTCTCCCTCACGCTCCTTCCGCTCTACCATCTTGGCCGCCTGGGAACCCGATGGAGTGAGGACCGCCAACGCGAACTGCTCGATCGGCGCCAGGAAAGCAATCTCGAAACCTTGCGCAAAACCGATTCCCGCATTTCCGAGATCGTTTCCGACGAAATCAACCTCGCAAAGGGACTCTGGAAAAGGATCGTCACCGAGAAACCCGATCCTGTGCGAAGGAAAGAAATGCTCGAAAAGGCCCGGGCGGGAGAACTGTTCCTCGTTTACCGTGTCATTTCAGGGGAAGGGGGAATCCTCGATCAGACCTCCGTAAGAAACGACCAGGGGGAGCTCCAGCTTTTTTTTGGACAGGAGATGCTGAGGCGCTACGGAATCCTGCATACACCAGGGCATTGGGCGATGACGGCAATCCTTCGCAGCCCGCTTTTCGGGTTTTCGGGACTCAGCGACCGGCGGGGAGAGGAAGTCCCCTGGCAGATGGACAATTCGTGGGCAGCAACCTCATTCTGGGATGTGGATCCCCACGCGACCGCAACGGAACCGGCTTTCTTCTTCTGGTTCTTTTCAATCGGAAGGATTCTTCCCGAACTTCTTCGCCGGTCCCCCCAAGGAATGTGGATTCAATCCCCCAACTATTGGACCCGTTGGGAACCCAACATCCCTCAGGTCCCATGCCCCGACGACCTTTTTGCGCAAAGCTGCATGGGAGGTGAACCCGCATCGAGAGTGGTCCGGCACCGGGGCCGGCCGTATCTTGTGACCCTCCTTCCGACTTCCCATCTGCTCTTCCGGACCACTGTCTTGATGACCATAGCCGACCTGGGTCCGGAGGCGGAAATGCTCCGGACCCAGTCACGGCTCCTGTGGTCTGGGGTTGTGACCAGTCTTCTTATCGTCGGCATACTTGCGCTGGTGATCAGCCGCTCCTTTCTCGTCCCGGTTCGCAGGATCTCCAACGGTATCAGGACAATGGAAGAAGGCCGACTGGACGCGGCGATTCCCGATCTCGGACCCGACGAATTCGGTGAGCTCGGAAGGGCTTTCAACGACATGATGGCGGAACTCGCCGAGCACGACCGGGCACGGACCGTACAAGACAGTCTGATTCCCGCCGTGCCACGAACCCTTCCAGGGTTCGAGGTCGCATTGCGCTACCAGCCTCTCCACGGTCTCTGCGGGGATTACACAGACACCCTCTGCCTGCCCGACGGGAAACTCCTCCTGGTATTGGGTGACGTCACGGGTCACGGTGTTTCCGCCGCACTGATGGCTACCATGGCCAAGGCAATCTGCTCCCTGAGCGTTCTGGAGGGGCTCGATCTCGCCAGACTCTCCCAGCGTCTCAACCACGTGATCGCCATGGTGGGAAAGCGCAGGCAGATGATGACGATGTTCGCCGCGTGTCTGGATGCAGCGGCGGGAGACCTGGAATGGACCGGAGCAGGGGCTCCATTTCCCTTGATGCGTCAAGGGGATGGAAGCGTGAAGTTCCTCGAACAGGTAGGATTCCCGCTCGGAAGTTCCGCCGCGAAACGCAACAAACCGGAAAAACTGGCTTTCCCTGATGGGGCGGCCCTCCTGATCTACTCGGACGGCCTGTACGAAGCCCTGGACGAGAGTCAGAACCCCTTCGGCTTCCCACGTCTGGAAGCCCTGCTCAAGGCCCGCGGATTCCTTCCTGCGGAAGGACTGGCCTCCGAACTGATGAATTGTCTGAGGAAACACCAGGGCCGGACGCCTCCCGCCGACGACACCACGATCCTGATTCTCCGCCGGGTTTCCAACCCGGTATCCCCGCATCCGGCTGTCGATTCCACAGTGCTTCCAGAGAAATGAACCGCAACCGGCCCAGGGTGCTGGACTTTCCCCTTCCTTGCTGTCAAAAACGGGGGAATGTCCTACCATCATTCGGGTGGAATATCTGCTGGAGGATTTCTTGAATCGAACGAAACGACGGGCGGCACCCCTGAGGGAGTCGAGGCCTTTTCGGACTCGTTGTTCGGCTACCATCCGCTTCTTCTGGCTGCCGGCATCTTCTCGGCCATTCTCGGTCTCCAGCCGGTCGTAGGTCTTTCCCACCTGGTGAAGCTTCCGTAGTCAGGGATGTCGATCCTGGTACTTGGCCTGATCTTCCTCGGAATCACGCTCGCTTCGCGAAGATTGGCAGGAATCTGGCTCACTACCGGAACAACTGGGAAGAAAACCTTGTTCGTCTCATGTCGTTCTGCACACCGTGATGATCCTCCCCAGCACTTTTCGGGACACATTGGGCCCACTTCCTTGCCCCGAAAACCCAGAAATGGAAAGCAACATGATATCCTCTGCTGACGGCAGACCGAAGCGCTCCCTCTGAGAAATAGGGATTCCCTTTCCGGAAGGGCGGACTTTCCCCAGGATATGGTCAGCGAGAAACTCCTCGATCATCACCCTCGATTTCCCCGCGATCAATCAGAGCCCAGGGAGCCCCTGAGTTACCGTGGCCTGTGATCGGATCCTGATCGCCCCACCCTCACGAAGCAATGCCCGCGTTCTGTGCTGGAAACTGAATCGGGGAAAGGAACCCCATTGAGGGCTGTAGCGGGAAGCTACTGCGCTGGTCTGGGGAACTGCGCTGCCAGATCTTGGAGGAACTTCCTCGACAGCGTGGAGCCACCGAGTCGTTGGGCTTTCGCAACCTTTTCCCAGGCACCAGCATAGTCCCGACGCAGAAACAACGCCACCGCCCAATTGGAATACAGGGGCTCGTAGCCAGGCTCGAGCTTCTCGGCCCGTCCGAAACACGTCAGGGCTTCCGCCATTGCGGTTTTCGCGGAGTTCTCCTCGCTCATGCCACCCGAAAGGATGGTCAGGGAAAAGCCGAGGTCGACCAACAATCTGGCATTGTCAGGCAACATTTCTGCCGCTTTCCGCAACATTTCCACTGACTTGTCGATGTTTCGCATGGCCCCACTGACCACCCCGAATCCCCAGTAGACCCCGGGGTTCTGCGGATCCAGGAGCCAGGCCTGGTTGAAGCGCATCATCGCCGTTTCGGGATCGCGCTTCCCAAGGAAGGCTTGCCATCCCTTTTTCACGAACTCCTCCGCCGCTTTTTCTCGGCCTCCTGCGATCCGGGTGGCTTCTGCGATGAAGCTGCTGTCCGCTTCGATCTGGGTTTCGCTCTTGGTCACCCCTCCGAACATGGGCAACAGGTTGGGATTCACAGCGGCTCCTCCTTCAACACGTGGTTGGGAAATTTTGTCCTGGTGAGTGTTTTCCAGACGCCGGGAAAACGTTCCGGCCCCGGGGTCGGCATTTCCCACCGCTACCCATGGGAGACCCGCCAACAAAAGAATTTTCATCAAACTCGTACTCTTCGTAATTCATCACCTCCGGTTGGTTTCCGTCCTTGAAAACCACAGGGTTTGCCGCTGAGGTTGGTCCAGAAAATTTGACACCAAAGCTCCGATATGTTGAAAGAGCGGAGGTGCTCTTTGAATTGGGCCCCGCGAAGGGGCCCAATTCAAAGGAATTCAGGAACAAGCGAGAAGTCCAAGAACCAGAAAGACCCAAACTCCTTCCTCCAATCCCACATCCGCCATGTTCTCCGGGAATCACCATACTCTCCAGAAATACACCCTCCTTAACGGGCTTGCAAGGAAAACGAAACCCGATCTTGTCCTTTCACCAACCGCTTCAGAGAAGCAGAAAAAACAGTCCGAGCAGGAACTCGTGCTTTTCCAGCCAACCATACAGAGGCGTGTCCGGGTGATCCAATTCCGAAGGCTGAAAGTCGATGAAGAATTCGTCGGGATCACACCCTGTTTCTTCACATCTGGCCCCAAACTTATTTTCGGCGGTTACGCCGGGATACTGGCCCACTTTCGGACCCCCGACATACCCATGGAGGGCGCAGATGATTCTCCCCGTGCCCGTAAGGGAATCGGGCCCCCCGTAGTATTCACACCCCATGCTGGGTTTCTGGATCTCCGTCTTGAGATACTGCTCCTTTACCAACCGTGAAATGTCGATTTCAAGAGTCTCCGGGGCGCGGGCCATCATCTGCGCGTGATCCATGTCGTACATATCCAATACTCCCAGAATGGCCCTCATGTTCGCGAAGGATGCAACGAACCCGTGGGGGGGGACCGAAAACCTGTAGATTCCCTCGATCTGCCTGGGATTCGGACTTTGGAACTCATCCTCCACGTCGAGAAGCCCTACTCCCTCTTCGATCGAGATCGCAACCTTTCCCTCCTTCAAGAACGGCTCCACGAGCCAGGAGAATCGTTACGACAAACGCATTTCCCCGTTTCCCCGAACGGAGGGAACTGCCAGAATCATGAACAGGGCGAGGGAAACGCATAATCTCCGAAGTCTCCGCGCGTTCATCGTTGCACCTCCCTCTCCGTCACGATTCTCCGCTCGAGGCGTGGGCGCCCATTCTTCCGGTGGACGGGACCGGAAAACCACCTCCCCCGGGGAAATCGCACCTTCGGACCGAGACGACGGATGAAAGCCCGGTTCGGCCCGTGATGGAAGCCAGTTTCCCGGGAGGAACATCGAGGAGGGGACTCGTCAGGGCGTCTTCAACCTGCTTCAGTTCGGAAACTGAAGAAAGAGAGGATTCCTGATCTTTCCAGGAATTGTCGCGGATCGCGGCGATCCAATCACCCTGGGAATCGTCCGGGGCCCCAAGGAACACCCCTCGCGTGAAAGCCACCGTCAGAATGGCCAGAATGGCATATCGGAGCCAGTTCCTCCCGCTTCCCATGCCGTTGCTCCCCTTTCGAGAACGCGTGTCTGATCATCATCCGGATCACCCATGGTCAAAAATGCACCACCCCAAGGGGGTGGGCAAATTCGATGCGGTAAGTACCGGAAATCCCTCCGACATTTGGGAAATGTGGACCCATCGCAATTTCCCCGTTCAGCGGATAGGGCCACACCTTTCCGTGTGCGTCGGTTTTGTCCCAACCTCAGGCTTTCTCCGGAAGGAATTGAACATCTTGACACACATCCGAAAATGAGACTGGAAATGTGGAATCCATTAACTGCCAGGTCGAGAATTTGAAGGACGACATGGCCCCTGGCTTGTCATACGCAGATGTGCAGCAGATGTTCCGGTTGACAGAAGATTTCGTTGGTGATAGCTTCTTGAGGAAGCCGGGACGGGCCTGATTCCGCCCATCCCCTCCCCAAAAAAGCGATGCAAAAACGAGTCATCCCATGGGTTCTTGTACTCTTGTGTTTTTCTGGCACCGGGAGGGCAGGGGACATCCGGTTCTGGGATGTGCAGCGCAAGGGTGCGAACTTCTTCCCCAACAACCCGCGGGCAGAACGTTTCCAGGATGCTGCCAGGGCCGGGATCGTGATCGCACGCCTGGCCGTCAACAAATGGCTCAACGGAAGGCCCCCCGCAGAGCTTGGGGATTTCCTTCTAGGCCCGAAGGATCGGTATTCCGGGATCGTCGGAAAGGACCTCGCGTATCTTGTGAAGGTTCTGGACGATGCCGATCGGGCGGGGTTGAAAGTCGTTCTCACGATGTTGAGCCTGCCAGGTTCCCGATGGCTGCAGCACAATCGCGTGAACGGGAAGTGCATCCAACAATTCGACCTGTGGAAGGATTTCACCTTTCATCGCCAGGCCGCCAGTTTCTGGCGGGAGCTGGCATCCGCGTTGAAAGACCATCCCGCGGTCGTGGGATACAACATTCTGAATGAGCCCTGCCCTGAGCGGGCCACCGCGGTAAGACTGCGGGACTGGTACACGATGGATTACGGGAAATGGTACCAACAGGTGAAAGGCACTCCTGCGGATCTCAATCTGTTCTACAAAACGGTCATCCAGGCCATCCGCGAGGTGGACCAGGAAACCCCGGTGGTTCTGGATTCAGGATTCTATGCCAATCCGTATGCCTTTCAGGTTATCGACCCGGCCATCATCCAGGATGCAAACGTTCTTTACTCCATTCACACCTATGAGCCCTCGCACTTCGCGACGGGCGAAAAGCCAGGCAAGTTCAGGTATCCCGGGGACATTCCAACCGGTGAGCTGGATGGCCCCAACGATGATGACGCCCAGCCTCCTTTTGCACCCATCGAACACTGGGATCGGGGAAAGTTTACCCGGTACTTCAAGGTGGTCACAGACTGGATGAGCAGGAACCATGTTCCCCCAAACAGGATCTACCTTGCAGAGTTCGGAGCGGACCGGGAGGCCCTGGGGGTGGTGGATTTCTTCAGGGACAGTATCGGTTTCTTCAACTCCCAGGGGTGGCACTGGTCATTCTATTCCTATCGAGAGGACGACGGCTTTCCCAAGATGGATTATGAACTGGGAACGGGCCCCCTTCCGGAAGGCTACTGGAAGAGCTCGGAAGAATACTCCTGTGGAAGATCCGGTTTGTATCCCATTTTGAATCCGCTTTGGCAGGTCATCCAAAACGGACTGAGGTAGATACGGGGTTAAGAATGTTGTAATCCTCGGGTATGATCTCGGGAGGGGCTTTCATGAGAAAGTGGTTCAATCCAGGGAAGAGCATGAAAGTTGATTCCGGTATCAGGGGGCGGGGAATCTGATCCACTTTGGTGTCCTGCCCACCCTCGCCCCGCTGAGGGATTCCCTTGGGGAACGTCTGGTTGGGGAAATGAGGCTCCTCCCATGATCACGAACCCTGCACTTTCCGGGCAGTAATCGGACAACACCGGAATGAGCTTTCCCCCCATTCCATGACCGGCTACAAAGATCCTTTTTGAGCCGATATCCTAACGGTTCCGGAGAATCCGGATGGCCGCGGAGGCTTTGCCGAAAAGAACATCCTGGGGAGGGAAGCGGAGTCCGCTCCTTTTTCACTGATCAAAATAGGTGGTAATCTGCATTTCGTAGCGGATTACTGCGATTCCCGACCAGCCAGCCCAAGCGCCAGATCGCTGAACGGTTTGTTGGATCCAATGGTTGAATCCCGATCCAGCAAGGCTCCACCGCCGGGAACAAGGATGACTGCGGGAATGGGTCCCTTCCCCCTGGGGATCGTCAGGGTTGTCGGAACATTCCGTCCATGGTTGTCGAAATCCGCTGCTTCTTCAAAGAAGTTCTCTTCATTCGCGTACGACGGACAGTTCGAGGTATTTCTGGAGTGGGGCGGATCGATCGAAAACTCCCCAATCTGTTTGCTCCCATCGAAGACCATTCTCACATCCACATCGAGTTGTACAAACTGCTGGGAATAAGTATCACGTTTTTTCCGGGAGATTTTTCTGAATAGGTCTGACCTCGCCCGCTGAACTTTCCACCCTTCTCCTGAATGAGATTCCAGATCTCCTTGAGCCGCTCGGGAGTGCATTCTTGGGCGGCTTTGTGGGTGAAAAAAAAATCGCGGGGAAAGCAAGATCACCTTTGGCCAGCGCATCGACGATCTTTTCGGCGGATCTCTCCAGAGGTTCTTCGTTCTGGTTCTGAGCACTCAGGGGAATTCCAGGCAACATAGCGAAAACCAGGCATCCGAAAAGCATCTAAATCAACGTCAATCTTCGACCTTCTTCTCCCTAATCGCTTCAAACCTGCTTTCCCGAAGGACCACCCGAGAGACAAAAATACCATATTGGGAGCAACCTTCCGATCCGGACGGGCCACTCCCCTTCCGGGCAGGAACAACGACGCATTTCAATTCGGGAGCCTATTGTGACGTGTCGGTCATTGATCAGTATTGCTGGTATGATTTAAACAATGGCTAAAAAAACCATCCCGTCGGCGAGATTCTTCCCAGCGCATTGGGCCTGTGCGACATGGGCGGCAACCATCTTCCCGATTTTCCCCCCAGACCTGGACATAGGTTTGGCGGAAGACCGACCCCGGGACCTCCCGGCCTTTCGGGCAATGATCCGGCAGGGAACCGCCCCCGATGGAAACATGGTGACCGCCCTGCGGTTGTTCAACGAGTACTCGTTCGACATTTCCCGGGAAGGCGCGAGTGGGGAGCAGGAGGCTGTCGGTGGAAATCAGCCGCAAGCGGCTGAACCTGATGGTGGTGCTGGACCACTCGAGTTCGATGAATGAAGAAGCCAGACCTCCGGACTTTGGAGGAGGCGCGGAAAGTGGTGCGGGGAAGAGGCCCCCGGAAGAGGGGAAGAAGGCGACCAGGATCGAGGTGGCGGCTGAAGCTGTTATCACCCTGCTCGATCATCTGAAACCCCAGGACCGTTTTGGCCTTGTGATGTTCGATTACCGGGCCTTCCCGGTCATCAATTCGCAGGAAGTGGGGGGGCTGAACCTCGAAGCCCTGCGATTTCACCTGCGCAACCTCCGGCCCCGACATCCAACGAGTATCGGGCAGGGCCTCGGCTTCGGTGTCAGATTGCTCTCACTTCTGGAGATGGAGAATCCCACCACCGATGAAGAGTATCGGGTCGTTCTCCTGACGAACGATCTCCCGATCGCCTTCCACAAGGCCAACCGCGACGACCTGATCCTCGAGGCCAGCCGCGCTTCTCCCCTCGGGATCCATTCGACCGTCATCGGAATCGGGGAGGTCTTTCCGATCGAGATCGCCGAAATCCTCTCCCGGATCCCCGGAGCAAGTCACCTGGCCATCTCCACCACGCAGGATGCAAGGAGACTTCTGGCAAGCCAGGCCGATCTGGTCGGGGACCGTATCCTGACCCGGGAGGTCGAACTGTTCGACAACATCTTGCGGGAATCCTCAGCTCCCGATCGGTGACCAGAAGCGGAGTTGGAGAAACTCTCCGCCCCCCGGCGCAAATCTACCTTGAAGCCAGCCGGACCGCGGCTCCCTGGCACTCGTTGCCTGCCAGGTCTTTCGCCCCGGTGATTGTGATTGCCTTGATCGGTCCGTCGACGAGGTTCCCCTGCCCCTTTGGGATGAAGATCTGGACGATGAAATTCCTATCATCAGCCCAGGCCCCGGAGGTGCCATCGAGGGGATACCCGGAGGCTGTTACCAGCGTGACGCTGGGGCGGGAAGCCCTGTCCATGGCCTCGTTGAAGGAGAACTGCAGATAGAACCCCCCCGCCCCGATGCAGGTTCCGGGGGGAAGGGGAAGCGGGGTGCTGGCAAGCCCGCCCCGTTCTTGCGGCCCCGCCGCAGCGTCGAAGGTGGAAATGCCCTGGTGGATCGGAAACAGCGGCTGGGGGCCGACTTCCCTGGGAAGGTCGCGGTCGTGGAGAGCTAGGAAACGGGCTCTTGCCTCCAGCCGGCCCAGGACGGATCGGGCCAGCGAAGCCCGGTTGCCTCCCCGCGCGGCGAACGCGGTCAGAACCTGGCGGGCC
Source organism: uncultured bacterium (assembly GCA_964428355.1). GTDB lineage: Bacteria > Muiribacteriota > Ozemobacteria > Ozemobacterales > Ozemobacteraceae > CAYRYU01. Next base: position 48,327 of record CAYRYU010000026.1, read on the forward strand.
GTCGCGCAATCCTGGAGGGTTTCCAGGTTTCCGATCTCCCGGCTCAGCTTTTGTTCCGCCTGCTCCAGGGCTATTCCCTGGGGGTCGGGATCAGGATGGAACCGGGATGGGTCTCCCGCGGTGTCGATGATCAGATGGCTCCACTGGCCGGGTCTACCGGGAGTCTTCGGAACCAGCACACATCCTCGGGGCGGGGCGACTTCCCGGCAGCCCGCTTCCAGCCGGGCCATGAAACCCTGGGAATCATGACTCCCTGCCATTGCTCCCAGGGCCGGGAGCCAAAGCAGGACCACCAACCACAGGCCGTCGCTTCGCTTCATGATCCCTCTTCCAAATTGTACCCAAGTGGGAATCTGCCCGCAAGTGAGCAGGTTTCGGTGTCAGGCTTCGAGGAATTCCGAGGCGGTTTCGGAGAGGTCCCGAAAACTCCGCCATCCGGGCGGAAACGTGACACGTCGCCCTCCGTGGACGACAGGTCCCGAAAAGCTTCCCCATCCAGGGGAAAACGGGACACGTCGCCATCCATGGGCGACAGGTCCGGGATGGCCCGGAGACGGACCCGGATCTTGCCTTTCCACTCCCGGGGAATGAATCATTTGGAGATACAAGAGTCCGAGGACTCCCTCGGTGGATGTGGTCGGAGGGGCGGGGCCGCCCAGGCCGAGCCCAAAGCGGAGGGAACCCCGCTGATATCATCCTTCGCTTTTCGGAAGGCGTTCCGCAACGATGGAATAGACCATCGGGATCTTCCGGCCGTGGCGAGTGAAACGGTATCTTCCCTGGTCATCGGCTTCGAGTCCGGCGAAGCAGGAATACGGGGAGTAGTCGTATTCTTGAAAATCCTTGATCACGAGACCGTTCCCGATCAGGGACATGAAAACCTCGGCAAAGGGGTGGTTCCATGAAACCGTATCATGGGTGATGGGAGCATCTGGCGCAGCATAGGTTCCCTTCAGGGTTTCCTCGATGGTGTCGTGATTGAAATACGAGTAGTCGATGCGGGAGAGAGTGGTATCGAACATCCAGATGAAGGGGTGAAACTCGACGAAAACAAAGGTTCCGCCGGGTTTCAGGAAGCGGGAAATGACCCGGCCCCATCGGCCGAGGTCGGGAAGCCACCCGATGGTTCCATAACTGGAGAAGACGATGTCGAATTCGCCATCGAGCTTCTCGGGAAGGCTGTAAACATCGCAACAGATGAATTCGGCCTTTGCCCCTGTCGCCGCGGCAATTTCGCGGGCTTTGGCAATGGCGATGTCGGAAAGGTCAACCCCCGTTGCCCGGGCACCCAGACGGTCGAGGGAGATGGTGTCCTGGCCGAAGTGGCATTGGAGGTGGAGAGCGGACTTCCCAGCAATATTCCCAAGCAGGGATTTCTCGATGCCTTGGAGCGAGCTTTTTCCGGCGAGAAACCCTTCCATGTCGTAGAAGGGGGAACTCATGTGCCAAGCGGTTCGCTGGTTCCAGGAATCGCGGTTCTTCACGAGATAGTCAGGGGGAATCTGCCTCGTCACCGGATTTCTCCTCGGGTAAATTCTCGAAAGTATATCCTATCGCTTTGCAGAGCCTGTGCAAATATTAATCCTGGATCCGCATTCCTCCCCCCCAAATACTCATGAAGGATTTTCAGCCGTGAGTGTACCAGAAATGGCACCATTTCGGTAAGACACTTCATCGAAAAAAAACTGGACCTTTCTTTCTGTTGGAATATCCTTCCCGGATTGCCTTTGGGGAGGGGGCTATACGTTCGAAAGAGCTCCATTGGTCCGATTTTTCCATGAAGAGAGAAGAAATCACATGAAAAAGGTCCTCGGAGTTTTCGTTATCTTTGTTTGTCTGGCTTCCGGGTTTGCCGGTTGCCGCATGTTCGGCGGGGATTTTGGCGATTCCGGCCAGGATACCTACATCCCCCGAAGCACGCCGGGTGGTTCCAATGTATCACCTCTGCTCAAGGCCGGTATCGGCGATTGGATTGACATGAAAACCACCTCCACGGTCGATGGGATGAATATCGTCCAGGATGTTCACCAGGAGGTCGTGAAAAAGGATTCGGTGTCTCTGACCCTCAAGACCGTCACCACCCAGGACGGATACCAGATTTCCTCGGTCGAGGAGGTTGTCTCCCTATCCGCCCTGGACAGCCTCGATGAACTGCTGAAGCAGGCCGCGTCCAGCGGCATCCGGATCGAAGTACTCGCGACCGGGACGGATACCATCGTGGTCGCGGGAAAATCCTTCGATACCTACCGGGAAGCCTATCAGGTCGTAAAGGATACGGGAGAAGACCAGGGAACCACGAAGATGACCTTCTGGTCACATCAGGACCTCCCGCTCTTCACCGTTGCCAGGATCGCCCTGGAGATCCAAGGGTCGGTCCAGGCCAGTTGCACCACGGATGTGGTGAAATACGGTTTTGGCAGTTAGCGGATCCCAGCGATTCCACCGTCCTTGACAACACATGCCCAGGAGGTTTGCGTCATGCTCAGGAAATCCTCTGTTCTTTGCCTAACCCTCGTTCTCGTTCTTTTGACCACATTCGCCCTGCCGGCCCAGACGGCAGGGATTCGTGCCTCAACCCTCACCGACGGCCGGAAGATCTTTTTGCGTGCCAATAGCGGGGGGGGTACATGTCCGCTTCCACCAATGGCACGGTCTCGACGTCATCGACCCAGGACGCCAACGAAATCTTTTCCATTGTTGCCAAGGGTGGCAACAATGTGGCCCTGCTGGCCAACAACGGCAAGTACGTCCGTTCCGACGCCAACGGCGTCCTGACTGCGGATCTTGCCGCCGCGTCGGACAACTTCTCGATTTTCCAGGTCACCTACCATCCCAACGACCACGTGAACCTGTTGTGTCTGGGAAACGACCGGTACATTTCCCAGGGATCAAGCCAGGGGAATCCCATCCGGGCGACGTCGCCCGCTCAGACCTCCGAGGCGACCTTCAAGGTGATCCGGATCCTGGTTGAGGGTCAGGTCATCGGCTTACGGGGCGACAACAACTACTATGTCAGCGCCCGGCCCAATCAACGTGGGGAAGTGTTGGCCAACAGCGGCGTTTTCGGCACCTGGGAGAAATTCACCGTCTATTCTCGAGGCGGACGGAAGATCGGTCTCCTGGCCCAAGCCAACAATCAGTATGTCCAGGCGAGCGAAGATTATGAAGGCAGATTCGGTGCCTGGGCAAACGCCATCGGCTCCTGGGAAACGTTTGAAGTAACCTATCTCGGGGACGACGTGATTGCCCTGAAAGCCGATCTCAACGGATGTTATGTTACCAACGATCACAACGAGGATGGTCGCTTGTGGGCGCGGGCATCGACCATCGGCACCTGGGAAAAGTTCACCATCTACAATCCCCCGAGTCCCTCCGCAGTGTATGCTTCCCCCTTGGCCGCAGCGGTCCAAACCTATGCCCCGGTGGCCTATTTTCAGACCAACGAGTCGTATCTTCCCTGCTCCATCGAGGATTTCCTGGCCAACACCGAGGAAGCCGCGGACAACGGACTGAAGATCAAGAACGCGAGCATCAAGAGTGGGAACCTGGCCACCGCCAAAGCCTATGTGAACATCGTTGTCGGGTCGACCTATACCGACCTCCAGTATTGGTTTCTCTATGGCTACAACGGGGCCGGAACGGCCTACATCAAGTACTGGGTTGCCGCCACTATCCGTTGGCCACCTTGGGAATCCTCGGGCCCTCATTGGGAACCGGCCGGCGATTTTTCCATGAGTCCCGGCGGGCAGCACGAGGGTGACTGGGAACATATCACGGTGCGCATTCGGAACGACAACTATGAGGCTCAGCAGGTGTACTTCGCATATCATTCCGAGGGTGATCTCCGAACCTACCAGTCCTCCCTGAGGAATGGCCGGGTGGCGTTCTATGCCTCCAGGAACGGCCATGCCGCCTACGCCACGGCCGAGCGGCACTACCCCACCTTCAAGAATCTCGGCGTCGAATTCCGGCTGCTGGATCAGACCTCCTCCCCCGGGCCGTTTCTCGATACCAAGGGAAAATGCGTGATTATCGGCGCCCATGACACCAACGGGGTGGACGTGCCCAACCTCGTTGATACCGCACTCTTCGATCGGATCAAGAAATACACCGGTCGCTGGGGAAGGGTCGTTGTCGGAAAAATGAACATCCCCTCCGGCCCCTTTGGGGTGTACAAGAAAATAATCGAAAGCGTCGGACTCTCCGGCCCCCTGGCCGAATTCGACGAGGAGAAGGGACCTGAGCCGCCCTGGACCAAGGCGTCCTGGACCCAACCGGAGTTCTGATTCCCTCCCGGGAAAGGGTGATTCCCTCGCCAGATATGCGCATGCCCGCTACGAATGGGCATGCTGCATAGTCCGGCGGGGTGTGACCTCGGACCAGCCCTCCCCCAGAACAAGCCAAAGCCTCGCCTGCCCAGAATGGTGCGGGCGAGGCTTTTCCTATTGAGAGTCTTGGGCTGCCCGAACCGGAGTGCCCGGGGGCAACCATCGGATTTCGGTGAACCCGAACTCTTGAATGGTCCCCAGTCCCCCACCAAGGCATGAATGCAAAATCCCCGAACATCCCGTTACTGGCGTTCGAGGATTCGTGCAATGAAGGATGTCCACATCGGGGGAATTTCTCGAGCGGGAAGCTGATTCCCACCCAAGAAAATGGAAAAGGGCTACGCCTGTCTTGTTTTCAGATTGTCTCCAACCCCAGCCCATTGAGAAACTCATAGGTCGTGTCGTAGGCGTGGTTCCTGGTGGGGTCGCTGTCATCGCCGGCGGGAACCACGATGACCATTCCCTGTCTTGCGCGGGTGAGCAGGACCCGGTAGGCGTTCTTTTGATAGACCTTTCGGGAAGGGCTATGAATACGCTACCAACGTTTCCCATGGAATGACCATTGATCCCAACCCTGCGGGGTGTAGCGGAAATCGCCGTCCCATGTCACGCAAGCCCAGTCGAGTTCGAACCCCTGGACCTGGGACTCCGTTCCGACATCTTCGAGATAACAGGATGGGAACCCGCCGACGATGCCTGTTTCCCGAAGGGTTTTCGCGTTGGCATTCGAACTGCCCCTCCGCCGGGGGAGGTTTTCGTTGCCGGGAATTTCCCAAAGGTGGTCTGATCGAAGGTGCCTGAACGGAAGCTCAGGATGGAAGGATTTCCGCGGTCGGCAAAATTGTCGAAGCAGTTCCCGCAGAGGATGCTCAATCTCTTCGAAGGTAAGGAGCCGAGGTCTTCCTGCCTTTAGTTGCCCAAGGGCCAGAGGATCAGAAGCGGGTTTGGGGGAACTCTCTGCCCATGCTGGGCCCAGACCCGAATGCTGGCAAAACGCCGGCGAAGTTCCTTCGGTTCCATTGGAAGATTCTACCGGATTCGCCAGCTGGGAAGTTTCATGATCCACCTCCCGGAAACCCGTACCGGAACCAATATGGATTACTGACGGACTTTCCCATTCCTTGCTGACAAAAATGGGGGAATGTTCTACCATCATCCGGGTGGAATATCTGCTGGAGGATTTCTTGAATTGAACGAAACGACGGGCGGCACCCCTGAGGAAGTCGAGGCCTTTTCGGACTCGTTGTTCGGCTACCATCCGCTTCTTCTGGCTGCCGGCATCTTCTCGGCCATTCTCGGTCTCCAGCTGGTCGTAGGTCTTTCCCACCTGGTGAAGCTTCCGTCGTCAGGGGTGTCGATCCTGGTGCTTGGCCTGCTCTTCCTCGGAATCACGCTCGCTTCGCGAAGATTCACAGGAATCTGGCTCAGACGGCGGGGGCTCAACTTTCCCACGGTCGTGATCTGGTCGTTCCCCCTTCTCACCTTCCTTTTCACCTACATTTTTTCGTTCCTCCTGCTCGTTGCGTGGCCGGGACACGCAGGCCGGGGGTTCTGGCCCGAGTTCCTCCGTCTCAACCCCAAGACCACGACCGTCATGTTCACCTCCAGCTTCTCGGGTTTCTTTTTGTGCATGTTGATCCTGGTCATCATCGAAACCATAAGATACGTCCAGTGGTCGGTTGGTCTGGCGGTCAGGTTTTCCTGGGGGGAAGACCCTGCCGGGGCGGTTTCCGGAAAGAATCCCCCGCCCCCGGGCTCCGAAGCCACCCCTCCGGAAACGGAAAAGGCAAGGTCCGGGGCGGAGGACCAGTTCCAGAAGGTCAGGGCGAAGCTCGACGCATTCCACGCACTCAGGGCCCAATCATCACGATTCACCCGACGGGCGCTCGGAGCGGTTTTCCTTCTCCTGGTAGGCGTGAGCTCGTGGATAATCTTTCTCAAGCCCGAAACGATCCTCTTCTATCGTTCAGAGGTCCAGCTCCAGACACGCCAGCATCCCGAAATCGCTTTCGAGACCCTCAACCACCTTGCCCAGAAGTATCCGGATTACAAGTACCTCGATACCGTCAAATTCCGCGCAGCCTGGACCCTGGACCGGCGGATGGGCGATTATCCGGGAGCGGTCAAACGCTTCGAGGGGTTCCTTGGGGAGTTCGGCTACGAAAACGTGTGGACCGACGACGTCCTGACGAACCTGGTCCGCCTCCAGCTCGATAAGTGCCACAATGCGACAGAATCCCTGAAATGGGCGGAAATCTATGGGGAGAAGTTTCCGAACGGTTTGATGGCCCCCCAGATCGCCCTCTACCGGATCCGCGCGCTTTCCGAAACGGGCCGGACGGATGCCGCAAAGGACGCGCTGGCCAAAGCCAGGGAACAGTTCGGTGGAGCGGTTATGAACATCTATGACAACGAGGACGATTTCGTCTCCACTCTGACCTTCGCCGACGCGCTCAGGAGCCTCAACCTGGACTGAAACTGCCGGCGGCCCTTTTCAGCTTCCGGCTTCGGGGCATGGTTTCCCTTCTTGTCCGACGGGCTTCCCAATCCGGGGGGTCTTCCTGAATCCGAGAACCCATGCGTCCGGGAACGGGCTGCCCGCAGTTCCCCGGGCCCAGGCGATTCCCGGGATCCAGACGATCTGGTCATCCCACGCCACCACGGTCAGGCTCTCCCGAACGTGGACCGGGATCTTCCTGTCGATCAGCCAACGGCACAGCTTCTTCCCTCCCCGTCCTTTTGCCGGGTGGAAGCGGTCTCCCGGTTTCCGCCCCCGGATCAGGAGGAGTTTTCCGAGAAGGAAGGGATCGACCCAGATCCGGTTCGGGAAATCGGGGTGGGGGTCCCTGGAGAGAAGGAATTCGCGGTCGGCAAACGCCGCAGGAACATCAGGTATCAGCTTGGCCGGTTTTCCTTTGAGAACGGAGGAAGGGAGGACCCGTTCCAGCCCTGATGCCGTCCTCACCACGAATCCCCCATCGATCTGGACGCGCCTTCCGCAGCGCCCCTCCCGGACCAACTCTTCGAGACGTTGAAGGCGGGGGCGGGTCAGGCTTCCTTCGGAAACCCCCGGGAGCAGCCAGTGTTTGATCATCTCCCTCAGCATGAGCGCATTCTTGACAGACCCGGTTTCCAGTATCGGAGACTCGGCCAGTGTTGGAACCCTCCTGACCCTCCGTTGGAGAAGAAGGAACGCATCCCGGAGATCACCCGCAAGGTTACTGATCCGCCGGGCGATTCCGGGCCTCATGCTCTCGAGAAAAGGAATCAGTTCGCTTCGGATCCGGTTTCGGAGGAACCGGGGATCGGCATTGGTCTCGTCGGTCAGCCACGGTTGCCCCAGTTCGTCCAGGACCGCCAGGATTTCGCTCCTCGAAAGACCAAGTAGAGGCCGCCAGAGGCGGAGCGCGCCACCACCCACGGGAAGAACCGAGACGCGGCGCATGCCCCCGATTCCCTGCAGTGAGGCTCCCCTGATGAGCCTCATGAGAACGGTCTCGGCCTGATCGTCACCGTGGTGGCCGAGGGCTATGGTCTCGGCTCCGGTGAGCCGCGCCATTTCGGAGAAAGCCGCGAAACGTTCCCGTCTGGCCCATGCCTCCGTCCCTCCCATCGCCGAAATCTCCCCGGGCAGCGGAGGTTGAAGAAGGGTCGAAAAGAAAGGCAGGGAAAGCCTCTCCGCAAGTTGCCGGACCCATTCCGCGTCCGAACCGCTGCCGGCCCTCAGCCCGTGGTCGACATGAAAAACGTGCAGCTGGAGCCCGCTTTCAACGCCGATACCGTGCAGAAGGCGCAAAAGAGCGACCGAGTCGGCCCCCCCGGACACTCCGATGCCGATCCGGGTGGCGGGAATCCTTCCCAGGAGCCGGCGCGCCTTTCTCGCGAAGATCGGATCCTTTTCCATGGCTTCTCTCCGATTTTACCACCGCGGCAACCCCAAAAACAGTGATACCACCGATCAGCACCAAGACATGTTCAACCTGCCGATTTGGCGGGGACCTCCGGAGCTGCAACGAACTGGCGATCGTACAACCTCTTGTAGAGCCCCCCTTTCCGACACAACTCATCGTGGGTTCCACGCTCCACCAGCCGGCCCGACTCAACCACGCAGATGAGATCGGCATTCCGGATGGTCGTGAGCCGGTGCGCGATAACGACGGCGGTGCGGCCCGCCAGAAGACGTTCCAGGGCCTCCTGGATCAGCCTTTCGGTGATCGTGTCCACGCTGGCGGTCGCCTCGTCCAGGATCAGGATGCGCGGATCGGCCAGGATCGCCCTGGCGATGCAAACCAACTGCCGCTGTCCTATCGAAAGATTGACTCCCCCTTCCAGGATTCGCGTGTGATACCCCTCCGGAAGAGCCTTGATGAATTCGTGCGCGTTCGCCGACCTCGCCGCCGATTCCACTTCCGCCATGGGAGATCCGGGGCGTGAGAACCTGATATTGTCCGCCACGGATCCGTTGAAGAGGAAGGGATCCTGCGGGACGAGGCCCATCTGACCCCGAAGCGACCGTTGGGTGACGCTCCGGACGTCGATTCCGTCGATCGTGACCGCTCCCGCAGTCACATCGTGCAACCGCGCGATCAGGCCCGCGATCGTGGTCTTCCCCGCACCGGTGGGCCCGACCAGGGCGACCGTCCGTCCGGGTTCGATGACGAGGTCGACCCCGGTCAGGACAGGTGTCCCGGGGACATAGTGAAATCCGACGCCGCAAAGCTCGACCTTTCCGGAAACCCTCGGAAGTTCGAACGCGTCCGGGGAATCTCCGAGTTCCGGAACCGTGTGGAGCAGCTCCAGAACCCTCTCCCCGCCGGCCATCGCGGATTGCATTGTGGAGTACAACTGGGAAAGGTCCTGTATGGGCTGGAAGAACCGCGTCACGTAGGCGAGAAACGCAACGACCGTCCCGAGCGTGATCTCCCCGCGGGCGACGGCGGCGCCGCCCACCCACAGCACGGTTCCCGTCGCAAGCAGCGCCAGGAAATCCACGGTCGGCAGGAACAGGAATGACAGGGACATCGCGTCGATGTTGGCATCCCGGTTCGCGCGATTCACCTCCTCGAACCTCTCGGCTGAAACCCCCTCCCGAGCGAAGGCCTGGATGACCCGGATCCCCGAAATGTCCTCCGCAAGTCCGCCGACCACGGCCGCGATCCTGTTCCGGGTCTGTCGGAAAGCGGCCCGGGCCTTTCTCGAGAAGATCCAGGTTGCCGAAAGCATCAGCGGCAGTACGGCAAATGCCGCCAGCGCGAGCTTCACGTTCATCGAGAGCATGACCATGACGATCCCCGAAAAGACCACGGCATCTCCCAGAAGAGTCGCGACTCCCTCCGAAAGGAGATCGTTTATCACGGCGACATCGTTGATTACCCGCGAGATCGTGACGCCGACGATATGGGTATGGTGATACGAAACCGGCAACTCCTGAAGATGCCGGAAAAGACTTCCCCGGAGTGTCTCGAGAACCCGGAGCCCCACCCTGGAAAGCAGATACTGCTGGGAAGCAGTCGCCACGTAGATTCCAAGGAATGCCGTTGCCATGAGGAATGAAGTGAAAACGAGTCCCTGGACGTCACCGGAAGCGATGTCCCGGTCGATGGCAACCTTTACCAGACAGGGAGTCGTCAGGGCAAGAGCGGAGGAAACCGTCATCAGCCCAAGTGCTCCCGCCATCCTCTTCCAGTGCGGAACAAGGAAACGGAGCAGGCCGGCCAGGACCCCGGCATCGAAAGCCCGCCCTTCGGTTTCCTTCCCGAACTTCTGGATCGCGCTGCGGGGCCCCATGGAGGAACCCGTCGACCCGATGGAAAAGCTCATGGATTGCCACTCTCCGACTGTCTGTGGTAAAGCTCCGCATAAAGCCCAGAAGAACGCAACAATTCCTCATGCTTACCGCTTGCGGCGATTCTTCCCTGTTCGAGGATCAGAACCTGGTCGGCTTTCCTCAAGGTGCTCATCCGCTGTGCGATCACGAAGCAGGTTCTTCCTTCCATCAATTTTCCCAAAGCCGCCTGGATCAACTCCTCGGTTCCCGTGTCCACGCTTGCCGTGGCATCGTCGAGTATCAGTATTTTCGGGTCTTTGAGGAGGGTCCGCGCAATCGCGATACGTTGTTTCTGGCCGCCCGAGAGGGTCACCCCCCTTTCCCCGATGACGGTATCGTAGCCGTTCGGAAGCTCCAGGATGAAACCGTGCGCCTGGGCGGCCGTGGCCGCGGCAATCAGCTCGGGCTCACTCGCTCCCGGCCGTCCGAAGAGGAGGTTTTCCCTGACCGTGGTCGCAAAAAGCGTGGTCTCCTGCAACACGATACCTACCTGGTCCCTGAGGGAGGCGAGGGTCACATCCTTGCTGTCTAACCCGTCGATGAGGATCCTTCCCCCCGTCGGATCGTAGAATCGGGGAATCAGGTTGATGATGGTCGACTTTCCCGACCCCGTCGTTCCCAGGATCGCCACGACGGTTCCCCGGTCGGCCCTGAACGTGACGTTTTTCAGGATCCGGTGTCCCCGGAAATAGGCGAAGGATACACCTTCGAACAGCACCTCCCCACGCACGGGAGGAAGAGGTCGCGCGCCAGGGGAATCCCTGACCTCTGAAACCGCGTCGAGAATCTCGAAGATCCGTTCACCGGCCGCCGAGGCCTGGGCAACAGCGGGAATGATCGTCCCGATCCGCCGGACGGGCACGATCAGAAGGCCGAGATACGTGGAGAACGCGACGAGCTCACCAAGTGTCAAGCCCCCGCCGATCACGAGCCATCCCCCGTATCCGATTATGATTACCGAAGCCAGGTTCGCTATGAGGTCGATCAGCGGAGAGTTCAGTGCCTGGATCCTCGCGACTCCGGAGGTGAGGGTGAACCATCGGCGGTTTTCACGGGAGAACCTTCCGATCTCGGCTTCTTCCTGGGCGAAGGCCTTGACTATCCGGACTCCCCGAAGGTTCTGTTCGAGGCGGGTGGTCACCTTGGCCAGCTGCTTCTGGACGATTAGGGCCATGGGCCTGAGCCGACTTCCGAGTGAAAACGCGCGCCATGCAAGGAGGGGCATCGTCGACAGGGACAGCAATGCAAGGCGGGGGTTCATCCAGGCAAGCATCAGCCCGGTTCCAACCAGGAGGATCACCCCATCGGCGATACGGAGGAAGGCTCGCCCGGTGATGAAGCGGATCCGTTCCACATCCTGGATTGCCCGGGTCAAAAGCTGGCCTGTCTCGCTCCTGTCATGATAGGAGAAGGAAAGGCGGGAAAGCTGCCGGTGGATGGCATTCCGGAGATCGTATGCGACGCTCTGGGAGGCGGTTTCGCTCCATCTTCCCTGGAGGAATCCCAGGCCGCTTTTCAGGAAGGCGAGCACCAGAAGCGCGATCACGGAATCCGAAACGACCGATGGATCCTTCCCTCCGATCCCGTGATCGACGATCCACCGGACGAACTGGGGGATCGCGAGCGCCAACCCGTTGATGGCAAGGAGGGCCAGGTAGCCTCCCAGCGTCAGGCCCCAATAAGGCCGAAGCAATCCCAGACACCGCCAAAGGATCTTCCCAGAATTCATCCGGTCACCGACGTTCTTCCACTTCGATGCGATTCCCTTCCGCTTGTGAGAGGACCATTCCTCACCCGTTCCGGCGAAAGAATGGAATGTCCGGAATGGGTAAACGATTTCGCCGGAGCTGGAAGATGGTATCATCTTTGTGGGAATTTCCGGATGGGGAATTCTTTTCGGAGGGAAAAATGAAGAGATTCCATTGGCTCGCGGTCTTGGCCCTGCTTCTTGGTGGATTGCCAGGAAGCGACCACCATGCTTCTGCCCAGGGGAGCCCCCAGATCGAGAAGCTCAGGGACTCACTCGACCAGAATCCCGAGAATGCAACGGGCTGGTACAACCTTGGCGTCCTCTATCTTCAGAAAGACCAGCTCGAGGAAGCACACGAAAGTTTCCAGAAAGCCATCGAGGTGAATCCGGAGTTGGCGGTGGCCCACTACAACCTTGGGATAACGTGCCAGAAACTGAAGCGGCTGGAAGACGCGGCAGCAGCTTTCCAGAGGGCGGGAGAGCTCGACAGTTCAAACGGATCCGCTTTCCTGAACCTGGGCGGTGCCTTGCAGGGGCAGGGAAAGTTCGCCGAAGCGGCCGAAGCCTACCGACAGGCGGCGGCCATCAACCCCCAGGACGTCGAGTCCCAGTTCGGTCTTGCCTGGATGCTCTGGCAATCGGGCCAGGTGGACGCCGCCGAAGAGCAGTATCCGGTCCTCGCGGCTCTCGACAAGACCCGGGCGGACAATCTGTACAACCAGTACAGGCAGGCGCGCGCGGCTGGCGCGACCGGCGAGGGGAACCTTCTCTCCGCGGTCCAGAAAGGGGCAAAAGACGAGGTCGAGCAGATCCTGGTGAAGGGTGCCGACCCCAACCAACCCGGTGAGGGAGGGAAACTCCCGCTTCATCTGGCCATCGAGACGGGCAAGAACGATATCGTCGATCTTCTGCTTTCTAACAAGGCGGATCCCCAGTCCAGGGATGGGCTGAACCAGACCCCACTCCACGTTGCAGCCTGGAAGAACAACGCCCAGGCCGCCCGGGCTCTTCTTGCGGCCGGTGCCCCGGTGGATGCCCGGGGATTCGATTCCCCCGCCGATGGCCCGAGCGAAACGACCCCGTTGATCATGGCGGCACAGTCTGACGCCGTCGAGGTTGCCGAGATCCTGATCGAGGCGAAGGCTGACGTGAACGCCCTGACGAACGTCAAGAACGGAACGTTCCGCCGTTCAGCCCTTTTCTGGGCTGAGAAGAGCAACTCCAACCGGGTTGCCGAACTCCTTCGGAAGCATGGCGCGGAAAAGTTTCCGTCCGGAGCTACCCAGAACTGAATCCGGTCGGGTCGGGTGAACCTGGCCTTCCAGATGTCCCGAGCCAGACCCCAGTTTCCGCCTGGAGTTGGTGCCTGCCCCGTTTCTTCAGTTTCCGGTTGCGTCTCCGCCCGGAACTCCGCAAAAGGCGGCAAACCTGGGATGCAGGAACACCAGATGGCGGAAGGTGTCGACCAGGATGGACAGCCCCGCGAGGAGATTCTTCAACCCGATCTCACACGCCGAATCGTCCGTCGTCCAAAGGTGCTCCTGGCCGATGCTTCCGGTATCGACCAGCCGCCCCGCCCGGCGTCCGAGTTTTCGCCCTGGATAGAGACAGTCGAGCAACTGGGTAAAGGACTCGTTGAACCACTGGAAGTTCTGGTTCGCCTGGTCGACGAGGAGACCCATCGGCCCATCGAGAACCGGGCCTTCGGGGAACTTCGGGTTGAAGATCCCATCGACCTCCTTCTTGAAATAGATCGCGTTCCCGGTGTTGAGGGTTTTCTCGAGCGCATGGATCAGCGACAGGAAGATCGCGGCATGCGTCATGAGTTCCCTTGTCATGATCAGGCCTGGAAGTATCTTTGCGGTGAAGTACATCTCGTATGCCGTCTTCCCAAGATGGACCGACAACTCGTACAAGAGCCGGTAGTAGATCTCGAGCTTCAGGAACAGATCGCCTTTCGGAGTGGAAATGACTTCTCCGGTCGCTTCCGGGAGCGCAAGTTTGCCCAGCTCCCCCTGAAGTTGGAATACCTCCATCAACAGTTCGGTTTTTCTGCTCATCCCCTAGATCCTTTCTCTTTTCCGTTAGCCCTCTTGGTGGCTCTGAACAATGATATCACGGTCGACCGTCGGGCAAAACCGTCCGACTTCTTCCGGGCCATCACCCCTGTTGTGCTATCATCTCACGAGTCCTCACCTCAACTGATGGAGGGGCCCCGTGGGTATCCCGGAGATGATCGATTCGCTTCACCCGCTATGATCCGAAGAAATCCTTCGTACCGCGGCTTTGTCCTTCCCCTGGTGCTGCTGATCCTTTTCCTGGTTGCATCCTTCGCGATCTCCTATTTCCAGTTCGGAAGATTCTCCCAATCAACCTCGTTCAGACTCGAGCTCAGGGAAGCCTGCCGGATGTATTCTCAGTCCGCCCTCGAGGAAGGATTGATCAAGTTCCATCTCGAAACCGCCCGTGAGGATTCCGAAGCGGGCAAATGGCTCCTGGGTAACGATCCCACGATGACCTTGGGTGTTCCGACGACCGATCTGGCGATGAGCACCAACCCCTGGGGGTTCAGCCACTTCCTCAAGCTGGAAATCTCCCGCGTCGATTGCCGGACCAAGGGGATCACGGGAACCCCATTCTTCGGCAAGGAACGCCTTGGAACGCTAGCCTTCACGGCCTTTTCCGAGTTTCGGAAGCCCAACGGGGAGAAGATCGTCGGGTGCCAGTTCATCCGGCACCATGAGTTCCGCATCGCGGCAATCGTCACCCCCCAGGAGAAAGGCGCAAACCGGACTCAGTACAAGCCAGGATTCACGCTTGATTACTCACTTCTCGTCCGGAACGGATTCGAGGAGTTCCAAAGGACAAACGGAAAGAACCTGAATTCCAACCCTCCCCGCCTCGAACTCCTCCAGCCGGGCAAGGAGAAAGCCGGAAAGATCTATTTCGGCGACACCGAATCTTCGGCCGCCGACCCGGATAAGAAGCCGATTTTCCTCAATATTCACGAATCGCTCGCGGGGATCATCCCCAAAGCTCCCGGGATGACCTCCCTGGGAATCGAGGACCTGGTGAAATTGTTTCCGGAACTGGACCGGATCAAGGATCTCATCCCCGGCGTAAAGGGACAGATCATCCAGGAGAACAAACCTCTTTGCTTCGATGCGGACCCGGGGAATTCCCTCGAAACGGAAAGCAGGAAGTTCCTTTCGGACAATCCCAGGACACATATCGAGGCAAACGTTGCCCCCGGCCTCTGGATCCTGTCCAGGAATCCCGCGCTCGCATGCGATCCGGATTTCGCGAAGGAAATCCTCGAGGGATCAGTCCGGCAGAGATTCCACCATTTCGCCTTTTTCCAGATCGATCAGGATTCGATCGCGGACTTTTCGGACTTCACCAAGGAGACCTTGAAGAAATACAGCCTCAAAGTGTGTTTTCCGTTCGGCATTGCCGGGATCAAGCAGTCGGAAATGAACTTCATCAAGGGGTTGCGGGAGATTGCCGGTCAGAGGAACGACCCCAATCTGATAGCCCACCTGAATTCCGATTTCCTGTACCAGGGAAAACAGGGACCAAGCCTCCCGGGTGCAAATCCCTCGTTCGACCGGCCTTCTTTCTTCGACAGGAGGAATCGGCCCGTTCCCATCGATGAAGCCGGTCCCGGGTTGGTTCCATTCCAGAGCCACGAGCTCTGGTCAAAGGGGTTTGCCAACCCTACCCAGTTCCAGAATTCGGGATACCTTGACAAACGGACCGGACGCCTGTTTCTGCGCGGGATTCTTTGGATCGAGAATGGACGCCTGGTGATCGGGGATTCCACCGACCCTGCCGGAGAAACGAAATTCGCCGGGTGCGGAGCGGTAATGTGCAACGCCCTTGATATCTTTTCCGGCCTCGAGCCCGAAACGGAAAAGGATATCGTCGTTTTCAACGCCTATCCCAATCGAAGCCTTCCCGGATTATTCCCGGTCAGGATCGGCACATCCAAGGAGATCCATGCATCGCTGATCGTCACGAACAACCAGTTCACCGGATGTCTCCTCCCGTCTGTCCCGATGAAAATTTCCGGCGCGGTCGTGGTGGACATCCTTGGCATGAATTCGTGGGCACCCGGAGAGCACACGATCCAGTATGACGAGCGCCTGAAGCCTGAAAGGGACATATATTCGATCACCATTTCCCCCGTTCCGCAGTTCCAGAGGATCTCCGAAAGCGACTCCCAATGATGAAGCGAAAAGGATTTTCCCTTCTCGAGCTCCTGATCGGCTTCCTCATCCTTTCCATCGGAATCGGGAGTTTCCTCTGGTTGAACCGCATGTCGAACCAGGTCACGATGGACTCCTACTACCGCCTGCTTGCAACGAGATTGGCATGGGAACCGGTGGAGGTATGCCGGGCAATCGGGTTCTCGAGGTTGAGCCTCCTTCTTCGGAACTCCCCCAACGAGCCTTTGAAGGGATATTCAAACGAATGGATCCAGGTGCCCGAGAGTCAGGAGAACTCCGGCGGGTTTCCACGGCTTTTTCGACCTCCCGAAGCCTCCCTTTTCGAAAGGAAGGTGGTCTTCGGAGAGTTGAGCGATGGAATGACTTCCCACATCGCGATCTCGGTCGAGGTGCGGCTGAAAGGTGAGTCCGCGTGGGGAAGGTTCCTGAAGAGAAATGTCCTGCAGGCCTCGGGCCTGATCTGGGAGAAAGTCCCTTGAGAAGGTCGAGAAGACAGGGTTTCACCATGATCGAGGCGATCATTGTCGCAACATTGATTGCACTTCTCGTCATCCCTCTCTGGGACACCCTCAAGGGCGGGGCGAAGGGAAGCCTTTTCGGGATGCGAAAGATCGACACCTTTCTCGAAGCGGAAAGGATCCTGCGGTTGCTCCATCAGGATCTCAAGTGCTCTCTTTTCATCATCCCCAGCGGGAAATTCAACGGGCAGAACTCTTTTCTGCTGGGAAATCCGGGAGGTGTTTCGGCCGGCCCGAAACCGAACATCGTCGTTACGAAACAGGGAACCTGGCCAAACCTCCGATTTTCGTTCGTCTACTTCCCTTTTCAGGGAGAAATCGATCGGATCGTCGGCGCCGACAGGTCGGAGGGCCTTGGGAATCGGCTTTTGAACAGGATCGAATATCGGCTCGAGGCATCGAAGGAATACCCTTCCTGCTTTTCACTGGTCAGGAAAGAAGTCTTCCATCCGGATCACCCCCTGGCGGGGGTGAATCCGGGCGGGGCGGTGGAAAAGGTGCTCAGCAACAGGGTCAATTACTTCGAAATCGAGTGTTTTTCTCCTCCCGAGGCTCCCGACGTCCAGGTTTTCTGGGTAAGGATTTCCCTGTATGAAACCCCCCCCGCTGGAATTGGAACGAATCCACCCGGAAGCATCCTGGCAGATTCGGGCAAGATCGTGGAATTCTTCGATACCGTATCATCGGATTTTTTCCAGAACATCCGTCAGACGGTCGGTTATCGTCCCTGTTACCACATCTACGGAACCAGCGCTCCAACTGAGTGAGGCGGGGCTTTCGGGTTCGCTTGCCGGCAAGGATGGTCATTTCCATAACCCATGCCGGAACAGGACTACCAGATCGGGTTCTGGTTCACTTCTTCGGTATCCTGGGTTTGCTCGACGGACCCGTTTCCTTTTTCCTCCGCGGAGTCGGAGGTCTTGGTGAGGCCTTTGTTTTCCCCTTCCTCGACCTTCCCATCGGATATCGGAATGACGGCCAGGTCGGGAAGAGAGTTATCCAGAATCGCTTTTCCCAGTTCTGTCTTGAAATCCGCATCAGATTTCATCAGTTCGAAGAACTGGGTCATGATCTCACCCACGCTCCAATCGCTGAATTTCTTGGTAACGCCATCGACAACCTTTGTCGACGCTTTTTTCTCGAGCATTTCGATAACTCCATCCGCCACATCTTCACCCCTGGCCGCCCCACCCATTTTGGCCAGTAGAGAGATGATGCCGGAAATCATTGCCTTTCCATCGCCTTTTCCATTGTTAGCCGTTGCCGCTTCGACGATCCCGGCTACATCACCCAAGGCTTCCAACATTTTTCCCACGGTCTCGAGGTTGGGAATCCCCGCCATGGCAAGGAAACTCGCTTCAGCCTGGAGGAAATCCCCTACACTTTTGTTCTGTATCGAACTAACCATATACCCCAGGAATTTTATGCCGTTGTTCACTCTGTCGAGGGGAGGGACGGCCATCAGGAGGATGTCGCCGAAGCTGTTCGCAATCGAGGTCAGAAGGCCATCCTGAGACATGCCCAGAATCCCGGTGAAGATTCCCGGCAACCCGTTCTTGAGAACCTCCGGATTTGTAAGGGTCTTGACGACCTGTGATTGGGCCTGGTCGGCGAACTGGCAGACCGAATCCTTGATCTTTTCCAGCTCGACCCCGACATCGAGGTTGTCGGCAACGATCTTTCCGAGTTTGCTGCCCTGGGCTACAGCTTGATCGATAACCCCCGAAATGCCATCCAGAGGGTTTCCCGCGTTCGCGACCGAGCAGGAAAAGACCAAGGCCAGAAGCAAAAGCCCCCATTTTCGACCCAGGATCCTGACCATAATATCCCTCCTTTATCGGGTTTTGACTATTCTACCCTTGCCCTGACGTTTTGGTTTACTGTTTTCTGTTTCCGGCAATTTCGTGGGCCTCTTCCCCGAAGCCTGGAGGAGTTCAGCGGGTTCCTTCCGATTTTCCTGAGTCCTGCTTTTCCTCGAGCGACCGGCGAAGAACGAGAACAGTGCGGTCGTCATCCGGTTCGGAGGGTCCCATATAGGCTGCGATCCGGCCGAGAACGGCATCGATGAGTTTTTCTACCGGAAGATCCCTCGTTTCGGTCCATGATTCGTCGATGGCCCGGGCCAGGGCGGGAAATCCGAAGACCTTTCCCGACGGATTCTTGCACTCAACGAGACCATCGGAGTACAGGAGAATCAGCGATTCGCCGGAGAGAGGGATGTTTACCGAGGCAAACCGGACCCGCTTGATGATTCCCACCGGGGTGGATTGGGTCTCGATGAAAAGCGCTTTTCCCGATGGAGAGTCGATTCTAAGGGGCGCGCAATGGCCGGCATTGACGATGGAAAGCTGGTCCTTTTCGGTGTCGAGGACCCCGAACACCGCGGTCATCATCTTTTTCTTCTGCAACATGTCGAGGAAAAGGCTGTTGAGCTTCGTGAGAAGCCCCTCGGGATCGTCCTGGAAATCCCGGGCGAGAAGACGGACCCCCACTTTCGCGATCGCGGTCACCAGGCCCGCCGAGATGCCGTGCCCGGCCACATCCCCGAATGCGAAAGCCAGCCGATGCTCAGAGAGGGGGAAGAAATCATAGAAATCCCCTCCCACGGCCTGCATCATCCGGTTGGCCCCGGCGATTTCCCATCCGTCCTGCTCCAGCCCTCCTTGTGGAAGAATGGCCTGCTGGATCTGTCGGGCGAGCTCCATGTCCCCGAGCCGTTCCAAGGCCTGGTTGAAAGCCACGCTGAGCTTCCCCAGCTCATCTTCGGCAAGGGAACCCAGACGGATGTCGAACTCCTTCCGTTGAATCGCCCTCATTCCCGCCCGCAGGTTTTCCACGGGTTGGATGAACCGCCAGTTCAAAAGCAGGATCAGACCGATACCGAAAAGCAGGAACCCCCCTCCCGCGATGGAAAGCTTGAGGCGCAAGGACCTGAGCGGCTCGAAAACGATATCGAGAGGGGCCCTGGCAACCAGGATATAGAGGAGGAGTTTCCCGCACCGTCGGGCGGCAACAAGTTCCCTTCCGTTCTCTCCGGTTGACAGGAACGAGACTTCGGAGGTCCCACCCCCGAGCCTCCGGAAGACCGGAAGGAACTTGCGGTAATCGAGCATCCCTGGGTGGCATTCGAGGTAGGGAAACAGCGAGACCGCATGGAACTTCACCGGTTCGGGAAAACCCCCGTTTCGCGCCGCGATCGGCGAAAGAAACTCGGATTGGATGTATCTTGCGAAGTGCGAGGAAAAGAGGAAGTAGTCCTTCCTCCCTGTCGCATTCGAGAGAAGGTCGACGAATATGAAGTCTTCACGGTTGAGAGCCCCGAACCGCATGAAAGAACCCCTCGAGAGGTTGAATGTGCGGAGACCGAAATCGAAATCCTCCAGGAAGCTGTCCACGATCAGACTTCCCGCAGAAGCGGGTGAGGGGGGCATATTCTGTCCCCCTCCTGAATCACCCGCTGAGTCGAACATCGAACGGGCGATCCCACGGAAGAACTTCCTGTTGCTGTTATCAAGGTCCTCGCTCCCCGGCGACCTTGCTGTGTCGCTCACATCCTTCTTCGACCATGGTCCGGAGGAGTTCAGTGTTCCGCGGAGGCTTTCGACCCAGGGGGCGGACATTGCCTTGCCGTCACCTATCGCTCCCGCCTGGGGAATCCGGTCGACCATGGCCTCAACCCAATCTCTTCTGAAGGTGAGGCTTTTTTGGCCGAACCATTTGAAGAATGCTTCGTCCGAATTGAAAAACTGCCCCCCGGAAATGATTTCACTGGTAGAGGAAATCAGGAGGGAATAGTTGCATCCGATCGTTTCGGGAAGACTTGCCATCCTCTCCCGCAAGAGGGCCGGGTTACCGGCAAGATCCCGCCAGGCATTCTCCAGACCGCGGTAGAATAGAACCTTCTTAAGAAGATGGGTTTCGAAATCGTTGTCGATTGCAGCCAGGGAATCGAGCATCTTCTGCCCAAACCGCTTGGAAAGCACGCCTTCCTCCTCGTATTGGAAGGAAATCCCCCAGAAGAACGTGAACAATGCGGGGACCCCGAAAACCAGAACCAGGAAGAACGCCATCTTCCACCTCAAAGGGAAGGGAAGACTCCAACCTTCACGAGCGACTTTCCAGAGGAAGGACAGGAAGGCCAGGCTGACGACGAGGTACACTGCGAAAATCAGGGCGACCCATACCCGGGGAGCCTCAGGAGAAGGAGAAAGGCCGAGAAGGAAATCCCCGCCTTCAAGGCTCCGGACGACAACCTGGAAACCCTGGTGGAAGAAACGGTTCCCCGGCTCGCTCTCGAGCCTGGAAAGCAGTGCGGGCAGCGAATCCCGGGAGAAACCGGAGGGGAGCTTCCCATGCGGAGCTCCCTGAAACCGCGCTACGAAATGGAGATCCCCCGCCTGCGAAAACCGGTTAATCGCCTGGCTTAGGAGAAACCTGGCAAGAAGGGGCTCCCGTTTGATCATCACCAGAATCCCCGCAATCTCCTCCGGTCTTCTTCCGGCCTCGAACCTGACGTATGCCCCAAGACAGGGATCGCTGTCGGGAAGAATGTGAACGCGGCGGTGGAAACCCTTCAGGAAGGCGATCTTCTTCCGGATTCCCGGAATCGACGTCTCGAGTTTCCCGATTTGGGAATCGGAAAGTCGGGTTTCCTGATCGAACGGTTTGCACAATTCCTGAAACAGGACTTCCAAAGCATCGTTTCGGGCTGATGGGAGAATCGCCTTCCCTGCCCCGTTGAAGACACAGACATCGAAGATACCAGCAGGAAAAGACCCGAGGCGGGTTCGAAGGCCGAGATCGACCATCTCTGGTTGTGCGGGTTTGCCCAGAAGCGCTTCATCGAAAAGTCCCCGGTCCAGGAGCGGGGTGAGAGCCTCCTGGATATCCTGCCCCTGGTCGATCATGGAGAGACCGTCCTCGATTTTCAGGAAGCCGCTCTCCACGCTGCTCTCCATGCTCCTTTGCATCAGGAATCCTGCCCCGGTCCAGAAGAAGAACGCGGGACTTCCCCAGAGGGCAACTGCAAGCAGCAACCATCTCCGGAAAAAGAAGGTCTGTGTACTGGGAGACCTGGCACCAGCCGGACTCATAGCGGATCACCACCTCCTCCCGGGGTGGCAGTGCCTCGGTCAGATTCCCGATCGATGCAGAGAATGACCTGTTCCCCTATACCGTGGTTCCCGGAAAGCCCCCGATCGGCTTCCTGGAAGATTTCCTCTCCGACTTGATCCAGGGGGGTCTTCCCAAGCCTTTCCAACAAGTCCCAGAAACGACCTCGAGGAGACCGAGGATCGGGTGCGAAAAATTCCGAATGGAGCCCGGGGGTTCCGATCAGGATCCGCCCTCCCTTGGGGAAGCCCATCCGGAACTCCTTGCCGGGCTCCTCCGAAGGCGCGGGGGAAGCGCCCAGGTCGAGCAGCTCAGGACTCGTTCCCCCGCAAAGGCATGCCAGGAGCCAGTTCCCAACCGCATGGAAACGGACTCCCACCAGGTCCGGATCCCAGATTCCAAGCAGGAGGGCCACTTCGTGCCCCTGCCGACCTTGGGTGGCAGGATTCCCTGGGGGCTCTTGCCCCGGCTCCTCCCGGGGGCGGAAATCCTTGGGGCCCTGCCCGAGATCAAGGCGGAGGAAATCCATTCCCCGACGAAGGATTTCCCCGGGTGGCAGCCCCGGACAACGCTCGAACAGAAGCCGGAACGTCGTCATGTACATCGCCAGAAGAAGGCCTCGGAGTATTCCGGAGTGTCGGATCTCACCGGCAAGAAAGCCGATTCCCCCTCCTGGAATCGGGACCACCATGAAAAAGCTTCCCGCGATCGGTTCGACGCCGCGATGGAACCCGCGTGCGCGGAACTGCCCGACGGAAATGACCCTTCCCGGAAGGAGTTCCTTCTGGACTGCTGATGCGGCCTGAATCTCCTCGAGGTCGGCCAGGACCCCGTTCAACCCTCCCGCAACTTCTTCGAGTTCATCCCCTGACCGAAAGCTGATCCGGTCCTTCAGGCGAAGGCATGTCAGGCTTTCCAGGCCTGCAGACAAGTTTTGCAGCGGGTCCAGAAGGCTCTGGGAAAAGATGAGCCCGAGGGCAATCATGAAAACCATTGTCAGGATGGAAAGGAACCGGAAACGCCTTTCCAGGTCCGAAAGCTCGCTTTCATGCACGGAGAAAGGCGTGAAGAGGAAAAGATGGAAATCCAAAAGCCTGGTTCCCGGGGCCACTGTTGCGAGGACCGATCTGCCCTTGAGGGTTCCGATCAACGATCTTGGGGAACCTGTCTGTCTTGTCTGCTCCAGGAGCTCACTGAAAAGTGCGTTTTCACCAGCCCTTCCGGGGATGTTGCCCAAAGGCGAGGAGCGGCTCTTTGGCGCGGCTCCCAGCCGGAACGGCGAGTTCCGTGCGAGACGGCGCCTCGCTCTTTTCAGGAAATCCGCCTCGAGCATGATCGAGTCGAATGTCAGGAAAAGCACGCCACGGGGGGTGCCGGATCGTGTCCTGATGAAATCCACGAACACCAGACCGGGATGGTTGAGAAAGTTGTAGGTTCCGATCCGTCCCATCATCCTGAAAAACGTCTCCAGGACGAAAGGCGCGGAAAGAAGGGCATCCGTCATCGGATTGGACGGAGGGATTCCTTCCAGTCCTTTGAAGTGATAAGCCAGGAGATTGGAGCCGAGAGATTGGAATACGTTCTTGAAGTATTTTCTGGGAATCGAGCCCGAAGACTCTTTCTCGTGAAAGACCGCATCCCAGAGATCCTTGCCTTCTCCAGCGAGACAGGCGATGTAGAACTCCTCATGCTCGAGCCCGGAGCGGAACACCTTCAGATAGTCCGGATCGGATGACCCCATGGCCTGTTTCATACTTCGCCGGAGTTCCTCCTCCCTCGGTTTCAGGGAAGGGAGGAACTGGTCGTCCACCTTCTGGAGTATCTGGAGCGCCCTTTCATGGCACTGTCGGACGATGGCATCCCGGCGCGAGTCCACGTAGGAGGTCCCAAATGCGAAAAGCCCTGCGCAGCTGACCCCTCCGGCAAGGAGAAAGATCCCCATCAGTTGCGAACGGATGGGAAGGCGCAAAGGTTTTCCCCATCGCCATCTTGCCAACAAGCCCAATACCAGGAGAAGGCCGGAAAAGGCCACCAATGTCCTCGGGAGGTAATCGCCCGGCCGACGGTCTCTCACCGGACGGAATCCAAAGATCCTCAATCGCGAGGGGAGGTCGAAGAAGCGGACCCAACATCCGTCCACCCGGTTCTCCTCACCTGAATGCACCTCTCCCAGCCATTTCTTCATGGAGGGCGTGATTCCCGAGGGAAATTTCCCATGGAGAATCCCCGGGTTTTCCAGGTCCACCCATCCGAGCCGGATCTCCTTGTCGACCAGCTTTTGCTGCCGGACGACCGACTCGTTCGTGAACAGATCGCGTGGAAGAAGATTCAGGTCCAATAGGAAGATCATATCCCCGGCTGGTAGGGCTTTCGCCCTTTCCCCTCTTCCGAGCTTTTGGGGCGGCAGTGGAAACCACCCGCCCAGTCCCAAAAGGCCCAGTTCGGCAAAATCGAGGACCCTGCCGGGGGATTTCGCCATGAAAAGCACCTTCTCGGAACTTCCGCAAAAGGATTTCAGGAACGAATCCTCTCCAGGGCCAAACGGTTTGTCCAGGTTTTCCCTGCGCTGTTTCAACAGGCGCATAAACCGTTCCGAAGCGAGCTTGCGGGTGGTGGGGATTCCGTCAAGTTCCAGCCGGTTTCCGGCCGGGCCGAAAAAATAGACGCTGAGGCATCCCTGGGGAAGGAGGCGGAACAAGGCTGGAAGTCTCCCGCCCCATTTCCAGCGGCTTATCAGCTGCCTGGCGAAGTCTTCACAACGGGAGTCGGCCCGGGATTTCCGAGATGTGGCGGAAACCACCACCTCGAGTTCTTTTTTTTGCGATTCCTCTCTGGTCTGATGGCTCTTCGCTTCCAGTTCCCCGAGGACGTGGAGAAAGCCTAGGAACGGGAAAACGACGAGCACCAGGAGCAGAAAAGCGGGAAGCAGACCCACCTGGGTTTCGAGAACCCTTTCCTTCACATCACAATGGTAAGCCACCCCCCGGAGAATGGCAAGGAAGCTGAAGAATCAGGCAGACGATAACCGCCCCCGCCATGGAATACGGGTTCCTCCTTCCGCGGGAATTTTGAAAAGAGTTTCCGCATGCCCTGACCGGGATTATTGACAAAACCCGGGGTTTGTTCCAGATTGGAAAACAGGAGGAACTCATCGCCAGGACAGGAAAAGCATCTGGCGAGTGCCCCGAAGGAACGAGAAGATCCAGGGGAATCATCTGCGTAACGCTCAGGACCATGTGGGCGCGTCCGTTTGCGCTTTCCCGACTTCCGGTAACCGGCGGGCCAGGAAAGCTGAAATCCCGGATCCATCAAGAGGATTTTTCAAGGAGGTCGGCCATTGAACCCAAGTTTGAGATCCTGGAGGTTTTTTGTCCTGTGCGGCCTGATCCTGACCATTTCCCTTGCCGCATCACCTGCCCGGGCCATTACGATCCAAAACCATTCAGGCCAGGTGATCAACGTCCGGGCGTATTACGTCAGGGGCGGACTGTTCGGAATGACGATCACACAAGCAGGAAAGATCGTCCATATCGACCATGGACAGGTCGTTACCTACGACCGCCCGCCAATGGCTTTCGGTGCCGACCGGGAAATCGTCATCTCCAACGATCCCGTGATCCTGGCCGATACTCTGACCCAGAAGCGGTATGACGCGACCCCGCATTTCAACATCGGTGTCACGCAGGGCGAAGCGTTCCACGTCGGCATGGAAAACGGAGCGTTCAAGGGATACAACGCGGCCCAATGGGCGGTTCTCGCGACAACGCGGGCCGCTATCGGCTCGATCGAGGATGCATTCCAGAAAAAGGTCGATGAGGCACTCGCCCCCCTCCGAAAAGCGGTCGAAACCATTTTCAAAACACATCCCTACGCGAACCGGACCGCCACTGTCCGCGTGGGAACAGCCCTTTGCCGGGAAGAGATGGAGTTCCGTACGAACCGGAAACGACGGATCCGCCCTGAACTGGAAAAGAAGTTCGGCCTGAAGATTTCCGATTCCCAAGTTCCCGTGATCGGGCTGGTGGTGAGCGGTGGGGGATACCGGGCGATGATCGGCTGCTGCGGCTTTCTGATGGGCGCTGATGAAACCGGGATTCTCGACGTCACCATGTATCTCGCGACCCTCTCCGGGTCGACCTGGGCCGTGGGTCCGTGGCTCATGGGAAAGGACGACATCGGCCGTTTCCGGATGAACCTCGCCGCAAAGGTGGAGCAGGACCTGTTCTCTCCCACCATCACGAAAAGTGAGGCGGAGTCCATCATCCTCAACCTGATGCTCAAGGACAAGATGGGCCAGCCGATCACGGGCATAGACCTGTATGGAAGCCTCCTGGCGCGCAAACTTCTTTCCGACCTTGGAGACAGCCGCCAGTTCGACGGTCTTTCGTTGATGATTCCGCGGATCAGCCGGGCGGAAGATCCGTTCCCCATCTTCACCGCGGTGTCGAACAACATCTCTCCCGATTCGAACTACGCATGGTTCGAGTTCACTCCTTATGAGGTGGGAAGCGACTTTCTCAAGGCGTTCGTTCCATCCTGGGCGTGGAACCGCCCCTTTTCCAATGGAACCTCCCAGATGAACTGCCCCGAACCCGGCCTCGGTTTCGGAATGGGAATCTTCGGGTCGGCTTTTGCCCTCCGTGTCCAGGATATCGTCGACAGGATCTTTCCCCAGAGTTCAAAGGAAGGGATGCTGCTGAAGGCGCTCGTCACTCCGATCCTCCAGAAATATGGTCTTTCGGAGGAAGGCGTTCGCAAGACCGCGATCATCCCTGGCGGTCAGGTCCTCAACTGGGCGCTCGGTCTTTCGCAGACCCCCAATTCGGCAAGGAAACAACCGATTATCGAGATGGCGGATGCCGGAATGCAGGCGTGTCTTCCGTTCTACCCGCTTCTGCGGCCTGAACGGACCCCGGACATCCTGATCGCCCTGGACATGGGGGATGAAGCTCCCGATGCCGCTCCCGCACTGAGGGCTGCCGAGAAATACCTCAATCAGAGGGGCATCCCCTTCCCCAAAATCGATTACAGCCAGCTTGGCCACGATAATCTCAACATTTTCGGGGATCCGAAGAAGCGGAATGTGCCCGTGGTGCTTTACATCCCGAACATGAAGAACACCGCCCTCCAGCCCCCCTTCAACAACTTCGATCCCCACAGCCCCGCGGTCGGCGGTCTCACCGGATATGCCAGCGTCGCCAACTTCCGGTACTCGAGGGACCACTTCCTGCAGTGGAGCGAATTCGTCCGTGCCAACACCGCCAACCTGGCCCCCCGGATCCTTGAGGTGATCAAAGAAAGAACCCTGGCGAAAAAGTAGGCGTCCCGCATCCGGTTGCCCTGACGCGATATCGGAAAATCAGGGAGCGGTAAGGCAGTCCCGGAAGCACGAAAGCGGCAGTCCGTGTTCGGATGCCGCTTTCGGGTGGTCCAGCCGGTAGCAAGGGTGGGAATCGAACCCACGACATCACGGGTATGAACCGTGTGCTCTGACCAGCTGAGCTACCTTGCCTAAAAAAGGCCTCCTCCCGAGAGAGGGGGCCTGAATTTCGGTTGCGGGGGACGGATTTGAACCGCCGACCTTCGGGTTATGAGCCCGACGAGCTACCAGGCTGCTCCACCCCGCTACGTTAACTAACATGGTGCCGGGAGCCGGGCTTGAACCGGCACGGGTATTACCCCACCGGATTTTAAGTCCGGTGCGTCTGCCTATTCCGCCATCCCGGCGGAAGCACCGTGGGCAAAATAGCAGCATTCGCCCGAAAAGTCAAGGTCCTTTAGTTTCGGGATCTCCCCAAAGCCGTTTTAAGGAGGCAACCCCTCTGAAATCATCGGAATCAAAGCGTTTCCAACTCGCCACTTCCCGGGCAACGACCTGGGAGTCCCAAAAAATCAGGGTTCGGGGACCACCAAACCCGGGCGGGTCGTTTGCGATGCGCCATCCGGGCTGCAAACGCCCACTTCCCGCATCGTGCGGGTCGGCTCCCAGCGGCGGCTCCCTGACGCTCTACGCAAAGGGAAGGCTTTGTGATATCCTTTTTCCATGACCGGAAACAAATCCC